>NZ_LMPM01000001.1:829298-1478597 GCF_001423845.1 Sphingomonas sp. Leaf357 | reverse complement strand
GGCCGAGCCGCAGGACGACATCCTCGTCGTCGCCGAACCGGTGCCCGAGGCCGAGGCCGAAGCGGAAGCCCCCAAGAAGGGCCGCCGCCGTCCCCGCGCGCGCGACGCCGAGGCTGCACCGGTAAAGGCCGCCAAGGCCGAAGCCCCCGTGGTCGAGGCACCGGTCGCCGAGACCGAGGTCGAAGCCCCGGCCAAGCCGAAGCGCGGTCGTCGCAAGGCCGCCACCGCCGATGTCGCCCCGACCGAAGAGCCAGCGGTCGAAAGCCCGGCGATGATGGACGTGCCGGTCTCGGAAGAGCCCGCCCCCAAGCCCAAGCGCAAGCCCCGCGCCAAGAAGGCGGATGTCGCGGCGGAAGCCGAAGCCCCCGCCATCCCGCTCCCGGCCGATGGCCTGGACGGCGCGGCTCCGGTCGACGACGCCGCCGGCGGGCCGGCCACGGCGCCATCGGGCGAGCGCGAGATCGACGCCGACCCCGGCGAAGCCGGCAGCCCCCGCCGCGGCTGGTGGCAACGCACCTTCGGCGCGTGATCCGCTGAGCGGTTAAAGAAAAGGCCCTCTCCCATACCGGGAGGGGGCCTTTTCTTCGTTCTGCTCCCCTACCTGAAAGGTAGCGGAGCAGAAAGCGGCAACTATCGACACCCCCGACGTCATCCCAGCGCAGGCTGGGATCTTAGGCAATAGGCCAGCAGCTCGCCCAAGAAATCCCAGCCTGCGCTGGGATTACGGTGTGGGAATAGAAGCTTTCTGCTACGTCGGGCTGTTTGGGCTACACAGCGAACAGGCAAAGCGTAAAATTGACAGCGACTTAATAAATGGATTCGGTGAGCAAATGACTGAAATAGTCCCGTGGTTAGAAGCTCATGACAAACTTGCAGGATGGGCACAGTTTGTCGGCGCGACCCTTGCGTTGGGGCTGACCTACTTCACAGCTTTTGCACCGCATTGGCAGCGCAAACGTCAATTGCGCAGCGCCGGTAATAGACTGCTGGCGAATGGATATGAAGGACTAGAAAGTTTCCATCGCACCTCGGCACATTTTCTGCCTCAGGCAATAAATCTTAAAGGCGCGTCTTTGATACTAAGGGGCATTATCAATGAGATAAATCGTTTCCCGATTTACGAATTGGACGATCAGGGCAGCAATTCGCTCGCACGGCGCTTGGTTGCTGTCAGCAGCACGTTGGAGGGAACGTGCCTGGTTTTGGACGACATGGCCGATCGCCTTGGGCCTGAAATCATGTCCGAAGAGGACCGCGACTTTATGCGCGAATGGGTGGGAGATCGCCTTGATGCGGTCTCGTCTCTCTTGATTGGCAAACCTCTTAAAAGACCAAATCCCGCGGATTTCGTCACCGCCCCCGTCAAGACAGATTAGATTTAAGCTTACTTGTAATGTTGGACCGGAGGTGAAAATCTATCTCCACTCTTTGACATCACTCCAGTCTTCTATTTTCCACGCCCGCGTATCGACACTGTACCCCGGGTGTCGCCCAGGTGTCGCGTCGCGGTCACGTTTCGAGTGCATCGGGTTTGAAAACCCCGCCAGCGCTTCAACATATTCAACATTCGCGGGGCCATCCCCTTCACCCGGCATTCAGCCCCCTATCGCCAAAACCGGCGCGCGATGCGATTGCCTCCGCACCGAAACTCCCCGATATGAGCAGCATGAAACGCGCAGGACATACCAAATGGGTCGCGGGTCTCGCGGCCTCCCTCCTGCTCTGGGCGCAGCCGGCCGTCGCGCAATCCATCCTGCGCGATGCCGAGACCGAGGCGATGTTCGCGAACATGTCGCGGCCGTTAATCGTCGCCGCCGGTCTCTCGCCGGCGAACGTCAAGGTCGTGCTGATCAACGACGATTCGATCAACGCCTTCGTCGCCGGCGGGCAGACGGTGTACGTCCATTCGGGCCTGATCCAGGCGGCGGATAATGCCAACGAGGTGCAGGGCGTGATCGCGCACGAGCTCGGCCATATCGCCGACGGACACGTCGTGCTGCAGGATAACGGCGCGCGCCCGGCGCTCGGCATCTCGATCCTCAGCATGGTCGTCGGTCTGGCCGCCGCGGTCGCCGGTGCGGGCGATGCCGGCATGGCGATCATGGGCATGGGCCAGGCCGCCGCGCAGGGCAAGTTCCTCGCCTTCACCCGCGTGCAGGAGGCGACGGCGGACGCCGCGGGCGCCAAATATCTCAACACCTCGGGCGTCAGCGGGCGCGGCATGCTCTCCTTCTTCCGCAAGCTGCAGAACGAGGAATATGCCTACGGCCTGAAGAATATCGATCCGTTTGCGCAGAGCCATCCCTTGAGCGGCCAGCGGATCGAGAATCTCAAGAACGATCTGATGAACGGCGCATCGTGGAACGCCAAGCTCGATCCCGCACTGGAGGAGCGCTTCAAGCGCGTGAAGGCGAAGCTGCGCGGTTATGTCGCCGATCCGAAGATCACGCTCAACGTCTTCCCCGAAAGCGATCAGAGCGTCTACGCGCATTACGCCCGCGCATACGCGTTCCACAAATCCGGCTATCCCGACAAGGCCGATGCCGAGGCGGCGGCGCTCATCAAGGCCGATCCGCACGACCCCTATTTCCTCGAGATCCAGGGCCAGATCCTGCTCGAGGCGGGTAAGCCGGCCGAGGCTCTGGTGCCGTTGCGGGAGGCGACGGCGCGGTCGAACAACGCGCCGCTGATCGCCACCACGTTCGGCCACGCGCTGATCGCGACCGACGACAAGAAGAATTATCCCGAGGCGATCACGATTCTGCGCCAGGCGGTGCAGCGCGACGATCAGAACCCGTTCGCCTGGTATCAGCTCGGTACCGTCTACGAACGCACCGGCGACACCGCCCGCGCGATGCTGGCAACGGCCGAACAGGCGAGCCAGAACGGCAATTCGCGCCTCGCCGCCTACACCGCGCGCGGCGCGCTGGCCGGCCTCACGCCCAATTCCTCGGACTGGATCCGCGCACAGGACATCGCGATGACCGCGCAGAACGACCTGGACGACAACCCGAAGCAGAAACGCCGGTGATCGAGCAGCTGACGAAGAGCCCGCTGGCGCTGGCCGGCGTGACGGTGGTTGCGCTGCTGCTCGGCGCGGGCGGCATGTGGGTGGCGGAGCGTGCTGCGCCGGGGTCGCTGTCGGGGGTCGATCAGGCGCGCGTCGAAGGCGTCGTGCGCGACTATGTGCTGGCGCACCCGGAGATCATTCCCGAGGCGATGGACCGGCTAAAACGGCGCGACGCGGCCAAGCTGATCGCTGCCAACCGCAAGGCGATCCTCGAGCCGTTCGGCGATGCCTGGGCCGGCAACCCGGACGGCGACGTCACGCTGGTCGAATATTTCGATTACAATTGCGGCTTCTGCCGGTCGAGCCTGCCGACGATCGCCGAGTTGATCCGCCGCGATCCCAAGGTGCGCGTGGTGTTCCGCGAATTTCCGATCCTCGCGCCGGAAAGCGCGGCGGCGGCGAAGCTCAGCCTCGCGGCGGCGGACCAGGGCAAGTTCAAGGCGTTCCACGACGCGCTCTACGCCGCCGGCCCGGTGAGCGAGGCGACGCTGGCCGCGGCCGCGAAAGCGGCAGGCGTGGATATGGCCAAGGCCGCCGCCATGGCCCCGCGCGCCGAAACCGAGATCGCCACCAACACCGCGGTAGCGCAGCAACTCGGCATGACCGGCACGCCGAGCTGGGTGATCGGCGACAAGGTCGTCTCGGCCGCCCTGCCGCTGGAGGAACTGGAAAAAGCCGTGCGCGAGGCGCGGGAGCGGAGTTGAGACGTCGTCATGCTGAACTCGGTTCAGCATCCATGCGCGGTCATCTGCCGAATAGACGACGTGGATGGATCGACTGAACACGCCTGGATCCTGAAACAAGTTCAGGATGACGGAGCCTGTGGTTGTACCGCCCACTTCGCCCCCTTACCTTTGGTCCCGAACAGGGGACGCTCTTGAACACCATTCTTTCGATCGCCGGGGTCTCGAAGACCTACGGCTCCGGCACCACCGCACTTTCGCCGATCGACCTCGATATCGCCAAGGGCGAGATCTTCGCGTTGCTCGGCCCGAACGGCGCGGGCAAGACGACGTTGATCAGCATCGTCTGCGGTATCGTCACGCCGTCGTCCGGCACCGTCACGGTGATGGGCCACGATGCGATCCGCGACTATCGCACCACGCGCCGTCTGGTCGGCCTCGTGCCGCAGGAACTGTCGGTCGACATGTTCGAAACGGTGCTGGCAACGGTGAAGTTCAGCCGGCGCCTGTTCGGCAAATCGGGCCATGACGCCTATATCGAGGAAGTGCTTCGCGACCTGTCGCTATGGGACAAGCGCGATTCCAAGATTATGGAACTCTCCGGCGGTATGAAACGCCGCGTGCTGATCGCCAAGGCGCTGTCTCACGAGCCCGATATCCTGTTCCTCGACGAACCGACCGCCGGCGTGGACGTGTCGCTGCGCCGCGACATGTGGAAGCTGATCCACAAGCTGCGCGACAAGGGCGTAACGATCATCCTGACCACGCATTATATCGAGGAGGCCGAGGAAATGGCCGACCGCGTCGGCGTGATCGCCAAGGGCAAGTTGATGCTGGTCGAGGAGAAGACCGAACTCATGAAGCGGCTGGGCAAGCGGCAGGCCCTGGTCACGCTCGCCGAGCCGATGCGCGCGGTTCCGGCAGACCTTGCCGATTGGGATCTGACGCTGGAGGAGGACGGCACGAAACTGCGCTATGTGTTCGTCTCCGAAGACGAGGGCGTCCCGGCGCTGCTCGCCAAACTCGGCGCGCTCGGCATCGGCGTCACCGATCTGGAAACGTATCGCAGTTCGCTGGAGGACATCTTCGTCGATCTCGTCTCCGCACCGGGAGAGGCCGCATGAGCACGCCCGCACTTAACACGCACGGCATCTGGGCGATCTACCGCTTCGAGATGGCGCGGGCGCTGCGTACGCTGTGGCAGAGCGTGGCGACTCCGGTCATCACCACGTCGCTCTATTTCGTCGTGTTCGGCGGCGCGATCGGCAGCCGCATGCAGACGGTGGACGGCGTCGGCTATGGCAGCTTCATCGTGCCCGGCCTGATCATGCTCTCGCTGTTGACGCAGAGCATCTCCAACGCCTCGATCGGCATCTACTTCCCGAAATTCACCGGCACGATCTACGAACTGCTCTCCGCACCCGTCTCCGCGATGGAGATGGTGTTGGGCTATGTCGGCGCGGCGGCGACCAAGTCGGTGATCCTCGGCCTGATCATCCTGGCGACCGCGATGCTGTTCGTGCCGCTGCCGATCGCGCATCCGCTGGCGATGCTGGCATTCCTGGTGCTGACCAGCGTGGCGTTCAGCCTGTTCGGCTTCATCATCGGCGTCTGGGCGAAGGGGTTCGAACAGTTGAACTTCATCCCCTCGCTGCTGATCACCCCGCTGACCTTTCTCGGCGGTGCCTTCTATTCGATCGACATGCTGCCCCAGCCGTGGCGCACGGTCAGCCTGTTCAATCCGGTCGTCTACCTGGTCAGCGGCTTCCGCTGGGCGTTCTTCGACAAGGGCGATGTCAGCGTGGGGTTGAGCCTTGGCGTGACGGCGCTGTTCCTGGTGCTGTGCCTTGCCGTGATCGCGGTGATCTTCCGCACCGGCTGGCGCATGAAGAACTAACGGATCACCGGCAGCACCACCTTCGACCCCGCGCACACCTTCTGCGTTGCCTTCACGAAATCGCTGGCCTTGGCGCGCGCGATGTTCGGCACGAAAGTCTGCGGGTTGCGATCGATCACCGGGAACCAGGAGGATTGCACCTGCACCATGATGCGGTGCCCCTTCAGGAAGACGTGATCATGATCGCGTAACGGCACGTCCCACGCGGTCACCTTGCCCGGAACCAGTGGCTGCGGGGCGGTATCGCTGGCCAGGAACTTGCCGCGCCGTACCTCCATCGCGATCGGCAATTGGTATCCGTTCAACTGCATCGGATACGCCCCCAAAGGTGCCTTCTGATCGAACGGCGCATAATCGTCGGGCAGCACGTCGATCAGCTTGACGACGAAATCGCTGTCGGTCCCGCTGGTCGAGGCCATCAGCTTGGCCACGATATTGCCCGCCACGGTCAGGTCTTCCGTCAGCGGCGCGCTCGTATAGCTTAGCACGTCGGGCCGGTGATCGACGAAGCGCTGGTCCTCCGCCTCCCACCAACGCCATTCGGGCCGCGGATAGGTCGCCGAGATCGGCCGCGGGCGGAACGGTACGGGATTGGCCGGGTCGGACACGTAATCGCGGCACGCATCCCCAACCGGCGCGGTGAACGACAAGGACCCGTCCGCCTGCAGGTACAGATCGGTCGCCTTCGCTTCCTTTGGCGGCCAGGAGGTGTAGCTCTTCCACACGTTCGATCCGGATTCGAACATGCGCGCGCGGAAGTTGGGCCGTTCGCCCGTGCCATGCAGCCAGTAGCGGAAGAACGGCGCCTGGATCTGGTCGCGGAAATCCTGCCCGCTATTGCCTCCCAGCGGCACGCGGCCGAGCATCGACGTATCGCCCTGCCAACCGCCATGCGCCCATGGCCCGGCGACCATCAGGCTCAGGTGGTTCGGATCGTTCTCCTGCTGCTTGGCGTAGATTTTCCACGATCCGAGCGGATCTTCCTGGTCCCAGAAACCGGCGACGTTCAGCGTCGGCACGGTCGTCTTGCCCAGCGCATCGGTCCAGCGCTGGTCGGTATAGAAGGCATCGTGATCGGGATGATCGAGCAGCGCCGTGAACATCGGCGAGGCGCCCTTGAAATGGACCTTGTCGATGGTCTCGACCGGCCCCTGTTTCAGGAACCACGCATAGGTGTCGACCGTGTCGTAGGCGACGTCCTTGTTCTGCGTCTTGTCCGCCTGCAGGCTGTAGAGCCAGTCCGTCGCATAGGACAGGCGCAGCGCGCCGTTGCGGTGCAGATCGTCGTTCACCCAATAGTCGTTCCACGCCGCCTGCGGGGACACCGCCTTCAGCGCGGGATGCGGTTTGGCGAGCGCGACGGCGGCGGCGAAGCCGGGATAGGAGACGCCCCACATCCCGACCTTGCCGTTGTTCGGTTTCACGTTCTTCACCAGCCAGTCGACCGCGTCATAGGCATCGGTCGCCTCGTCCACCGCCGTCGCATCCTTCGGATGCACGGCGGTCGAGAAGGTGAACACCCCGTCCGACTTGAAGCGCCCGCGCATCGACTGGAACACGAAGACGTAGCCGTCGCCGGCCAGAGTCTGCCAGTTCTTCGGGATGGTGGCAGGCGCCACCCCGGGCACGCCGTACGGCGTGCGCTGGAGCAGGATCGGCAGCGCCCCCCTGGCATCGCGCGGGCGCATGATCACGGTCTGCAACTTCGCTCCGTCGCGCATCGGCACCATCACCTCCTCATAAAGGAAGGGGGATGCAGTAGCCGTCGTCGCGGGGGCGGATTGCGGGCGGGCGCTCGACAGCGGCAGCGCCAGTAGAACGAGCGCGGCGACCCCGGCCAATGTCGAACATGTCGAAGCGCCCGACGACCTCGATACCGCCCCCGCGTAACCGCGAATGTTGAATATGTTGAACCGCGCAAGGCGCAAGTGGCGCGGAGCGTGGGCGACGGCGGGGTGCAGATGGTTGGACATTAGGACAGAGTGCCGAATTCGGGCCGTATGGGACAGCCCGATTCTCGAAGTCCTTGCAACTTTTGGCTATCATAGGCCCGACGATCCGACCTCGGCATATCCGAGGGTTACCGGTCTGGACGATCCTGCGGATAATCCTCGGGCTTTACCGTGCTAACATTCGTCCGGTCCGCGACATCCTCCACAGGTTGCCCGCCGGGAGTTCCCTCCTGCCCACGATCCAGCGTGTCGCTGGGGCTGCGGGCATCGCCCTCCTTCTGATGCTCGGTCGAAAGCTCGGGCGAAGGCTGCGTCGTCGTCTGGCTATTCTCGGCCAAGCCTTTTGGAGCGGGCTGCAAGGACTGATCGGTGGTCTCATTGGCATCGGTCATGACAAGGTTCCTGTGTATCTGTCGGGGGCGCCGGGTAGGGATGCTCGAATGCGACCGCCACGGGCGATGGACGGCGCGATCGTGAAGCTCAGCCGTCCGGTTCGGCACCGGCGGGACTGTCCACGTCGTAATCCTCCCCTTTCTGTCCGCCGCCGGCTCCGATGCCGCTTCCGGCCACGCCGCCGTTCTTGGGCAGGTTCCTGCGCTGCTGTTCGGCCCGCCATGCCGATTGTCCGGCGCTGTCATATTCCTGGCCGGAATAGCCGTCGCCCGTTCCGACATCACCCAAGCCCTTTCTTATGGAAGTCGAGAATGTCGGTCGTTCACCATTGTCGGGCGGGATGTCGCGGTCGTCGCGCGGATCGGCGTCGGTCATAATGAGGTGTCCTGTTGTGAGGCTCGCCCGACACAACGCACGGGCATCGCTTTCCGCCCCTCGTCAGGATCGAGGCTCCACGCCCGGGACAAAAATACCTTCGTTTGTGCGCTGTAGCGGCGTTTCAGCCGCGCACGACGCGACGCCCGCAAACGGCCGCCGGCCATCCGCACCCAGCTTCGCGTCGGCCGCGTTCGCGACCGTGCGTATCGAAATTGCGCCGACCTCAGCCGATCGGAACCCACCTCAGATCCGATGCTCGCCCTTGACCCAGCGCACCGTGCCCGAACTCGCGCGCATCACCACGCTCTCGGTGGTCATCGTGCCGCCCTTGCGCTTCACGCCGGCGAGCAGCGAGCCGTCCGTCACGCCGGTCGCGGCGAAGATGCAGTCGCCCTTGGCCAGTTCGGTCAGGTCGTATTGCTTGTCGAGATCGGTCACGCCCCACTTCGCGGCACGCGCGCGTTCGTCGTCGTTGCGGAACAGCAACCGGCCCTTGAACTGCCCGCCGACGCAGCGCAGTGCCGCCGCCGCCAGCACGCCCTCCGGCGCGCCGCCCGATCCCATATAGATGTCGATCGTGGTGTCGGGATTGGTCGTCGCGATCACACCCGCCACGTCGCCGTCGCCGATCAGCATGATGCCGACGCCCAGAGCGCGCAGTTCCGCGATCAGCTTCTCGTGCCGCGGGCGATCCAGCACGCAGGCGATGATCTCGCCCGGCTCCACGCCCTTGGCCGCCGCCACCGCGCGGACGTTCTCGCTCGGCGTCCGATCGAGATCGATGATGCCCTCGGGATAGCCCGGGCCGACCGCGATCTTGTCCATGTACACGTCGGGTGCGTTGAGCAGGCCGCCTTGCTCGGCGATCGCCAGCACGGCCAGGCTGTTCGGCCCCGCCGTGGCGCAGATCGTCGTGCCCTCCAGCGGATCGAGCGCGATATCGATCTTCGGGCCGGTGCCGATCGCGGACCCGACCTTCTCGCCGATGAACAGCATCGGCGCCTCGTCGCGCTCGCCCTCGCCGATCACCACCGTGCCGTCCATATACAGCGAATTGAGCGCCTCGCGCATCGCCTCCACCGCCGCGGCATCGGCCGCCTTCTCGTCCCCGCGCCCGACCAGCTTCGACGCGGCGACCGCCGCCGCCTCGGTCACGCGGACCATTTCGAGGACGAGAACGCGGTCGAGAACCTGGCTGGCGGCAGTGGTCATGTGTAGAATCCCCTCTTGTCTCCGCCGTCGTTAAGCGGCGTGTGTTACTGTGTCGAGAAGTTCGATCGCCCGATCAGTCCCGCAGCAATTCGTTGATGCTGGTCTTGCTGCGGGTCTGCGCGTCCACGCGCTTGACGATTACCGCGCAATACAGGCTGGGCTTGCCGTCCCCGCCGCCCATCGCGCCGGGCACGACCACCGAATAGGGCGGCACATGGCCCCGGAACACCTCGCCGGTCTCGCGATCGACGATCTTCGTGCTGGCACCCAGATAGACGCCCATCGATAGCACCGCGCCCTCGCCGACGCGCACGCCCTCCGCCACTTCGCTGCGCGCGCCGATGAACGCGCCGTCCCCGATGATGACCGGATCGGCCTGGAGCGGCTCCAGCACGCCGCCGATCCCCGCCCCGCCGGAGATGTGCACGTTGGCACCGATCTGCGCGCAGGAGCCGACCGTCGCCCAAGCGTCGATCATCGAATTCTCGCCGACATAGCCGCCGATATTGACGAAGCTGGGCATCAGCACCGCGCCCTTGGCGATATAGGCCCCGCGCCGTACGATGCTGCCCGGCACGCTGCGGAAACCCGCCTCGCGGTAGCGGTTCTCGCCCCAGCCTTCGAATTTCGACGGCACCTTGTCGAACCAGTTCGCGGCACCCGGGCCGGGAATGATCTCGTTGTCGTTGAGGCGGAAGCTGAGCAGCACCGCCTTCTTCAGCCACTGATTGACCGTCCAGCCACCCTGCCCGTCCGGCTCGGCGACGCGCGCCTCGCCCGAATCGAGCTGTTCCAGCGCCGCATCCACCGCCGCGCGGACCGAACCGATCGTGTGGAACCCGAGATCCGCACGGTCTTCCCACGCAGCGTCGATCGTCGTCTGCAATTGCTGGCTCAACTGTCGGCCTCCAATATCATGTGCAGCCATTGGCTGATGTCGTCGGTGATGAAATCGACATGCTCATGGCTTTCGTCCGGCGTCTGTTCGGAGCCGTTGTCGACCCACAACGTGGTCATGCCGATCGCCTTCGCGGGTTTCAGATTGCGCGCCATATCCTCGGCAAACAGCGAGGCGTGCGGATCCAGATCGAACGCCGCGCACAGGCCGGCATAGGCCGATTCCTGCGGCTTGGGCGCGAGGTCCATCGCATGGATGTCGTGGATCGCCTCGAAGCTTTCGCCGAGGCCGAGCCGGCCGAGCACCTTCGTCGCATAGGGCGTATCGGCATTGGTGAAGACGATCTTGCGCCCCGGCAGCCGGGCGATCGCGGCGGCGAGCGGCGCGTTTTCCTCCAGCACGTCCATCTCGATATCGTGCACGAAGGCGAGGAATTCGTGCGGATCCACGTCGTGATCGGCCATCATCCCGGCCAGGGTAGTGCCATGGGCGTAGAAATAGCCCTTCTGGATGCGGTGCGCCTCGACGAGATCGACGTTCAGCCGCTCGGCGAGATACGCCGTCATCTTGGCATCGATCTGGTCGAACAGCCGTGCGTTCGCCGGATACAGCGTGTTGTCCAGATCGAAGATCCAGTTGCGGATATGGGCAAGGCGCGGGTCCATCTGCGCGCGGCTGTAGGGGGACGGAGCGTGCCGGGCAAGGTGGAGTGATCAAGAGCTGCGGGAGTATATCCCACCCCCGTTCGCCCTGAGCCTGTCGAAGGGCTGTCCTTGTTCGTGCCGCATGCATGCCGAACGAAGAAAGAACGGTGCTTCGACAAGCTCAGCACGAACGGAGGAAGCTTTAACGCTCGTAAGCCTTGGGCAACGCCCCTTCCTCGGGCCGCATGTACCGGTTGCGCAGCAATTCCTGCCGCGTGGTCAGCGGCTGCTTCACCCCGTCGATATAGACCGTCAGCGCCGCCGCATCGAGTTCGAGCGGATCGTTCGACCAGATCACCACGTCGCCTCGCCGCCCCGGGCGCAGGCTGCCGATCTCGCCGCCCATCCCGATCGCATCCGCCGTGACCGAGGTGATTGCGGCAAAGGCGGCATCCCAGGCGAGGCCGGTCGCGCCGGGAATCTTGGTCAGCGCGACGAGGTTGCCGGCATACTGCTTCTCCAGCCGCGCCTGCCGCGCCTCGTTGTCGTTGATCATGCCGATCCCGACCATGACCCCCGCCGCCTTCATCCGCCCGACGTTAGACTGGGTCGAGGCAAGCTGTTCGAACGACGCGGGAAGGTCGATCAGCGCGCTGGCGATCACCGGAATGCCAGCCGCTGCGATCTGCGCCGCGACCGTCCAGCCTTCGCCCGCACCGACGAACACCAGCTTCAGCGCCGGGAATTCGCGCTTCAGGTCGATCAGCGCGAGAATGTCCGACGCGCGCTCGACATGTACCAGCAACGGCATGCGCCCCGCGACCACCGGCACCAGAGCCTCGGCATCGGCTCGGGTCAGCAACGCCTCCTTGCCGACGTCGCTGTATCCGTTCGGGTTGCGCGAATACTCGCGCACCTGCGCCAGCGCATTGCGGAACTGCGCGATCGCCGCAGGGCGGCTGCCGCCGGCGGCGCGTGCACCGCTCTCGCCATATTCCATGAACTGGAACGCGCGCGGGCGGGTCACCGCCTGGGCATCCGCGCCGAGATCAATCACCGCGCCCATGCCGGCGAAGATCGATCCGTTATTGTCCGGCGCGACGATCGCCCGCGTGATCCCTTCCGCACGGTTGAGCGGGATCGAACTCGACCTGGGATTGACCGCCGGCGCGATATCGAGAGCGGCGTGGAACGGGCTCTTGTCCGCCCCGGCATCGTTGGTCTGTTCGACTCCGTCGACCTCGACGATCCCCATCCGCGTAAAGCCGGCAACGATGCCCGGCGTCACGAAGCGCCCACCGGCATCGACCGTCTCGACATTGGCGGGCACGGCCACGCCCCTGCCCGCGGCGACCACCTTGCCGTCACGGATCACCACCGTGGCCCCGTCGATCGGCGCGGAGCCGTCACCGATCACCAGCTTGGCATTGAGGATCGCGACCGACTGCGCGGCAGCGGGCGTGGCGAAGAGGGCGAGACCCAGGAGGGAGGCGCCGAGCAGCAGGGAGCGCTTCATTTGGTGTCTCCCGCACCGGGCTGGCCGAGTTCGAAATCGGAGACCGGCCGCAATTTCGGATTGTCGGCATCGTAGAGCATCGCCCCGTCGATCCAGACCTTTTCCGGTCGCGAATAGACGCTGAACGGATTACCGTTCCACAACACCACGTCCGCCATCTTGCCCGGCTTCAGGCTGCCGGTCTTGTCGGCGATGCCGAGCGCCCTGGCGGGGTTGATCGTCAGCCATTCCCACGCCGTCGCGTCGGAAATCTGGATCCCCGCGCGCCGCCCGGCGGCCAAGGCCTTGGCGACCTCCTGGTTCAGCCGCTGGATGCCGTTCTCGTCATCGCTGTGGATCATCGCGCACGCGCCGGCATTCTGCAGCAAGGCGAGGTTCTCGCTGATCGCGTCGTAGCTTTCCATCTTGAAGCCCCACCAATCGGCCCACACCGCCGCGCAGGTGCCGTTTGCCTTCAATAGATCGGCGATCTTGTATGCTTCGACCGCGTGGTGGAACGCGCCGACATGATAGCCGAATTCCTTGGCCATATCGAGCACGATGGCCATCTCGTCGGCGCGGTAGCAATGGTTCTGGACGAGGATCTCGCCCGACAGCACGCCGCGCAGCGTGTCCATCGCGATATCGCGGCCGGGCGCTTCGCCGCCGTCCTTCTCGAACTTGTCCCACTTGCGCTTGTACTCGACCGCCTTGGCCCAGGTCTGGCGATCGACCGCGATATTGCCCATCCGGGTCGAGGGCTGGCGGCCCTTGCTGCCATAGACGCGCTTCGGGTTCTCGCCGCACGCCATCTTCAGGCCGTACGGCGCGCCGGGGAATTTCATGCCCTGTTCGGTCCGCGCATAGACGTTCTTGATCACGACCGATCGACCGCCCATCAGGTTCGCCGAGCCGGGCAGGATCTGGATCGTGGTCACGCCGCCGTTGACGAGCGCGCGGCTGAAACCCGGATCCTGCGGCCACACGCTGTGCTCGGCCCAGACGTCGGCGGTGATCGGGCCGGTCGCCTCGTTGCCGTCCGAATTGGCCTGCACGCCGGGCGAGGGATAGTCGCCGAGATGGCTGTGGATATCGATGATGCCCGGCGTCACGACCTTGCCCGCGCCGTCGATCACCCTGGCCCCCGCCGGCGCGGTCAGGTTCTGCCCGACCGCGACGATCTTGCCGTCGGCGAACAGCACGGAACCGCCGGTGATGCTGCCGCCCTCGCCATCGAACACCGTGACGTTGGTCAGCAGCGTCGGCACGCCGGGATACGGCTTGTAGGTCGAGGGATAGGGATCGTGGGCATAGCCCTTGCCCGCGCCCGGCCCGGCCTGCTTGCCCGAACTGGCGCTCTTGGGGCCTTCGGCCTTCCCGTCCGTCGCGCAGGCGGAAAGCAGAGACAGCGCCGCCACGGCGCCCGCCATGCGAAACGACCAGCCGCTCGCCCGAAATCCGATTGCCATGCTCACCCCTGTCTCGCCGCCGCGTATCGCTTCCGGTGAGCGAGAAATCCGGCACTGCCGTCACCGTGTCAACGGCCTGCGAAAATAAGTTCGAACATCCGGGCCCGATTGTTGCTGCCGGATGTTTGATTTATGTTAAAGGTATTCCCAGGTGTGTCATGTACTTATCATCGAAGACGAGGCGTTGATCGCGCTCGATCTGCAGGATGTGCTGACCGGCGTCGGCGCGACCAGCTTCGACTTCGCCGAAACTAGGTCCGAAGCGGTCACCGCCGCCCGATTGCGGCGACCCGACGTGATCACCTCCGACGTGATGTTGCGCGAAGGTACCGGGCCGGATGCCGTCGCCGACATCATCGGCGAACTGGGGCCGCTCCCCGTGATCTTCATCACCGCGACCCCGGGGGCCTGCATCCCCTGTCCCGCCACGTCGCCGATCCTGGCCAAGCCGGTGCGAAATTCCGCGTTGTGCGAGGCGTTCCGGGCAGTGGCCCCGCATTGAGCGCGGGCGGCTCGCTGGATCGGCTGCCGCGCGCCTAGGCCCGATCAGCCCACCAGCGCCCCGGCCCAGGCATTCGCCGCCGCCAGGGCCTTGGGGTCGTCCACGTCGATCCAGTCGAGATCGCTGCAATCCACCGTCAAGGCGGTACCCTGGACGATCAGCGCCCGAACCGCCTCGGTGATCGACGGCGCATCCAGCTCCGCCAGCGCGGCGAAGAACGCCGGCCCCACCGCGAACACGCCGGTATCGTAGCAATCGTGCGGCGCCATCTCCTTGCCGATCGCCGTGATGCGTTCGCCCTCGGTCGCCACGAAGGTCACGTCGAGCGGATCGACCCAGGGATGCCCCAACCGCCGGTCGATGCCCAGCCTGAGGCCCGCGCCGGCCCCGGCCGCCGCCATCCGCGCATACAGCGCCGGCTCGACCAGATGATCGCACATCGCCAGCAACGTCTCCGCTCCGCCCAGCAACGGTGCGGCGGCGAGCGCCGACACGCCGTTGGGCTGGCGCCAGTCGGCGGTGCGCGCGGTCTCGACCGTCACCGGCCAGTCGCGCGCGGCGAGATGCGCCTCGAGTCCCTCGGCACGGTAGCCGGTCGTCACGATCACCCGCGAGATCCCCGCGCGGGCCAGCCGTTCGATCGCATGATCGATCAGCGGCTTCCCCGCGACCGCGCATAACGGCTTCGACTCGGCGGCCTCGCGCAGGCGCGTTCCCGCGCCCGCCGCGAGCAGGACCGCCGTGTCGATCGCGCCCACGCTCAGGCGGCGGCGGCGATGAAGTCTTCGACCGCGATCTGCGCGAGATCGTCGGTCATCTGGATCGGCGGGTGCTTGCAGAAATAGGCCGAGGCGGGATGCACCGGACCGGCCAGACCGCGATCGCTGGCGAGCTTCGCGCAGCGGATCATGTCGATCGCGACGCCGGCCGAGTTCGGGCTGTCCTCGACCGACAGGCGCATTTCCAGGTTCATCGGCACGCCGCCGAACATCGTGCCTTCCATGCGCAGGAAGCAGACCTTGTTGTCGTTCTGCCACGGCACGTAATCGCTGGGGCCGATATGCACGTTGTCGTCGGTCAGACGCTCGGCCGCGACCGACTGCACCGCTTCGGTCTTGCTGATCTTCTTCGATTCCAGGCGGCGATGGTTCGACATGTTGAGGAAGTCGGTATTGCCGCCGGTGTTCAGCTGATAGGTCCGTTCCAGCTTCACGCCGCGCTTGGCGAACAGGTCGGTCAGCACGCGGTGGACGATCGTCGCGCCGAGCTGCGCCTTGATGTCGTCGCCGACGATCGGGACGCCGGCATCGGTGAACTTCTTGGCCCAGACCTCGTCGCTGGCGATGAAGACGGGGATGTTGTTGACGAAGGCGACGCCGGCCTCGATCGCGCATTCGGCGTAGAATTCGGTCGCCTTCTGGCTGCCGACCGGCAGGTAGTTCATCAAAACGTGCGCGCCGCTCGCCTTCAGCGCGGCGACCACCTCGGCCTTGCTCGGCTGCGCGACATCGGCGACGATGAAGGTGCGGTCGTCCTTGTAGTCGGCCATATGCTCGGCGACGCCGTCCAGCACGTTGCCCATCGCGACCGTCACGCCGCTCGCCGGCACGTCGGCACAGAAGACCGCGGTGCAGTTCGGCTTGGCGAAGATCGCCTCCGCCACGTCCACGCCCACCTTGCGCGCGTCCACGTCCCAGGCCGCGACCACCTTGATGTCGCTCGGCTTGTAGCCGCCCAGATCCCAATGCATCAGGCCGACATGGTCGTTCTGGCCCTTGTGGTAATAAGCCAGGCCCTGGATCAGCGAACTGGCGCAATTGCCGATGCCGATCACCGCGACGTTGATGGTGTTCATGGTTGGAGGGGCCCTTCGATTCTCAAATGATGTGGTGTGAAACGGCGCGCGGAGCGCCAAAAGCAGTCATGTATTGACGGATGTCGCGCCGCCAGGATGCACCAAGGCGGCTTCCACGCGCCGATGCCAGACAAGGGTGGCAATGATCAAGAGGGTCAGCGGCACGATCTCGAACCACCAGAACAGCCGCGGATTGCCGGCCATGCAGGCCAGGAAGATCGCCAATACGCGCATATTGGCGCTTTCCAGCGCCATCACCTTCATCGGAGCCACGGCACGGGCGGCATATTCGCGCCCGAAACGCAGCGGATCGCGACTGTGCTCCAGCGCGCGATCGAACGGATCGGCGGCACGATTTACCCCGCGCGAGATATCGTCGTAGAGCTTTTCGAGCAGCCCGCCGGTGCGCGCCGGCGGCGTGGTGCCCCAATCCCCCTTGGCACGGCGATGAAAGCGCGCGCGCTCGCCTTCGAACAGGCTGGACTGGCCGATATGCGCCGCGCCCGCCGTCAGCGCCAAGGCCCAGCCCTCGACCGTACCGATCGATGTGGCCAGGACGACGTAGATCAGGATGAAGACGCCGTGATCGACGACGCCGTCGAGCAATCGCCCGAACGCGGACGCAGTGCGAGTCGCGCGCGCGACCATGCCGTCCAGCCCGTCGGCAATCAGCCAGCCGATCGACAGCAGCAGCCCGATCGCGACCGCCAGGGGGCTGGTCCAATGCGCATAGGCGATCGCCGCGCCGATCCCGAGCAGGAGGCCCATGCACGAGACTGCGTTGGCGGAGATTCCGGCTTTCAACGCCAGCGGCAACAGAAAACGCGACGCGGGGTGGATCAGCCAGAGATTGGTTGGATCCTCTATCCGCCTGTCTCGGGAGCCATCGGGCGGAGCAAGTTTCATCAGGCGTTCATAATGCCGTCACGTAAGCGACGATGCAAGGCAAGATGCGACAAGCCGCAACCGGGCACGGCAGGCGGAAGGCGACGGTGCCGGGGATGGAGCACCGCCGCCGTCCTTCACAGGCTGCGCCCGATCAACTCCTTCATGATCTCGTTGGTTCCGCCGAAAATCCGCGTCACGCGCGCCGCGCGCCAGGCCCGGGCGATCGGATATTCGTTCATGTACCCCGCGCCGCCATGCAATTGCAGGCACTTGTCCATGATCTCCCATTGCAGGTCGGTGTGCCACAATTTCGCGGCCGCGCCCTCCTCGTTGGTCAACTCGCCCTTCAGATGGCGGGCGATCGCCCAGTCGAGATGCGCCCAGCCGACCTGCAGCTTGGCCTTGATGTCGGCCAGCACGAAGCGCGTGTTCTGGAAATCGAAGACCATGCCGGCGAACGCCTTGCGCGTCTTGGTGAACTCGACCGTCTCGTCGAACGCCTTCTGGCTCGACGCCATCACCGACACCGCGATCGACAGGCGCTCCTGCGGCAATTGGCTCATCAGGTAGATGAAGCCCTTGCCCTCCTCACCGAGACAATTGGTGATCGGCACGCGCACGTCCTCGAAGAACAGTTCGGACGTGTCGGCAGCCTCCTGCCCGATCTTGTCGAGCTTGCGGCCCTTCTTGAACCCTTCGCGATCGCTCTCGACCAGGATGATCGACATGCCCTTCCACGCCGGAACGGCGGTCGGATCGGTCTTGGCGACGACCAGGGTCAGATCGGTGTTCTGGCCGTTGGTGATATAGGTCTTCGATCCGTTGATGACGTAATGGTTGCCGTCCTTCTTCGCGGTCGTGCGGATCGCCTGGAGATCGCTGCCCGTGCCCG
Organism: Sphingomonas sp. Leaf357; assembly: GCF_001423845.1. Taxonomy (NCBI): domain Bacteria; kingdom Pseudomonadati; phylum Pseudomonadota; class Alphaproteobacteria; order Sphingomonadales; family Sphingomonadaceae; genus Sphingomonas; species Sphingomonas sp. Leaf357. The sequence continues at coordinate 1,460,369 of NZ_LMPM01000001.1, read as the reverse complement.
GCTCGGTCATCGCGATCGCGGTGATGACGTCGCCCGACACCATTCTCGGCAGCCATTCGGCCTTCTGCTCCTCCGATCCGTAATGTTCGATATAGCCGCTGACGATGTCCGATTGCAGCGAGAAGCCGGCCGGCACGCCGTTATACGACATCTCCTCGTCGACGATCGCGTTATAGCCGAAATCGAGGCCCAGCCCGCCATAGGCCTCCGGCACCGTCGGACACAGCATCCCGATCTCGCCCGCCTTGCGCCAGAAATCCTTGGGGACGAGGCGGTCCTCCTCCCATCGCCCGACATTGGGCACGCCTTCCTTCTGCAGGAACGCGCGTACGGTCTGGCGAAACGCCTCGTGGTCCTCGGTATAGGCGAAGCGTCCGGCAACGGTATCGAGCGACGACATGGGATAAGTCCTCTCTTGCAACTTGTTTTCACCGATGTGCGGGCAGTTTACGCGAGCGTCAACCCATTCCCACTTTCGCGCTGGCGACGGGCCGGTCTATGGTCGGCCCCAGAACAAAGGAGAGCGCATGAAACTGGCCAGTCTCAAGAGTGGGCGCGACGGCAAACTCGTCATCGTCTCGGACGATCTCGCCTGGTATGCCGACGCCGGACATATCGCGCCGACCCTGCAGGCGGCGCTCGACGATTGGGATCGGGTGCTGCCCGACCTCATCGTGCTGGCGACCGACGTGCGCAACAGCGCGATCCCGCTGGAACGCTTCCACGAACACGATGCCGCCGCCCCCCTGCCCCGCGCCTATCAATGGGCGGATGGCTCCGCCTATGTGAACCACGTCGCCCTGGTCCGGCAGGCGCGCGCGGCGGAAATGCCCGAGACGTTCTGGCACGATCCGCTGATGTACCAGGGCGGCAGCGACGGTTTCCTGGGCCCGCGCGATCCGATCCCGCTGGTCGACGAAAGCTGGGGCTGCGATCTCGAGGCCGAGGTGGTCGTCGTCACCGGCGACGTGCCGCTCGGCGCGACTCGCGAGGAAGCGCTCGACGCGGTGCGGCTGGTCGGGCTGACCAACGACGTCTCGCTGCGCAACCTGATCCCGGGCGAACTCGCCAAGGGGTTCGGGTTCTTCCAGTCCAAGCCGGCCAGCGCGTTCTCGCCCGTGTTCGTCACGCCCGATGCGCTGGGCGACTGGTGGAGGGACGGCAAGCTGCATCGCAAGCTGATGGTCGATCTCAACGGCCAGCCCTTCGGTCGCGCCGAGGCAGGCGAGGACATGACGTTCGATTTCGGCACGCTGATCGCCCACGCCGCGAAGACCCGGAAGCTGGGCGCGGGCACGATCGTCGGGTCGGGCACGGTTTCGAATCGCGGCGCGGACGGTGGCCCGGGCAAGCCGATCTCGGAGGGCGGCGTCGGCTATTCCTGCCTGGCCGAGGTGCGCACCGTGGAGACCATCCAGGGCGGCAAGGCGGTCACGCCGTTTTTGAAGGCCGGCGACACGATCCGCATCTGGGCGGAGGACGACAGGCATCACCCGATCTTCGGCGCGATCGAACAGACGGTGGGGGGTTAGCGCGGACCAAGTTCCAAAACGTCATGCTGAACTCGTTTCAGCATCCAGGCGCGGTCATCGGCCTAAACTGACACCATCCTTTTGGCTGTTGATCGCGCCTGGATCCTGAAACGAGTTCAGGATGACAATGCGATACCTCAGCGCCCCAGGGCGACCTGCCCGGCATAATCGACCATATCGAGCAGCGCGTGCGGGGCCTTGACCAACCCGCGCGCGCCGAGCGCGACGACGGCATAGACCGCGTACCCGGCCAGGAACGGCACCATGACGACTGCCGAGATCGGCAGGACGACCAGCCCGGTCAAACGCTGGGCCGTGGTGGAAACGGGGGCTTTGGCGGCAGTGATCGGGGCCATGTACATCGGGTGCGTCCTTTGCTGACGCGGCCATGATGCGGCCGATTGGTTAACGAAACGTGCAGATCCGCACATCCGATTTTCCGGCTCGGCGAAAAGCCCCTCTCGCCATTGCCGTTGAAATTTTATAACAAGGCTCGAAATACCGAGTCCGCGCGTTCCCACGCAGCGAGGCTTCGGGGCAACATTGGAGACACCATGGCAAGCGACGATCGCCGCGCCAATCTGCAGCCGCTATCGCTCTACGTGCCCGAACCCAAGTTCCGGCCCGGCGACGCGGTGGACTTCACCTCGGTCCGCCTGCCCCCCGCCGGCGAGACCCGCCGTCCCGACACCGCCGACAAGGCCGAGACGTTCATCGATCTCGCCTACGAACTCGTGCGCGTGCTGGACGACGATCACCAGGCGGTCGGGCCATGGAACCCGCGCCTCTCGCCCGATACGATGCGCTCGATGCTGCGCAGCATGGCGCTGGTCCGCGCGTTCGACGAACGCATGTTCCGCGCCCAGCGCCAGGGCAAGACCAGCTTCTACATGAAGTGCACCGGCGAGGAGGCGGTCGCGGTGTCGGCGGCGTTCGCGCTCGATTACGAGGATATGTGCTTCCCGTCCTATCGCCAGCAGGGCCTGCTCATCGCGCGCGGCTGGTCGATGGTCGACATGATGAACCAGATCTATTCGAACTCGGCCGACCGGCTTCAGGGCAAGCAATTGCCGATCATGTATTCGGTGCGCGAGGCGGGCTTCTTCTCGATCTCCGGCAACCTCGCGACGCAATATCCTCAGGCGGTCGGCTGGGCGATGGCCAGCGCCGCCAAGGGCGACACGCGGATCGCCGCGACATGGTGCGGCGAAGGATCGACCGCCGAGGGCGACTTCCATTCCGCCTGCACCTTCGCCAGCGTGTACCGTGCGCCGGTGATCTTCAACGTCGTCAACAACCAGTGGGCGATCTCGTCCTTCTCCGGTTTCGCCGGCGCCGAATCGACGACCTTCGCGGCGCGCGCGGTCGGCTATGGAATCGCCGGCCTGCGCGTGGACGGCAACGATGCGCTCGCGGTCTATGCCGCCACCGCATGGGCCGCCGAGCGTGCACGGACCAATCAGGGGCCGACGCTGATCGAGCATTTCACCTACCGCGCCGAGGGCCATTCCACCTCCGACGATCCGGGCCAGTATCGGTCCGAAGGCGAACCCAATGCCTGGCCGCTCGGCGATCCGATCCGCCGCCTCAAGGATCATCTGATCGCGATCGGCGAATGGGACGAGGAGCGCCATGTCGCGCAAGACAAGGATCTCGCCGAAGAGGTGAAGCGCGCGCAGAAGGAGGCCGAGAAGAACGGCATCCTCGGCCACGGCCTCCACCAGCCGCTCGACACCCTGTTCGACGGCGTGTTCGAGGAACTGCCCTGGCATCTGAGGGAACAGCAGGCGCAGATGCTGGCGGAAGAGACGGCGTCCGGCCGTCCGTGGGCGCGGAAATCGTGAGCGACATGACCGAAACCGAAACACAGACCGCAATCGCCGTTGAAGGCGAAACCACCCGCATGAACATGATCCAGGCGATCAATTCCGCGATGGACGTGATGATGGCGCGCGATCCCGACGTGATCGTGATGGGCGAGGATGTCGGCTATTTCGGCGGCGTGTTCCGCGCGACCGCCGGCCTGCAGGCGAAGTACGGCAAACAGCGCGTGTTCGATACGCCGATCACCGAATGCGGCATCATCGGCGTCGCCGTCGGCATGGGGGCCTACGGCCTGCGCCCGGTGCCGGAGATCCAGTTCGCGGACTATATCTATCCCGCGCTCGACCAGCTGGTGTCGGAAGCCGCGCGGCTGCGCTATCGCTCGGCCGGCGAGTTCATCGCGCCGATGACGGTGCGCTCGCCGTTCGGCGGCGGCATCTTCGGCGGGCAGACGCACAGCCAGTCGCCCGAGGGCATCTTCACCCACGTCTCGGGCGTGAAGACGGTAATCCCCTCGACACCGTACGACGCCAAGGGCCTGCTGATCGCGGCGATCGAGGACAACGATCCGACGATCTTCTTCGAGCCCAAGCGCATCTACAACGGCCCGTTCGACGGATATTGGGACCGGCCGGCGCAGAACTGGTCGAAGCACCCGGCAGGCGAGGTGCCGACCGGCTATTACAAGATCGAGCTCGGCAAGGCGAAGGTCGTGCGCGCCGGCGAGGCGCTGACCGTGCTCGCCTACGGCACGATGGTGCACGTCGCGCAGGCGGTGATCGCCGATGCCGGGATCGACGCCGAGATCATCGACCTGCGCACGCTCGTACCGCTCGATATCGACACGATCGAGGCGTCGGTGAAGAAGACCGGGCGCTGCATGATCATCCACGAGGCGACGCGCACCTCCGGCTTCGGCGCGGAACTGTCGGCGATCGTGCAGGAACGCTGCTTCTACCATCTGGAGGCGCCGATCGAGCGCGTCACCGGCTTCGACACCCCGTACCCGCACAGCCTGGAATGGGCATATTTCCCCGGCCCCGTCCGCATCGGCGAGGCCCTGAAGAAAGTGATGAAGGACTAGCGCCTTCGCCGATACCCACCCCCGTTCGTTTCGAGCGAAGTCGAGAAACGGGGCTTGAGACAGGTTTCTCGACTTCGCTCGAAACGAACGGATCTAGAGTCATGGCACGCTTCACCTTCAAACTCCCCGACATCGGCGAAGGCATTTCCGAGGCCGAGATCGTCGCGTGGCACGTCGCCGTCGGCGACCGGATCGAGGAAGACCAGCAGATCGCCGACATGATGACCGACAAGGCCACGGTCGAGATGGAATCGCCCGTCTCGGGGATCGTGGTCGAACTGGCCGGCGAGGTCGGCGATCAGGTGTCGATCGGCGCGGCGCTGGTGGTGATCGAGACCGAGGGCGACGTTTCGGCGGAGGAAGCGCCGGCGCTCGGGCCGGTGACGACCGAGGTGAAGGCCGTTCCCGCCAGCCCCGCTCAGGAAGAGGTGGCCGATCAGTACGAGGCGGAGAATCCGGGGGTGGAAACGCAACCTGCTCCCCTCCCGCTTGCGGGAGGGGCTGGGGGTGGGCTCCCGACCTCAACGGGAGCTCCCATGGACGACGCGAGCCCACCCCCGACCCCTCCCGCAAGCGGGAGGGGGGAAGAAAGGTCGCACGCCCTCGCCTCGCCCGCCGTGCGCGCGCGCGCGGCGGATCTCGGCATCGACCTCGCCCAGGTGAAGACCGAAACCGACCGCGTCCGCCATTCGGATCTCGACGCCTATCTGCGCTATGGCAGCGGCCAGGGCTATCAGCGCCCTCATGCCAGCAACGTGCGCGCCGACGTTCCGGTCAAGGTCATCGGCATGCGCCGCCGCATCGCCGAGAACATGGCCGCATCGAAGCGCGCGATCCCGCACTTCACCTATGTCGAGGAAATCGACGTCACCGCGCTGGAGGACATGCGTGCGGACCTGAACGCCAATCGCGGCGGGCGACCGAAGCTGACGATGCTGCCGCTGATGATCGTCGCGATCTGCAAGGCGATCCCGGATTTCCCGATGATCAACGCCCGGTACGACGACGAGGCGGGCGTCGTGACCCGCTACGGCGCGGTGCATCTCGGCATGGCGACGCAGACCGACGCCGGGCTGATGGTGCCGGTGATCCGCGACGCGCAGGATCGCAACGTGTGGCAGCTCGCCACCGAGATCGGCCGTCTTGCCGAAGCCGCGCGTACCGGCAAGGCGACGTCGGCCGAACTGAGCGGTTCGACGCTGACGATCACGTCGCTCGGGCCGCTCGGCGGGATCGCGACGACGCCGGTGATCAACCGTCCGGAAGTGGCGATCATCGGGCCGAACAAGATCGTCGAACGCCCGGTCTTCGACGGCGACGAAATCCGCCGCGCGAAGCTGATGAACCTGTCGATCAGTTGCGACCACCGCGTGGTCGATGGCTGGGATGCGGCGAGCTACGTCCAGGCGCTCAAGAAGTATCTCGAGACGCCGGTTCTGCTGTTCGCGGATTGAGCCCTCCCCCTCACCGTTCGTGCTGAGCCTGTCGAAGCACGTGCCTCGAACGCACCCCTTCGACAGGCTCAGGGCGAACGGTTTAGGTGGCGTTGCGATTACAAGACCTTACCCCGATACGCCATCGCCACATCGCACCCCGGACAGCCGCGCACTTGGATCGGTTGCGACATCCCCCTTTTCTTCGGGGATGAAGCGCGACACATTGGCGGCATCCCGATCCACCGTCTCGAGGTGCCGAGCATGATTCCCCTGAACCGCCGCGAGGCGCTGGTCGCCGCGACCTTTTCCACGCTTGCCGCCGCGATGCCCGCCTGGGCGCAGGACAAGGCGTCCGCGCCGGACGCGGCGGCATGGGATCTGCGCGATCTCTACGCCGACGATGCCGCCTGGGATGCCGCGCGCAAATCCGCGCTCGCCGCCGTGCCGGGCCTGGCGAAGTACAAGGGCACGCTCGGGCAGAGCGCCGATGCCCTGGCCGCCGCATTGGTCGCGCAATCCGATCTCGGGCGCACGATCGGTCGAATTTACACCTATATCAGCCTGAAGAGCGACGCCGACGTGCGCATTTCCGCCAATCAGGAAAAGCAGGCGCAGGCGATCGATCTGTACACCGCGTTCGCGGAGGCGACGTCCTGGATCTCCCCCGAACTGCTTGCCCTGGGCAAGGCCAGGATCGATCGCTTCGTCGCGGCCAATGCGGTGCTCGTGAAGCGGTTCGATTTCTACCTCGCCAACGTCCTGCGCCAGGCGGATCACACGCTGTCGCCCGAGGGCGAGACCCTGCTGGCCGGCACCGCAGCGCCGTTTTCCGGGCCGGGCGACATCCGCTCGCAACTCGTCGCGTCGGACATCCCCTGGCCGAGCGTCACGCTGTCGACCGGCAAGACGGTGCGGCTGAACGACCAGGCCTATACGCTCAATCGCGACGCGCCGGTCCGGGCCGATCGCAAGCTGGTGTTCGACACCTTCTGGGCGGAATACGGCAAGTTCCAGAGTTCGCTCGGCGCCGCCTATCTTAGCCATGTGAAGGCCGACGTGTTCGCCAAGAAGGCTCGGAAATATCCCACCTCGCTTGCCATGGCGCTGTCGGGAAACAACGTGCCGGAGGCGGTGTATCGCAGCCTGGTGCGTGAGACGAACGCCGGTCTGCCGCAGCTTCACCGCTATTTCGAACTGCGCCGTCGGCTGCTGAAACTGCCCGATATGGCCTATTACGATCTCTATCCGCCGCTCGTCGCGCTCGACAAGACCGTGACGATCGCGGAGATGCGCGACATCACGATCGCCGCGCTGAAACCGCTCGGTCCGGAATATGGCGGCATCTTCGCCACGGCGTCGGCGGCGAAATGGGTGGATCCGCTGCCCCGCCCCGGCAAGAAATCGGGCGCGTACATGAATCCCGGAGCGGCGTACGACGTGCACCCCTATCTGCTGCTCAACGTCGGCGAGAATTATGAGGGGCTCACAACCTACGCGCACGAATGGGGCCATGCGATGCACAGCCTGCTCGCCAACCGGAACCAGGTCTACGACAAGTCGGACTATCCGATCTTCCTCGCCGAGATCGCCTCGACCTGCAACGAACTGCTGCTTTCCGCCTATATGGTCGCTAATGCGAAGAGCAAGGCGGAGAAGCTTTTCTACCTTGGCCAGCAACTCGAAAGCATTCGCGGCACCTATTTCCGCCAGACGATGCTCGCCGAATTCGAACTTGCCGTGCACGACAAGGCGGAAGCGGGCGAAGGTTTGTCGGGCGAGAGCCTGAGCAGGATCTACCTCGATCTGCTGCGCCGATATCACGGGCCGAAGGTCGCCGTGGCCGACGGCTATGGCGCGGAATGGGCCTATATCCCGCATTTCTACAACAGCTTCTACGTCTATCAATATGCGACGTGCGTTTCCGCCGCGTCCTATTTCGCGCGCGAGATTTTGAAGGGCGGAGCGAAGGAGCGCGACAATTATCTTGGCGTGCTGAAGGCCGGCGGATCGGACCATCCGGTCGACATCCTGAAGCGCGCCGGCCTGGATATGACGAGCGCCACCCCGTACCGGGCGATCGTCGCGACGTTCAAGGATACGCTGGACCAGTGCGAAGCGCTGATGCGATAGGTCGGCGGACGCCGCCTGACCCTGCGGTCGCGGCGAAGGTGAAACCTACGCCGCCTCTTGCGTCACCGTGTTCAGCCGATCCTCGATCAGTTCGAGCGGCAGCGCCAGGTGCGCGCCGATCAGGCCGTCGCCGATCCGGTCCATCAGCGCGATCGAGGCGTCGAGCATCACCTTGACCTGTTCATATTTGTCCATGTCGCTGCTGCGGCGGATCGACATCTCGCTGATCAGGCGCTGCAATACCATTGCGGGCGAAGCCGGCTTGCTCATCACCGGAATGTCGCGATCGTCGCTCAGCATCTCGTCCGGCAGCCGGTTGCCGGTGAACATCACGAACGGCGTATTGTGGTCGAACAGATGCCGCGCGACCGGGGTCACGTCGCGATCGATCAACTGGCCGTCGAGCACCGCGCCGTCGACCACGGTATCGACCAGGGTCTCCATCGCCTCGGCGACCGACCCGAACGGACCGACCACCGTGCCGTTCAGGCTTTCGATATGGTGAGCGAGGTCCATGCCGGTCATCGGCTCGTCCTCGACGATCAGAATCCGCATCTTATCCAGCATAACCGTCCCCACGCCCAACACGACATACCCGGAAATCCTGGCAGTGGCGTGGAGTCCACGCACGAACATTCGAGTGCCAAGGTACTCGGGTGAGAATGAATAACATTCCTTAAAATAGCAAGTACGCCGTCTTTCCGATATTTTTCAACGCGTTAGCCGTCTTTCATCGCTTCGATCAGTTTCTTGACCTCCTGGCTGCGACCGCGCGGCAGGATGAGGATGTCGTTGCCGCTCGCCACGACGATCAGATCCTCGACACCGACCATCGCGATGCGCACGCCGTCGCTGCGCACGAGGCAATTGACCGTATCGATCGCGACCACGTCACCGCGATGCGCGTTGCCGTTATCGTCGCGCGGGCTGATCGCATGCAGCGCATCCCAGCTGCCCAGATCGCTCCAGCCCATGCTGACCGGCACCACCGCGACCTGCCCGGCCTTTTCCATCACCGCGTAATCGATCGAGTCCGACGGCGAGGCGGCGAACGCCTCGGCATCCGGGAATACCCGCCGCCCCTCGTGCCGCGCCTTGGCCATCGCCGTTTCGCACGCCTGCAGCATGTCGGGCGCATGCAGTGCCAGCGCGCCGAGATAGGCATCGGCGCGGAACAGGAAGATCCCGCCGTTCCAGGCATGGTCGCCGCCCGCGACCATCGCCTCCGCCTTGTCGCGTGGCGGCTTCTCGACGAAGCGGACGACGCGGTTGACCCCGGGCGCAATCTGCTCGCCGACCTGGATGTAGCCGTAGCCGGTTTCGGGGGCATCGGGCGCGATACCGAACGTCGCCAGCCAGCCATCCTCGACCATCGGCATCGCGGCATGGATCGCGGCGTGGAAGGCGGGGACATCGTCGATCACGTGATCGGACGGCATCACCAGCAGCACGTCCGGGCCGCTTCCGGCGGCGATGGCGGCGAGTGCGATCGCCGGTGCGGTGTTGCGTCCGGCCGGCTCCAGGATCACGGCCTGCGCGCCCGCCGCAACCGCGCCGAGCTGCTCGTCGATCATGTCGGCATGGCGCGCATTGGCGACGACGATCGGCGCGGCGAAGCGCTCGCCAGTCGCCCGCGTCGCCGTCAGTTGCAGCATCGTTTCCTCGGCGGTCAGGGCCAGCATCTGCTTGGGCCGTTCGGGCCGCGACATCGGCCATAACCGCGTGCCCGATCCGCCCGACAGAATGACGGGAACGATCGGTCGGGAAAGCGGCATAGGGAATCCTCCTGTTGGGTCGTCTGTAGGCGACGGTATCCGATTGCGAAACTGCTCTCGATCAAGAACGATCCGGCCCGTTCAAGGTTTGCTCCTCTCCGAGGGCCGATCGACATTCAGCCGTTGGAAGGCATTTTGCTTTCCACCCACCGTCACCCCGGACCTGTTCCTGGGTCCACCGTGCCGCAGGTTCGCCGTTCAATTTACAGGTCGTGTCGAAAGCCGCCTGGTGGACCCCGGAACGGGTCCGGGGTGACGGGGAAATGCTGAATGTCGATCCGTCCTAGGTTTGTCTCTCTTCAAGGTTTGCCCCTCTTCAAGGTTTGCCCCTCTTCAAGGTTTGTTTGTCAATTTCTGCGACAGCGATCCGCCCATGTCGGAAAAACTTACAGCACGCGGGCGAAGAGCGAGACGAACATGATCAGGCTGTTCAAGCATTATGTGCCCCATGCCGTGCTGCTGCTCGGGCTGTTCGACGTGATGCTGCTGATCGCGGCGGCTGAGTTCGGATGGGTCTATCGCGCCGATCAGATCGGCATGAAGGTCGAGCCGATCCATACGCGGATCCCGCAATTGCTGAGCTTCGCTGCCAGCCTCGAAGTCGCGATGATCGCGGTCGGCGTGTACGGGGCCAATTCGCTGCAATCGCTGCGCCACGCCGCCGCGCGGATTCTGGTCGCCGTGTCGCTCGGCGTCATCCTGCTCAGCGTGATCTATTTCATGCTGCCGGGCATGACCTTCTGGCGCTCGAACCTGCTGTATTCGATGCCTGCCGCGGTCGTGCTGCTGTTCGCGCTGCGCGTGCTGCTCGGCAAGATGATCGGCGGCCAGGCGTTCAAGCGTCGCGTCGTCGTGCTCGGCGCCGGCGCGCGCGCGGCGCGGCTCAAGGCGCTGGGGCAGACGCCCGGCGCCGGCTTCGTCGTCGTCGGCTACGTCTCGATGAGCGAGCCGCAGCGCGTGATTCCCGAAGCGATCGCCCGCGATGCGATCTACAATCTCGCCGACCATGTCGTGCTGCTCAACGCCTCCGAAGTCGTGCTCGCGCTGGAGGAACGCCGCAACGCGCTGCCGCTGAAGGATCTGTTGCGGATCAAGACGACCGGCGTGCACGTCAACGAGATCTCGACCTTCCTGGAACGCGAGACGGGCCGGGTCGATCTGCAGAGCGTCAATCCCAGCTGGCTGATCTTCTCCGACGGCTTTTCGTCCGGGCGGATGCTGTCCAGCATCTTCAAGCGGCTGTTCGATATCGTGGCCAGCGCCTTGCTGCTGACGCTGATGGCGCCCGTGATCATCCTGACCGCGATCGCGATCAAGCTGGAGAGCAAGGGACCGGCCTTCTATCGCCAGCGCCGCGTCGGGCTGTACGGCGTGGGGTTCGACTGCATCAAGCTGCGTTCGATGCGCCAGGACGCCGAGGTCGCCGGCAAGGCCGTCTGGGCCGAGAAGGACGATCCGCGCATCACCCGCATCGGCCGCTTCATCCGCAAATGCCGGATCGACGAACTGCCGCAGACCTGGAGCGTGCTGAAAGGCGAGATGAGCTTCGTCGGCCCGCGCCCCGAACGTCCGCAATTCGTCGACGACCTCGAACAGCAGCTCAATTATTACGCCGAACGCCACATGGTGAAGCCCGGCATCACCGGCTGGGCGCAGATCAACTATCCCTATGGTGCGTCGATCGAGGACAGCCGGCAGAAGCTGGAATACGACCTCTATTACGCCAAGAACTATTCGCCGTTCCTCGATCTGCTGATCCTGTTGCAGACGATCCGCGTGGTGTTGTGGCCCGAGGGCGTGCGCTGATCCCGTGGCGCTGACGATCATCCTGTGGGGCCATGCGCTCGCGGCATTGCTGTTCTGCATGATCGCCCTGTCGCAACTGCGCGATGCGACCACCGCACTGCCGCGTCTGACCTTCGTCGTCGCGCTGATCGCCACCGCCTTGTGGGCGCTGGCGGTGGCGGGGATCGACGCGCGCGACGTGACCGCTCGGGTGGCGGAAAGCCTGCGCAACCTCGCCTGGCTCGGCTTCATGTTCGCGCTCGTCCGCCGCGATCGGGACGCGCCGCACCTGCGGGCGATCGCCTTCGTCTATGGCGCGGTGGTGCTGATCGTGCTCGCCGGGATCGGCATCGTTCTGGTAGCTGCGATCGATCCGGGGACCGCGCCGCAGCTCGACAGCGCGCGCGTGCTGTTACGCATGATGGTCGCGGTCAGCGCGCTGGTGCTGGTGCATCACCTCTATGCCGCGGTCGCGCCGCGCGCGCGCGGCGGCATCCGCCTGGTCGTGATCGCGCTCGCCGGCATGTGGGGGATGGATTTCGTGTTGTCCGGCATCCGTTATGCCACCGACGGTTACGCGGTGGAGCTGATCGCGGTGCGCGGCGTGGCGATGGCCCTGCTCGCGCCGCTGTTCGCCATCGCCGTGTTGCGCAACGGCGACTGGACGCTGCGCCTGTCGCGCTCGGTCGCTTGGCAGTCGCTGAGCCTCGCCGGCGTCGTGCTGTATCTGCTGATGATGGCGCTGGCGACCAGCGCGATCGCCGCGATCGGCGGCGACAATGCCCGCATGGCGCAGACCGCCTTCGTGTTCGGATCGACCGCCGCGACGCTGACCCTCGTCTCCTCGCCCTGGCTGAAGGCGTGGACCAAGGTGAAGCTGGCCAAGCACCTCTTCCGCCACCGCTATGATTACCGCGCCGAATGGATCCGCTTCACCGATACGCTGGGCAAGCCCGAAGGCGCGGTGGCGCTCGACGCCCGGGTGGTGAAGGCGGTCGCCGACCTGACCGATTCCCCCGCCGGCCTGCTGCTCGTTCCCGACGGCGCGGCGCTCGGCATCGGCGCGGGCTGGAACTGGGACCGCGACACGCTGCCCGCGACCGCCGGCGAAGAGGCGCTGGCCCGCCACATCGCCACCGACGGGCGCATCGTCGAACTCGATTCGGTGCGCGCGACCGGCGCCGTGACGGCCGATGCCGCCAGCGTGCCGCAATGGATGCTCGACCTGCCGGAGGCCTGGGCCGTCGTGCCGCTGGTGCATCTCGACCGGTTGCAGGGCGCGATCCTGCTCGCCCGCCCGCCGGTGGACCGCGCGCTCGACTGGGAGGATTTCGATCTGCTGCGCATCGCCGGACGGCAGGTGGCCAGCTACCTCGCCGAGGCGCGCGCGCAGGAAGCGCTGGCCGAGGGCGAGCGGTTCGACGAATTCAATCGCCGCTTCGCCTTCATCTTGCACGACATCAAGAACCTCGTCAGCCAGTTGACGCTGACCGCGCGCAACGCCGAGCGCCACGCCGACAACCCTGAGTTTCGCGCCGACATGATCGCCACGCTGCAGGATTCGGCCGGCCGCATGAACGATCTGCTCGCGCGCCTGTCGCAGCATCACAGCGCGCGCGGCGAGGATCTGCGCAGCGTCGAGATGCTGCAACTGATCGAGCGGGTCGCGGCGCGGCGGCGGGCGCAGCATCCGGTCGTGACGAAGGGGACGGCGGCGCTCGCGCATGCCGATCCGGTGCGGCTCGAACAATTGCTCGGCCATCTGTTGCAAAACGCGATCGAGGCGAGCGCGCCGACCGATCCGGTGACGATCGCGGTCGGCCGCGACGGCGATGCGGTGACGATCGACGTGATCGATCACGGCTGCGGCATGTCGCCCGCGTTCCTGCGCGATAAATTGTTTAAGCCGTTCGTCTCGTCCAAGCCCGGCGGCTTCGGCATCGGCGCGTTCGAGGCCCGCCAACTGGCCCAGGGCATGGGCGGCGGCGTGTCCGTCACCAGCCGCGAGGGCGCGGGCACGCATTTCCGCATCTCGCTCGCCGCCACCGCACCGCATCACATGGAACAGGCCGCATGAACGTTCACGATACAGCCACAAGCGCACGTCTTCTCCCCTCCCTGGAAGGGAGGGGCCGGGGGTGGGTCGGCATGAGGCGCGGACGGCGTTCCCTCGATAGCAACCCACCCCCAGCCCCTCCCTTCCAGGGAGGGGAGCAAGATGACCTGCCGGCAAACGGAGGCCAGTGGTCGTGACGGTCGGCAAACCGAAACTCCTCATCGTCGAGGACGATCTCGGCCTGCAGCGCCAATTGCGCTGGGCGTATGAGGGTTACGACGTCGTCGTCGCCGGCGACCGCGCCTCCGCGCTCGACGCGCTGCGGTCCGAGGAGCCCGATGTCGTCACGCTCGATCTCGGCCTGCCGCCGGACCCGGACGGCACGACCGAGGGCTTCGCCACGCTGGCCGAGATCCTGAAGCTGAAGCCCGACACCAAGGTGATCGTCGCGTCCGGTCACGGTGCCCGCGACAGCGCGCTGAAGGCGATCGCCGACGGCGCCTGGGATTTCTATGCCAAGCCGATCGACATCGACCAGCTCGGCATGATCGTCGCGCGCGCCTTCCACGTCCATGCGCTGGAGGCCGAGAACCGCCGCCTCGCCGCGCAGGCCGGCGGCACGGCGCTGGGCGGGATGATCACCGCCGCGCCGGAAATGCTCAAGGTGACGCGCACGATCGAGCGTGTCGCGCATGCCGACGTCTCGGTCATGCTGCTCGGCGCGAGCGGTACGGGCAAGGAATTGCTCGCGCGCGGCGTGCACGATTCGTCTCCGCGCGCGAAGGGGGCCTTCGTCGCGATCAACTGCGCCGCGATCCCCGAGACGTTGCTGGAAAGCGAACTCTTCGGCCACGAAAAGGGCGCGTTCACCGGCGCGGTGAAGACCACCGAGGGCAAGATCGAACAGGCCGCCGGCGGCACGCTGTTCCTTGACGAGGTGGGCGACATTCCGCTGCCGCTACAGGTCAAATTGCTGCGTTTCCTGCAGGAGCGGACGATCGAGCGGATCGGCGGGCGCAAGGCGATCGCGGTCGATACGCGGATCGTCTGCGCGACGCATCAGGACGTCGATGCGATGGTCGCCAGCGGCGCGTTCCGCGAGGATCTGTATTACCGCCTCGCCGAGATCGTCGTGCGCATCCCGTCGCTCGCCGAACGCTCGGGCGATGCCGGATTGCTCGCGCAGCATTTCCTCAAGAAATACGCCAAGACGATGGGCTCCGCCGTCACCGGCCTGTCGCCCGATGCGCGCGCCGCGATCGACGCATGGGGCTGGCCCGGCAACGTGCGCGAGCTGGAAAACCGCATGAAGCGTGCCGTGATCATGGCCGAGGGCAAGCTCGTCACCGCCGCCGATCTCGACCTGTCCGAAGACGCCGAGCCGGAACCGCTCAATCTGCGCACGATCCGCGAGACGGCGGATCGCAAGGCGATCCACAACGCGCTGGCCCGCGCCGATGGCAACATCACCAACACCGCCAAGCTGTTGGGGGTGAGCCGACCCACTCTGTACGATCTTTTGAAGAGCTATGATCTCCATGCGTGACCATGCCAGACTTCCCATTCGTGTTGGGCATTCGCTCACCATCCACACCGTCCGTGCTGAGCCTGTCGAAGCACTGCCCTTCCTTTCCAAGGTCGGAAAGAAGGGCAGCCCTTCGACAGGCTCAGGGCGGACGGCGTGGGGGACGACGCTTTTCGCAAGTGGCGCGGCGATCATCGCCGCCACCCTCTTCGCCTTCGCCGCCACCGCCCCCGCACAGGCCGACGCCACCAGCGCGCGGATCTCGGTCGCGCGCAGCCTCACCGCGTTCGGCATCGGCAACATCAGCGCCGCACGCAATCACGCGATGGCCGCGGTCAAGACCGATCCGAGCTGGGGCCTCGCCCATGCCGTACTCGCCCGCGCCTATCTCGCGCTCGGCGATGGGCTCGCCGCGCAGGCCGAACTGGATCGCGCGAAGGCGACCGGCTTCGACGTCAGCCGTGCGCACCAACTCTATGCCCATGCCTATCTGTTGCAGGGCGATGCGGATCGCGCGTTGGACGAGGCAGCCAAAGCCAAGCCGAAATACGCCGGCTACGCGCTGCGCGTCGGCGCACGCGCACTGGCGGCGCAGGGCGATTTCCCCGGCGCGCAGCGATTGCTCGCCACCCTGCTCGCCGCCGCGCCGAACGACAGCGCCGCCTGGTCCGATCTCGGCCGCATCCGCTATGATGGCGGCGACGTGACCGGCGCGATCGACGCCGCGACCCGCGCGACCAGGATCGATCCCGCCAATATGGAGGCGCTGACGCTGCGCGCCGAACTGGTGCGCACGCAATATGGCCTGACCGCCGCATTGCCCTGGTTCGAGGCGACGCTGAAACGCGATTATTATTATCACCCCGCGCTGATCGAATATGCCTCCACCCTGGGCGACGCCGGGCGCTACGGCGACATGCTGGACGCCACGCGCCGCGCGCTCGCCACCCGGCCGGACAGCGCGCAGGCCTTCTATCTGCAGGCCGTGCTGGCGGCGCGGGCCGGCAATTACGATCTGGCGCGCGGCCTGATGCAGCGCACCGGCGATACGCTGGACGGCCTGCCCGGCGCGCTGCTGCTCGGCGGAACGCTCGATTATCAATCGGGCGCGTACGAACTCGCGATCAGCAAATGGCGTCGATTGGTCGGGCAGCAGCCGATGAACATCTCCGCGCGCCGCCTGCTCGGAGCGGCGCTGCTCCGGTCCGGCGATGCTCAGGGCGCGCTCGACATATTGCGTCCGGTCGCGCTGCGCGGCGATGCCGATTCCTATACGCTGACGCTGGTCGCGCGCGCGTTCGAGCGCACCGGCCAGCGCGACTGGGCGGCGAAATTCCTCGATCGCGCGGCCTATCCCGGCAGCGCGACCTCCACGACCTTCGGCGCGGACGATACCGTCGCGGTGCTCGGGGACCTCGCGCGCGACGATCCCGCCGACCCGAGCCTGCGCGTCGGCTATCTGCGCGGACTGGTCGATGCCGGGCAGACCGCTCAGGCATTGGCCCAGGCGCAGGCGCTCGTCCGCATGGCCCCCGGCGCCCCCGCCGCGCAGCTGGCACTCGGCGACACGTTCGCCGCCTTGGGCCGGTATGCCGACGCCGCGGGCGCCTATGGCCGCGCCGCCGACAGCCGTTTCGACGAACCGACGATGCTCCGAGCGGTCGACGCGCTGGATCGCGCCGGGCAACGTCCGCAGGCCGCGAACGTGCTGGCCCTGTTCCTGTCGCAAAACCCGCAAAATATCGTCGCGCAGCGCCTCGCCGCGCATTGGCAGATCGCCGGCGGCGAATATGCCGCCGCGATCGAAACGCTGGAGGCCTTGCGCGAACGCATCGGCAATCGCGACGCGGCGTTGCTGACCGAACTGGCCTATGCCTATATCGGCGACGACGATGCCGAGACGGGCCGGGCTTATGCCAGGGCCGCATATGCCCTCGCCCCGCTCAATCCGGCGACGGCGGACGCCTATGGCTGGGCGCTGTATCAGATGGGCAAGGATGGCCAGGCCGTGCAGTTGCTGGAAAAGGCCGTCGCGATCGCCCCGGACCATGCCGCGCTCCGCTGGCATCTGGCTCAGGTCTATGCGGATGTCGGGCGCGGTGCCGATGCGAAAGGGCAGATCGCGGCGGCGATGCGCGATCCGGGGTTCACCGATCGCGATGCGGCGACTGCGGTGCTGAAGACGCTGTAACCATTTCTACTCCCCTCCCTGGAAGGGAGGGGTTGGGGGTGGGTCGGTGTGGGGCAGTTGCATCGTCATCCGGAGAGCGACCCACCCCCGCCCCTCCCTTCCAGGAGGGGAGAAGATGACGGCGCAACCGGTGCCCGCTATACCCCTCACATGACCGCCCCCCTCGACCGCATCGCCGCCGCGCTCGAACGCATCGCGCCGCCGCCGCCCGCCCCGGCCGATCCGCTCGTGCATCCCGCTTATGTCTGGCGCGGCGACACCTTGGTCGCCGCCCGCGCGTTCACCACCGTGCCGCTGGCGCAACTGCGCGGCGTGGAGACGCAGAAGACCGCGATTCTCGCCAATCTCGATCGCCTCGCCCGGGGCAATGCCGCGCACGACGTGCTGCTCTGGGGTGCGCGCGGCACCGGAAAGTCGGCCTTGGTCAAGAGCGCCGTCGCCCACCTTCAGTCCGAAGGTGCCGACATCGCGCTGATCGAGATCGCCACGGCGAGCCTCGACAGTCTGCCGGCCCTGTTCGCGCTGATCGCCGATTTGCCCCGGGCGTTCGCCCTGTTCATCGACGATCTCGGCTTCGATGCCGCCGGCGATGCCCGCGCGTTGCGTTCGATGCTGGAAGGCGGGGCGGAGGCGCGACCGGCCAATGCGCGACTGCTGGTCACGTCCAATCGCCGCCACCTGATCCCGCGCGACATCGCCGAACAGGAAAGCGCGATCAACGCGCGCGATGTGGTCGACGATCAGCTCGCGCTCGCCGACCGCTTCGGTCTCAGCCTCGGTTTCCACGTAATGGACCAGGATCTCTATCTCGCCGCGGTCCAGGGCTATGCCGCCGCCCACGATCTGCCCTTCGATCCGGCCGAGGCGGTCAATTGGGCCACGCGGCGCGGCAGCCGATCGGGCCGTGTCGCCTGGCACTATATCATCGATCTGGCCGGGCGTCGCGGCAAGGCACTGATTTGACGTTGATCGCAATCAATCGACGCGCGAACGGCACTTGACTTGAACCGCACCGCGCGGCCCATTCCGCGCATGGCCCATCTCGGCGAACTCGATCTGTGCGACCGTCTCGCCCCGACCGTCCCGGTCTGGGTGACCCAGGTCGGCGTCGGCGTGTGCACCGCCGGTGGCGCGGGCATTGTCCGGCTGTTCTTCGATCTCGTCGCCCCGGGTGCGGCGCCGTTCGCTTTGGTCTATCCCGCCCTGATCGTCGCCACCCTGTTCGCACGCTGGGGCGCCGGATTCGTCAGTGCGTCGCTGTCGATCCTCTATGCCTGGTATTATCTGCTTCCGGTCGCGAATTCGTTCCACTTCGCCGACGCCAAGGGTCCGTTCACCCTCGGCGTCATCGTGGTCACCTCGATCATCACCACCACGATAGCCGAACTCTTCCGCCGCTCCGCGCGGCTGGCGACCGAGGAGCGCGATCGCGAGATCGCCGACCGTGATCTGTTCCTCAGCGAATTCGATCATCGGATGAAGAACAATTTCGCGATCGTCGCCAGCCTGCTCGACATGCAGAAGCGCCGCGCGACCGATCCGGCGACGATCGAGGCGCTGGCCAGCGCGCAGGCCCGCGTCGACAGCATCGCCCGCGCGCACCGCCATCTCTATCGCGGCAGCGGCCAGCCCGGACTGGTCGAGATGAAGGAGTATCTCGGCGATCTGTGCGCCGCTTTGTCCGAGGCCCTGTTCCTTCAGGGCGGCATCGCCCTGTCGTGCGACACCGACACCGCGGACGTGCCGCGCGACCGCGCGGTCTCGATCGGGCTGATCATCAACGAACTCGTCACCAACGCCGCCAAGCACGCTTTTGTCGGCCGCGACATCGGCACGATCGCGGTGACGTTCCGCACGCACAGGAAGGGCTGGACCGTGGTGGTGACCGACGACGGAGTCGGCCTGCCGGAAATGCCGGCCAAGCCGGGCCCGCACAACGGCCTCGGCTCCCGCCTGATCGAAGCGTTCGCACGCCAGGCCGGGGGCACGCTGACCACCGACAGCGACCGCACGGGCACGCGAGTGACGCTGGAATTGGCGGGTTGATCGGGCGGCGCGAAGTCCAACGCTTCGATATCGCGGGCACCGTGCAGAACGCGGAGGACAAGCACCTCACCATCGCATTCGTCAGTGATTACGCAGCTCTGCCAGACGTCCCGCATCGCGCCGCTTGATGTCTTCCAAAGCGAAATTGCCATCCACTGGTTCGCCGCTGCCCAGCCCTTCCTGAATCAACTGGCGTCGTCGGTCGGATCGATCTTGAGCATGCGTATTGCGTTCACGATGACCTCCCGGCGGACGGACCGATAATATCGCTCCGCCCCCACCGTCGCAATCAGCCTTCGACCATCTCCGCCAGTTCGAGCCAGCGCAATTCCGCCGCCTCCTTCTCGCCGCGGGCCTTGTCGACCGCCTTGGTCAGCGCCTCGAACTTCGCGAAATCCTTCGAATAGAGGGCCGGATCGCTCAGGGCCTTCTCATCGCGCGCGATCGCCGCCTCCAATTCCTCGATCCGCTTGGGCAGGATCTCGAAATCGTGCTTGTCCTTGAAGGTCAGCTTCACCTTGGGAGCGGGCGGCGGCGGAGGCGGCGCGGTGGCCTGCACCTTGCGCGATCCGCCGGCGCGCTTCGGCGCCGCCGCCTTGCGCTTGCGTTCCCAATCCTCATAGCCGCCGGCCACGACATCGACCGTGCCGGAACCGTCCAGCCCAAGCGTGATCGTCACCGTCCGGTCGAGAAAGTCGCGATCGTGGCTGACGATCAGAACCGTCCCGTCATAATCGCCGATCACGTCCTGCAACAGGTCGAGCGTCTCGAGATCGAGATCGTTGGTGGGCTCGTCCAGCACCAGCAGATTGCTCGGCTTGGCGAACTCGCGCGCCAGCAACAGGCGCGATCGCTCCCCGCCCGACAGCGTACCGATCTTGGCATCGAGCACGTTCGGGTCGAACAGAAATTCCTTGAGATACCCGACGACGTGCTTGCGATTACCCTGCACCTCGATCCAGTCGCCACCATCCGCCAGCACGTCGCGCACGGTCTTTTCCGGGGCCATCTTGCTGCGCTGCTGGTCGATGACGATGCGCTCCATCGTCTTGGCGAAACGGATATTGCCCGAATCCGGCTCCAACTCGCCGGTCAGCAGCTTGAGCAGGGTCGATTTGCCCGCGCCGTTCTGCCCGACGATGCCGATGCGATCCTTGCGGGTCACGCGCAGCGACAGGTCGGTGATGATCGGCCGCGCCCCGAAGCTCTTGGAGATATGCTTGGCGTCGATCACCACCTTGGTCTTGGCGTCGTCGGTGCCGATCGTCAGGTTGGCGGACCCTTGCGGCCCGATCATCGACGCACGTTCGGCACGCATCTCGATCAGCTTGGTCAGTCGCCCCTGGTTGCGCTTGCGCCGCCCGGTCACGCCGCGCAGCAGCCAATGCTCCTCCAGCTTCAGCCGGGCGTCCAGCTTCTCGGCATTGCGCGCTTCGTCGGCATAGACCTGCTCGGTCCAGGCATCGAACCCGCCGAACCCGATCTCCGCACGCCGCACCGTGCCGCGGTCCAGCCACAAGGTCTGCTTGGTCAGGCGCGTCAGGAAGGTGCGATCATGGCTGATCACGACGAACGCGCCGTTGAAGCGCGACAGCCATTGCTCGATCCATTCGATCGCGGCGATATCCAGATGGTTGGTCGGCTCGTCGAGCAGGAGCATGTCCGGCTCCAGCGCCAGCGCGCGAACGATCGCCGCGCGTCGCCGCTCGCCGCCACTCGCCGAGGCCGCCTCTCGCGACAGGTCGATGCCCAGTTGGTCGGCGATCGCGTCCGCCTCGTACTCCATCGGCGCGTCGTCACCCGACAGGACGTAGTCCATCAGCGTTTTGTACGCGCGCAGATCCGGCTCCTGTTCGAGCAGGATCACGCGCGTGCCGGGCTGGATCGTGCGCCGCCCCTCGTCGGCCTCGATCGAACCGGCGATCAGCTTCAGCAACGTCGTCTTGCCCGCGCCGTTGCGCCCGATCAGCGCCAATCGATCGCGTGGCCCGACATGGATGTCGAGGCCGCGGAACAGCCACCCCGATCCCTGAACGATGCCGAGATTTTCAAATGCGAGGATCGGTGCGGGGGCTGCCATGGCGGTTCCGTTAGGGGTGTTGCTGCGGCGCGGCAAGTTGTCGACATGCTGACAGGCGTATTCACAGGCTGTTCAAGCCGGTCCCCCTATGCGACATCCGATGAAGATGCCCGTCACCCTCGCTCTGTGCCTGCTTGCCGCCGCACCCGCCGTCGGCGAACCCGCGCCGCCGCAACGCCGTGGCGATCAGGTCGAGGCGTTCGAGGCGCGGCGCCAGGGCAAGATCCTCCCGTTGCGCGAAATCGAACGGCGCATCGTGCCGCAGATGCCCGGGAGCCAGTATCTCGGCGTCGAGCTCGATTCGTACAGCGGCATTTACACGCTGAAATTCCTGCGCAATGGCACGGTGATCTGGGTCGAGGTCGATGGCGCATCGGGCCGGATCGTCGGCCGCACCGGCAATTGAAGCAGGCTGCAGAACAGACACCCAAGAATAGATATTAGGGGAAGAACATGCGCGTCCTGATCGTCGAAGACGAACCCAATCTCGGCCAGCAGCTCAAGACCACGCTGGAAGGCGCCGGCTATGCGATCGACCTCGCCACGGACGGCGAGGAGGGGCATTTCATGGGCTCGACGGAGAATTACGACGCGATCGTACTCGATCTGGGCCTGCCCGAGATCGACGGGCTCACCGTGCTCGATCGCTGGCGCAAGGAAGGCCGCACCGCGCCGGTGCTGGTGCTCACCGCGCGCGACAGCTGGTCGGACAAGGTCGCCGGTCTGGATGCGGGCGCGGACGATTATGTCGCCAAGCCGTTCCAGTCGGAAGAACTGATCGCCCGCCTGCGCGCGCTGATCCGTCGCGCGAGCGGCAACGCCTCGTCGGAACTGACTGCCGGCGATGTGCGCCTCGATACACGTTCGGGCAAGGTAACCAAGGCCGGCGAGCCGGTGAAGCTGACCGCGCAGGAATACAAACTGCTCAGCTACCTGCTCCACCACAAGGGCAAGGTGGTCAGCCGCACCGAGTTGATCGAGCATATCTACGACCAGGATTTCGATCGCGATTCGAACACGATCGAGGTGTTCGTCACGCGCATCCGCAAGAAGCTCGGGCAGGACGTGATCACCACCATCCGGGGCCTCGGCTATTCGCTCGAAGATCCCGATGCCTGACCTCGCCCTCATCCCCGCGAAGGCGGGGATCCCGCTTCTTCTCCACGCTAGACAGGAAGCGGGATCCCCGCCTCCGCTGGGATGACGGAAGACGTCGCAATCTCTCCGGGCGACAGCGAAGTCCTGCCCTCGCGCGGCTATGTCCGCACCACCGGGTCGCTGTCGCGTCGCATGATCCTGATCGCGGCGGTATGGATCCTGCTGCTGCTTTCAGGCGGCGGCTATGCGCTCGATCGCGTGCTGTCCTCCGCGATCACGCGCAATTTCGACGATCAGCTCGAATATGTTCTGACTGCCCTGATCGTCTCGGCCGAGATCGGTCCGGACGGCGAAGTGGTGTTCAACCGCGAACCCGCCGACCAGCGCTTCCTCGAACCCTATTCCGGCCTCTACTGGCAGGTCGCCGCCAAGGGTCGCGAGGCTTTCCCCTCGCGCTCCCTATGGGACCGCCGCCTCGCTTACGGCTCCACGCACATGGACCGCGACGTCCACGTCTATGACAGCCTGCAATTCCCGACCGAGAAATTGCGTATGCTCGAACGCGACGTGAAGCTCCCCGGATCGCCGATCCGCTGGCGCTTTCAGGTCGCGCAGAGCCGCGAGGGGCTCGATGCGCAGATTAACGCCCTGCGCAAGACGCTGGTGCGCAGCTTCGCGCTGCTCGGACTGGGCCTGCTCGTGATGGCCGGACTCCAGACATTCTACGGCCTCTGGCCGCTTCGGAAGGTGCGCGAGGAGATCGCCCGCATGCGCAGCGGCAAATCGCGTCAGATCGAGCGCCCGATGCCGATCGAGGTCGCGCCGATGGTCGAGGAGTTGAACGGCCTGATCGCGCATAACGAGCGCCAGGCGGAGGAAGCCCGCCGCCACGCCGGAAATCTCGCGCATGCGCTGAAGACCCCGCTGACCGTCATCATGAATGCCGCGACGGCGGAATCGGAAGATCTCGCCGAGACGGTGGTGCGCGAGGCGCGGACGATGCGGCGTCAGGTCGATCATCACCTCGCCCGCGCCCGCGCGGTCGGGCGGCGCGGATCGGCGCATAGCCGCGCGGACGTCTGGCCGAGCCTCGAATCCGTCGAACGCGCGGTCGGCGTGCTCTATCGCCACGTCCGCATCGACACCGACGGGCCGAAGGATCTGCAGGTCCATGTCGAGCGACAGGATCTGGACGAGATGCTCGGCAATCTGATCGAGAATGCCGCGAAATATGGCGGCGGCAGCGTGTTCGTGACGGTCGGCCAGCATTCCGGCTTCGTCGAATTCCTGATCGAGGATGACGGCATGGGCATCCCCGAGGAACAACGCATCCGCATCTTCGACCGCGGCGTCCGGCTGGACTCGGGCAAGCCCGGCACTGGCCTTGGCATGGCGATCGTCCGTGACGTTGCGGAAATCTACGAGGGAACGGTGAGCTTGGAGGAGAGCGAGGATCTGGGTGGATTGCTCGTGCGGTTGAGGTTGCCGGCGGCAAATTGAAGCCGATATATTGTAGCAATCACCCGTTCGCCCTGAGCTTGTCGACGGGCATGCCCCAAACCGTTCTTCGACTGACTCAGCACAAACGGAGTGGGGCGTTCCGATAGAATAAAACCAAGTCTAAGCCGCCGCCTTCAACTCCGCCATCGCGTTCGCCGTGATCGTCAGGCTCCGTTTGCGCGCTTCGTGGTCGTAGATCGAACTCGCCACCATGACCTCATCGACCCCGGTGCGCGCGACGAACTCGGCGATGCCGCGCGCAACCTTGGCCGGGCCGCCGACCGCCGAGCATTGCAAGACATGATCGAGGATCGCCTGGCCCTGCGCGCCCAGCGTGTCGCGATAGCCGGCGAGCGGCGGCTTCAGCTTGCCCGGATTGCCGGTCCGCAGCGCCACGAACGACTGCTGCTGCGAGCTGGCGAGCAATTCCGCCTCCGCATCGGTGTCGGCGGCGAAAACGTTGAACCCGGCCATCATATAAGGCCGATCCAGCACCGCCGACGGTTTGAAATCGCGACGGTAGATCGCGATCGCGGAGGCCAGCGCATCGGGCGCGAAGTGCGAGGCGAAAGCATAGGGCAGGCCCAACGCGGCCGCCAGCTGCGCGCCGAACGTGCTCGATCCAAGGATCCACAAATCAACCTTCGCGCCCGCACCCGGTGTCGCGGTGATGCCCGTCTGCCCATCGTCGGCAAACAGGCTCTGCAGTTCCAAGACGTCCTGGGGAAAGGCGTTGGCGTCGCTGTTCAGGCTGCGGCGCATGGCGTGCGCGACGCGCTGATCCGATCCCGGCGCGCGGCCGAGGCCGAGATCGATCCGGCCCGGAAACAGCGCGTCCAGCGTGCCGAACTGCTCGGCGATCGCCAGCGGCGCGTGGTTTGGAAGCATGATCCCGCCCGCACCGATGCGGATGGTGGAGGTGGCAGCAGCGACGTGTCCCAGCACCACAGAGGTCGCCGCGCTGGCAATTCCCGCCATGCCGTGATGCTCAGCCGTCCAATAGCGACGGAACCCGACACTTTCCGCGTGCCGAGCCAGATCAGCGGCATTGGCGAGAGCTTGTGAAACGGACCCGCCTTCGACGACGGGGACGAGATCGAGTAGGGAATAGTCTGTCATGACGACGGATGTGGGGAGACATGCAGCGTTCGCCAACGTCTATTCTGTACCGATCGAAACAAAAGTTGACATTTTGCACCGCAGCATGCATATGGCCGCTATCGAGGCGTCATGCAGCGTGATTGGACTTGAACGTCCGGCTCCGCCTCGGTCGTTACCAAACGGACTTCCCATTTCACGCGGGGTGTCATTCTCCCCCGCCATTCGTGCGTCCGCTCATGCGGCGTGCGCCGATGGCCACTAGGCTATTTATATTATGAATTTCGCACAACTCGGCCTCGCCGATCCCTTGGTCCGCGCGCTCGAAGCAAAGGGCTATACCACTCCCACCCCGATCCAGGCGCAGTCGATCCCGACGCTGCTGCAGGGTCGCGATCTGCTCGGCATCGCGCAGACCGGCACGGGCAAGACTGCGGCCTTCGTGCTGCCGTCGATCCAGCGCATGGTCGAAGCGCCCAAGCAGATCCATCCGACGCATTGTCGCATGCTCGTGCTCGCCCCGACGCGCGAGCTGGCCAGCCAGATCGCCGACAGCGCACGGGACTATGGCAAGTTCAGCAAGATGAGCGTCGCCACCGTATTCGGCGGTACCAGCATCAACAAGAACCGTCAGGACATGAGCCGCGGCGTCGATATCCTCGTCGCCACGCCGGGCCGCCTGCTCGATCTGATCGAACAGCGTTTCGTCAGCCTCGCGATGCTGGAAATCCTCGTCCTCGACGAGGCCGACCAGATGCTCGACTTGGGCTTCATCCACGCCCTGCGCAAGATCGTCCGCATGCTGCCCAAGCAGCGCCAGACCCTGTTCTTCTCGGCCACCATGCCGAATGCGATCCGCGAACTGGCCGACCAGTTCCTGAAGGAGCCGGTCACCGTCAAGGTCGCCCCGGTCTCGACCACGGCGGAGCGGGTCGAGCAGTTCGCCACGCACGTCAATCAGGGTGAGAAGCAGGCGCTGCTGACGATCCACCTGCGCAACCCGGAGATCGAGCGCTGCCTGGTCTTCACCCGCACCAAGCACGGCGCCGATCGCGTCGTGAAGCTGCTGGGTCATGCCGGCATTCCCGCCAACGCGATCCACGGCAACAAAAGCCAGCCGCAGCGCGAACGCGCGCTCGGCGAGTTCAAGCAGGGCAAGGTCAAGGTGCTGATCGCGACCGACATCGCCGCGCGCGGCATCGACGTCTCGGGCGTGAGCCACGTGTTCAACTTCGAACTGCCCAACGTGCCGGAGCAGTACGTCCACCGCATCGGCCGCACCGCGCGTGCGGGAGCCAGCGGCGTGGCGATCAGCTTCGTGGCGGATGACGAGAAGAGCTATCTGCGCGACATCGAGAAGCTGACCCGAGTCAAGCCGACGATCATGCCGCTGCCGGAAGGCTTCATGGCCGAAGCGGCGAAGATCAAGGCCAACCGCCCGGCCGGCAGCGACGACGATCGCCGCCGCGACGACAGCGGCCGCCACCGCGCCCCGCCCAAGGCGACGCACAGCGCCCGCCCGACCGGCGCGCGTCCCGAAGGTGCCGGCCGTCCGGCCGGTGGCGCGGGTCGCCCGGCCGGCGGCGCAGGCCGCCCCGGCGGTCAGGGTCGCCCGGGCGGCCAGGGTCGCCCCGGTGGCAACGGCCCACGCCGTCAGGGTGCCGGCGGCGGTGGCCGTCGCTCGCCAGCGGCGGGCTGATCTAAATTCCTCCCAGGCACGGGGAGGTGGCAGCTACAGGCTGACGGAAGGGGATCTCCACGAGCGCTACGTTCGCGGAGAGCCCCCTCCACCGCTTCGCGGCCCCCCTCCCCGTGCCCGGGAGGATTTCAAGATCTCACGGTCAGCCATTCCGCCTCATCGGCCCGCGCACTACGCAAGCGGTTGGCAGGTTCCGCCGGGTCTTCGAACCCGATCGCCATGCCGCAGAACAGCATCCGCTCGTCCGGCGTTCCGAGGAACGCGGTCACGGTGTCCGGATACATCGCCCAGCATTCCTGCGCGCAGGTCGCCAAACCCGCTTCCACCGCCAACAGCATCACGGTCTGCAGATACATTCCCAGGTCCGACCATTGCGGCGGGCCCATCTGGCGATCGACCGTGCAGAACAAGGCCGCCGGCGCGCCGAAGAACTGGAAGTTGCGCGCGAACCACATCCGCCGCGCCGCCTTGTCCTCACGCGGGATGCCGATCTCACGATACATCGCTTCGCCGATCGCGAAGCGCCGGTCGCGATAGGGCGCGGTCAGCATTGGCGGATAGATCGCATAGGCCGGCTCCTCGGCCTCGCCGGCGCTCAGCTTGGCCGCCATGATCGCCTTCAGCTCGGCCAGCGACTCGCCCGATACCAGGTCGATATGCCAGGGTTGCAGATTGCCCCCCGTGGCCGCGCGCGCCGCCTTGCGCACGATCTCTTCCAGCACCGCCGGATCGACCGGCTCGTCCAGAAACCCGCGCACCGATCGCCTTGCCGCTACGGCTTCGCTGACATCCACCCGATCATCCTCTCGCTGACAAAGCCGACTCTTGCCGAGTGCGCCGCTTTGGGCAAGAGAGGTTGCAAAGCACAACTGATTGGAGAGTCGGAATGCCCGAAGCCTATATCGTCGAAGCCGTGCGCACCGCCGGCGGCAAACGCGGCGGCAAGCTCGCCGGATGGCACCCCGCCGACATGGGCGGCGCGGTGCTCGATGCCGTGGTCGATCGCACCGGGATCGATCCGGCGGCGGTCGAGGACGTCATCATGGGCTGCGTCAGCCAGGGTGGCGAACAGAGCTTCCAGATCGGGCGCGGTTCGGTGCTGGCATCGAAGCTGCCCGAAAGCGTGCCGGCCGTGACGATCGATCGCCAGTGCGGGTCCAGCCAACAGGCGATTCAGTTCGCCGCGCAGGCGATCATGTCGGGAACGCAGGACGTGGTGATCGCATCCGGGGTGGAGAGCATGACGCGCGTACCGATGGGCTCCACCGGTATGCTGTTCGCCAAGGCCGGCCTCGGCACCTCCAAGTCGTCGCGACAGGAGGCACGCTATCCCGGCGTTCAGTTCAGCCAGTTCATGGGCGCGCAGATGATTGCCGACAAATACGGTTTCTCGCGCGACGAACTCGATCGCTACGCGCTCGAATCGCACCGTCGCGCAGCGGCGGCGACCGAGCGCGGCGACTTCAAGGACGAGATCGTCGGCCTGATGATCGAAACGCCGGAGGGCGAGATCTGCCACGTCACCGACGAGGGTATCCGCTTCGACGCGACGTTCGAAGGCATTCATTCGGTCAAGCTATTGCAGGAAGGCGGTGTGATCTCGGCCGCCAATGCCAGCCAGATCTGCGACGGGGCGAGCGCGGTGCTGATCGTCAGCGAGAAAGCGCTGAAGGAACATGGACTGACCCCGCTCGCGCGCATCCACAACCTCACCGTTACCGGCGGCGATCCGGTGGTGATGCTGGAAGAGCCCCTGTTCGCGACCGACAAGGCGCTGAAGCGCGCCGGCATGAAGATCGAGGATATCGATCTTTACGAGGTGAACGAGGCGTTCGCGCCGGTGCCGCTGGCCTGGCTGAAGCATGTCGGCGGCGATCCGGCCAAGCTCAACGTCAACGGCGGCGCGATCGCGCTCGGCCATCCGCTCGGCGCCTCCGGCACGAAGCTGATGGCGACCCTGGTTCACGCGTTGCACAAGAGTGGCGGGCGCTACGGCCTGCAGACGATGTGCGAAGGCGGCGGCATCGCCAACGTCACGATCGTCGAGCGGCTGTAAGCACCGACACCCGAACCACCACATTCGTCACCCCAGCGCAGGCTGGGGTCTCTGTGGGGCAGCCGCACCGCGCGCCTCAATGAGATCCCGGCCTTCGCCGAAATGACGATCAAGGAGAAAAACCACATGAAACTCGATTCGACCACCGCCGCCGTCGTCACCGGCGGCTCCTCCGGCCTCGGCGAGGCCACCGCGCGAGCGCTTGCCGCCAGAGGCGTCAAGGTCGCGATCTTCGATCTGCAGGCCGAAAAGGGCGAGGCCGTCGCGGCGGATATCGGCGGCGTCTTTTGCGAAGTGAACGTCACCAGCGACGAGAGCGTCGATGCCGGCTTCGCCAAGGCGCGCGCGGCGCACGGCCAGGAATCGGTGCTCGTGTGCTGCGCCGGGACCGGCAACGCGATGAAGACCGCCAGCCGTTCGAAGGAAGACGGCAGCATCAAGCATTTCAGCCTCGAAGCATTCAACTGGCTGATCCAGATCAATCTGGTCGGCACGTTTCGTTGCGTCGCCAAGTCTGCGGCCGGCATGTTGACGCTGGAGCCGGGCGAAGACGGCGAGCGCGGCGCGATCGTGATGACCGCCTCGGTCGCCGCCGAGGACGGCCAGATGGGCCAGGCCGCCTACAGTGCGTCCAAGGGTGGCGTCGTCGGCATGACCCTGCCGATCGCGCGCGACCTGATGAGCGAAGGAATCCGCATCAACACGATCCTGCCCGGCATCTTTAACACGCCGCTGATGCAGGGCGCGCCGCAAGCGGTAAAGGACAATCTCGCCGCCAGCGTCCCCTTCCCCAAGCGCCTCGGCAACGCACCCGAATATGCCAGCCTCGCGATGACGATGCTGGAAAACAGCTATTTCAACGGCGAGGACGTACGGCTGGACGGCGCGATCCGCATGGCTCCACGCTGAGGGCGGACGGGTGCATGGCGTCGCGCTGATCTTCTCCCCTCCCGCTTGCGGGAGGGGGCGGGGGAGGGCATGACGAATAGGCTTTTGTCGCTTACGATAGCCCCTCCCCTAACCCCTCCCACAAGCGGGAGGGGGATAGAAAGAAGACGATGGCAAGACCCGAACCCTGGCGGCTCGACCCCGCATCCTATCCGCACCGCGATGTGATCCAGACCCGGTTCCAGGACCTCGATCCGCTAGGCCATGTCAACAACGTGGCGATGGCGGGGGTGTTCGAAACGGCACGCGTGCGCTTCAACCGATCGATGGGATTGAGCGGCTGGCACGGTCATCGCTGGCTCGTCGCCAACATCAACATCAACTATCTCGCTGAAGCGCACTTCCCCACCGACATCGATGTCGCGACCGGGATCAGCGACATCGGCACGCGCAGCTGGCACATTCTGGCCGCGGCGTGGCAGGAGGACGAATGCATCGCCACATGCGACGCGGTGCTGGTGATGAGCGGCGGTGGCGGCGCCACCGCGCTGCCAGATGATTTCCGGGCGGGGCTCGAGCAGCACAAGGTCAGGCAACCGCTTTAGCCCGTTTCCTCCCTCCACGCGTCACCCCGGCGCAGCCTGGGATCTCAAGCGGCTCTTGCCAGCGCTCTCCGCAAAGATTCCAGCCTGCTCGGGGGTGACGATGACGGATATCAATCCACGAACACCGCAGCCCGCTTCCCCATGTTCGCCGCCACCGCCTCCATCATGTTCGGCTTGCCGATCACCTTCACCTGCTCGTCCGTTTCAGCGACCAGCATCGCGCGCGGATCGGCGTCGTGCGCCATGTTGCACAGTCGCTTGGCACCACGGATCGCGTGCGGGCTGCGCCCGGCGATCTGCTTGGCCAAGTCGATTGCCGCCGCATGCGGATCCTTCGCCATGCGCGTGACGAAGCCGTGCCCCAGTGCTTCGTCGGCGTCGAATTCGCGCGCGGTATAGACCAGCTCGCGCAGCACATCGTCGCGCACGAGCCCGCGCCAGATCGGAAAGCCGGCCATGTCCGGCACGAGCCCCCAATAGGTCTCTCGGATCGCGAAGCGCGTTCCCGGCGCGGCAATGCGGATGTCCGCACCCGACATGATCTGGAACCCGCCGCCCATCGCCACGCCGTGCACCGCCGCGATCACCGGCATCGGCAGGTTGCGCCAGCCCCAGGTCACGTGCTGCGGCAGGATGCTGCCCTGATCGTTGCGCTCGCGCCCGGTGCCGGAGCCGCCCGCCGCCATGCTCGCCATGTCGAGCCCGGCGCAGAACCCCCGTCCCTCGCCCGACAACACCACGCAGCGCACATCCTTGCGGCCCGCCAGTTCGTCGATCGCCGCGCCGATCCCGGTAAACATCGCCGGGTCGATCGCGTTCATCTTGTCGGCGCGGGTCAGACGGACATCGGCGATCTGGTCGGTGACGGTGATCGATACGCGGTCGTTCATTTCTCTCTCCTCATTCCACACACCGTCACCCCAGCGCAGGCTGGGGTTTCATGGGGCGTGCGCATCGCGCGCCTCATGAAGATCCCAGCCTGCGCCGGGATGACGATCGGAGTTAAACAATCCGGCTGCCGCTCTCGCCCCAATAGCGGTCGCGAAGCAAGCGCTTGTACAGCTTGCCCGTCGCGTGCCGCGGCAATTCCTCGGCGAAATCGATCTGGCGCGGCGTCTTCACGCCCGACAGTTCGGCCCGGCACCAGGCGGTCAGTTCCGCCGCCAGCGCCTCGCCCGCCTCGGCCATGTCCAGCGGCTGAACCACCGCGATCACGCGCTCGCCCATTTCCGCATCCGGCCCGCCGATCACGGCGACATCGGCGACGCGCGGATGGGTGATCAGGCGGTTCTCGATCTCCTGCGGATAGATGTTCACGCCGCCGGAAATGATCATGAAGCTCTTGCGATCGGTGAGATACAGGAAGCCATCGGCATCGATCCGCCCGATATCGCCCAGCGTCGTCCAGCCCTTCGCGTGCCGGGTCTCGGCGGTCTTGTCCGGATCGTTATGATATTCGAACGTACCGCCGCCGCTGAAATAGATCAGCCCCTCGGCATCGGCGCCGAGTTCCTCGCCCGCCTCGTCGCACACGTGCAGCGCGCCATATACCGCGCGCCCGACCGATCCGGGATGCGCCAGCCACTGCGCGGAATCGATCGCGGTCAGGCCGTTGCCTTCCGATCCGGCATAATATTCGAACAGCACCGGCCCCCACCAGTCGATCATCGCCTGCTTCACGGGTACCGGGCACGGCGCAGCGGCATGAATCGCGACCTTCAAGCTGGACAGGTCGTAGGTAGCGCGCACCGCAGGATCGAGTTTCAGCATGCGCACGAAATGCGTCGGCACCCACTGGCTCGCCGTCACCTTGTACCGCGCGATCGCGCCCAACGCGGCCTCCGGATCGAAATGCTGCATCATCACCACGGTGCCGCCGAGCCGCATCACCGTCATCGACCAGCGCAAGGGCGCGGCGTGATAGAGCGGCGCGGGACTGAGGTAGATCGTGTCCGGCCCCAGCCCGTACAACGCCTGCGCAAGTTGCATCAGCACGTTGGGCGTGGCGATATCGGGATCCTCCGGCAACGCGACGCGCACGCCCTTCGGCCGCCCGGTCGTGCCGGAGGAATAAAGCATGTCCACGCCGGCGCGCTGGTCCGGGATCGGCGTGTCGGGCATCGCCGAAGCACCGGCGCGCCAATCCTCGAACCCCGCCACCGGCCCCACCGCGAACCCAAGGCATGATCCAAGATCGATCTGCGTCGCGGTGCCTGCCAGCGCCTCGCCCACGACGAGCAGTTTCGCCCCCGAATCGCGCACGATATACTCTACCTCCGGCGCGGTCAGCTTCGAGGAGATGCAGACATAGAACAGACCGCTGCGCTGCGCGCCCCACACCAGATCGTAATATTCCGGCACATTGTCGATGAAGAGGGCGATCGTATCGCCGACGCCCAGCCCGCGCGCGCGAAACAGATGCGCCGCCCGGTTCGATCGACGGTCGAGTTCACCGTAGCTGATCGTCTCACCCGTCTCGGCGACGATCAGGGCGGGCTTGTCGGCGTTTGCGGCGGCATGGACGCTGGGATGCATTTCCATCTCCTATCGGTTGTGTTTTGCAACCTAAGCTAGCCCGCCCCGCCGCCCTCGGCAATGGCGTGATTGGGCGCGCGATTTGGGGTGCGGGACGGGGGCCGTGTTTGCGCTTCGTGGCGCCTTGTGTAGAGCCGCGATCATGACCACGCCCGCCTTCGTCTTCGATCCCGAACGTTTCCTGAAGAACGGTGCCGGCGGGCATGGCCGACATCTCGGCCTGTCCTATCACGCGCATGGGCCGAACTGGGTCGAGATGGCGATGCCCTACGATCCCCGGCTGATCGGCGACCCCGAAAGCGGCGTCATCGCCTCCGGCCCGATCCTGTCGATGATGGACATGGCGACCAGCATGGCGGTGTGGCTGAAGCTCAACACCTTCCGCCCACATGCCACGCTCGACCTGCGCGTCGATTATCTCCGTCCCGCGACGCCGGGCAAGACGGTGATCGGGCGCGGAGAATGCTACCGCGTATCCCGCTCGATCGCATTCGTGCGCGGTCAGGCGCATGACGGCGATCCGGACGATCCGCTGGCGCACGTCGCCGGCACCTTCATGGCGCCGGAGGGCTATTTCTGATGCTGCCGCCTTATGCCGATACGCTCGGGCTGAGCGTCGATCCCGACGATGCCGAGGGCTGCACGTTGATCATGCCCTATGCCGATGGCGTGCTGGGCCGCCCCGGCTTCCTGCACGGCGGCGCGATCAGCGGCCTGATGGAGATGGCCGCGATCGTCGCATTGCGCCGGGCGCTGGCGGGTGAGGGCGGCGGCAGAATCAAGCCGATCAATGTCACCGTAGACTTCATGCGCGGTGGGCGGGACAAACTGACCTACAGCAAGGGGCTGGTGACACGCCTCGGCACTCGGGTGGCGAATGTCGAAACGACCGCTTGGCAGGACGATCGCGCGAAACCGATCGCGGCGGCACGGATGAATTATCTGATGGTGCGGCCTTAGTCTTCAAAGCCCTTCCAGATCCTCCCAATATCGTCATCCCGGCGCAGGCCGGGATCTCATGCGGATGGCGCGGGACATGAACCGCTTAATATCCCGGCCTTCGCCGGGATGACGATATTTGGGAGGGTCAAACCTTTGGCGTCAGCTTGATCAACCGCCCCTGCGATCCATCCGCACCATCTTCCAACACGTAGATCGCACCGTCCGGTCCCTGCTCGACCTCGCGGATGCGGGCACCCATGTCCCATTGCCCGCCCTTCTTCGCGTTCGTGCCGTCGAGATCGACGCGGATCAGCGCCTTGCTCGACAGACCGCCGATGAACGCATCGCCCTTCCAGGCCGGGAACAGATCGCCCGAATAGATCATCAGCCCACCCGGCGAGATCACCGGATTCCACGACACCTTTGGGGCCTCAAACCCGTCGCCAGGCGTGTGATCGGGGATGTCGCGGCCGTCGTAATGGCTGCCGTTCGACGCCTTTGGCCAGCCGTAATTCTTGCCCGGCTGGATCAGATTGACCTCGTCGCCGCCCTTTGGACCCATCTCTTGTTCCCACAAATTACCCTGCGCATCGAATGCGATGCCGAGCAGGTTGCGGTGGCCGTACGACCAGATCGCCGGGTTGAACCCCTGCGCGGCGAGCGGATTGCCCGGCGCCGGCTTGCCGTCCAGGGTCAGGCGCAGCACCTTGCCGAGCGTGGATTTCGGATCCTGCGCCGGATCGAACTTCTGCCGCTCGCCATTGGAGAAGAACAGATATTTTCCGTCCGGCGAGAAGGCGATGCGCCCGGAATAATGGCCGTTGCCCGAAACGAACGGAGTCGCGCGGAACAGCACCTCGATCTCGCCGAGCCGCTCACCGCCGCTGCCATCTGCGCGCAGCCGTCCGCGCGCCAGCACCACGCCCTTGCCGCCCTCTCCGGCCGCAGAATAGCTGAAATAAACCCGCTTGCTCGACGCAAAATCGGGCGCGAGCACCACGTCCATCAACGCGCCCTGCCCGGCCGAATCGACGCCGATGGTCGCCACCGTCTGCCGCGTCTTTCCATCCGCCGAGACGAGCAGCATCGCGCCGGTCTTCTCCGTCACCAGCATGCGCTTGTCGGGCAGGAACGTCATCGCCCAGGGCGAATCGAAATCGGCGACGACGGTTTCGTTGAACGGCTTGCTCGCATTTGCAGCCGGGACGTCCCCCTGCGGCGCGGCGGAGCAAGCGGTACCGACCATCAGGCCGGCGAGCAGAAAACTGGACTTCATCGAATTTCTCCGGATCTTTGCAGCCATACCCCCGCCACCCCGGACTTGTTCCGGGGTTCGCGAGGCCGCACAGACCAGCAACGGAAAATTACATACCATGGTGAGCGCTTGCCACCACGCCATGACCGGACTATATCGCGCTCACTCTCTACATCGTCAGGTGAAGAGGCTGGAGCCACCCGGTTCCGGCGCCGCTCCTCTTTGTCTGACTCTCATGTCTGGAACATACTTGGCCGACATCGCCAAACTGACCGCGCTGATCGCACCCGAAGCCGAGGCCCTCGGCTTCGATCTCGTGCGTGTGAAGCTGTTCGGCGGCGCGGGCGACATCACTCTGCAGGTGATGGCCGAGCGCCCGGACACGCGCCAGTTGACGATCGACGATTGCGCCGAACTGTCGCGCCGCATCTCCGATGTGATGGATGCCGAGGACCCGATCGAGAGCGAATATCGTCTCGAAGTCTCCTCGCCGGGCATCGATCGCCCGCTGACGCGACTCAAGGATTTCGCCGACTGGGCGGATTACGAAGCGCGCATCCACCTCGCCGCGCCGATCGAAGGCCGCAAGGTGCTCACCGGAACGCTCAAGGGCGTTGAAGGCGACTGGATCACGATCGACCTGCCGAAGCATGGCCTGATGACGATCGGGTTCGAGCAGGTCGGCAACGCCAAGCTGGTGCTGACCGATGCGCTGATCGCCGCGACGCGCCCGCTTTCGCTCGACGGCGTCGAGGAAGAAGAGATCGAAGACACCGACGACATCGAAGACACAGACGAAGAGGCGCTGGAAAGCGCCGATATCAAGGACGAAGGATAAATCATGGCTCTCAGCGCCGTTTCCGCCAACAAGGCCGAATTGCTCGCCATCGCGAATGCCGTCGCGACCGAGAAGATGATCGACAAGGCGATCGTGATCGAGGCGATGGAGGACGCGATCCAGCGTGCCGCCCGCTCGCGTTACGGTGCCGAGAACGACATCCGCGCCAAGCTGGACGGCCAGACCGGCGACCTGCGCTTGTGGCGCGTCGTCGAAGTGGTCGAGGCGGTCGACGATTATTTCAAGCAGGTGAACCTGAAGGAAGCGCAGAAGCTTCAGGCCGGTGCGGTCGTCGGCGATTACATCGTCGATCCGCTGCCCCCGATCGAATTCGGCCGCATCGCCGCGCAGGCCGCCAAGCAGGTGATCTTCCAGAAGGTCCGCGATGCCGAGCGCGAGCGCCAGTTCGAGGAATTCAAGGATCGCATGGGTGAGATCATTACCGGCGTGGTCAAGCGCGTCGAGTTTGGTCACGTCGTGGTCGATCTGGGCCGTGCGGAAGGCGTGATTCGCCGCGACGCGCAAATTCCGCGCGAGGTGGTGCGCGTCAACGATCGCATCCGTTCGCTGATCCTCAACGTCCGCCGCGAAAATCGTGGGCCGCAAATCTTCCTCAGCCGCGCCCACCCCGATTTCATGAAGAAGCTGTTCGCGCAGGAAGTGCCGGAAATCTACGACGGCATCATCGAGATCAAGGCCGCCGCGCGCGATCCGGGCTCGCGCGCCAAGATCGGCGTCATCTCGCATGATTCCTCGATCGATCCGGTCGGCGCCTGCGTCGGCATGAAGGGCAGTCGCGTGCAGGCCGTCGTGCAGGAAATGCAGGGCGAGAAGATCGACATCATCCCCTGGTCGCCGGACACCGCGACCTTCGTCGTCAACGCGCTTCAGCCCGCCAGCGTATCGCGCGTCGTGATCGACGAGGAAGAGGATCGCATCGAGGTCGTCGTCCCCGACGATCAGCTCAGCCTCGCGATCGGCCGTCGTGGCCAGAACGTGCGCCTCGCCAGCCAGTTGACCGGCAAGGCGATCGACATCCTGACCGAGGCCGATGCGTCCGAGAAGCGCCAGAAGGAATTTCTCGAGCGCACCGAGATGTTCCAGACCGAGCTGGACGTCGATGAGACGCTGGCCCAGCTGCTCGTCGCCGAAGGCTTTGGCGCGCTGGAAGAGGTCGCCTATGTCGAGGCCGCCGAAATCGCGACGATCGAAGGTTTCGACGAAGATCTCGCCGCCGAGCTGCAAAGCCGCGCCACCGAAGCGCTGGAGCGCCGCGAGGAAGCCAACCGCGCCACGCGTCGCGAGATGGGCGTATCGGACGACCTCGCCGCGCTGCCGCACCTCAACGAGGCGATGCTCGTCACTTTGGGCAAGGCCGGCATCCTCACGCTCGACGATCTCGCCGATCTGGCGACCGACGAACTGGTCCAGAAGAAGCGTCAGGAACAGCGTCGCCGCGCCGAAACCGAGAACAAGCGCCCCGAGGACAAGGGCGGCGTACTCGGCGAATATGGCCTGAGCGACGAGCAGGGCAACGAGATCATCATGGCTGCCCGTGCGCACTGGTTCGAAGACGAAGCCGTGGATGAGGACGCGAAAGCCTGATGCCGTTCGTCAGCATCCGCATCTCGGGCTCGGCGAGCCGCGACCAGAAAGCTGGGATCGTCGCCGACGTCACCGCCAGCCTGGTCGCGCGCCTCGGCAAGAACCCGCAAGCGGTGCAGATCGTGATCGAGGAAGTGAGCACGGAGAATTACGGCGCGGGCGGTCAGCTGATCGCCGACCGTGACGCGCCGAAAAGGGAGGACGCGCATGCGGTTCCCCCACGATGAGGCGCTAGGGCTTCAGCCATCCGCGAACGCTTCGTCACCCCGGACCTGTTCCGGGGTCTACGTACCCGTACGCGTTTCCGTGATCCTGAAAGCGTTTCAGGATCCATGCGCGCTCGTCGGTCAGCCGGACACCGTCCCTGAATCAGCTGATCGCACCTGGATTTTAAAACAGGTTCAGCATGCCGGCAGTTGTCGAGTGAACCCGGCATGACCGCCGCCGACCCCATCCGCCGCTGCATTCTGCTCGGCGACCGCGCGCCGCGCGCCGCGCTCGTGCGGCTTGCGCTCAGCCCGGACGGCGATGTGCTGCCCGACGTTCGCGCCAAGGCCCCCGGCCGTGGCGCATGGATCGGCGTGACCAGGGCCGAACTCGAAACCGCCATTCTGAAGGGCAAGCTGAGGGGCGCGCTGGCCCGCGCGTTCAAAATCGGACCGATAGCGATTCCCAACGATCTCCCCGCCAAGATCGAAGCCGCACTGGAACGCGCAGCGCTCGATCGACTCGGCCTCGAATCGCGCTCCGGCGGACTGTTCTCCGGTGCCGAGAAGATCGAAACGGCCGCGCGTTCCGGCAAGCTGCACCTGCTGCTCCATGCCTGTGATGCCGGCACGGACGGCAACCGCAAGCTCGATCAGGCATGGCGCGTCGGCTCCGATCGCGAGGGCGAAGACGTCAGGGGCTTGGTTCTGCCTGTCCCGCGCACCATATTGGCCGTGGCACTGGGCAGGCAGAATGTGGTACATATCGGCCTGACTGATCCCGATGCTGCAAAGCGCGTGCGTGAAACGCTCGACCGCTGGCTGCATTTCATCGGCCCTGACCCAATTTCCACGCCTTGCGAAACGGCCTCGCAGGGCGCATCGGCGTCCCCCACGGAGGCCGGTGAAAATTCGGCCACCGAACATTACGAGGAATACGAGTGAGCGATACCGACAACGAAAAGCCGAAACTGGGCATGCGCGCGCCGCTGGGGCTGAAGCGCACGGTCGAGACGGGCAAGGTGAAGCAGAGCTTCAGCCATGGCCGTTCGAACACCGTGGTCGTGGAAGTGAAGCGCCGCCGTATCCTGGGGCCTGGCGCCGCGCAGGAAGCGCCGGCCGTCGAGGAAGCCGCTCCGGCACCGGTCGCGGCACCGCCCGCGCCGCCGCCGCCCGCGCCCGCGCCGGCCCAGTCACCCGCCAACTCGCTGCTGTCCCGCCAGGAACTGCAGACCAAGCTGCTGCGCGAAGCCGACGAGGCGCGCATGAACGCCCTGGAGGAAACGCGCCGTCGCGAAGAGCGCGATCGTGCCGAGGCGCAGGAAGCCGAACGCAAGCGGGCGGAGGAAGCACGCCGCGCCGGTGATGCCGCCGACAGCC
Source organism: Sphingomonas sp. Leaf357 (assembly GCF_001423845.1). Classification (NCBI taxonomy): domain Bacteria; kingdom Pseudomonadati; phylum Pseudomonadota; class Alphaproteobacteria; order Sphingomonadales; family Sphingomonadaceae; genus Sphingomonas; species Sphingomonas sp. Leaf357. Next base: position 1,421,200 of record NZ_LMPM01000001.1, on the reverse strand, counting down.
CCGCAGCACCGGACCCAACGCCGCAGCCGGCGGCCGCCCCGGTCGAAGTCGCCGCGGCACCTGCCGCGGCCGCGCCGGACGCCGCCCCAGCGCCGGAGCCGGTGGCCCCACCGCCGCCGCCTGCGCCGCCTCCGCCTTTGACGTTCGGGCTGGATCCGAGCATGCCCGCGCCGCGTCGCTTCACGCCCGTGCCGCGCCCCGAGCGTCCCAAGCCAGCGCCCGCTCCGGTCGCCGCGCCCGAGGAAAAGACCCCGGCCAGCACGACCGCGTCGCCCTCGGCCCCGGCAAACCCGGGCAGTCCGATCAAGCGCGCCGGCGAGACGCTGCAGCGTCCGCAGCAGACGCCGTCGCGCGGCCGCACCGGCGACGAACGTCGTGGCGGCAAGCTGACCGTCAATCGTGCGCTGAACGATGGCGATGGTGCCCGTGCGCGCTCGCTCGCCGCGCTGAAACGTGCGCGTGAGAAGGAAAACCGTCGTCTCGGCGGCCCGCGCGAGGCCCAGGCCAAGCAGATTCGCGACGTCGTCGTGCCGGAAGCGATCACCGTCCAGGAACTCGCCAATCGCATGGCCGAAAAGGGCGCGGATCTGGTCAAGACGCTGTTCAAGATGGGCATGCCCGTCACGATGACTCAGACGATCGATCAGGACACGGCGGAGCTGCTGGTCACCGAATTCGGCCACAACATCGTCCGCGTCGCCGATTCCGATATTGACCTGACCAACGACACGCATGAGGATGTCGATGAGAACGCGAAGCCGCGTCCTCCGGTCGTCACGATCATGGGCCATGTCGATCACGGCAAGACTTCGCTGCTCGATGCCCTGCGCGGCACCGATGTGGTCAGGGGCGAGGCCGGCGGCATCACGCAGCATATCGGCGCCTATCAGGTCACGCTGAAGGACAAGTCGAAGATCACGTTCCTCGATACGCCGGGCCATGAAGCGTTTACCGAAATGCGCCAGCGCGGCGCCAACGTGACCGACATCGTCGTGCTCGTGGTGGCGGCGGACGACAGCATAAAGCCGCAGACGATCGAAGCGATCAATCATACCAAGGCGGCCGGCGTGCCGATGATCGTGGCGATCAACAAGGTCGACAAGCACGGTGCCAATCCGCAGAAGGTCCGCGAGGAACTGCTGCAGTATGAGGTGATCGTCGAGGAGATGTCGGGCGACGTGCAGGACGTGGAAGTCTCCGCACTGCAGAAGACCGGGCTCGACGAGCTGATCGAGAAGATCCAGCTGCAGGCCGAACTGCTCGAACTGAAGGCCAATCCCGATCGCCCGGCCGAGGGCACCGTGATCGAGGCGAAGCTCGACAAGGGCCGTGGCCCGGTCGCGACGATCCTCGTGAACCGCGGTACGCTAAAGGTCGGCGACATCTTCGTCGTGGGTGCGGAAAGCGGCAAGGTCCGCGCGATGACCAACGACAAGGGACAGCAGATCAAGGAAGCGGGTCCGTCGATGCCGATCGAGGTGCTCGGGCTCTCCGGCGTGCCCCGCGCGGGCGATCCGCTGTCGGTGGTCGAGAACGAGGCGCGTGCCCGTGAGGTCGCCGATTATCGTCAGGGCGTCATCACCTCCAAGCGCACCGGCGGTGGTCCGGCGAGCCTGGAATCGATGTTCTCGGCGCTGAAGGAAAAGCAGGCGATCGAATATCCGCTGGTGGTCAAGGCCGACACGCAAGGGTCGGTCGAGGCGATCGTGAATGCGATCAACAAGATCTCGACCGATCTGATCAAGGCGCGCGTGCTGCATGCCGGCGTCGGCGGGATCACCGAGAGCGACGTGACTCTTGCTGGGGCGTCCGGCGCGCCGATCATCGGCTTCAACGTCCGCGCCAATGCCAAGGCGCGCGAGATCGCCGAACGTCAGAAGGTCGCGCTCAAATATTACGACGTGATCTACACGCTGACCGACGAGATCCGCGCCGGCATGGCGGGCGAACTCGGCCCCGAGGCGTTCGAAACGGTCGTCGGCCGCGCCGAAATCCGCGAGGTCTTCTCGGCCGGCAAGCACGGCAAGGCGGCCGGTATCCTGGTCACCGAGGGGATCATCCGCAAGGCGCTCAAGGCGCGTATCACCAGGGCGGATGTCATCATCTACCAAGGCGAGATCGCCTCGCTGCGTCGCTTCAAGGACGATGTCGCCGAAGTGCGCGCCGGCCTGGAATGCGGCGTGACGTTCACGCAGAACTTCGTGGACATCAAGGCGGGCGACTTCCTCGAGACGTTCGAAGTCGAACTTCGCGAACGAACGCTGTAATCTAAAAGCCCTCTCTCGTTCTTGCGGGAGAGGGCTAAGGTTTCCAATATGAAGTCTGCCGAAACCCCGGAAGCCCGCTCCGTCCGCGTCCTGCGCGTGGGCGAACAGATGCGTCACACGCTGAGCGATATCCTTGCGCGCGGCGATGTGCATGACGAGACGCTGGCCAAGCACATGGTCACGGTCACCGAAGTGCGCATGTCGCCCGACCTCCGCCACGCAACCGTGTTCATCAAGCCATTGCTCGGCAAGGACGAGGAAAAGGTGCTGAAGGCGCTGCGTACGAACACCGCCTACCTCCAGCGGGAAGTCGCCGCTCGGGTGCAGATGAAGTACGCTGCGAAGCTAAAATTCCTCGCCGACGAAAGCTTCGACGAGGGGAGCCATATCGACAAGCTGCTGCGCGATCCGAAGGTTGCGCGGGATTTGACGAGCAGCGCCGAGGATTGACACCGGGCGCGGTAAGACGCATCTTACCAGCATGAGCATCGAGATTTCTATTTCGTCAAAGGGTCAGATCGTCATTCCGAAAGACGTTCGCGATGCCTTACAATTGAAAGCCGGTGAGAAGCTGATCTTGTCTCGGGTCGGCCGACGTATCGTGCTCGATGCGCCCGAACTGCCGCGCGAAACCATCAGTTATGACGAGTTCCGCAAACGCATGCCAAAATATTTCGGGCCTTCTGTCGCGATCGAGGACATGACCGTGGACTTCGACCGGCTCTGGCATGAGCGCGACGAAGGTTGATAGCCGTCGATACCAACGTCATTCTGCGGCTGGTGCTGGATGACGACGACGCACAGGTGGCGGCAGCGCGGGCGCTGATGCTTCGGGCGCCGCTTTTCGTATCGCTAAGTGTTTTGCTTGAAACGGGATGGGTTCTACAAAGTCGGTATCGTTTCCCACGGGCCGAGGTGGCCGATGCACTTCAGCTGGTCGTTAACCTCAACGGCGTTATTGTGGCGCGGCTGCCAATCGTTTTGTGGGCTATCGGCCGTTATCGCGAGGGTGCCGATCTGGCAGATATGATCCATTTGGCATCCGCAGCGAAAATCGGAGCGTTCGCCACGTTCGATCGCGGTATCGAAGCCAAAAGCGGCACCGGTGCCCCTATTGAAATCGAAACGCTCACCTGATGGCCAAGCTCTATTTCTACTACGCGTCGATGAACGCGGGCAAATCGACCAACCTGTTGCAGGCCGATTTCAATTATCGCGAGCGCGGCATGCGGACGGTGCTGCTCACCGCGGGCGTAGACGATCGGTTCGCCGCGGGCACGATCACGTCGCGCATCGGTCTGCACGAAAACGCCATCGCGTTCGAGCGCGACACCGATCTGCTCGCGATCGTCCACCGCGAGGGCGAGGCGTTGCCGGCCTGCGTGCTGGTCGATGAGGCCCAGTTCCTGACCGCCAAACAGGTCGATCAGCTCGCCGAACTGGCGGACGTGCACAACGTGCCGGTGCTTGCCTACGGGTTGCGCACCGATTTCCAAGGGCAGTTGTTCGAAGGATCCGCGCGGTTGCTGGCGATCGCGGATTCGCTGGTCGAGATCAAATCGGTCTGCGTATGCGGGCGCAAGGCGACGATGAACCTGCGCGTCGATGCCAGCGGAGATCCGGTCGCCGAGGGGCGGCAGACCGAGATCGGCGGCAACGACCGTTATGTCGCGTTGTGCCGGCGGCATTTTTCCGAAGCCTTCCGCGCGTCGCGGGGCTGATCCGGAATGCATGGCTGGATCATTCTCGACAAGCCGTTGGGGCTTGGATCGACGCAGGGCGTGTCGGCGGTGAAACGCGCGCTGCGCCAAGGCGGATACGACAAGGTCAAGGTCGGGCACGGCGGCACGCTCGATCCGTTGGCGACCGGGGTGCTGCCGATCGCGGTCGGCGAGGCGACCAAGCTGGCTGGCCGCATGCTCGACAGCGACAAGATATACGAGTTCACGATCCGGTTCGGGGTGCAGACGGATACGCTGGATCTGGAAGGTGTCGAAGTTGGCGCCAGTGGGGTGCGTCCGAGCATGTTGGAGATCGCGGCGGTGCTGCCGCTCTTCACCGGGCCGATCGAGCAAATACCGCCGGCCTATTCCGCGCTGAAGGTGGATGGGCAGCGCGCCTACGATCTGGCGCGCGCGGGGGAAGTGGTCGTGTTGGCGAGTCGATCGGTGACGATCCACGCGCTCGACGTCGCCCCGGCGGAGGCCACGGCCGTTGAAAAGCATGGCGTGACGTTTGCCCCGAACGCGGCGGCCCCGGCCTCCGCCGGGGCGACGGTAGACGAGGTCACCCTCACCGCCCATGTCTCCAAGGGCACCTATATCCGCAGCCTGGCGCGCGACATCGCCATCGCGCTCGGCACGGTCGGGCACGTCACCATGCTCCGCCGCACCAAGGCCGGGCCGTTCGACCTCGAACACGCGATATCGCTGGACAAACTGACCGAATTGGCTATGGCACGCGCGCTAGAAGACGTAACTTTGCCCTTGAGGGCGGCGCTGGACGACATCCCGGCCCTTCCTCTCACCCCCGACCAGGCAGGGGCGCTCCGACAGGGGCGTGTTTTGGTCGGGATCGCCGCAGACGATGGCCAATATTTCGCGTGCATCGGGAACACTCCGGTCGCGCTGGTAGCGGTTCAGGACCATGAGGTCCGTGTCGTCCGGGGCTTCAATCTGGATTGATGTCGAAGGAAGAACACACATGACGATTACCGCAGAGCGCAAGGACGCGCTGGTCAAGGATCACGGCCGCGCCACCGGCGACACCGGTTCCACCGAAGTTCAGGTCGCGATCCTCACCGAGCGCATCCGCAACCTGACCGAGCATTTCAAGACGCACAAGAAGGACAACCATTCGCGCCGCGGGCTGCTGATGATGGTCAACAAGCGTCGCTCGTTGCTGGATTATCTCCGTCACAAGGACGGCCAGCGCTACACCGATCTGATCGCCAAGCTTGGGTTGCGCAAGTAACCCCAATCAACAACGGACGGCTCCCGAAAGGGGGCCGTTTCGCTTTTCGGGCATGGCGGCAATTCGGCCACCCTGCCCGGCAACACCACCACCGTTCGCCCCGAGCTTGTCGAAGGGTACGGGCTTAGGCTTCGACAAGCTCAGCCCGAACGGCTGTGGAAATGAAGTCGAACCAACATTGGTTCGCACATAGGCCCCAACGGCATCTGGCCGTTGGCGTTGAAGGAAACACAATGTTCGATACCAAAACCGTAAGCACCCAGTGGGGCGGCAAGACGCTCACGCTGGAAACCGGCCGCGTCGCACGCCAGGCCAATGGCGCCGTGCTCGCCACGCTGGGCGAAACCGTCGTCCTGTGCGCCGTCACCGCCGCACGCACCGTGAAGGAAGGGCAGGATTTCTTCCCGCTCACCGTTCACTATCAGGAAAAGTATTCCGCGGCCGGCCGCATCCCCGGTGGCTTCTTCAAGCGTGAGCGCGGCGCGACCGAAAAGGAAACGCTGACCAGCCGCCTGATCGATCGCCCGATCCGTCCGCTCTTCCCGGAAGGCTTCTACAACGAAATCAACGTCATCGCCCAGGTGCTGAGCTATGATGGCGAGAACGAGCCGGACATGCTGGCGATGGTCGCCGCATCGGCCGCGCTCACCATCTCGGGCGTGCCGTTCATGGGCCCGATCGGCGCCGCGCGCGTCGGCTACATCGACGGCGAGTACATCCTCAACCCGACGCTCGACCAGATCAAGGAAGGCGAACTCGACCTCGTCGTCGCCGCCACCGGCAACGCCGTGATGATGGTCGAATCCGAAGCCAAGGAGCTTTCGGAAGAGGTCATGCTCGGTGCCGTGCAGTTCGCCCACAAGGCGTGCCGCGAAGCCGCGAACCTGATCATCGATCTGGCCGAAGTCGCCGCCAAGGAGCCGTGGGAAATGGCCGAGCAGGCTGACCTGTCGGCCGCCAAGGACAAGCTGAAGAAGCTGATCGGCAAGGACATCGCCGCCGCCTATAAGGTGACCGACAAGTCCAAGCGTTCGGATCTGCTGAACGCCGCCCGCGCCAAGGGCAAGGATGCGTTCTCGGACGCCGCCCCGCAGGACCAGATGGCCGCCGGCAAGCTGATGAAGAAGCTGGAAGCGGAAATCGTCCGCGGTGCCATCCTGAAGGACGGCAAGCGCATCGACGGCCGCACCACCACGCAGATCCGTCCGATCGAAGCGATGGTGCACTTCCTGCCGCGTACGCACGGCTCGGCCTTGTTCACGCGCGGCGAGACTCAGTCGATCTGCACCACCACGCTGGGCACGCGCGACGCGGAGCAGATGATCGACGGCCTGAACGGCCTCAGCTACGAAAACTTCATGCTGCACTACAACTTCCCGCCCTATTCGGTCGGCGAAGTCGGCCGCTTCGGTGCGCCGGGCCGTCGTGAAGTCGGCCATGGCAAGCTCGCCTGGCGCGCGCTGCACCCCGTGCTGCCCTCGAAGGAGGATTTCCCCTACACGATCCGCGTCCTCAGCGACATCACGGAGAGCAACGGCTCCTCGTCGATGGCGACGGTCTGCGGCGGTTCGCTGTCGATGATGGATGCCGGCGTGCCGCTGAAGCGCCCGGTTTCGGGCATCGCAATGGGCCTGATCCTGGAAGGCAAGGACTTCGCCGTCCTGTCCGACATCCTGGGCGACGAGGATCACCTGGGCGACATGGACTTCAAGGTCGCCGGCACGTCCGAAGGCATCACCACGATGCAGATGGACATCAAGATCGCCGGCATCACCGAAGAGATCATGGGCCAGGCACTGGCACAGGCCAAGGAAGGCCGGGCGCATATCCTGGGCGAAATGGCCAAGGCGCTGGATCACACCCGTGAGGAACTGTCCTCGCACGCTCCGCGCATCGAGACGATCACGATCGACAAGTCGAAGATCCGTGAAGTCATCGGCACCGGCGGCAAGGTGATCCGCGAGATCGTCGCGCAGACCGGCGCCAAGGTCGACATCGACGACGAGGGCGTGATCAAGGTTTCGTCCAACGATCACGCGCAGATCGAAGCCGCGATCAAGTGGATCAAGGGCCTCGTGGAAGAAGCGGAAGTCGGCAAGGTCTATGACGGCAAGGTCGTCAATCTGGTCGATTTCGGCGCGTTCGTGAACTTCATGGGCGGCAAGGACGGCCTCGTCCACGTGTCGGAAATCCGCAACGAGCGCACCGAGAAGGTTTCCGACGTTCTTTCGGAAGGCCAGGCCGTGAAGGTCAAGGTTCTCGAGATCGATCCGCGCGGCAAGGTTCGCCTGTCGATGCGCGTCGTCGATCAGGAAACCGGTGCCGAGCTGGAAGACACACGCCCGGCGCGCGAAACCCGCGAAGGCGGCGATCGTCCGCGTGGCGATCGTCCGCGTCGTGACGGCGATGGCGGTCGTGGTCCACGTGGTGATGGCGGCGGTCGCGGTGAAGGCCGTGGCGATCGCGGCCCGCGCCGTGACGGCGATGGTGGCCGTGGGCCCCGCCGCGATGGTGGCGGCGAGCGCGCGCCGCGCGCCGAGCGTTCGGACGATAACGGCCCCGCGCCGGAATTTGCCCCGGCGTTCCTGACGGGGGATCGCGACTGAGCCGTTCGCTTGGTCGAAGACAAGAAAGGGGCTCGGGCGACCGGGCCCCTTTTTTTGTCTAACGATGTCAATTTTTTACAAGCCCGATATTTATCGAGGACGCCGCTCGACATTTGTGAGATGAACCGATTCCGGCGTGCGGGAGGGGACACCTGCGCATCGGACGGAGGGGCGTATGACGGGCGGGACACCGGACAGCGGCGCGCAGGATCACGACGCGCCGACACGCGAGCGACTGGTACAAGAGGCGCGACGCTCGATCATCGCCCGCCGTGCGCTGACCGGTCGCCTGCCCCCCGCCTTCATTCCCGATCCCGCGCTCGATTTCCTGAAGGCGCTTTACGTCGCTCAGGCGGAAGGACGCGGCATGAGCCGGCGCGAACTCTGCGATCAGACCACGGTCGCGCCGAGCGTCGCCGCGCGTTGGATCGGGGCGCTGGTAGCCGAGGCGCTGGCGTTCGAACGGGCTGGTGAGGTGCACCTCAGCGCGCACGGCCTGAGCGTCGTCGAAGACGGTATGAGAGCGGTCATCGCCGCCACCAGCGACTTGCCCTGACGCCAGCTAACCGATCGTCGGGCAGGCCAGAGCGCAAGTCGTCATAGCGATCGGTTATGGATTTCTCACGTAGCCCAATGTATTCGGAACATCATTTGTTTGGCTGGCACGCCACGACGAAAGTTGTTCATGAAGAATGCGGGTAGAATTGTGATCGATGCTTCCGGTACGATCCTGGAGGCCGATGACACGTTCTCGGCGACGATGCGCGAGACCAAGAGCATGGTCGGCGTCAATGCGCTGGATATCACGGCCCTGGGCGATCGCGCGCGGTGTGCGGGGCTCGTCGCCAAAATCGTTGCTGATGGCGAGCCGATCGTCACCGACAAACGCCTGGCCCGCGCCGATGGGTCGAACATCTGGGTGCGCAACCAGCTGCGTTCGATCGGCACGCCGGACGCACCGCGGATCGAGATCCATCTCGAACAGAGCCTGATGCCCGAGGATTGGGTGTCGCCGCACAAGCTGCTGCTCGTCGCTCGCCTGGTGTTCGACAGTCGACGTCAACGTGCGCAGACCTTCGGTGCCGACCTGTTCACCGATCATGCCTGGGACCTGCTGCTCGCCGCCTATATCTGCGAGGCGGAAGGGTCGCTGATCACCATCGCCAAGGCGCATGCCTGGGCCGGCATCTCGCTCGCCACCGGATCGCGCTGGATCCGCGCGCTCGCCGCCGAGGGGCTGCTGGAATATGAGGATGGCGGCAACAGCGCCCTCGTCACCACGTCGTTCCGCCTGACCGCCAGTGCGCATCACAAGTTCGAGGTCTACCTGTCGGATCTGTACGAAAAAGGTGCCAACGGGCACGAAATTGCGTTAGGTTGAAGACGTATCGCTGAAAGAGTCGCAACTTACGCGGCGGTACTGGAGTGGGCAGGATGGACGAGAATACGATCATGGAATGCGTCGCGCACATCCGCGCCGCCGCCAAGTTCTGCGAGGATGCCGGAATGCTCGCGTATTGGGCCAGCCTGCTTGGCGTTGCCGATCAACTGCTCGAGACCGTGGACATTTCGACTCTCGGCGTAAGCGACCTGCGCCCGAACGCGTAAGCGCTCAAGCGCTCGGCCTGTCGGCGCATAGGCGACAAGCGGAAGAGGTGACGCCACCCCGGCCGCCGCGGTGCCGGCGAACGGCACCGCGACATGGCCAAGCCGCTGTCGATCATCGCACCGCCGGTCCCCGTGGGTATCGCCACGTGCCGTGTTCGCGCTAACCTTCGGCCGCGAGCTTCTCGTGATGGCGGATCACCTCGTCGATGATGAACCGCAGGAACTTCTCGCTGAATTCGGGATCCAGGTTCGCATCCTTCGCCAACCCGCGCAGCCGCGCGATCTGTGCTTCCTCGCGCGTCGGATCGGCCGGCGGCAGGTCGGTCGCCGCCTTGTAGCGCCCCACCGCCTGCGTGACCTTGAAGCGTTCGGCGAGCAGGAAGACGAGCGCCGCATCGATATTGTCGATGCTCTGGCGATAGCCGCTCAGCGTTTCGTCGGTCACAGCCCCTCCTGAAGCGAAGTTTCGCCGCCTTTTGCGGGCGTCGCGCCCCATGCGCAAGCCCGGTCGGACCGAGTTGGGGTTGCCTTTGTGCGCCCGCCCCGCCACATCGGCGCCACGATGAGCGCCACCATCCACCGCATCGACAAAAACCCCGCCCCCTCGCTCGACCCGATGGTCCGGCTGGTCGCGGGCGACATGAATCTGGTCAACGCCGTGATCCTGTCGCGGATGGAATCGCAGATCCCGCTGATCCCCGAACTGGCCGGTCACCTGATCGCCGGCGGCGGCAAGCGCATGCGCCCGATGCTGACGCTCGCGAGTGCACGGCTGCTCGGCTATACCGGCACGCGCCATCACAAGCTCGCGGCGTCGGTCGAATTCATCCACACCGCCACGTTGCTGCACGACGATGTGGTGGATGGCAGCGACCTGCGCCGCGGCAAGCGCACCGCGAACCTGATCTGGGGCAATCCCGCCAGCGTGCTGGTCGGCGATTTCCTGTTCAGCCGCAGCTTCGAACTGATGGTCGAGGACGGCAGCCTGAAGGTGCTGAAAATCCTCTCCAACGCCTCGGCCGTGATCGCGGAAGGCGAGGTCCACCAGCTCACCGCCGCGCGCCGCGTCGAGACGACCGAGGAGCGCTATCTCGACATCATCGGCGCGAAGACCGCCGCTCTGTTCGCCGCCGCCTGCCGCATCTCCGCCGTCGTCGCCGAACGCCCGGAGGCGGAGGAAGCCGCGCTCGACGCCTATGGCCGCAACCTCGGCATCGCGTTCCAGCTGGTCGACGACGCGATCGATTACGTCTCCGACGCGGGCACGATGGGCAAGGATGCCGGCGACGATTTCCGCGAAGGCAAGGCCACCCTGCCCGTCATCCTCGCTTATGCGCGCGGCAACCCGGAAGACCGCGTGTTCTGGAAGGCCGCGATGGAAGGCCACCGCGCCCGCGACGAGGATTTCGCCCACGCCGTCTCGCTGATCCGGTCGACCCGCGCGATCGACGACACGCTCGCCCGCGCCCGCCATTACGGCCAGCGCGCGATCGACGCTCTGGGCGGGTTCGCCAACGGCCAGGCGAAGGATGCGATGGTCGAAGCGGTCGAGTTCGCGACCGCGCGGGCCTATTGAGGTAGCGACCCGGCCATTCGCGCCGACGCGCTCAGAGGTGCAGTCCGAAGCGCGGGGCCAGCCAGGTCATGATCGCATACAGCGATATCGTCAGGCAGCATCCCGCCGCCAGTGCGACCCAAAAGCCCACGCCGTGCCGCAGCAGGGCGGGGATGAGCAGGAACATCGGCAGCGAGGGCAGCACGTACCAGAACGTCGCCCCGGCATGCGCGGCCATGTTCTCCGCGTCGGGCCGGTCGTGCCACAGCCAGATCATGCCCAGCACCGACACCAACGGCAGCGAGGCGATGAGCGCGCCGAAGCCGGGATAACGCTTGGCCAGCGTGGATGCGACGGCGATCAGTGCGCCGGAGATCAATGCCTTGGCGATCAGGTAGAGCATCGGCTCAGACCCCGCTCTCGCATCCCAGGCAGGCGCCGTCCGTCTCGACCTGCAACGTCGCATGGCCGATGCCGAAGCGGTCGTGCAGCATCGTCTTGGCACTGGCGAGGAAGCCGTCGCCCGGCACGCCGCCCGGCATCACCAGATGCGCGGTCAGCACCGGCTCGGTCGTGCTCATCGGCCAGATGTGCAGATCGTGCACGCGCGCGACGCCATCCAGTCCGCACAATGCCTCGTCCACGCGATCGAAATCGATCCCGCGCGGCACCGCGTCCAGCGACATCTCGACCGACTCGCGCAGCAGGCCCCAGGTCTGCCAGAAGATCAACGCCGCGATCACCAGGCTCACCGCCGGATCGATCCAGCCGAGCCCGGTGCGCCAGATCACCAGCCCCGCCACCACGACGCCCGCCGACACCAGCGCATCGGCCGCCATGTGCAGGAACGCGCCGCGAATGTTGATGTCGCCCTTGCGCCCGCTAGCGAACAGCCACGCCGTCACGCCGTTGACGACGATGCCGACGCCCGCGACCACCGCCACCGTCGGCCCCATCACCCCGGCCGGTTCGCCGAAGCGCTGCACCGCCTCCAGCACGATCGCGCCCAGCGCGACCATCAGCAGCAGCGCGTTGAGCAAGGCGGCAAGGATCGACGATCCGCGCAGGCCGTAGGTGAAGCGCTTCGACGGCGGCCGCGCCGCCAGCGCCGCGCCGGCCCAGGCCACCGCCAGCCCCAGCACGTCGGACAGGTTGTGCCCGGCATCGGCCAGCAACGCGACCGAGTTCGCCGCGAAGCCATAGCCTGCCTCGACGATCACGAAGCCGAGGTTGAGCGCGATGCCGATCGCAAAGGCGCGACTGAAATTGGTGGGAACGGAATGATCGTGGCCGTGATGGCCGCCGCCGCCATGCGCCCCCTCCTCACGGCCGTGCGAATGCCCGTGGCCATGCCCATGGCCGTGATGATGATCGTGTCCGGCCACGCAGATTCTCCGTTGTGCAGCGCAGCTTAGCATCGCGATATCGTGAGATACTAGGACGTGACCGGCTGAAAATGCGGCTGTCCGAGGACCGCCGGATCGTGCGACAGGAGCGGCGTGACCTTGCTGCCGATCCACACCGTCCTGCCGGACTTGCTCGCCGCTTTGCGCTCCTGCCCCAACGCCGTGCTGGTCGCCCCGCCCGGCGCCGGCAAGACGACTGCGGTGGCACCGGCTTTGCTCGGCGAGGATTGGTGCACCGGCGAGATTCTGCTGCTCTCCCCCCGACGCCTCGCCGCGCGCGCCGCCGCCGAACGCATGGCGGGGCAAGCCGGCGAAGCGCCCGGCCAGACCTATGGCTATGCCACGCGGATGGACAGCAAGCGCTCGACGAAGACGCGCGTGACAGTCGTCACCGAGGGCATCTTCGTCAATCGCATCCAGTCCGATCCCGAACTCGCCGGCGTCTCGGCGGTGCTGTTCGACGAGGTCCACGAACGCAGCCTCGACAGCGATTTCGGCCTCGCGCTCGCGCTCGACGTGCAGGGCGCGCTCCGCCCCGATCTGCGCCTCGTCGCCATGTCCGCGACGCTCGATGGCGCACGCTTTTCCGGTCTGATGACTGGCGCACCGGTGATCGAGAGCGAGGGCCGTTCCTACCCGCTGACCCTCAGGCATATCGGCCGCGCCGCCGAAGCGCGGATCGAGGATTCGGTCGCCGCCGCGTGTCGCCTCGCGCTGCGCGAGGAACAGGGCGGCATCCTCGCCTTCCTGCCCGGCGTGGCCGAGATCGAACGCACCGCCGAGCGGCTCGACGGTCTGGGCGAGGCCATCGTCCTGCACCGCCTGCACGGCAGCCTCGACCCGCAGGCGCAGCGCGCGGCGATCCAGCCCGACCCCCATGGCCGCCGCAAGATCGTGCTCGCCACCGCGATCGCTGAAACCAGCCTGACGCTGGACGGCATCCGCGTGGTGATCGATTCCGGCCTCGCCCGCCGCCCACGCTACGATCGCGCGGCGGGCATGACGCGCCTCGTCACCGAGCGCGCGAGCCAGGCCTCCGTCACGCAACGCGCCGGTCGCGCCGCGCGACAGGGGCCGGGCACGGCCTATCGTCTGTGGGAGGAAGCGGCGACCGCCGGCCTGCCGCGCTTCGATCCGCCGGAGATACTGGAGGCCGATCTTTCCGCGCTGACGCTGGACTGCGCGCTGTGGGGCGTCGCCGATCCTCGGATACTGGCTTGGCTCGATCCACCCCCTGCCGCCGCCGTCGCTGAGGCGCGCACGCGTCTGACCGCGCTGGATGCGATCGATATGGATGGCCGGCCCACGCCGCACGGCCACGCCATCGCCAAATTGCCCTTGCCGCCGAGGCTCGGCCATATGCTGGTCCGCGCCGGCGAAATGGGTCTGGCGCAGACGGCGGCGGAGGTAGCGGTGCTGCTGGGCGAGCGTGGTCTTGGCGGTAACGATCCCGATCTCGAATCGCGCCTGCGCCGATGGCGCGGCGAACGCGGGCCACGGGCGGAAGGCGGGCGCAAGCTGGCGAAGCGCTGGACGCAACTCGCTCCCTTCCCGCTTGCGGGGGGGGCTGGGGGAGGGCCTGTGCGATCGCCCGGCCCCTCCCGCAAGCGGGAGGGGAGAAGAGGTTGCGATCGCCATCGCGCTCGCCTTCCCCGACCGCATCGCCCGCCGCCGCGACACCTCCGGCGAAACCTGGGCCTCGGCCGGCGGCCGCGGCTTCAAGCTCGATCCCACGTCCGCACTCGCGCGCAACGACTGGCTCGCCGTCGCGGAGACGCAGGGCATGGCGTCCGGCGCGCGCATCCTCTCTGCCGCCGCCATTCCTCAAGCCACCGTCGAAACGCTGTTCGGCGACCGGATCCTAACCCGCCGCACCGTCTCCTTCGATCCCGCCACCGGCGGCGTACAGGCGATGCGCGAACGCCGCCTCGGCGCGATCCGGCTGACCAGCGGCCCGGACGCCGCCGCCGACCCGGCCGACATCGCAGCGGCCCTGCTGGCGGGCGTGCGCGCCCATGGCCTGTCGCAACTCCCGTGGAGCGATGCCGCCCTCGCCCTGCGCCACCGCGCCGCCTTTGCCGCCGCTCATGGCGGTGCGGATCTCGACCTCGGCGACGACAGCCTGCTCGCCCGCGCCGAGGACTGGCTCATGCCGCTGCTCGAGGGAAAGCGCCGTCTGTCCGCGATCGACCCGGGCGCGCTGACCGAAGCCTTGCGCAACATCATCGGCTGGGACGCACTTCGCGCGATCGACCGCCTCGCCCCAACGCATTTCGACAGCCCGGCCGGATCCAGCCATCGAATCGATTACGAAGCCGAGGGCGGGCCACGCGTCGATCTGCGCCCGCAGCAACTCTTCGGCCTCGCCACGCATCCGATGATCGGCGGCGGGCGCGTGCCATTGGTCCTCAGCCTCACCTCCCCCGCCGGACGGCCGATCCAGACGACGCGCGATTTGCCCGGTTTCTGGGCGGGCAGCTGGGCCGATGTCGCGCGCGAGATGCGCGGGCGCTATCCCCGCCACCCCTGGCCCGACGACCCGGCTCTCGCCACCGCCACCAGCGCCACGAAAAATGCGGATGCGCGCGCGCGCCAACCGCGATAAAGCGAAGTCGATTCGAAGGACGAAACCCATGCCCACCGCCCGCATCTATCAGCGCCCGAAGAACGCCATGCAGTCCGGCCGCGCCCGGACCGACGCCTGGGTGCTCGATTTCGCGCCCGCCGAAGCCAAGCAGCCCGATCCGCTGACCGGCTGGGCCGGTTCCGGCGACACCCGCGATCAGTTGCGCCTCGGCTTCCCCACACAGGAAGCGGCCATCGCTTACGCAGAGCGCGAGGGCCTGGCTTTCACGGTGATCGCAGCACCGGAGCGCAAGCTGAAGCTGCAGGCGTATGCGGATAATTTCCGGTGAATGCCTATCCCGTTCGTGCCGAGTAGAGACCGAGTAGCCGAAGGCGGATCGAGGGCTCGTAGCGACGCACCGTTGGAGCGCGGGACGCCTGTCCTTCGATACGCCCTCTCGATACGCCCTGCGGGCTACTCGATGGCTACTCAGGACGAACGGAGATCGGGTTTCATCCCAATAAATAGGGGCTCAACAGCAGCAGCATCTTCACGTCGATCCCGACGCCCGCCGTCCGCTTCTCCTCCACGAACACCGGCAGATCGGCCAGCGCGACCCGGTGCACGACGATATCCTCATCCGCCGTCCCGCCACCCTCACTTACCCTGGTCAGCCCGGTAGCGCGCACCAGCGTGAACCCCTCGCTCACCATCCCCGGCGAAGAGAAATAGTCGCCCATCGATTCGACGCGATCCGCGCGATAACCCGTCTCTTCCTCTAACTCGCGTGCGGCGGACGTCAGAACGTCCTCCCCCGCCTGTTCGTCCCCGACCAGCCCGGCCGGCAGTTCGAGACAGCGGCGACCGAGCGGCACGCGGAACTGTTCGACCAGGATGACGTGCCCATCCTCGATCGCCACGATCACCGCCGCCTGAATGCCGCGCGCGCGGGACACATATTCCCATTGGCCGCGGCGCTTGGCGGCGATGAACTTGCCTTGCCAGACGGTCTCTTCGGCCGCCTCGCTCACAATTCGATCAGCCGATCGGGCAGTTCGTTACGGTCGTCGTCGGCTCGCGGAAAATGCTCGGCCAGAACGATGCCGACCTGCGCCACGGCCTCCGCCATGCCATCGCCGGGGCGCCCGTCCTTCACCGCCGCGATCAGCGCCGCCATCGCCGCGCCCCAGGTCTCGGGCGCGACCTTGGCGTGGATGCCGGCGTCGGCGATCAGTTCGGCGCGATGTTCGTCCAGGCTGAGATAGATCAGTACCCCGGTCGCGCCGATCGTGCGCTTTTCCGCGCTCGTGCGGAACAGGTCGAGCGCCCGCGCCCGCACCCGCCGCGCCTTGGTCGCGCCCGGCGTCACCGCGATGCGGATGCGAAGCGACGCGAGCGCATAACGCCCGACGAGGAAGCCGATCGCCGAGAGGACCAACGCGATGCCGAACAGAGCACCCAAATGCGGTGCATCGCCCCACGGGTCGTAGAACAGCGCGTGGATCCACTCGGCGATGCCGGGCCACACCGACAGTGCCGCCAGCACCAACAACATCGCCAGCACCCCGCCATGCGCCGCCACGTCGTTGTAGCGATCGGACCGGCGCGCCACGACGGTGACGATCTCGCCCGCCGTGTGCAGTTCGGCGGCGGTCACGGCCGCCGTCACCTTGGCGCGATCCTGTGCGGTCAAGCGCATCACCAACTCCCCGAGGCGCCGCCGCCTCCGCCAGATCCGCCGCCGCCGCCGGTGAAGCCGCCGCCACCCCAACCGCCACCGCCGGAATCCCCGTCATCACCACCGCCCCAGCCACCACCGCCGCCGCCACGCAGGGCGCTGTTGCCGATTTCGTTGGCGATCGACCACAAGACGACCGGCAATATTCCGCTGCCGCCGCTGCTTCCGCCATCGGCATCGCGATAGCGCTGCCCGGTTTCGCTCCTGCGCCGGAAGAAGGACAGGACGATGAACCCAACGATCAATGCCCAGAAGATCAATCCGAACGGCACGCCACTGCTTCGTTTACCGGCGTGCGGCTGGGCCTTGTTGAATTCGGCAACCGCAGCATTGACGCGCGCCTGGGCTTCTTCGGGCGACGAGCGCAATTGCTGGATCAACGCATCCGTCCCGGCCGTCATGGCACCGGGAATGTCACCCGCGCGCAGTCTCGGCAGCATGTCGTTATTGATGATCACGCTGGACAGAGCGTCGGTGATGAAGGGTTCGAGGCCATAGCCGACCTCGATCCGTACACCTCGCTGCCCCGCCGGCGCGTTAGGTGAGATGAACAGGATCGCGCCGTTATTGACGTCCTTGAGACCAACGCCCCAGGCGCGCAGCAGCTTGTAGCCGTATTCCTCCTTGGGATAGCCCTGCATATCGCCGATCGTCGCGACGACGAGTTGCCGGTTGGTGTCCTTCTGCAGCGCCTGCAGCTTGGCCGTCAGGTCGGCCTTTACGTTGGCCGGCAGAACATTGGCATCATCCACGACCAACCCGGTGAACTTCGGGAAGGTCTGGGCGAAAGCCGGGCTCGCGCCGATCAGGACGAGCCCGACCAGCGCGAACAACAGACGGAGATGACGCATGACGCTGTCCTTCGAAGGCGAAAACGTCAGCTGTTATTCCCGAAGGCGTTGGCCACCGACGGTGCCTTGTCCGCCCCCGGCGTGGTCGCTTCGAACGGGGTGAGCGGCTTCGCACCGTAGAAGATCTTCGCGCCGATCGCGTCGGGGAAGGTGCGGATGCGGGTGTTATACGCCTGCACCGCCGAGTTGTAATCGGTGCGCGCGATCGTCACGCGGTTCTCGGTCCCCTCCAGCTGGCTCATCAACGTGGTGTAATTGCCCTGGCTCTTCAGCTCCGGATAGGCCTCCTGCAGTCGCTGCAGCGACAGCGTCACGCCGGCCTGGGCGCGCTGATAGGCCGCCATCTTGTTGGGATCGGTCAGATCGTTGGCCGATACCTGAACCTGATTGGCCGAGGCGCGTGCCTGAGTCACTTCGGTCAGGATCGCCTTTTCCTGCGCGCCGGCGGCCTTCACCGTGGCGACGAGGTTGGGGATCAGATCGGACCGGCGCTGATACTGGTTCTGAACGTCGGCCCACTTGGCCTTGGCGTTCTCCTCGGCGGTCGGCACGCTGTTGATTCCGCAGGCGCTGAGCGCGACGGCAGACATCATCACTAAGACGGCACGATAGTTCATCTGGTCCCTCCAAAGCCTTGGCAAACGCCTTGATAGGCGCGTAGCATCGCCAAGCGTAAGAGAAATCGGAAGGGAGTGCGTCATGTTCAAGGAGTTCAAGACCTTCATCATGCGCGGCAACGTGCTGGATCTGGCCGTTGCGGTAATCATCGGCGCGGCGTTCGGCAAGATCGTCACTTCGCTGACCGACGACGTCATCATGCCGATCGTCGGCAAGATCTTCGGCGGGCTCGATTTCTCCAGCTACTTCGTCATCCTCGGCAAGGTGCCCGAGGCGCTGGCCGGATCGTCGGACTATGCCGCGCTGAAGAAGGCCGGCGTGCCGGTGTTCGGCTATGGCGCGTTCATCACCGCCGCGGTCAATTTCCTGATTCTCGCCTTCATCATCTTTCTGCTGATCCGCGCGGTGAACCGGCTGATGCCCAAGGCGGACGAAGCCCCGGCAGCACCGGCGGCGGAACCGGCGGATATCGCATTGCTGCGCGAAATCCGGGATGAGTTGAAGGCGCGGCCTCGGGTTTGAAAAGCCCCTTGCCCCTCATGCGTTCGTCCTGAGCCTGTCGAACGACGGCCCTTCTCCTCCACTGTCGAAAAGAAAAGCAGCCCTTCGACAGGCTCAGCGCGAACGGGGTCTGGGCATTTCAGCCCAAAAACTCAGGCCGCGACCAGTTCCTCGGCCGCCGCATCGGCGAGGCTCGTGCCATCCAGGATCCGCGCGGTCTCGTCGCGCACGCGCATCATCGCGTGGCGGATCGCGCAGGTCGCCTCGTCCTTGCAATCGTTGCAGGAGCGATAGGCGGTGCGGCTGACGCACGGCACCAGCGCCAAGGGCCCCTCGATCACGCGGATGATCTCGCCCAGCGAGATCAGGTGCGTCGGGCGAGCCAGGCAATATCCGCCCATCTTGCCGCGATGGCTGTGCAGGAACCCCGCCTCGCGCAGATCGGCCAGGATCAGTTCCAGGAACTTGCGCGGCACGTTGGCGCTTTCCGCGATCCGGTTCATCGGGATCGGCGGGCCACCGGCGGGTGCCTCGGCGAGGAACAGCATGGCGCGAAGGGCGTAGCGGGAACGCTGGGTAAGCATGATATCCTAGCCCATGGACCGGATTTGTGGCGAGTAAAAGGCGGGCTTGGCAAATCGATCCGCAAAACCCATATAGACTTTGTCATAAGGGGCTTGCCCCGGAGACTATGGTGATAAAGTGCAGCGTAAAATAGACGCAACGGACCCGGGGGCAGTACCCGGCGGCTCCACCACAACCCGCCCGAAAGGACGGGCTATGACGGGGCCGAAGCAGGATCGACGTGTGTTCAAAGGCGCTGTTTTTGCCACGGCTGAGTAACCGTTTATAGGCTCAAAACCACAAGTGCTAACGACAACGATGCACTCGCGATTGCGGCGTAAACCGGACCTAACGGTCTAGTTTACTAACGACAAAAGCGCGGTTGGACCGCACCGGGCAACAGAAGCGGATTCCGGCGGTACGGGGAGCACCGAGCAACAGAAGCTCCCCACCTTGCTCCTCGATAGCGATTCACCGAACGCCGCATCGTTGCGCGCCGTCCGGCGACGCTGCTATGCACCGGCAATACGGTCGCTTTCGAGGAACATCCTGCATGACATTTCGGACTCTGGCGCTTTCGGGCGTGGCCCTTTCGGCTGTGATGTCGGCGCCGGCCCTCGCCGCGCCCCCCGCCGCCAAGCCAGCGCCGGTCGCCGCGCTCGTCAAGCAGGTCGATATTCCCTATCAGCAATTCACCCTGCCCAACGGCCTGCGCGTGATCGTGCATACCGATCGCAAGGCTCCGATCGTCGCCGTCTCCGTATGGTACGATGTGGGCTCGAAGCACGAGCCCAAGGGCAAATCCGGCTTCGCGCATCTGTTCGAGCATCTGATGTTCAACGGCAGCGAGAATGCGCCGAACGATTTCTTCGAACCATTGAAGCAGGTCGGCGCGACCGATTTCAACGGCACGACCTATTTCGACCGTACCAACTATTTCGAAACGGTGCCGACCGCCGCGCTGGATCGCGCGCTGTTCCTCGAATCCGATCGCATGGGCTACCTGACCGGTGCGATCACGCAGAGCGTGCTCGATGAGCAGCGCGGCGTCGTGCAGAACGAGAAGCGCGGCAACGACAACCAGCCTTACGGCCTGATCCGGTACAAGATGAACGAGGGCATCTTCCCGGCGGATCATCCCTACGGCCACACCACGATCGGGTCGATGGCGGATCTCGACGGCGCCAGCCTGGCCGACGTGAAGGCATGGTTCAAGGATCATTACGGGCCGAACAACGCCGTGCTGGTGCTGGCGGGCGACGTCGATCTCGCCACCGCCAAGCGGCTCGTGGAAAAGAACTTCGCGGCGATCCCGCGCGGCCCACAGTCGGTGCTGCCGACCGCCCCGATTCCCGTGCTGGCAACCACGAAGGCCGAGACGATGAAGGATCGCGTCGCGGCCACGCTGCTGGTCCGGTCGTGGCCGGTGCCGGGGCTGAACGACAAGGATTCCGCCGCGCTCGACGTGGCGGCGGGTGCGCTGGGTGGCCTGTCCAGTTCGCGGCTGCAGAACGCGCTGGTGCGACAGGAGAAGCTCGCGGTCGAGGTCAGCATCGGCAACCAAAGCTTCGCGCAGGTCGGGACGTTCGACCTCTATGTGGTCGTGCGCCCCGGCGTCGATCCGGCGGTGGTGGCCAAGCGCACCGACGAGATCATCGCCGATTTCCTGAAGACCGGCCCGAGCGCGGACGAAGTGCAGCGCTACGTCACCGACACCGCGGTCGACCGCATCCAGGGCCTGGAATCGGTCGGCGGGTTCGGCGGCAAGGCGGTCGCCCTGGCCGAGGGCGCGCTCTATTCGAACGATCCCGGCTTCTACAAGAAACAGCTCGCCGAGCTTGCCGCGCAGACGCCGGCGAGCGTGAAGGCGGCGGCGGACAAGTGGCTGTCGCGCCCGTCCTACAACCTGACCGTCGTGCCCGGCCCCCGCGACGCCTATGCCGAGGCTCAGGTGCCCAAGGAAGTGAAGATCGTGCAGGCCGCGACCGCCAAGCCCAAGGGCACGCGCGGTGCCCTGCCGGCGGTCGGCGAGGTCGCCGGCCTCACCTTCCCGCCGGTCACGCGCGCCCGGCTGAAGAACGGCATCGAACTGGTCTATGCGCAGCGCGGCGCGGTGCCGATCACGCAGGCGGTGATCAGCTTCGACGCCGGCGTCGCGGCCGACGTGGCCGGCAAGCTCGGCACGCAGCAACTGACGCTGAACATGATGGACGAGGGCACAACCCACCTCGATTCGAAGCAATTGGCCGAGGCACGCGAACGGCTGGGCATGGACATCCACAGCGATGCGAGCCTCGATCGCACGACCGTGTCGATGTCCGCGCCGAGCGCCAATCTGGGCGCGGCGATCGACCTCTTCGCGGACGTGACGCGCAACCCCGCCTTCGCCCCGGCCGAGGTGGCGCGAATCAAGCAGCAGCAACTGGCCAGCATCGCGCAGGAACTCACCAACCCCGGCGGCCTTGCCGGGCGGGTGATGCCCAAGCTGATCTACGGCCCGTCCTCGCCCTACGCGAAATCGCTGGGCGGCGGCGATCCGGCGGCGGTGGCCAATCTGACGCGGGACGACCTGATCGCGTTTCAACAGGCCTGGCTGCGCCCGGACAAGGCGAAGATCTTCGTCGTCAGCGATCTGCCGCTCGCCACCGTCAAGGCCGCGCTGGACCAGAGCTTCGCCGACTGGAAAGGCACCGGCGTCGCCGGCACCAAGACGTTCGGCCCGATCACCGGCACCTCCGCTGCGAAGATCGTCCTGGTCGATCGCCCGGATTCGCCGCAGTCGCAGATTTCCGCCGGCCTCGTCACCGGGCTGAACGGCAGCGACGACCTGCTGCCCGTGCTGACCGCGAACGATGCGCTGGGGGGCAGCTTCCTGAGCCGCATCAACATGGACCTGCGCGAGGGCAAGCACTGGTCCTACGGCGTCAGCGGCGGCTTCCAGCGCAGCGAGAACGGCGCACCATATGTCATCAGCGCACCGGTGCAGGCCGACAAGACCGGCGACTCGATCAAGGCGTTGCGTGACGATGTCGCCGAGTTCGTGACGACCAAGCCGATCACGCAATTCGAGTTCGATCGCGCGATCACCGGGGCCACGCGATCGCTGTCGGGCAATTTCGAAACCTCCGACGACGTGCTGCGCGCGATGCAGCAGAACGACCTCTACAAGCGCCCCGACGATTATTACGCGACGATCACGCAAAAATATAAGGCGATGACCTTGCCGCAGCTTGACGCTGCGGCACGCGCGGCGATCGACCCCAAGAAGTTCGTCTGGGTGGTGGTCGGCGATGCAAAGGTGGTCCGCCCGCAGCTTGACAGCCTCGGCCTGCCCGTCGAATTGGTGTCGGCAGCGTCCGTTGCGGGTGCTGGAAAAGCTTCAGGAGAGAAATGATGGCCGCAGTGGATGGCGTTTGGGACACCGTTGTTAAGTCGCCGCTGGGCGACCAGAAGAGCACGCTGACGGTCAAGAGCGACGGCGACAGCTTCACCGGCAGCAACGCCGGCGCGATGGGTTCGGTCGATATCACCGATGGCAAGGTCGACGGCAACACGCTGACCTGGACGATGAAGATGACCGTGCCGATGCCGATGACGCTGGATTGCAGCGCGACGATCGACGGCGACACGATCACCGGAAGCGTCGGCGCGGGCGCGTTCGGCAGCTTCCCGATGTCGGGATCGCGCGCGGGCTGAACCGTCGCGACTTCGATGACATCAAGAGGCCCGTCTCCGGTGAGGAGGCGGGCCTTTTTCGTGCTGGCCAAGGACGTGATCGATTGGCCGTTCGGTGGGAATTCCGCTGCCAATCTGACAGGCGAAGTTCACACAAAGTCACACGGTATCGGGGTCGTCGCGCAGGGACGCGGTTTGCAGAAAAGGCCGACGATTGGAAACAGCGCTTAGAGTATGGCGGATGGCGCGCCTGTAGGACAGAGGCAGCTGCCGATGCTCAAGAATCCGTCATTCCCGCGCAGGCGGGGATCTATCGTCGCCACACTCCGCGTGGCTCACGGCATCCAGCCAGCATGGTTTCCCGCCTTCGCGGGAACGACGAGCTATGTTCAGAGCCGATCGACGGCTTACTTCCCCACCCAGTCCGCGACCTCGCCGGCGACCTGATTGGCGGCCTGGTTGATCCCGCGCGCGGCGTTGCCGGCATCGATCGCGGTGACGGGCACGCGTGCCTCGAAGCGGCGTTTCTCGACCACCTCACCGGTGGTGCGGATCAGCGCCGCGTCGAACGTCACGACCGCCTCGCTGGTCGATCCGTCCAGCCCGAAGTTGCGCAATTCGCCGGATAGGCGTGCGCCGGGATCGGAGAAGCTCTGCGCGGTGCTCAGCACGACCCGGCCGGTCTTCGCGGCCACCGTATCGGCGGTCATCCGCGCGAACAGGCGGGCGGGCAGCTCGACCCATTGCGCGTCCTTGACATAGGCCAGCGACGTGCCGGTCGACTGCACCGGCACGCGTGTCGTCGCCAGCGCCTGCGACACCGACGGCACGGCGATGGTGATCGTCGCCGCATTGGCCGAACTGCGCGTCTCGCCAGCGGGCACGCTCTGCGCGGATTGCAGCGTCAGCAGCGAGGGCGGCGGCTTGGCCCCGAAGCTGATGCACGCGCTGAGCGGCAAGGCGGCGAGCAGGATGAGCGTCTTCTTCATGGTCACGCGCCTCACTTTTTGGGCTTGTAATCGGGCAGCTTGGGCGAACCGACCAATGCCCCTGCCCCGCCCTGATCGATCTTCTCCGCGACCGAGGTGAGCGCGGAGGACATCACGCGCAGGTCGCGAACCAATTGCCCCACTTCCGGGATCGTCTGCTTGCTGAACGCCTGGAGACCAGGCCGAGCGTCGCCGATCGCCGCGTTCAGCGATTCCATGCTCTTCTGCGCACTGGCGACCGCCTTGTTGAGGTTCGCCGCGGCCGGGCGGACGTCCTCGGACAGCATCGTGTTGGTCGTGCCGGCCAGTTGCCCGATCTGCTCCGCCGCCGTGCCCGCCTTCTGGATCGCCACCCGGGTTTCGGCCAAGGTGGCGGCGATTTCAGGCCCGCGATCGGCCAGCGCGCTGGTCAGGCGGTTGGTGTTGGCCAGGATGCCGGCGATCGAATTCTGGTTGCGATCGGACAGCATGTCGGTCAGCCGCTCGGTGAGCGTCGACAGGCGTTCCAGCAATTGCGGCGCGGAACTGAGCAGCGCGCCGAAGCCGATCGACTTGGTCGGGATCACCGGTACGCCGTACGGGCAGGCGGTCTCGGTATTCTCGGCGGGGCAGGCGATCGGCGGCGCGCCCTTCTTGGCACCGTCCAACTGGATCGTGCTGGTGCCGGTGAAGCTGCCCTGCACGCCCGCGGTCGTGCCTTCCAGCACCGGGGTTTCGTCCTTGACCGTGATGCGCACGCGCACGAACTGCGGATCACGTTTCCACAAGGCGATCTCCTTCACCTGGCCCAGCGGCACGCCGGAAAAGGTGACGACCGATCCCGTGGCCAGCCCATCGACCGATTGCTTGAAGAAGATGTCATACTCCTTCTCGCTCGTCCCGTTCAGGCGCGCGATCCACACGGTGAACAGCGCCAGCACGGCGAGAAGGATCAGCACGACGGCACCGACCAGCACATGGTTCGAACGCGTTTCCATCAGCCTTCAGTCCCTCTTGCACCGGCAGCTTCGTCCGGCGCCGCTTCGCGCAATTCCGCCGCCCGTTCGACCGACGCCGTCGCGGCGCGGCCACGCGGCCCGTTGAAATATTCCTGGATCCACGGATGATCCAACGCGAGAAGCTCCGGAATCGTCCCCACGCCGATCACCTTCTTGTCCGCCAGCACCGCGATACGATCACAAATGGCGTACAATGTGTCCAGATCGTGCGTGATCAGGAACACGGTGAGGCCGAGCGTCTTCTGCATCGACTTGGTCAGTTCGTCGAACGCCGCCGCGCCGATCGGATCGAGGCCGGCGGTCGGCTCGTCGAGGAACAGCAGTTCCGGATCCATCGCCAGCGCCCGAGCGAGGCCCGCACGCTTCTTCATGCCGCCCGAAAGTTCGGCGGGAAATTTGGGGCCGGCATCGGCGGGGAGGCCCGACATCACGACCTTGTAGGCGGCGATCTCGTCGATCAGCGCCGGATCCAGATCGGGATAGAATTCGCGCAGCGGCACCTGAACGTTCTCGGCCACGGTCAGCGTGGAGAACAATGCGCCGCCCTGGAACAGCACGCCCCAGCGCTTGCGCACGTCGATCGCGTCGGTGTCCTCGCGATCGATCATCTCCTCGCCGAACACGGTGATGTCGCCCTCGATCGGCGTCTGCAGCCCGATGATCGAGCGCATCAGCACCGACTTGCCGGTACCGGAGCCTCCGACCACGCCGAAGATCTCGCCGCGCTTCACCTCAAGGTTCAGCCCGTCATGCACGATCTGGTCGCCGAAGCCGTTCTTCAGCCCCTTCACGACGATGACGTTTTCGTCCTGCTTCGCCATCACACCCACCCGACCCAGGTGAAGAACATCGCGAAGAACGCGTCGAGCACGATGACCAGGAAGATCGCCTGCACGACCGCGGCGGTGGTGCGGATGCCGACCTGTTCCGAATCGGATTCGACCATCATGCCCTGGAAACAGCCGGCGATGGCGATGATCGCGCCGAACACCGGCGCCTTGACCAGGCAGATGAACAGATCGGTGATCGGCACGACCTCGCGAATGCGCTGGATGAACGTCACCGGCGGGATGCCGAGCGAGACCCAGCACAGCAATCCGCCGCCGATGATCGCGATCAGCGAGGAATAGAAAGCGAGCAGCGGCATCATCATCACCACCGCCAGCGTGCGCGGCACGACCAACGCCTCCATCGGCGACACGCCGATCGTGCGCATCGCGTCGATCTCCTCGGTCAGCTTCATCGTGCCGAGCTGCGCGGCGAAGGCCGATCCGGAGCGCCCGGCGACCATGATCGCGGTCATCAGCACGCCCAGTTCGCGCAGCGTCAGCCGCCCGACCAGGTTGATCGTGAACACCTCCGCACCGAACTGGCGCAACTGCACCGCGCCCTGCTGTGCGATGACGATGCCGATCAGGAAGCTCATCAACCCGATGATGCCGAGCGCGGATACGCCGACCACCTCGAAGCGCTGCACCGTCGCGTTGAAGCGGAAACTGCGCGGATTGCGCAGCAGATGCCCGAACGCCAGCACCGTCGCGCCGAGGAAGCCGAGCAGGCCGTACAGCGTCTTGAACGCGGTCGTCGTCGCATCGCCGACTTCGCCGAGCACGCGGGAGAAGCCGCCGACGTGCGCCGGCCGCATCTCGACCGGCTGGTCGGCATTCTGCACCTGCGTCAGCAGATGCTGGCTGTCTTCGTTCAGCCCAGCGATCTCGGCATCGTGTTCGGCGGCGAAGCGCTGCACGATCCAGGCCCCGACGGTGTCGATGCGATCGACGCCCGACAGGTCCAGCTTCGTGACCTTTCCGTCATAGGCGCGCAGCCGTTCGGCGAGGTCGCCGATCCGCGCCAGCGTCAGGAACCCGGAGAATCGCAGGGTATCCTGTTCCGGGTCGAAGGTGGCGGTTTGACTCATCGGCTCGTTCATTGCTGCAATCGCGCTGGAACGGCAAGCGGGTTGGCGCGTAAGGCACCAGAATGACACACAAGCTCGCCATCTACGATATGGACAAGACGATCACGGTGAAGGCCACCTGGGGTGGATTCGTGATCGGCGCGGCGCGGCGACAGGCGCCGTGGCGGCTGGCGTTCCTGCCGCTGGTCGGGCTGGCGAGCGCGGCCTATGGCGTGAAGGTGATCGATCGCGCGCGGCTGAAGCAGGTCGCGCAACGCCTGCTGCTCGGCCGAACCATGAGTGCCGCCGCGACCGCCGCCGCCGCCGAGCGCTTCGCCGGGCGCGTGCGGTTGTACGACGGCGCGCGGGAGCGCATCGCGGCCGATCGCGCGGCGGGCTACCGACTGGTCATGGCGACCGCGTCCTACCGTTTCTACGTCACCGCGATCGCCGAACGACTGGGCTTCGACGCGGTGATCGCGACCCTGTCCAAGGATGGCGGCGACGGCGCGGTGCGCGCCGGGATCTTCGGCGAGAATTGCTACGGCCCGGCCAAATTGCGCATGATCGAGGATTGGATGGCCGAACAGGGCATCGCGCGCGCGGATGCCGAAATCCGCTTCTACAGCGATCACGTGTCGGACGCGCCGACGCTGGCCTGGGCGGACGATGCGTTCGCGGTGAACCCGCATCCGCCGCTTCGCGCGCTGGCCGCGATCAAGGGCTGGACGATTCTCGACTGGGAGGGATGATCGTCCCGATCGGGCGATGCTCACAAAACCACGTCCACCGTGTGGATCACCAGGCCGACGAGCCCGCCGACCAAAGTGCCGTTGACGCGGATATATTGCAGATCCTTGCCCACGGCGTTTTCCAGCCGGGTGGTGATCGTGTCGGCATCCCAGCTGCGCACGGTTTCCGACACCAGACGGACGATGCCGTCGCCATAGTCCGCCGCCGTGCCGACGACCGCGCGGCGCACGTAGCGGTTGAGCGTCGCGCGCAGGCGGGGATCGTTCTGCAGCGTCTCGCCCAATTGGCGCAACGCGTCGCCGGCCTTGCCCGCCAGCATCTTTTCCGGATTCTGCGCGATGCGCAGCATGGCGGTGCGCGCCTGTTCCCACAGGCCGTTGATCCAGGTCTGCATCGCCGGATTGTCGAGCATCGCCAGCTTCAGCGCATCGACGCGGGCGCGCATTTCGGGCGAGTGCTGGAGGTCGTGCGCGAGCTGTGCCAGCCCTTCCTCCGCCTTGTCGCGCAGCGGATGGGCGTCATCCTCAGCCATGTCACGGAGTAGGCCGTTTAGACCGTCGATGATCTTGTTCGACAGCGTCTCGTCCAGCCCGGTCCAGCGCATGATCGATCCGGCGCGGTCGTGCACCATCGCCCGCACCAGATGTTCGTTCGCCTCGAGGATCTGCCCGGCCCAGCGCACGATGCCGGCCAGGATCGGCAGATGGCGCTTGTCGGCGATCGCCGCCCCCAGCGCCTGGCCCAATAACGGCGCGAGATCGAGATCGCGCACCTGCTTGACCATCGCGCCGCGCACCATGCCGCCGAGCCGATCCTGATCGAGCGATTGCAATATTTCGACCGCGATGCGCGATGCGCCGCGCGTCAGGCGCTGGCTCGCCACGCCGGGATTGGCCAGCCATGCCCCGGCGATCCCCGCCATGTCCATCCGCCGCATCCGCCGCGAGATCACTACGGGGGTGAGGAAATTGTCGCGCAGGAAGGTGGCGAGCGTGTCGCCGATGCGATCCTTGTTGCGCGGGATGATCGCCGTGTGCGGGATCGGCAGGCCGAGCGGGTGGCGGAATAGAGCGGTCACCGCGAACCAGTCGGCCAGGCCACCGACCATCGCCGCCTCGGCGAACGCGCGGACGAAGCCGAACACCGGATGCCCGGTATCGAGCGCGCGACTGACGAGGAACAGGATCGCCATCGCCACCAGCAGCCCGGTCGCGACGATCCGCATGCGCCTGAGGCCCGGCGGCGGGGCCTCCGACTGACCCGAAGATCGGCCCAGATACCGATGGGGCGCACGGGCGAACAGCTTCATGGGTGAAACAATCCCCGAAAGCCGGGAATGTTCAAGTGGCGATGCGTGTTTGCGCGATTATCGGACTGCGTGCGAATCTGTGCGCACTACGTCCGTTCGTCCTGAGCCTGTCGAAGGACGTGCCAAGAACACGCCCTTCGACAGGCTCAGGACGAACGGTAAGAGGGTTGTGCAGGGTGAACAGGGCGCGAGTAGCTCACCCGCCCCCCTTACTCCGCCGGCTGGGGTTCGTCGCCGCCCTTGCCCAGGCGTGGCGGGGCGCCGGGCAGTTGCGCCTTCGGATCGTGGTCGATCACCGGCAGGCCGTCGTCGCCCGGCTGATAGGTCAGCAGCGAGCGCCGCAGCTTCGGCCCGATCCACACCTCGATGCTGGCCGCGAGGCTGAAGCTGGCGGGCACGATCAGTAGGGTCAGCAGCGTCGAGAGCGACAGGCCGCCGATCACCATGATGCCCATCGGCACGCGCGCCGAGCCATCGCCGTTCAACGCCAGCGCGGTCGGCAGCATGCCGGCGACCATCGCCACCGTCGTCATCACGATCGGCTGCGCGCGCTTGTGCCCGGCATCGATGATCGCGTCGAACAACGGCACGCCCTTCTGCAATTCCTCCAGCGCGAAATCGATCAGCAGGATCGAGTTCTTGGCGACGATGCCGAACAGCATGATGATGCCGATATAGACCGGCATCGACATCGGGATGCCGGTGATCAGCAGGCCGATCAGACCGCCCAGCGGCGCGAGCAGCAGCGATCCCATGTTGACCAGAGGCGGCAGCACGCGGCGATAGAGCAGCACCAGCACCGCGAAGACCAGGAAGCAGCCCGCGCCGAGGGCGACGGCGAAATTGGTGATCATCTCCGCCTGCCACTTGTCCGACCCGACGACGAGTTCGCCGACACCGATCGGCAAGTTCTTCATCGTCGGCAGATCGTGGATCAGCTTCTGCGCCGTGCCGCTGACCAGACCGGGGGCGAGATCGGTGCCGATCGTCAACTGGCGCTTCTGCGCGACGCGTTCGATCTGCGTCGGTCCGGCGCCGAAGCCGATCGTCGCGACGAGGCTGAGCGGCACCGAGGCCCCGCTCTGAGTCGCGACCGGCAGATTCTGGATCGTCGACATGCGCTGGCGCGAACTCTGATCGAGCGCCACGCGGATCGGCACCTGACGATCGCTCAACGAGAACTTGGCGCTGTTCTGATCGATGTCTCCCAGCGTCGCGATGCGGATCGCCGAGGACAGGGCCTGGGTGGTGACGCCCATGCTGGCCGCCAGATCCATGTGCGGCGTGATGACGATCTCCGGCCGCAACAGATCGCCTTCGATGCGCGGTGCGATCAGCCCCGGCACCTTGGCCATCTCGCCGACCAGCTTGAGCGCGGTCTGGGTCAGTTGCTTGGGATCGTCGCCGCCGAGCACGATCGACAATTGTCGGGCGTTGTTGCCCCAGCCACCCTGCGCGCGGAACGACACGCGCGCGTCGGGAATCGTCGCCAGTTGCGGCGCCAACTGCCGTTCGAACTGGCTGCTGGTGAGCGATTTCGGCTTCTTGTACATCGCCGTCACGCGGCCGTTGCCGACGAAGGCGCGGGAATAGACGTGATCGACATCGGGTTGGCGACGGAACAGGTCGGCCACGCGGTTCACCACCACCTGGGTCTCGGCCAGGGTGGTGCCAGGCACCATCGTGACGAGCGCGGTCGACGAATCGAGATCGCGATCCGGGTTGAACGTCTTGGGCAGGCCGATCATCAGCGCGATCGTCATCGTGAACGCCACCACGCCGGCGACCACCGCCGACCAGCGATGCCGGAGCGTCCAGCGCAGCGTCTTGATATAGACGTCCATTAGCCAGCCTTCGCCATGCGACGCCTGACCCTTGGCCTTCAGGAAATAGGCCGCGATCATCGGCGTGATCAGACGCGCGACCGCGAGACTGAGCAGCACCGAGACGACCACCGTCAGGCCGAAATTCTTGAAGAATTCACCCGACACGCCCGGCATCAGCCCGACCGGCAGGAACACCGCGACGATCGACATGGTGGTGGCGAGCACGGCGAGGCCGATCTCGTCCGCCGCGTCGATCGACGCCTGATACGCACTCTTGCCCATGCGCATGTGGCGGACGATGTTCTCGATCTCGACGATCGCGTCGTCGACCAGCACGCCCGCCACCAGGCTCAGGGCCATCAACGTCATGTTGTTGAGCGTGAACCCAAGCAGATCCATGAACCAGAAGGTCGGGATCGCCGACAGCGGAATGGCCAGCGCGGAGATGATCGTCGAGCGCCAGTCGCGCAGGAACAGGAACACCACGACGACCGCGAGCAATGCGCCCTCGACCATCGCCTCCATCGCCGAATGGTATTGCGCCTCGGTATATTTGACGCTGTTGCTGATCATCTGGAAATGCACTTGCGGGTTGCGCTTCTCCAGCGCCGCCAGCTTCTTCTGCGCTTCCTTGAACACCGTGACGTCCGAGCCGCCCTTGGCGCGCTGGAAATCGAAGCTCAGCACCTGACGCCCGTCGAGCTGCGAGGCGGAGCGCTGTTCGGCATACAGATCGCGCACCTGACCGAGATCGTCGAGCCGCACGGTGCGGCCGCCGCCGACCGTGATCTGCGTCTGCCCCAGCGCATAGGCGGTCCGGGCATTGCCGAGCACGCGCACCGATTCCTCCGACCCGCCGATCTCGGCCCGCCCGCCGGCCGCGTTCAGATTGACCTGGCGCAATTGCTGGTTGACCGCGCTGGCGGTGATGCCCTGCGCCTGCAGCTTGAGCGGATCGAGGATCACGCGGATCTCGCGATCGACGCCGCCGTTGCGATCGACGCCGGCCATGCCCTGCACGCTGAGCAGTTCCTTGGCGACGGTATTGTCGATGTACCAGCTGAGCTGTTCGACCGTCATGTCGGTCGAGATCGCGGCATAGCTGGCGAGATCCTGGCCGGTGGTGTTGGCGCGCATGACCTGCGGCTCGAGAATGCCGTCCGGCAGATCGCTGCGGATCTGCTGGATCGCCGAACGCACGTCCTCGACCGCGCGGTCGATCGGCGTGCCGAGCGCCAGCTGGATGACGGTGGTGGTATGGCCTTCCTGCACGGTCGAATCGATCTCGTCGATGCCCTGCAGGCTGCGGACCGCCGACTCGACCTTCTGCGTGATCTGGTTTTCCAGTTCGGTCGGCGCGGCGCCCGGCTGGCTGATTTCCACCACCACGACCGGGAAATCGATATCCGGCTGGTTGTTGACGTCCATCCGCATGAAGCTGACCAGCCCCGCCACGGTGAGCATGACGAACAGCACGATCGAGGGGATCGGGTTCCGGATCGACCAGGCGGAGATGTTGCGGAAGCTCATCGGGTTCAGCCTTGCGCGTTCTTGAGGATCGGCTTCACCTTCTGACCGGGGCTGAGGAAGGCGCCTGCCGACAGCACCACCCGTTCCGTACCGCTCAGGCCGCTGGCGACCATGACGCCCTCGTCGGACACGCCACCCAGCGTGATCTGACGCCGCACCACGCGATCCTGCGCGTCGAGGACATAAACGTAATTGCCCGCCGCGTCGCTCTGAATCGCCGAATTGGGCAGTTGCGGCGCGCGCGCGCCGCCGCTGGTGATCTGCGCCGCCGCGAAGCCGCCGGGCCGCAGACCGGGATCGTAGGACAGAGCGATGCGGGCGATACCCTGTCGCGTGGTCGGGTCGATCACCGGGGACACCTGCCACACCTGCCCCTTGAAGCTCTGCGACGCGCCGACCGGGGTGACGCTGGCGGCGACGCCGACCGGCAGGCCGGCGAGATCAGCCTCGGACAGGGCCGCGCGCATCTCCATCTCGCCACCCTTGGCCATGCGGAACAACGTGCCCGATCCCGAACTGACGATCTGGCCCGGCTCCACGCTGCGCGTCAGGATCAGGCCCGCCGCCGGTGCGCGGATATCGAGCCGGCCGTTGCGGGCGCGCTGTTCGCCGAGCGTTGCCTGCGCGACGTTGACGCGCGCCAGCGCCGCATCGCGCGTCGCCGCCTTGCGCTCCAGATCCGCCTTCGAGATGAAGCCGCGATCGACCAGCGACTCCGCGCGCTTCAGCTCCGACTGCGCGATCGCCGCGTCGGAGCGGGCAACGTTGATCTGGGCCGCGAGGCTTGCCGCGGTCTGCGACTGGACCGAGCGATCGACCTGCGCCAGCACCTGGCCGGACTGCACCCACTGGCCGGGTTCGACCAGCACGCGCGTCACCATCCCGCCCTCGCCCGCGACGCCCACCGGCATTTCGCGACGCGCCGCCAGCGATCCGGTCGCGGAGACGACGCGCGGCACGATCTTGCTGCCCGGCACCACGATCGAGACGTTGGGCAATTCTTCCTTCTTGGCGGCGACCGCGGTCGGCTTGGCGCTGTGCTTGAAGCCGAAATAGGCCACACCGATCGCCAGCATGGCGGCGACGATCCCGATGATCCACCACCGGCGATTCGGGCGCGCATCGCCTTCGATCGCCAAGCGTCCGTCATTGTCGAACGTCGCGGTTTCGTACTTCATCCCTGCCACTTCCCGATGCCCTCACCCAGCGTTCGCGCCGGTCTCTTCCAGCTGTATTATCGAAATAACTCACCGGCCTCAAGGGCCTCTTTTCGCCCCTGACCAACGATGATCCTGCCCGCCCCCGCGCGAAGGTAGCGCGCCAATGCCCTTTCCGGCCGTCAACCGCAAGGCGAACCGCCCGGCGGCCGATATCGTTACGTCGAAGAAACGGTTGCAATCCCCGGCGGCGGCGTAGACGGTGTGTCGCCTACAATCGAGCATGGAACGGGATTGCGGACATGGAGCACAGCATTCTGGGCTGGCTGGCGATCGGCCTGGTCGCGGGCATTCTCGGTAAGCTCATCATGCCCGGTCGCGATCCCGGCGGGATCGTGGTCACCATCGTCATCGGCATAGCGGGTGCGCTGCTCGCCGGGTTCGTCGCGCAGTCGATGGGCTGGGAGATCGGCGGCGGCTGGCGCAACTATGCCGCGGCGACCGCCGGCGCGGTGGTGTTGCTCGCGCTCTATCGCATGGTGCTGACGCGGCGGGGACGCTGAACCGCGCACGACGATCTCGTTCAGCTTTCATTGTTTGGCGCTTCGGCATGGCCGGTGGCAGAAGGCCGACCGGCTTTCCCACGACAGGAGTTCGAAATGAAGTTGCTCGCGACCGCGCTGGTCCTCGTCGCCGTGCCTCTGGCCGGTGCTTCCGCCCAAACCGTCACCACCGTGGAACCGATGATCCCGGCAAGCGGCACGGTGCTGGACGTTTCGGCCACCGGCCGCACCACGCGCGTGCCCGACGTGGCGACGATCCGATCGGGCGTGGTGACGCAGAGCGCTACCGCTGCCGCCGCGCTGTCCGACAACGCCACGCGCATGGCCCGCGTGCTCGCCGCGCTGAAGAAGGCCGGCGTCGCCCCGCGCGACATCGCCACCGCCAACGTGTCGCTCGCACCGCAATATCGCTACGAGAACAACGTGCCGCCGGTGATCACCGGCTATCAGGCGAGCAACACCGTATCGGTGCGCTTCCGCGACATCGCCAAATCGGGTGCGATCCTGGATGCGCTGGTGAAGGAGGGGGCGAACCAGATCGACGGGCCGAGCCTGTCGCTCGACAATCCCGACGCGGCGCTGGACGAAGCGCGCACCGAAGCCGTGAAGGCGGCGCGCGCCCGCGCCGAACTGTATGCCAGGGCCGCCGGGATGAGCGTGGCGCGGATCGTCTCGATCGGCGAGGGCGGCGAGAATGCCGGCAACCAGCCGCCGATGCCGCAGTTCCGCATGCTCAAGATGTCCGCCGACGCCGCGCCGCCGACCCAGATCGCCTCCGGCGAGACCGACGTGACGGTGACGCTGAACGTCCGCTTCCTGCTGAAATGACGAAGAAAGGGCCGCCCGGTCGCCCGGACGGCCCTCCTCTTCCGACCCTGTTACAGGGGTCTTAACTCAGCGTACGCTGCCGCGACGCACGAGGTTGACGATCGCGAGTAGAATGATCGCGCCGATCAACGAATAGATGAACGTCATCACGGTGATCGCCTGGTTGATGCCGGCGCCGAAGATGAACGACGCGATCACCGAACCGATGATGCCGACGACCACGTTCAGGATGATGCCCTGCTGCCCGTCGGTGCGCATGATCATGCTGGCGATCCAGCCGCAAATACCACCGATGATGAGCCAGATGATGATACCCATTGTCGCTTCCCTCTGTATCCGCCCGCCGTTCGGGCTACGGGAAGGAAGACTCGCAGGACGGTAAATTTGTTCCGGTAGCGGTTTGTTTTGCCGGCGAAATAGAACGGCCCGTCGCCGGATCGGACGCGGGCCGTTTAATAACCTACTGTTATATCAGTATTTCTGCTGACGGTCGTACAGCGAGCGATAATGCTGGATCCGAGTCACGCGCAGGCCCGGCATGCCGGAGCGATCGATCGCGCGCTGCCAGCCGGCGAATTCCTCGACCGTCAGGCTGTACCGATCGCAGACCTCGTCGACCGACAGCAGCCCGCCATTCACCGCCGCGACCACCTCGGCCTTGCGCCGCACGACCCAACGCGTCGTCTCGGGCGGCGGCAGGCTGTCCAGCGTCAGCGGCTCGCCGAGCGGGCCGATGACTTTTGCCGGACGGATTTTCTGGTTCTCGATCATTCTAACCTCGTATCGGGGCGGGGGGCCCCCTGAAACGTTTCTGCGTTCGTCATTGTAGGCAACGGTGGCTATCATCCGGATTTGAACGCCGGCTAAAGCGGCTCGGTAAACAACGGCTTCATCTTTGTTTCCAACGTATGAGCGCGGCGGCGACGTCGGCGTTGAACGCGCCGTGCACCGGGGCGAACAGACCGCGCACCCGTTCGAAGCCGAGCAGCGCCGCCTGCGAGCGTGCGGTTGGGCTCGCCGCCTGGCGCGCCGCGACCCCGACCATCATCACCGCCAGGTCCGCCGGCAGCACGGTCAGGGGAGCGTCGAACTCGAAACGGGAAAAACTGAGGTCCAAGCGCACTCTTTCGATTCAACCGAACAGAGCCCCCTGATACCGCCGACCTCTGAAGGGCCGGTAAAGCGGACGAAAATTGTTTGGAAAGCATCTGTTTTGCAATGGGACACTTCGCGCCTTATGTGGGCGGCGATGACCGAAATCGGCGATTTTCAGCTCGGGGGCGACCTCAGGGGCAAGCGCATCGTGGTGGCGATGTCCGGCGGAGTCGATTCGTCGGTGGTCGCCGCGCTGGCCGCGCAGACCGGTGCCGAGACGATCGGCATCACGCTGCAGCTCTACGATCATGGCGAGGCGGTAGGCCGGGCCGGATCGTGCTGCGCCGGCCGCGACATCCGCGATGCGCGCGCGGTGTGCGACCGGCTGGGCATCGCGCATTACGTCTACGATCACGAATCGAGCTTTCGCGCGCAGGTGATCGACGGGTTCGCCGACGAATATCTCGCCGGCCGTACCCCGATCCCCTGCGTCCGCTGCAACATGGGTCCGAAATTCACCGATCTGTTCGGCTTGGCGCGCGATCTCGGCGCGGATTGCCTGGCGACCGGCCATTACGTGCGCCGCGTCGCCGGGGCCGAGGGGGCGGAACTGCATCGCGCGATCGATCCGGCGCGCGACCAGAGCTATTTCCTGTTCGCCTCCACGCAGGATCAGCTCGACTATCTGCGCTTCCCCCTCGGCGCCCTGCCCAAGGCGAAGGTGCGCGAATTGGCGGCGGAACTGGGGCTGGGCGTCGCGGCCAAGCCCGACAGCCAGGACATCTGCTTCGTGCCCGACGGCAATTACGCCGATCTGGTGCGCAAGCTCAGGCCAGAGGCGGATGCCGGCGGCGAGATCGTCGACGAGAGCGGCCGCGCGCTGGGCACGCATCGCGGCATCGTCAATTATACGGTCGGGCAGCGCCGCGGGCTGGAGATCGGCGGCACGCCCGAGCCGCTATATGTCGTGCGCCTCGAACCCGAGAGCCGCCGCGTAGTGGTCGGCCCGCGCACCGCGCTGGCGGTGGATGCGGCACGGCTGACCGAGATCAACTGGATCGGCGGCGACACGTCTGGTCCGCTGACGGTGAAGGTGCGATCGATGGCCAAGCCGGTGTCGGCGCGGCTGGAGTCGGGCCGCCTGCTGTTCGACGCGCCGGAATATGGCGTGTCGCCGGGGCAGGCGGCGGTGTTCTATTCCGGCGAGCGCGTGATGGGCGGCGGCTGGATCGCGGAGACCGAACGCGCCCGCATCGCGGCCTAGGAGCTGCGGCGCGCCACATTCCGGTTGTCGAAGTATGTACCCCAAACATGCGCGCGCTTGGGACACGTCCTTCGACAGGCTCAGGACGAACGGAGAAGGGGGCGCGGCGGTTTACAGGAAGAACGTGCCCTCGATCACGGTGACGCAGGTGCCGCCGAGCACGACGCGATCCCCGTCCAGCCGGCAGGTCAGATGCCCGCCCCGAGCGCTCGCCTGATAGGCCGTGAAGCGGTCGCGGCCTAGGCGCTTGGCCCAATACGGCACCATCACAGCGTGGGCCGATCCGGTGACCGGATCCTCGTCGATCGCATAAGCCGGGGTGAAGACTCGGCTGACCACGTCGGTGTCGCGACCCGGCGCGGAGACGACCGCGACGATCGGCCCTTCCGCCGCCAGCGCGCGCAGGTCCGGCCGGATATCGCGAACCTCGGCTTCGCTGGACACGATCACCAGCGCATAGCCCTTGTCATACCACAGCGTCTCGACGGCCGAGACGCCCAGCGCGGACACGATGCCCGGCATGTCCCTGGCCACGGGGGCCCAGGCGGGCAGAGCGAGCGCATAGCCGTCGCCATCGCGCGCGACCTCGAGCATGCCGGCCTGCCGCGTGCGGAAACGGACGCGATCGCGCGTCGGATCGGACGACAAGACGAAATGGCCGCTGGCCAGCGTGGCATGACCGCACAGCGCGACCTCGGCCCCCGGCGTGAACCAGCGCAGATCGAAATCGGCCTCGTCATCGCTCGCCGCGACCAGGAAAGCGGTTTCGCTGAGATTGTTCTCCACCGCGATCGCCTGCAGCGTCGCGTCGTCGAGCCACGCCCCGAGCGGCATCACCGCTGCCGGATTGCCGGTGAACGTCTTGTCGGCGAACGCATCGATCTGAACGAACGGTATTCTCATATGCGCTTTCCGAACCCCTTGCGCCTTGCAGGCGCTTTCCGAACCCCGTGCGCCTTATGGGCGCTTGCCGAACCCCACGCGCCTTACAGGCGCTTGCCGAACCAATGCGGCGTCACATCCGCCTCGACCAGCGGATTGTCGGTATCGACATGCCCTTCCGGATCGAGATGGATCAGCACCTCGACCTTCGGATAGGCCCGGCGCAGCGCGCGTTCCACGCCCTCGACGATATCGTGCGCGGCATAGACGGTCAGGTCGCGCCCGACCTCCATGTGGAATTGCGCGAATTCGTGACTGCCGGAGCGCCGCGTGCGGAAATCGTGGATGCCCTTGATCCCCGGCTGGCGCGCCGCGACCTCGATGAAGCGCGCGCGTTCCGCCTCGGGCCATTCCTTGTCCATCAACTGGTCGATCGCGTTGGAAGATGCCTGGAACGCGCCCCAGGCCAACCACAACGCGATGACGATGCCCATTACCGGATCGGCGCCGCGAATGCCGATATATTGATCGAGCACCAGCGCCAGGATCACCGATCCGTTGAGCAACACGTCCGACTGGTAGTGCACGTTGTCGGCCATGATCGCGACCGAACCGGTCTGGCGGATGATGCGGCGTTGATAGGCGAGCAGGACGATCGTCGCGAGGATCGCGACCAAGGACACGCCGATGCCGAAATCCGCGCCTTGGGTCGGCGTGGTCTCGCCGAAGGCCAGGATCGCGCGCCATGCGATGCCGACGGCGGAGGCGGTGATCAACGCGACCTGGAACAACGCCGCCAGCGCCTCGGCCTTGCCGTGGCCGAAGCGGTGATCGTGATCGGCCGGCTCGGACGCGAGCTTCACGCCATACAACGTCACCAGGCTGGCGAGCAGATCGAGCCCGGTATCGGCGAGCGAGCCGAGCATCGCCACCGATCCGGTCGCCCAGGCGGCATAGCCCTTCAGCAACAGCAGGAAGCACGCCATGCCCACGCTGGCGAGCGCGGCGCGGACGGCGAAGGGAATGGCGCGGCGTTGTTCGTCGGTCATGGGTAGAGCAGGCCCATGTCAGCCCAAACTCCATTTTGCTGGGCAAGGAATATCCGCCGTTCGTGCAGGCGGTGGGCGCGATCCTGCCAGAATTCGATATCGAGCGGAACGACGCGGTATCCACCCCAGTGCGGCGGGCGCGGAACGTCACCCCCCTCGAAGCGCGTTTTCATTTCGTCAAAGCGCGTTTCGAAAAAGTCCCGACTCGGCAAGGGCCGCGATTGATCGGATGCCCAAGCGCCAAGCTGGGAATCTCGCCCGCGCGATGCGAAGTAAGCGTCTGCTTCCTGATCGGTTACGCGTTCGACGTGCCCCTCGATGCGAATTTGGCGACGCAGTGACTTCCAGTGAAACAACAAGGCGACTTGCTGATTTTCGGCCAGATTGTTCGCCTTGCGGCTTTCGAGGTTGGTATAGAAAACAAAACCTCGCGCGTCGTGTCCCTTCAGCAGGACCATGCGAACGGACGGATTGCCGCCCTCATCCGCCGTCGCCAATGCCATCGCGTTGGGATCGTTCGGCTCGCTCTGCTTCGCGTCCGCGAACCAGGCATCGAACAGGGCAAAGGGATCGTCGGCCATGCCCGCGCTGTAGCGAAGGTCGCGACGAAACGAAACCTGCTCTCGTATCCAATCCCCCGGCGATGGCCCGGGCTGGCAGCAACGGTTCCTTTGTCACCCTGGACTTGTTCCGGGGTCCACCGTGCCGCAACCTTTACGTTCCATTCATTGTGCGTAGCAAAGCCGCTTGGTGGACCCCGGAACAAGTCCGGGGTGACGATGCGTGAAGGACGAATGCACTCCGATTGCCGAACGTCGATCGGCGCTTTCCGAACAAGTCGCGTGTTGCGCCCGCGAAAGGTTTGTGGTCGAGTCCGCGCCCAAGCGGGGAACGGGACCATCGACATGGCGGATACGGGAGCAATCCAGGGCTGATGGCCACCATGCCCGCGCCTTCCCTGCTCGATTCGGGCGTGCATGCGCAGCGCTGGATCGCCGACTATTGCCAGCAGGCGCTGCAGGGCGACGTATTGTGCGCCCGGCCGGACGATCCCGCCTGGACCGCGACCTTCGAGGAACTGGCGGCGGTGGCGGGCGACGATCTGGGCCATGCGCGCGAACGGGCGCAGCGCCATGCCGAGGATATCGGCACCGGCTTCCGCATCATCGGCGAGAGCGACGAGCGGCCGTGGCCGGTATCGCCGGTGCCGTTGCTGATCGACAGCGAAACCTGGTCGCACATCGCCGCGGGCGTGAAACAGCGTGCCGAGCTGATGGAGACGCTGCTCGCCGATCTTTACGATCAGGCGCGGCATGTCGAAAGCGGGCTGATCCCGGCGGCATTGATCGGCGGCAGCCCGTATTTCCTGCGCCCGATGGTCGGACTGACCCCGCCGGGCGGGCATCATCTGCATTTCATCGCGGTCGATCTCGGGCGTGGGCCGACCGGCGAGTGGCGCGTGCTCGGCGATCATCTGCGCGCGCCGGCCGGGGCCGGTTATGCGCTGGAGAACCGGCTGGCGGTGTCGCGGACGCTGGGCGGCCTGCAATCGCGGCTGAACGTCGAGCGGCACGCGCCGTTCTTCGCCGCGTTCCGAGAAGGGTTGGCCGCCGCGTGCCGCCGGGTCGAGCCGCGCATCGGATTGCTGACGCCGGGGCGCTATTCCGCCAGCTATGCCGAGCAGGCCCATCTCGCGCGCTATCTCGGGCTGTTGCTGGTCGAGGGCGACGATCTCGCGGTGCTGGAGGATCGATTGTACGTCCGCACGATCGGCGGGCTGAAGCGGATCGACGCGATCTGGCATCGCAGCGATCCGCGCATGCTCGATCCGCTGGCGTTCGATTCGCATTCGCGCATCGGCGTACCCGGCCTGATCGACGCGATGGCCGCGGGCGAGGTCGTGATTTCCAACGCGCCGGGCGCGGGCGTGCTGGAGAGCGCGGCGTTCGGGGCGTTCCTGCCGCGGCTGGCCGCACGGCTGACCGGGCGCGACCTGATCCTGCCCAATATCGCCACCTGGTGGTGCGGGCAGGACGCCGAGCGGGCGCGGGTAATCGAGGATTTCGACGCCTTGCTGATCGGCCCGGCGTTCGGCGTCGCGCCCCTGGGCCTGCCCGGCGGTCGTCCGGTGCACGGCGCCGACCTCGCGCCCGAAGATCGCGCGGCGTTGCTGGCGGATATCGAACGCCGGCCGCAGGATTATGTCGCGCAGGAGGTCGTGCGCCTGTCGACCATGCCGGTCGTCGCCGAGAATGCCTTGGTCGCCCGCCCCTTCACGTTGCGCGTGTTCGCCGCGCGCGACGGGCAAGGCCAGTGGGTCGTGCTGCCCGGCGGGTTCGCGCGGATCGGCGACGACAGCGATCCGCGCGCCAGCGTGATGGGCGAAGGCGCGTGGTCGGCCGATGTCGTGGTGCACGGCGCCGATGCGGTCGAGCCGGTGTCGCTGCTGCCCGCCACCGATTCGGTGCATATCCGCCGCAACCCCGGCACGCTGCCGAGCCGGGTGGCGGACAATTTCTTCTGGCTGGGGCGCTATCTCGAACGCGGCGAGGCGTTGCTGAACGTGATCCGCGTGATGCTGGGCAATTCGATCGACGCCGATGCGGGCGCGGCCCTGGGGCTGGCGACGGTCGGCAAGCTGGTCGGGATGGTGGTCAATGCCGGCAGCGCGCCGCACCCGCCGAGCCTGCGCCGCGCCGATCTGACGCAGTTCGCGCGCACCGCGATGGATGCCGACAGCGAATGGCAGAGCGTGCGCGGGATCAACCGTCATGCGCGCAGCATCGGCCAGGGATCGCGCGATCGCCTGTCCGCCGATGTCGTGCGACTGCTGGATGCGCCGCACCCGACGCGCGGCGGCATGCTCGACCGCGCCGGATCGCTGCAACGCCGCTATGCCGCCCTGTCGGGGCTGTCGGCGGAGCATATGAGCCGCACCGCATCGTGGCGCTTCCACGATCTCGGCCGGCGGATCGAACGCGCGCTGGCCGTTTCCCGCGCGCTATGGGCGTTCGGGCTGGCGGGTGCGAGCGCGGACGACCTGTCCACCCTGCTCGACCTCGCCGACAGCCAGATCAGCTATCGCCAACGCTACCTGACCGGCATCGCCCGCGTGCCGGTGGTCGATCTGGTCGCGCTCGACCCGGGCAATCCGCGCTCGCTGGCGTTCCAGATCGAAGCGATCTGCGCGCATATGAAGGCGCTGCCGGTGCTGGAGGATGACGGCATGGACGAGGCGCAACAGGCGCAGGCGACCGGGCTGGTCGCGATCGTCTCGACCGCGACGGCGGCGGGGCTGAACGCGGAGATCCTGGGCGATATCGAGCGCCGCCTGTGTGCGCTGGCGAACGCGGTGGCGCGGCGGTATTTCCTGCAGGGCGCGGAGCCGCTGCGCGCGGCGGGGATGACGCTGGCGTGATGTTCTTCGCTTTGCCGTCACCCCGGACTCGTTCCGGGGTCCACCGTGCAGCAAACCAATCGGCCGCCGATCTTGTGGAACAGTGGACCCCGGAACAAGTCCGGGGTGACGGATCAGGTTTGAGGCAGCGCGCATGATTTACGACATCCGTCACGTCACGCGGTTCGATTACGGCAACAACGTCAACTTCGCGCGCTGCAACCTGCGACTGAAGCCGATCCACTGGTCGGGCCAGAGCCTGGAGGATTATCGCCTGACCATCTCGCCCTCGGGCCGCACCGCACCGGCGCGGGCGGAGGCTGGGCTGGCCAATGTCACGCGGCTGGTGATCGAGGAGCCGGTGCGGCATCTGGTGATCGAAAGCGTGTCGCGCATCGTCGTTGACCGGCTGATCCCGATCCCCGCCCCGACCGATCCGACCTTGGCCGAGATCGCCGCGCAGGCGCGCGCCAGCCGCGACCCCTCGCCTGCCGGGCCGGCTTATTATCTGTTCCCCTCCCCGCTGATCCCGCTCGACCGCGACATCGCCGACTGGTGTGCGATCGATCTCGCGCCCGACCGGCCGTGCCTGGAGGCGGCGATCGCGCTCGCCCGGCGCATCCAGGACGAGTTCGAATTCGATACCGAGGCGACCCTGGTCGACACCAAGCCGCACGACGCGTTCGTCAAGCGCGGCGGGGTGTGCCAGGATTTCGCGCAGATCATGATCACCGGCCTGCGTGCCGCCGGCCTGCCCGCGGCCTATGCCTCGGGCTATATCCGCACGATTCCCCCGCCCGGCGAGGAACGGCTGGTCGGTGCCGACGCCACGCATGCCTGGGTGTTGTTGTGGTGCGGCGAGCAGTTGGGCTGGGTCGGCGTCGATCCGACCAACGGCATCTGGATGGCGGGCGACCATATCGTGATGGCGATCGGCCGCGATTATGCCGAAATCGCGCCGATCGACGGGATCGTGCTGGGATCGGGCGCGCAGCAGATGGACGTCAGCGTCGACGTCGCGCCGGTGGGGTAGCAATAAGAAGACACCGTCATCCTGAACTCGTTTCAGGATCCAGGCGCGGTCCTCCGCCAAACGGACATCGTCATTGGGTCAACTGACCGCGCATGGATGCTGAAACAAGTTCAGCATGACGGTTATCGGTCGGGGGGTTTGCACTCGCCTTCGCGATCCCCCAAATAGGCGCGAACCCAATCACCAGAGGAAACACGTGGCCGATCCCTATAAAACGCTCGGCTTAGAACGCACCGCCAGCGAGGCCGAGATCAAGAAGGCGTATCGCAAGCTGGCCAAGGAGCTGCATCCGGACCGCAACAAGGATAATCCCAAGGCGACCGAGCGCTTCAGCGCGGCGACCAATGCGTACGATCTGCTGACCGACAAAGACAAGCGCGCGCGCTTCGATCGCGGCGAGATCGACGGCGAGGGCAACCCCGCCGCGCCGTTCGGCTTCGGCGCGGGCGGCGGTGGCGGCGGCGGCGGACAGGGTGGCTTCCAGGGCGGCAATTTCGGCGGCGACGGCGTCGATGTCAGCGATCTGTTCGAAGGCCTGTTCGGCGGCGGGCAACGCGGCGGCGGTGGTTTTTCCAGCGGATTCGGCGGTTTCGGGCGCAAGCAGCCGCAGCCCAAGGGCGCGAATATCGGCTATAAACTCAACGTCTCCTTCACCGATGCCGCGACGCTCGCGCCGCAGCGCGTGACGCTGGCCGACGGCAAGACGATCGACCTGAAACTGCCCGCCGGATTCGAGAACGGTATGCAGATGCGCCTGACCGGCAAGGGCCAGGCAGGCCCCGGCGGCCATGGCGACGGCATGGTGACGATCACCGTACAGCCGCACCGCTTCTTCACCCGCGACGGCGACGACGTGCGGCT
This sequence comes from Sphingomonas sp. Leaf357, assembly GCF_001423845.1. NCBI lineage: Bacteria > Pseudomonadati > Pseudomonadota > Alphaproteobacteria > Sphingomonadales > Sphingomonadaceae > Sphingomonas > Sphingomonas sp. Leaf357. The sequence goes on along the minus strand of NZ_LMPM01000001.1, from coordinate 1,376,841 downwards.
CGACCTGCCGGTCAGCCTGTCCGAAGCGGTGCTGGGCGCGAGCGTGCGCGTGCCGACGGTGGAGGGCGCGGTGAATCTGACCGTCCCCGCCGGATCGACCTCGGGCAAGACGCTGCGCCTGCGCGGGCGCGGTTTCCACCGCAAGGACGGTACGCGCGGCGATCAGCTGGTGACGTTGATGGTCGACCTGCCGGTCGGCGACGATGCGCTGGTCGAATTCGCCAAGGGCTGGGAAAACAAGGGGAACCCGCGCGGCAACTTGGGCGTCTGAGTCCTGAAAAGGACGGTATATTGAACGACATTTCCCCTGCCTCGCCCGAACATCGCGCCGAACATGGCGAGGCGGGGGTTGATCCGCAGGACGCCCCGCCCGCCGCCAAGCCGTTCGCTTATGCGTGGCGCACGTTCAAGCGTGTCGCGATCGGCGTCTATACCGAAGGCTTCATGCATGCGGGCAATCTGGCCTATCTGACGTTGATGACGGTCTTTCCGTTCTTCATCGTCGCCGCCGCCGTATTGTCCCTGTTCGGCCAGAACGACGAGACCCAGCGCGCGGTATCGTCGTTCCTCCACGTGCTGCCTCCCAATGTCGGCGATCTGTTGCGCAAACCCATCAGCGACGTGCTGGCGGCGCGCACGGGATCGCTGCTGTGGCTGGGGGCGCTGGTCGGCCTCTGGACGGTGGGGAGTTTCGTGGAGACGATCCGCGACATCTTCCGCAAGGCCTATGGGACGGTCAGCACCGCGCCGATCTGGCGCGCGCGGCTCGGGCTCAGCCTCGCCATCGTGCTGTCGGTGATCCTGGCGTTGATCTCGTTCTTGATCCAGGGCCTCCTGACCGCCGCCGAGCAGTTCATCTATCGCCTGTTGCCGTTCGCGAAGGACGCGGCGGCGTGGGTCGGCATTTCCCGCGCGATTCCCGGCGTCGTGATGTTCGGCGCGCTCTACATGCTGTTCTATTCGGTGACGCCGTCCAAGTATCGCAAGTCGAAATGCCCGAAATGGCCGGGTGCCCTGTTCACCACCGCTTGGTGGGTGACGATCACCGCGTTGCTGCCGTTCGTCTTGTCGCAATTGGGCGGCTACGATCTGACCTATGGCAGCTTGGCGGGTGTCGTGGTGATGCTGTTGTTCTTCTATCTCGTCGGGCTGGGCCTGGTATTCGGCGCGCATTTGAACGCGGCACTGGCGGAACCCCCCGAACCCGTCGTACAGGGTCCGGCTAAGAACGCGACTTTGGAGGCGGCGACGGCGTGAACGGATTGATGCAGGGCAAGCGCGGGCTGATCATGGGGCTCGCCAACGACAAGTCGCTCGCCTGGGGTATCGCGCAGAAGCTGGCCGAGCATGGCGCGGAACTGGCGTTCAGCTTCCAGGGCGAGGCGCTCGAAAAGCGCGTACGACCGCTGGCGGCGCAACTGGGGCAGGACTTCCTGATCCCGTGCGACGTCTCGGACATGGCCGATCTCGATGCGTGCTTCGCGACGCTGGCGGAGCGCTGGCCGACAATCGACTTCGTCGTCCATGCGATCGGCTTTTCGGACAAGAACGAGCTGCGTGGCGGCTATGTCGATACCAGCCTCGACAACTTCCTGATGACGATGAATATCAGCGTCTATTCGTTCGTCGCGGTCGCGCAGCGCGCGCAGAAGATGATGCCGGATGGCGGATCGTTGCTGACGCTCAGCTATTACGGCGCGGAAAAGGTGATCCCGCATTACAACGTGATGGGCGTGGCCAAGGCGGCGCTGGAGACCAGCGTGCAATATCTGGCGGTCGATCTCGGCCGCGAGAACATTCGCGTCAATGCGATTTCCGCCGGCCCGATCAAGACGCTGGCGGCGAGCGGGATCGGCGATTTCCGCCTGATCCTGAAATGGAACGAGTTGAACTCGCCGCTGAAGCGCAACGTGACGATCGAGGATGTCGGCGGGGCGGGCCTGTATCTGCTCAGCGATCTGGCGAGCGGCGTGACCGGCGAGACCCACCATGTCGACGCCGGCTACAACGTGATCGGCATGAAGGCCGAGGACGCACCGGATATCGCGTTGGTATAAACCCCTCTCCCCTCGGGGGAGAGGGAGGGGCCCATGCGCAGCATGGGAGGGTGAGGGGCGGTAGTGAGATCGCGCTACGCTGCAAACGACGGTTCCGTCGCCCGCGCCCGGGAGCTCCGCCAGGCCGCTACGCCAGCCGAAAACAAACTATGGGCGATCGTGCGCGGCCGGGCGCTTGACGGCCGCAAGTTCCGTCGTCAGCAACGCCTGGGGCCGTTCTACGCCGATTTCGTTTGCCAGGCAGAGCGGCTGGTGATTGAGATCGACGGCGATACACATGGCGGAACCGAGCTTGAAGATGCCCGACGGACGGCATTCCTCGAACGAGAAGGCTATCGCGTGCTGCGCCTCACCAATGCCGATGTGATGACGAATATCGAGGGCGTTGCGGAGGCGATCCGGGCGTCGCTCGTCCCCTCACCTTCCCACTCGGCTGCGCCGAGCGGGCCCCTTCCTCTCCCCCGATGGGGAGAGGAGATTTGAGCTACAACACCTTCGGTCGCGTCTTCCGGTTCACCACCTGGGGCGAGAGCCACGGCCCGGCGCTGGGCGCGGTGGTCGATGGCTGCCCGCCCGGTCTGGCGCTCGGCGAAGCCGATATCCAGCCGTTCCTCGACCAGCGGCGGCCCGGCACGTCGCGCTTCACGACGCAGCGGCAGGAGCCGGATCAGGTGAAGATCCTCTCGGGCGTGTTCGAGGGCCGCACCACCGGCACGCCGATCAGCCTGATGATCGAGAATGTCGATCAGCGCTCGAAGGATTATTCCGAGGTCGCGGTCGCCTATCGGCCCGGCCATGCCGATTACGCCTATGACGCGAAATACGGTTTCCGCGACTATCGCGGCGGTGGACGGTCGTCCGCGCGCGAGACGGCGGCGCGGGTCGCCGCGGGGGCGGTGGCCCGGCTGGTGATCCCGCAGGTGCGAATCCGCGCCTGGGTCGAGGCGATCGGCGGGGACGCGATCGATCCGGCCAATTTCGATGCCGACGAGATCGGGCGCAACCCGTTCTTCTGTCCCGACGCGGTGGCCGCGCTGCGCTGGGAAAGCCTGATCGACGCCGCGCGCAAGTCCGGATCGTCTTTGGGCGCGGTGATCGCGTGCGAGGCGACCGGCGTGCCGGCCGGCTGGGGCGCGCCGCTTTATGCCAAGCTGGACAGCGAACTGGCGGCCGCGTGCATGAGCATCAATGCCGTGAAGGGCGTGGAGATCGGCGACGGTTTTGCCGCTGCTGCGTTGCGCGGCGAGGACAATGCCGATGCGATGCGCCCCGGGCAGGCGGGTTCGGACGGCCCGGAATTCCTCGCCAACCATGCCGGCGGCATCGCCGGCGGCATATCGACCGGCCAGCCGGTGCTGGTCCGCGTCGCCTTCAAGCCGACCAGTTCGATCCTCACCCCCGTCCCCACCATCACCCGCGATGGCGCGGCGACCGAGATCATGACCAAGGGCCGCCACGATCCGTGCGTCGGTATTCGTGGTGCGCCAGTAGTAGAAGCGATGATGGCACTGGTGCTGGCCGACCAAGCGTTGCTCCAGCGCGCCCAATGTGGATGAGGATCGGCCAGCGGTTCGAATCCAGAGATGAAGGGAGCGACCTTTCAAGCATAAGATCGTTTTATCCTACGACCCGAATGTTTCGGGAAAGGAGAAGAACGATGCGTAACTTGATCCTTGGATTTGCAGCAATTGGCCTGTCGACCGCAGCTATTGCACAGAATGCTCCGGCAACGCCGCAGACCACGCCGGGCACCAACACGACGCCGACGATGCCTGCACCGGCTACCCCAGCCGATACGCCCACCACGACCGACATGAGCACGGTCGACCCGAGCGCACCTGCCACGACGACGGCACCGGCCACGACCGAAACGCCGAGTGCCGATCAGGCGACGACGACGTCGGCCGATCCGGCAACGACTTCCGAGACACCGAAGAAGTCGAAGAAGAAGCCGAAATAAGCTTCGAACGAACCTAGTTTCGTCAGCCGGCCGCGAACCTCGTGTTCGCGGCCGGTTTTTTTATTGCGTCCGCAAGCGGGCCAAAAAAACTCTGTTCGAGCTCAGCTTGTCGAAGCACATGCCCCGAACGCGCCCTTTTCGACAGGCTCAGGGCGACGGAAGGGGGATACGTCTAAGCCGACGATCAATCCGCGAACGGATCGCGCACCAGGATCGTGTCCTCGCGCTCCGGACTGGTCGAGACCAGCGCCACCGGGCAGTTGATCAGTTCCTCGATGCGGCGGATATACTTGATCGCCTGACCCGGCAAATCGGCCCAGCTGCGTGCGCCGGCGGTGGATTCGCTCCAGCCGGGCATCGTCTCGTAGACCGGCACGACCTGCGCCTGATCGGCGGCGTGCGAGGGGAAGTAATCCAGCGTTTCGCCGTTCAGCGTGTAGCCGGTGCAGATCTTCACCTCCTCGAACCCGTCGAGCACGTCGATCTTGGTCAGCGCGATGCCGGTGATCCCGCCGACCGCCGCCGATTGCCGCACCAGCACCGCATCGAACCAGCCGCAGCGGCGCTTGCGACCGGTTACGGTGCCGAATTCGTGGCCGCGCACGCCCAGCCGCTCGCCGGTCTCGTCCTCCAACTCGGTCGGGAACGGGCCGGAGCCGACGCGGGTCGTATAGGCCTTGGCGATGCCGAGCACGAAGCCCACCGCACTCGGGCCGAGGCCGGAGCCGCCCGCCGCGGTGCCCGAGATCGTGTTCGACGAGGTGACGAATGGATACGTGCCGTGATCGACATCGAGCAGCACGCCCTGCGCGCCTTCGAACAGGATGCGCCGCCCGCGGGCGCGCAGCGCGTTGAGGTCGCGCCACACCGGCTTGGCGAATTGCAGCACGAAGCCGGCGATCTCGCGCAGTTCGGCCAGCAGTGCCTCACGATCGATCGGCGGCTCGCCGAAGCCGGCGCGCAGCGCGTCGTGATGCGCGGTCAGGCGATCGAATTGCGGCCCGAGCGCATCGAGATGCGCCAGATCGCACACCCGGATCGCACGCCGGCCGACCTTGTCCTCATAGGCCGGGCCGATGCCGCGCCGCGTGGTGCCGATCTTGCCCGCGCCGCTGGCATCCTCGCGCAGCGAATCGAGATCGCGGTGGAACGGCAGGATCAGCGCGCAATTGTCGGCGATCATCAGCGTCTCGGGGCTGATCGCCACCCCCTGCCCGGCCAGCTTCTCGATCTCGGCCTTGAGCGCCCAGGGATCGAGCACCACGCCATTGCCGATCACCGACGGCGTACCGCGCACGATCCCCGAGGGCAGCAGCGACAGCTTGTAGACCTTCTCGCCGACGACCAGAGTGTGACCGGCATTGTGACCGCCCTGGAAGCGCACGACGACATCGGCGCGCTCGGCGAGCCAGTCGACGATCTTGCCCTTGCCCTCATCGCCCCATTGGGCGCCGATCACTGCTACGTTTGCCATGAATACGAGTCTCCGCCTGCCGGGCAACTCCACGCGCCCTTCGACAGGGCTCGACGCGCGGAGGGTTCAGAAACTGCGCGTGCGCCCCTGCCGGGGTGCCGCGCGGGTGTCAAGCCGAGAGCGGCCTCGCCACGCCGTGGCTCAGGATATGCGTGCACAATTGCGCCTCGGGCGTATCGCCTGCTTCCAGCGCAGCGACCGTCACCCAGCCATCGGTGCGCATGCGGGCGGCCAGCGCCGCATCGCTGCCGAGCGGCACGAACAGCCGCCGCCGCGCGATGCCGCCGATGCCCGCCGCGACGATGCCGTCGGCGAACAGCGAGAATCCCATCGCGGCCTCCTCCGCGCCGTTTTCGTGCACGATCGTGTAGCTGCCGCCGCGCCCGATCTCGCCGCGCACCGCATCCGCGAAGATCGAGAAGCCGAGCCAGCTTTGATATTCGAAGCCGTGCCGCTCGGTCGGATCGAGCGTGAGCGCGACCCGGCCCTTGAGGCTTTCGGCGATCTTCCACAGCGCATCGAGCCGACTGGTCAGCGCGCCACCGGCATCGAAGGCGCACAGCCGCTGGTGCGCCGCCTCGAACGGGCCGGCCGCCTCGATCAGCGGAAGGTAGGCGGGGGCGATCGCCGTGACGCCACCGGCATCCTTGGCATCGAGCCGGTCGCGCAGCAGATCGATCTTGTCGGCGGCGACCGGAAACGGACCGGCGGCGAGGATGTCGACCAGATCGGGCAAGGTGAAATCGATCGACACGCCGGTGACGCCCGCCGCCGCGAGCGCCTCGACCGCGACCTGCGTCACCTCGACCGCCGCCGCCACCGTATCCAGCCCGATCAACTCGCAGCCGATCTGGCGCAGTTCGCGCTCCGGGCTGAGTTGCGAGGCGCGCAGTTTCAGGATCGGGCCGGCATAGGACAGGCGGACGGGGCGCGGGTGATGCCCCATCCGAGTCGCGGCGATCCGCCCGATCTGCGCCGTGATGTCGGGTCGAACCGCCAGCGTCGCCTGGCTGACCGGATCGACGAAGCGCACCGAATCCTGCGCCCGTGCCGATTTCAGCCGCCCGGCGAGCCCCGCCTCGAATTCGGCCAAGGCTGGGTCGGCACGTTCGTAGCCATGCGCGTACGCAGCCCCCAACACCGCCGCCTCCAGCCGCGCGGCGGCATCGGCATAAGGGGGCAGGCGGTCACGGAAACCTTCTGGGAGAAGGGCATTGGTCATAAGGAAGATGAACCTGACTCCCTCTCCCCGCTTGCGGGGAGAGGGTTGGGGAGAGGGGCAGTTGCAAGCGCGGCAATGATGGCTTCAAGGACCGACGCCTCATTGATCATGACATCGGAATTCGCAAACCGGATAACACGATACCCCTGCCGTTCAAGCCACGCGGTCCGTTGCGCATCCCGCGCCTCGTTGCCTGCATGCGTATCGCCATCAAGCTCGATGACGAGGCGATGCGACCGAGCGGCGAAATCGGCAATGAAAGCCCCGATCACGACCTGGCGGCTGAATTTTACGCCGTTCAAGCGCTTTGCACGAAGATGATACCATAATCGCGCCTCCGGTCCGGTCGGCTCGCTGCGCATGACCTTAGCGCAATCAAGTATCGTTCCGGACGTTCTGGTTCGCGGCACGGCCCCTCTCCCCGGCCCTCTCCCCGCAAGCGGGGAGAGGGAGATGTCCTAGAAGCTCAGGCCCATCGCGGTGCGGACGCCGGCCAGGGCGCGCACCTTGGCGAGGAGTTCCGCCGACACCGGTTCGTCGACCGACAGCAGCAGCACCGCCTCGCCACCGGCCGAGCGGCGGCCGAGGTGGAAGGTGCCGATGTTGACGCCCTGCTCGCCGAGCAGCGAGCCCAAACGACCGATGAAGCCGGGCGCGTCCTCGTTGACGACGTACAGCATGTGCCCGGCCAGGTCGGCCTCGACCTTGATGCCGAACAGCTCGACCAGGCGCGGCGCGGCATCGCCGAACAGCGTGCCGGCGACCGAACGCTCGCCCGCGTCAGTCTTGACCGAGACGCGCAGCAGCGTGTGGTAATCGCCCTCGCGCTCGGTGCGCACCTCACGCACCTCGATGCCGCGTTCCTTGGCGAGCAAAGGCGCGTTGACCATATTGACGGTGTCGGTCTGCGTGCGCAGGAACCCGGCCAGCACGGCGGAGACCATCGGCTTTGGGTTCAGCTCGGCCGCGGCGCCCTCGGTATGGACCGAGATGCGGCCGATCGACCCGGTGGTGAGCTGGCCGACCAGCGACCCGAGCTTCTCGGCGAGCGCCATGTACGGCTTCAGGCGCGGCGCTTCCTCGGCGGACAGCGACGGCACGTTGAGCGCGTTGGTCACGCCGCCCGACACGAGATAGTCCGCCATCTGCTCGGCGACCTGGATCGCCACATTGACCTGAGCCTCGTTGGTCGAGGCACCCAGATGCGGGGTGGAAACGAAGTTGGGCGTGCCGAACAACGGGTTCTCCTTGGCCGGCTCCTGCACGAACACGTCGAGCGCCGCGCCGCCGATATGGCCCGAATCGAGCCCGGCCTTCAGCGCCGCCTCGTCGATCAGCCCACCGCGCGCGCAATTGATGATGCGCACGCCCGGCTTGGTCTTGGCGAGATTCTCCGCCGACAGGATGTTGCGCGTCTGGTCGGTCAGCGGCGTGTGCAAAGTGATGAAGTCGGCGCGGGCGAGCAGATCGTCCAGCTCGACCTTCTCGACGCCCAGTTCGAGCGCGCGTTCCGGCGACAGGAAGGGATCGAACGCAATGACCTTCATCTTCAGGCCGCGCGCACGATCGGCGACGATGCCGCCGATATTGCCCGCGCCGATCAGGCCCAATGTCTTGGCGGTCAGCTCGACGCCCATGAAGCGGTTCTTCTCCCATTTGCCGGCCTGCGTGCTGGCGTCCGCCTCGGGAAGCTGGCGGGCGAGCGCGAACATCAGCGCGATGGCGTGTTCGGCGGTGGTGATCGAATTGCCGAACGGGGTGTTCATCACGACCACGCCCTGCGCCGAGGCGGCGGGGATATCGACATTGTCCACGCCGATCCCGGCGCGGCCGATGACCTTGAGATTGGTCGCGGCGGCGAGAATCGCCTTGGTCACCTTGGTGGAAGAGCGGATCGCGAGGCCGTCATAGTCGCCGATGATCGCGATCAGTTCCTCGGGCGTCTTGCCGGTGATCTCGTCCACTTCGACGCCGCGCTCGCGGAAGATCTGCGCGGCCTTGGGGTCCATTGCGTCGCTGATGAGTACTTTTGGCATGGGGAATATCTTTCGAAACAGCCGTCATCCCCGCGCAGGCGGGGATCCATAATCGCTGACGGCACTTGGTATGGATCCCCGCCTGCGCGGGGATGACGAGAATTAAGCGGCGACCTGCGCCTTCACGGTCGCATAGGCCCAGTCGAGCCACGGCCCGAGCGCCTCGATATCGGCGGTGTCCACCGTCGCGCCGCACCAGATGCGCAAGCCCGCCGGCGCATCGCGGTAGCCGGCGATGTCGTACGCCGCATCGGCCTTTTCGAGGAGAGCCGCGAACGCCTTGATGAACGCCTCGTCGGCACCCTCGACGGTGAGGCACACGCTGGTCTTCGAACGCGACGCTTCGTCCGCCGCCAGATGCCCGAGCCAGTCGCGCTCGGCGACGATCTTGCCCAAGGCCGCCGCGTTGGCGTCGCTGCGCGCGATCAGCCCGTCCGCGCCGCCGACCGATTTCGCCCATTCCAGCGCGAGTATCGCATCCTCCACCGCCAGCATCGACGGGGTGTTGATCGTCTCGCCCTTGAACACGCCCTCGGTCAGCTTGCCCTTGGAAACGAGGCGGAACACCTTGGGCAGCGGCCAGGCCGGCGCGTAGCTTTCGAGCCGTTCGACCGCGCGGGGGCCGAGGATCAGCACGCCGTGGCCGCCCTCCCCGCCCAGCACCTTCTGCCAGCTGAACGTGGCGACATCGATCTTCGTCCAGTCGATGTCATAGGCGAACACGCCCGACGTCGCGTCGGCGAAGCTCAGCCCCTCGCGGTCGGCCGGGATCCAGTCGGCATTCGGCACGCGCACGCCCGAGGTGGTGCCGTTCCAGGTGAACAGCACGTCGTTCGACCAATCGACCGCGGCGAGATCGGGCAGCTGGCCGTAGTCGGCGCGGATAACGGTCGGGTCGATCTTGAGCTGCTTGACGGCGTCCATCACCCAGCCTTCGCCGAAGCTTTCCCAGGCGAGCGTCGTGACAGGCCTGGCACCCAGCATCGTCCACATCGCCATCTCGAACGCGCCGGTATCCGATCCCGGGACGATGCCGATGCGGTGCGTGTCGGGCAGGCGCAGCAGCTCGCGCATCAGATCGATCGCATATTGCAGGCGCACCTTGCCGAGCTTCGAGCGATGCGAGCGGCCGAGGACGGCGGTATCGAGTTTCTCGGGGCTCCAGCCGGGCGGCTTCGCGCACGGGCCGCTGGAAAAATACGGACGCGCCGGCTTATGCGCCGGGGCGGCAGGTAGATCAGTCATGTAGTCTCTCCTCACAGAGAGCACGCGCGGCGTTGGGACCGCGTGGCCCGTCGCCGCCTCTAGAGATGTGGGATGAGGTGTCAATCGGCGATGTCGATGCTACGCATGCATCCTTGCATAGCATGACTAGTTTAGCTATGACGTCGGTATGGAGATCGAAGCCTGGCAATCGCAGTTGAGAAAGGGCGCCGCCGAACTGGTCGTGCTGTCGGCGCTATCGGACGGCGAAGCGTATGGCCTGCAGATCCTGCGCCGCGCCAATGCCGGTGGCGATCTGGTCAGCGAGGGCACGTTGTATCCGTTGCTCGCGCGGCTGGAAAGAAGTGGGCGAATTTCGGCGCGTTGGTCGCCACCCGAGCCCGGCGCGAACCCGCGCAAATATTATGCGCTGACGCCGCAAGGCCGCGCGCTGGCCGAGACGATGCGGCTGCGCTGGGCCGATTTCCGCAACATGGTTTCCGCCGCAGTGGAGCAAGAACATGCCGCATGACGAGACGCCGACCGAGATCGATCACTATGTCCGTAAGCTGTTATGGGGCTTGCAGAGCCTGCCGCACGAGGATCGGCTGAGCATCGCCGCGGAAATCCACAGCCATTTGACCGATTGCGCCGCCGATGGTTCGGATGCGCTGGAACGCGCCCGCGCACGGCTCGGGGCGCCGCACATGCTCGCCGCACGCTATGTCGAGGAATACGCCCTGAGCGGCGCGCTCGCCCGCATCGCGCCGGGCCATCTGCTGCTGGCGGTGATCGATCGCGGATCCCGCAGCGTCGGAGCCGCCTTGGCCGGGTTCGGTGCGGCGATGAGCTATCTGTTCGTGCTGGCCTTCGCCGTGATCGCCATCGCCAAACCGATCGTGCCGCAGAATGTCGGATTATGGAAAGAGCGAGGCGGTGCCCTGACCGCCGGACTGGTGGCGAATCGCCCGTCGGGGGCGGATGAGTTGCTCGGGCTGTGGATCGTGCCGCTCGCGATCGGCGCGGCACTGGCCTGCTATCTGTTCGGCACGCAGGTGCTGCGCTCCGTCGCACGGCGGCGGCTGGCGGCTATTCCGCGCTGACCCGGTTCGGCTTACGCAGAGCCGGTGAAGCGTTATCCACTCCTCGTCCTTCTACTGCTTTCCGCCTGTAGCGGCGGCAGCGACAGCAATCGCCCGCCGCCCCGCCCGGCGGGCGCTCGGCCGGTGACGCTGAACATCCCGACGTCGAGCGAGACACGGGCGTGCTTCGCCGATCTGTCGCGCATCGGCGTGCGTTATTCGCCGCTGCCGGATCGCGATTTCGGCGGCGGGTGTCAGGTGATCGGCGCGGTGCAGCTGATCGATGTCGGGCTGCCCGTCACCGGCATAAAGGGCATGCGCTGCGGTCTTGCCCGCGCGTTCATCGGCTGGGCGCGCAGCGGCGTGGCGCCGGCCGCGCACCAGATCCTCGGCAGCGACGTGGTGAAGATTGAGACGATGGGCACCTATGCCTGCCGCAACACGGTCGGCACCGCCAGCGCCTATACGCGCCTGTCCGGCCATGCCACGGCCAATGCGGTCGATATCTCGGGCTTCGTGCTGGCCGACGGGCGGCGCATCACGATCCAGCAGGACTGGCGATCGACCGATCCGGCGGTGCTCGATTTCCTGCGCACGATCCGCGCCTCGGCGTGCAAGCGCTTCGGCACGGTGCTGAGCCCCGATTACAATGCGGCGCATTACAACCACCTGCATTTCGAGGACGATCGCGCCAACTTCTGCCGCTGATGCCCTGTTCAAGAAGCGCCGAGAGACATCTTCAAACGCTCGTCGCTTTGCTCTAAGGGCCGTTGATGACCGATACACACGTTCCATCGCGCGTCTTTCCGCGCGCCCGCCAGGATGCCGAGACCGCCAATGCCGGCGTGCACACTCCGCAGACCGAAAACCCCAGCTTCCGCCTCGCATTCCAAGACATGGATTTCCTGCTGCGCGAGGATCTGCGCCCGGTGCGCTTCCAGCTCGAACTGCTGAAGCCGGAGCTGATCCTGGAAGAGGCGAACATCGCCTCGACCTTCGTGTTCTATGGATCGGCGCGTATCCCGGAGCCGGACAAGGCGCAGGCGCTGCTCGACATCGCGCGCGCTGCTGAAGGCGACAATGTGCAGGGCATCCGTATCGCCGAGAGCCTGGTCGCCAAGTCGAAATATTACGAGGTCGCGCGCGATCTCGCCCGCAAGGTCAGCCAGTGCCCGCTCGACGAAGCCGGCAAGCGCCAGTTCGTCGTCTGCTCGGGCGGCGGGCCGTCGATCATGGAGGCGGCGAATCGCGGTGCCGCGGACGAAGGCCAGGAATCGATCGGCCTGAACATCGTCCTGCCGCACGAACAGGCACCGAACCCGTACGTCACGCCGCACCTGTCGATGCAGTTCCACTATTTCGCGCTGCGCAAGATGCACTTCCTGCTCCACGCCCGCGCACTGGCGGCGTTCCCGGGCGGGTTCGGCACGTTCGACGAGCTGTTCGAACTGCTGACGCTCATTCAGACCGGCAAGATCAAACCGATCCCGGTGCTGCTGTTCGGCAAGGAATTCTGGAACAAGGTGGTGAATTTCCAGGCGCTGGTCGACGAGGGCGTGGTCTCGCCGCGCGACATGAACCTGTTCACCTTCGTCGAGACGGCGGACGAAGCCTGGGCCGTGGTGCAGGACTTCTACCGCGAGCCTTCGATCGCGGCGGCGGAATAGCCTCAAGCCCGTCCTCCCCGCGCAGGCGGGGATGACGGGCCGCGAGGCTATCCGTCGATCTCGAAGAACAGGTCGCGCCAATCGGGATTGCCGCGCTGGATCAGCGCGATCTTCCACGCGCGATTCCAACCCTTGAGCGCCTTTTCACGGGCAATGGCGTCGGCAATCGTTTCCGACGCCTCGACATATATCAGCTTGTCGATGCCGTATTTGATGCAGAACGCGCTGCCCTTGCGGGCGCGATGCTCGGCCATCCGGCGCGCGATTCCGTTCGTTACACCAATGTAGAGCGCGCCGTTGCGGCGATTGGCGATGATGTAGACGTAGGCGCGGGCCATCGCGCCCTCACGCCGTCATCCCCGCGAAAGCGGGGACCCATCTCGCACCGATGCCCACAACGCAACCATTGTGATAAAGGAAAGCGTAGGAGATGGGTCCCCGCTTTCGCGGGGATGACGGGGGTAGGGATAACGGGGAGATCGACCGAGCGACCATCCCCGCCAGTCACATCACTTCTTCGCGTCTTCCTTCGCGCCGCGTACGGCGGCGGCCGGGTCGATCGAGGGCGCGCCGGTCGCCGGGGCGGCCTTGTTGCCGAGATCGTCGGTCGTCGGGGCGGCCTTGCCGCCAGGATCGGCGGGGGCACCGGCCGGCGCCGTCGCGGCGGGGGCCGCCGGGAGCGGCAGGTTGCTGCCCATCGAATTGATGTAGGCCAACACGTTGGCGCGATCCTGGCCGTTGCCGATGCCGGCGAAGGTCATCTTTGTGCCCGGGGCGAACTTGCGCGGGGACGTGAGCCAGGCGCTCATCGTCTCGAAATCCCACTTGCCGCCCTTGGCCTTCAGCGCGTCCGAGAAGGCGAAGCCGCCCTTGCCCTCGGCCACGCCTTCGCCCAGCGTGCCGTACAGGTTCGGGCCGATGCCGTTCGCGCCACCCTGGTTGATGGTGTGGCAGGCGGCGCATTTCTTGAACACTTCCGCGCCCTTGGCCGGATCGGCGCTGGCGAGCAGAGTCGCGATCGGCACTTCCGCCGCGCCGCCGGCGTCGCCGCCTTCATCCGCAGCCTCGATCGGGAAGCCGAATTTCTCGGGCTTTTCGGCGTGGAACACCAAGCCGCCGACGATCGACAGCCCCAGCGCCGCGCCGCATGCCGCCAGCACCCAGCCCGCGATCGTGTTCGTCCGATTGTCCATTTCTGCCCCAGCCTGTTCGCAAAAGTCGGTTTCCTTTAGATTCGCGTTGCCCGCACCGCAAGCGGCGCTTAAGCGCGGCGGCCTCATGGAGAATTTTGCCGCCCCCGCCCGCCCGATCGTGGCGCGGATGACCGCCGCCGCCGCAGCCGACCCGTCGCGCGCCGTGGCGTTCCAGGGCGCGCCCGGCGCGAACAGCCATGTTGCGGCGGTGGAAGCCTTTCCGGATGGGCTGCCCTTGCCCTGTTTCGATTTCGCCGATGCGATCGACGCGGTGCGCGACGGGCGGGCGGATTGCGCGATCATCCCGATCGAAAATTCCTTGCACGGCCGCGTTGCCGACATGCACTTCCTGCTGCCCGAATCGGGCCTGGTGATCACCGGCGAACATTTCCTCGGCATCAAGCATGCGCTGATGGGACTCGGCACGCGCGACGAGGTGCGCGAGGCGATGAGCCATCCGCAGGCGCTGGGCCAGTGCCGCCACTGGCTGCGCGAGCACGATATCCAGCCGGTATCCTATCCCGACACGGCGGGCGCGGCGGCGGTGGTCGCGGAACGCGGCGATCCGACGATCGCCGCGCTCGCCCCGCCCGGCGCGGCGGCGATCTACGGGCTGAACCTGCTTGCCGAGGGGCTGGCCGATGCCGATCACAACACGACGCGCTTCGTGGTGCTGGCGCGCGCGGGCCACGCCACGCCAGAAGGTCAGAGGGGCGGCGACGGGCCGTACATGACGACCCTGATCTTCGAGGTGAAGAACGTGCCGGCCGCACTGTACAAGGCGATGGGCGGGTTCGCGACCAACGGCGTCAACATGACCAAGCTGGAAAGCTATCAGCGCGGCGGCACCTTCGCGGCGACCGAATTCTTCGCCGATGTCGAGGGCAAGCCCGGCGACCCGGGGCTCGACCGCGCGCTGGAGGAATTGCGCTTCCATTCGAAATGGGTGCGCCTGCTCGGCACCTATCGGCAGGCGCGCGCGCGGGGCTAATCCAGCCGCCGCGCACCCTCCGCGCGCACCGCGGCGATCGTCGGATAGCCGTTGACCGCCATCATCAGGTCCGCCTCGGCCAGGATGCATTTCAGCACATGCGCCGCCCCCGCCGCGCCATCCAGCGCGAGGCCGTAGCTGTAGGGCCGCCCGACTCCGACCGCCGTCGCCCCCAGCGCCAGCGCCTTGACCACGTCGCTGCCCGATCGGATTCCCGAATCGAACATTACCGGCACGCCCCCCGCCCCGGCGACCACCTCCGGCAGCAAATCGATCGCGGCGATGCCGCCATTGGCCTGCCGTCCGCCATGATTGGAGCAATAGATGCCGCCCGCCCCGGCATCGACCGCGCGGCGCGCATCGTCGCCGTGGCAGATGCCCTTCAGCACGATCGGCAGCTTGGTCAGCGATTTCAACCAAGGCATGTCGTCCCAGGTCAGCACCTTGCCGAACAGGCGGCTCCACAGCCCGATCGCCTCGGGCAGATTGCCCGCGACCGGCTTGCCGAGCAGGCGCTGGAAGACAGGATCGCAGAAGTAATTCTCCAGCACGTGCCCGCGCAATTGCGGGAAGTTGCCGGTGTTCAGGTCGCGCGGTCGCCAGCCCGTCACCCAGGTGTCCAGCGTGACGACGATCGCCTTGTAGCCCGCCGCCTCGGCCCGACCGACCAGACTGGCGGCGAGATCCGGATCGCGCGGGGTGTAAAGCTGGAACAGGCCGGGCGTCTCGCCGCTCGCCTTCAGCACATCCTCCATGGAATCGTTGGCCAAGGTCGAGGCGCACAACGGCACGCCGGTGATCGCGGCGGCCTTGGCCGCGGCGATGTCGCCATGCCCGTCCTGCGTGCAGATGCCGGTGACGCCGATCGGGCACATGAACAGAGGCGTGGGGAGTTTCATGCCGAGCAGGTCGATCGACAGATCGCGCTCGCCGGCATCGACCATCATGCGCGGGACCATGCCCCAATGGTCGAACGCGCTGCGGTTGCGGTTCTGCGTGGTCTCGTCGCCGCACCCGCCCTGCACGTAGTTCAACACATAAGGCGGCATCGCGGCCTCGGCCCGGGCGACGAGGGTCGCGTAATCGACCGGCACCTTGGGCAACACGCCACCGAGGCCCGCGCCGTAGATCTCGTTCTGATAGGCGCCGTAATTGGGCATGCTTCCGCTCCGTGCTTTGCTTTTGCAGTATTGTGCCAGATCGTCGCACTATTCGTCACCCCGGACTTGTTCCGGGGTCCACCGAGCGGCTAGGCCACACGCAAGGGTCGCGCGCCAAGAACGCGGCACGGTGGACCCCGGAACACGTCCGGGGTGACGGTGGCCGAGGCGTCTGCGAACGCCGAGGCTCTTGAGGGGACCAAGATGAAGATAGCGACCGATACGCCCCTTACCCCGCCGCCGCACGTTCCGTTCTACAAGATCCTCTACGTCCAGGTGATCGTGGCGATCGTCGCCGGCGCGCTGCTCGGGCATTTCTCGGCCGAAACGGGCGAGGCGATGAAGCCGCTGGGCGATTTCTTCATCAAGCTGGTCAAAATGATCATCGCGCCCGTCATCTTCCTGAGCGTCGTCAGCGGCATCGCGGGGATGCGCGAATTGAAGACGGTCGGGCGTGTCGCGGCCAAGGCGTTCGGATACTTCCTGTTCTTCTCGACGGTCGCGCTGATCGTCGGGCTGATCGTCGCCAATCTCGTGCGCCCGGGCGCGGGGATGAACATCGATCCGGCGACGCTCGATGCCGGGGCGGTCGCGACCTATAGCCACGCCGCCGCTGAGACGAGCACGGTCGGCTTCATCATGGCGATCGTGCCGACCACGATGGTGTCGGCACTGACCGACGGGTCGATCCTGCAGACGTTGTTCGTCGCGATCCTGTTCGGCATCGCGCTGAGCCTGGTCGGCGAACCGGCCGGGCCGGTGCTGGACCTGATCGAGCGGCTGTCGATCGTCGTGTTCCGGCTGGTCGGCATATTGATGCGCGTGGCGCCGATCGGCGCGTTCGGGGCGATCGCCTTCACGGTCGGCAAATATGGCGCGGGCAGCCTCGTCAATCTCGGCGGGCTGGTGGCGACCTTCTACCTCACCTCGATCTTCTTCGTGCTGGTGATCCTGGGCGCGGTCGCGCGGCTGCACGGATTCTCGATCCTGAAGCTGATCGCCTATCTTAAGGCCGAATTGCTGCTGGTGCTGGGCACCTCCTCGTCTGAAGCGGCACTGCCCAACCTGATCGCCAAGATGGAACGCGCGGGATGCGACAAATCGGTCGTCGGGCTGGTCGTGCCGACCGGCTATTCGTTCAATCTGGACGGCACCAACATCTACATGACGCTGGCCGCGTTGTTCATCGCGCAGGCGTGCAACGTGCATCTGACGCTGGGCGACGAACTGGCGCTGCTCGGCGTGGCGATGCTGTCGTCGAAGGGCGCGGCGGGGGTGACCGGCGCGGGGTTCATCACGCTCGCCGCGACGCTGTCGATCGTGCCGAGCGTGCCGGTGGCGGGCATGGCGCTGATCCTCGGCGTCGATCGCTTCATGAGCGAATGCCGCAGCCTGACCAACTTCATGGGCAATGCCGTCGCCTCGGTGGTGATCGCGCGGTGGGAGAATGCGCTGGACCGGGACGCGCTGGCGGCGGCGCTCGGGGGAAAGACGGCGCGCTAGTCGTACGAAGGCTCCCCTCCCTGGAAGGGAGGGGCTGGGGGTGGGTCGCTCACGAGGGAGCGTTGACTTCACCCCATACCGACCCACCCCCGCCCCCTCCCTTCCAGGGAGGGGCGGAATGATCGGGACCGTTCCAGCGGACCGCGCGTTCACGCGAACGACCCCTCCCCCGCGCCCCGAAAAGGACTTTTCATGCCAGATGGCCAGCCCGTTCTCGACCATCACGACATCATCCTCCGCCCCGATCCCGCCCGCACCGTCGTCCGCCCCTTTTCGCTCGAATATCCCGAAGCCTTTCGCGTCGAGGGAAGCTCGCGCACCCAGGCGATCGTCGATCGCATCCTGACGCTCAGCGAGGCGGAACTGGAGAGCGAACTCGAACTGCTCACCCATTCGCTCGACGAGCGGCACCGCGACGTCGACGACATGCTGCGCCGTCGCTATGCGGAAATCGCCAAGCAACTCTCCGGGCCGGTCGATGCGTGCGATGCGCATCAGCGGCTGATCGGCGCCTATTTCAGCGAGGAATTCTCGTTCGAGGCCGCCGCCCTGTTCAACCCGAGCGCGGTGGAGATGGACGATCAGTCGGGCGCGACGGACGGCGGCGTGCGCTTCGTCATCTCGCTGCGCGGGATCGGCGAAGGGCATGTGTCCTCGGTCACGTTCCGCACCGGCCATTGGGTGCCGGGCGGCGAGATCACGGTCGATCCGGCAAGCGCGACGGCGGTGCCGCCGGTGGTCGAAGGCGACGACGAGGACAATACGCACACCACCGTGCAGCTGCATTGCGGCGGCAGCCGGGAGATATCGGAGACGGTGCTGTTCCCCGTCCTGCCCAGCCAGCGCCAGGGGATCGAGGATCTGCGGCTGGTGCGGTTCGTCGACGACGATGGCGACGTGACCTATCACGGCACCTATACCGCGTTCAGCGGGGCGGCGGCGCGGCCGGAACTGCTGACCGGCATCGATTTCCGAAATTTCGAGATGCGCGCGCTGTCCGGCGATGCGGCCGGCGCCAAGGGCATGGCGCTGTTCCCGCGCCGGATCGACGGGCAATATGTCATGCTTGGGCGGCAGGACAGCGAGAGCATCTGGCTGCACCGGTCCGACGACATCCTGGTGTGGAACGGCGGGGTGAAGGTGGTCTCGCCGAAATATCCGTGGGAATTCGTCCAGATGGGCAATTGCGGTTCGCCGATCGAGATCGACGAGGGCTGGCTGGTGTTCACCCACGGCGTCGGTACGGTGCGCAATTACTGCATGGGCGCATGCCTGCTCGACAAGGCCGATCCTTCGAAACTGCTCGCGCGCACGCCGGAGCCGATCCTGACGCCGAGCCCGAACGAGCGCGACGGATACGTGCCCAATGTCGTCTACAGCTGCGGCGCGCTGCTCAAGGGGCGCGACGTGATGATCCCGTACGGCGTGGCGGACAATTTCGCCGCGTTCGCGACGACGACGGTGGAACGGTTGCTGGCGGTGATGGAGTAGCGAGTTGCGTGCTACCCGCCCCCGTTAGCCGGCCCGCCGCAACAACAGCGCGCTGCGCAGGCACTGGCAGACGATCTGGTCGCGCTGGTTTATCAGCCGGTGCGTGAAGGTGACGATGCCGGCATTGGGCCGCGACCGGCTGTCCTTCAACTCGGACACCTCGGTCTCGGCGCGCATCGTATCGCCGATGAATACCGGGTTCGGCATGACCAGCTTGTCGTAGCCGAGATTGGCGACCAGCGTGCCGAGCGTCGTATCGCCGACCGACAGGCCGATCATCAGCGCGAAGGTGAAGGTGCCGTTGACGAGAATTTGTCCGAACTCGCTGGCCTTCGCCGCCTCGATATCGAGGTGCAGCGGCTGCGGGTTGTGCGTCATCGTCGAGAACAGCAGATTGTCGGTTTCCGTCACCGTGCGGCGGATCTCGTGGGTCAGGCGATCGCCGACCTGCCATTCGTCGTAATAGCGGCCGGCCATTATCTTTGTCCCCGCCCAAACAGCCGTTCGCCCTGAGCTTGTCGAAGGGCTGTTCTACTTTCTCCCAGAGACGACGAAGACCAAGAAAGGCGGTGCTTCGACAGGCTCAGCACGAACGGGGAGAAGACGGCGCTCATGCCTCGTCCTTCTCGATGTGGATCAGGACCGCACCCTCGCTAACCTGTCCGCCGGTGACGGCGTTCAGTTCGGCGACCGTCCCGTCGAACGGCGCGACCAGACTGTGCTCCATCTTCATCGCCTCCAGCGTGACGAGCTTCTGGCCCTTGGTAACCGTGTCGCCGGCGGCGACCTCCACCGCGATGATGCGGCCGGGCATGGGGGACAGGATCGCGCCGTCGGCGGCGGCGCCTGCGGCAGCGCCGGAAACGCGAACGGGCGATGCCAACAGGGTCACGCCATCTTCGTAGACCACTACGCCGCCGCCGATCGGCTCGCCCGACACTTCAAGCTGGCGCCAGTCTTTCGGAAGCGAGACTATGTGCGTGGCGCCGTCAACCGAGATGGCAACATCCTGTCGTGCAGCGGCATTGAGCCTAAATCCGATGGCAGCACGCCATGGATCGCACTGATGACCGTCGAGATGGTCCTCCGGGATGGCGAACAGGTGCCTCGGCTGGCCGTAATATTCCTGAACCAATACAGCCACCGCCGCGCGCTCAAGCATCGGATTGCTTGGAGACGGCGGCACGAGCGCATCGCCCTTGTTGGCGATAAACCCGGTATCGATCCGTCCGGTTCGAAAATCCTCATCCTCAAGACAATGGACCAGAAACGAAGCATTGGTCTTGAGCGGATACACTACGGTTTGCGCACAAGCGGCAGCCAACCATTCGCAAGCAGATTCGCGGTCCGGCTCGTGCACCACGATCTTGGCGATCATCGGGTCGTAATATCCCGTGATCTCGGAGCCTTCGGAAACTCCCGTTTCGAACCTGGATCCGGAATGGGGGCGCAGAATTTCTATTCTGCCCATGCTCGGCAGAAATCCCTTGGCGGGATCCTCCGCATACAACCGCGCTTCCATCGCCCAGCCGTCGATCGCCAGTTCATCCTGCCGCTTCGGCAGCGTCTCGCCACTCGCGACGCGCAATTGCCATTCGACCAGATCCTGGCCGGTGATCTCCTCCGTCACCGGATGTTCGACCTGGAGGCGCGTGTTCATTTCCATGAACCAGATGCGATCGGCGCGCAGGCCTTCGCTGGCGTCGGCGATGAACTCGATCGTGCCCGCGCCGACATAGTCGACCGCCCGCGCCGCCTTGACCGCCGCATCGCAGATCGCGGCGCGCGTGGCCTCGTCCATGCCGGGCGCGGGGGCTTCCTCGATCACCTTCTGGTGGCGGCGCTGGAGGCTGCAATCGCGTTCGAACAGATGGACGACGTTGCCGTGCGTGTCGCCGAACACCTGCACCTCGATGTGGCGGGGCGAGAGGATGTACTTCTCGATCAGCACGTCGGTATTGCCGAACGAGGACGCCGCCTCGCGCTGGCACGAGACGAGCGCGTCGGCGAATTCGGCGGGATCGTCCACGCGGCGCATGCCCTTGCCGCCACCGCCCGCGACCGCCTTGATCAGCACGGGATAGCCAACCTTCTCCGCCTCGGCGGCGAGCCGTTCGGGCGACTGGTCCGCGCCGAGATAGCCCGGCGTCACCGGCACGCCGGCCGCGATCATGCGCTGCTTGGCGGCATCCTTCAGCCCCATCGCGCGGATGCTGTCGGGATTCGGTCCGACCCAGATCAGGCCGGCATCGATCACGCTTTGCGCGAAATCGGCGTTTTCGGACAGGAAGCCGTAACCCGGATGGATCGCCTCCGCGCCCGTCGCCAGCGCCGCGGCGATGATCTTCTCGCCGACCAGGTAGCTTTCGCGCGCCGGGCTGGGGCCGATATGCACCGCTTCGTCGGCCTGGCGAACGTGCAGCGCCTTGGCATCGGCGTCGGAATAGACCGCGATGGTGCGGATGCCCATCGCCCGCGCGGTGCGGATGATCCGGCAGGCGATCTCGCCACGATTGGCGATGAGCAGGGATTTCAGCATGTGACCAACTTCCCGTCATGCTGAACTTGTTTCAGCATCCACCCTGCGGCAGGCTGCCGAGTGGAGAGTGCGCGATGCCCAAGCAGCCCTGCGTGTATATGCTCGCCAACGGGCGGATCGGTGCGATCTATATCGGCGTGACGTCCAACCTGCTGGCACGCCTGCATCAGCATCGGTCCGGCCGCATTCCCGGCTTCACCGCGCGCTACGGTATATGTCGGCTGGTCCGTTTCGAGATGTTCGCCGACATGCCCATGGCAATCGCGCGGGAGAAGCAGTTGAAGCGGTGGCATCGCGACTGGAAGATGAACCTGATCGAGCGCGACAATCCGGATTGGGACGATCTTGCGGTGGGCCTGGGACTCGAGCCGCTCTGTTCGCCTTCGCGGCGCGCTGGATCCTGAAACGAGTTCAGGATGACGGAGATCGGTGGGCATCTTCATCTCGCATCACATCCGGAACACCCCGAACGCGGGGCGTTCGGGAATGGGGGCGTTGAGGGTCGCGGCGAAGGCTAACCCAAGCACATCGCGGGTCTGCGCGGGGTCGATGATGCCGTCGTCCCACAGGCGGGCGGTGGCGTACCACGGGTTGCCCTCGTCCTCGTATTTCTGGCGCACCGGGGCCTTGAACGCTTCGGCCTGGTCCTCGGTCCAGCTTTCGGCGTCGCGGTGGACGGTGGCGAGCACGGAGGCGGCCTGTTCGCCGCCCATTACGCTGATGCGGCTGTTGGGCCAGCTGAACAGGAAGCGCGGGGAGTAGGCCCGGCCGCACATGCCGTAATTGCCCGCTCCGAAGGAGCCGCCGATCAGGACGGTGATCTTGGGCACCGTGGCGGTGGCGACCGCCGTCACCAGCTTCGCGCCATGCTTGGCGATGCCCTCAGCCTCGTATCGGCCGCCGACCATGAAGCCGGAGATGTTCTGCAGGAACAGCAAGGGAATGCGCCGCTGGCAGGCGAGTTCGATGAAATGCGCACCCTTCTGCGCGGACTCGCTGAACAGCACGCCATTGTTCGCCAAAATTGCGACCGGAATGCCCCAGATGTGCGCGAAGCCGCAGACCAAAGAAGTGCCGTAGAGCGATTTGAACTCGTGGAATTCGCTGCCGTCGACCAGCCGCGCGATGATCTCGTGCACGTCGTAGGGCGCGCGGACGTCGCTCGGCACCACGCCGTACAGTTCCTCGGCGTCGAACTTGGGCGGGCGCGGTTCCTTGAGGTTCACGTCGCCGCCGCGCTGCGGTTGCAACGTCGAGACGATGTCGCGAACGATGGTCAGCGCATGTTCGTCATTCTCGGCGACGTGATCGACCACGCCGGACTTGCGCCCGTGCGTGTCCGCGCCGCCCAGTTCCTCGGCCGAGATCACCTCGCCGGTCGCGGCCTTCACCAGCGGTGGCCCGGCGAGGAAGATCGTCCCCTGCCCGCGCACGATGATCGTCTCGTCGGACATCGCCGGAACGTAGGCGCCGCCCGCCGTGCAACTGCCCATCACGCAGGCGATCTGCGGGATGCCCTTCGCGCTCATCTGCGCCTGATTGTAGAAGATGCGGCCGAAATGATCGCGGTCGGGAAACACCTCGGCCTGATGCGGCAGGTTCGCGCCGCCGCTGTCGACGAGGTAGATGCACGGCAGGTGGTTGGCCTCGGCGATCTCCTGCGCGCGGAGGTGCTTCTTGACGGTCAGCGGGTAATAGGTGCCGCCCTTCACCGTCGCGTCGTTGCACAGGATCATGCACTGGCGGCCGGAGACGCGACCGATGCCGGCGATCACGCCCGCGCCGGGGACCTCGTCGTCGTACAAGCCGTTCGCGGCGAGCTGGCCGATTTCGAGGAACGGGCTGCCGGGATCGAGCAGCCGTTCGACCCGGTCGCGCGGAAGCAGCTTGCCACGCGCGGTATGGCGTTCGCGCGACTTCGCGTTGCCGCCGAGCGCGGTGCGGGCGACGTCGGCGCGCAGGGTTTCGGCGAGCGCCCGGTTGTGGGTGGCGTTCGCGCGGAACTGCTCGCTGTCGGGGGAGAGGTTTGTGGTGAGGGTCGGGGCGGTCACCACACACCGCCGTCATGCTGAACTTGTTTCAGCATCCACCGTGCAACAATGGCTGGCTTTCCAAGTGGAGGAGTGGATCCTGAAACAAGTTCAGGATGACGGCAGCTATCCGGACTCACTGCGCCACCCTCTCGCTCGCGCCGATCAGCTCCCGGCCGATCAGCATCCGGCGGATCTCGTTCGTGCCCGCGCCGATATCGAGCAGCTTCGCGTCGCGCAGGAAGCGTTCGACCGGCCAGTCCTTGGTATAACCCGCGCCGCCCAGCGCCTGCACCGCTTCGTTCGCCACCTTCACCGCATTCTCGCTCGCCAGCAGGATCGCGCCGGCCGCGTCGAAGCGCGTCGTCTTGCCCGCGTCGCACGATTTGGCCACGGCATAGACATAGGCACGCGCCGAATTGAGCGCGACGTACATGTCGGCGATCTTGGCCTGGATCAGCTGGAAGCTGCCGATCGGCTGGCCGAACTGCTTGCGCTCGCGCACGTACGGCACGACCACGTCGAGGCACGCCTGCATGATGCCGAGCTGAATGCCCGCCAGCACGGTGCGTTCGTAATCCAGACCGCTCATCAGCACGCCGACGCCGCCGTTCATCGGCCCCATGACGTTCTCGTCCGGAACCTCGCAATCGTCGAACACCAGTTCGGCGGTCGGGCTGCCCCGCATGCCCATCTTGTCGATCTTCTGGCCGATCGAGAACCCGGGCATGTCCTTCTCGATCAGGAAGGTGGTGATGCCACGGCTGCCCTCCCCCGTCTTGGCGTAGACGACGAGCGTGTCGGCATAGGCCGCGTTCGTGATCCAGAACTTCGTGCCGTTCAGGACATAGCCGCTGTCGGTCTTGCGCGCCTGGAGCTTCATCGAGACGACGTCGGACCCGGCCCCGGCCTCGGACATCGCGAGACTGCCGACATGTTCGCCCGAGATCAGCCTGGGCAGGTATTTGGCCTTCTGCTCCGGATTCGCCCAGCGCGCGATCTGGTTGACGCACAGGTTGCTGTGCGCGCCATAGCTCAGCCCGATCGAGGCCGAGGCGCGCGACACTTCCTCGCACGCGATGACGTGTTCGAGATAGCCGAGGCCCAGCCCGCCGAATTCCTCCTCGACCGTGATGCCGTGCAGGCCGAGTTCGCCCATCGCCGTCCACAGCTCGTCGCGCGGGAACCAGTCCTCGGCGTCGATCCGTTTCGCCAGCGGCATGATCCTGTCGGTGGCGAAACGCTGCGTGGTCTCGCGGATCATGTCCGCGGTCTCTCCCAGCGCGAAATCGAAATCGGGGGTCATGCTCTCTCCATTGTTCTGGGTGGCGGTCTAGGCCGTGCGCCCGATGCCCGCAACAATAGTGAATGCGTTCGCGTGGCGGGGACTTGGCTGGGACACGGGTGGGGCATTGAATCGCCGCGTCAAAACTGTGATTGCTGCACGAACACCGGGCGGGGCCAAAGCGATGCGATTGCTGATTGTCGAAGACGATGCGCGCGCCGCCAAGCAGCTGGTGGCCGATGTCGAGGAACTGGGCCACGAGACCGCGCTCGCCGCCGACGGGCGCGCCGCGCTGGCGCTGGCGACCGACGGGAAGTTCGATGCCGTGCTGCTCGACGTGATGCTGCCGTTCGTGGACGGCGTGGACGTCACCCGGCTGCTGCGCGAGCGGCGGATCGGCGTGCCGATCATCATGCTCACCGCGCTCGGCGATCTCGACCAGCGGCTTGCCGGGCTGGAGGCGGGCGCGGACGATTATCTGGTCAAGCCGGCCGCCCCGGCGGAAATCGACGCGCGGCTGAAGGCGATTCTGCGGCGCACCGCGCATGCCGGCGATTCGGGCGTGATGCGCGCCGGCGATATCGAGGTGAACGAGGTGAAGTTCCGCGCCACGCGGGGCGGCCGCCTGCTGAACCTGCAGAAGCTGGAATTCCTGCTGCTGTGCGAACTTGTCCGCAATGCCGACAGCGTGGTCACGCGGCGGATGCTGTATCAGAACGTGTGGCACTACGATTTCGAGCCGACCACCAACATCGCCGAATCCTATATCCGCCGGCTGCGCGGGCAATTGAACGCCGCCGACGAGGTCGATCCGATCGTGACGCTGCGCGGCGTGGGCTACATGTTGAAAAGCGTGCCGTGATGCGGCCCCGACGGTGATGCGACCACGCTCGCTGCGGGCGATCCTGACTCTGTACGTCGCGATCATCCTGAGCGCGCTCGTGGTCGTGCGCATCACCAGTTACGTCGTCACGCACAATGCGCTGGGGGTCGAGGTCGATCGCCGCCTGGCGACCGAGGCGGCGGCGGTGGCGGGCGACACGCCCGATGTCGCGGCGATGGCCGGGCGCATCGCGGCAGCGCAGGCGGATCACGATACGGCAGACCTGTATTACGCTCTTTTCGACCCAGCCGGACGCCACATAGCCGGCAAGCTCGATCTGCGCCGGATGCCGCCGCAGGGCTATTCGCATTTCGGAACGGAGGCTCGGGTGCCGGGCGTGGCACACGGGCGCGCGCTGGTGCGACGGATCGACGGCGGCGG
The DNA here is from genome assembly GCF_001423845.1 of Sphingomonas sp. Leaf357. Taxonomy (NCBI): domain Bacteria; kingdom Pseudomonadati; phylum Pseudomonadota; class Alphaproteobacteria; order Sphingomonadales; family Sphingomonadaceae; genus Sphingomonas; species Sphingomonas sp. Leaf357. Next base: position 1,350,684 of record NZ_LMPM01000001.1, on the reverse strand, counting down.
AGCGCTGGTATTGGTGTCCGACAACGACGTGATCGACGGCTTCGATACCCTGCTGCTGCGCGTGCAGCTCGCCAGTCTGGGCACGACCGCCTTGATCGTGATCGGCGGCGCGATCGGCATCTGGCGCGCGATCAAGGCGCGGATGCGCGCGATGCAGGCGACCGTCGATGCGGTGATCGCCGGCGACATCCGCCAGCGCATTCCGGTGGACGGCAGCCGCAGCGAGTTCGACCGGCAGGCCGCCGCGTTCAACCGCATGCTCGACCGGATCGAGGCGCTGATGGGCAATGTGAAGCATGCCGCCAAGGACGTGGCGCACGAACTGAAGAGCCCGCTGGCCCGCCTGCGCGCGCGCACCGCCACGCTGCAGCGGCAGTCCCGGAGCGCACCGGTATCGGCCGCCGAGATCGAGGATCTGCTGGCCCAGACCGACGACGTGCTGGAGGTCTTCGCCAGCATGATGCGGTTGTGGGAAGTGGAGGGCGGGCATCGGCGCGAGCGCTTCGCGGACCTAGATCTCGGCGCGCTGGCGATCGAGGTCGGCGAGGGATTGCAGGCGGTGGCCGAGGATGCCGGGCGCACGCTCGTGCTGCCGGTCGCATCGGCGATCGCGATGCGCGGCGACGTCGCCTTGCTGCGCCAGTTGCTGGTCAACCTGATCGAGAACGCGATCCGCCACACGCCGCCCGGCACGCGCATCACCGTCGATACGGAAGTGCGCGGCGAATCCGTGCAGGTGATCGTCGCCGATGACGGGCCGGGGATCCCGGCGAGCGAGCATGCCGCGATGGTGCGGCGTTTCGGCCGGGGCGAGGCATCGGCCAGCCTGCCCGGGCAGGGCCTGGGACTGACCCTGGTCGATGCGATCGCGCGGCTGCATCACGGACGGTTGATACTGGAGGATGCCGCGCCGGGCCTGCGCGCGGTGGTGAAACTGCCCCTGGCGGGTTGACCCCTAGAGCATGACGACGTGAGGTTGAAGCTCATCCTCCGTCATTCCCGCGAAAGCGGGAATGACGATGCAAAAACACCGCGACTCAACCCAAAGTCGTCAAGCTCCCGGTCGCAGACAAAACCCTGGGGGTGACGATCACCGCCCGGACCCTGTCTCGATCGCCTGACGGGAAGCTCTAGAACTTCGCCGACACTTCCAGCCCCCAGGTGCGGGGCGGGTTGAAGTTGGCATAATCGCCGAGGATGCCGCCGTAATTGGTCGATATCAGCGCACCGTTCGCGCCGACGTTCAGCACCGGCGACGAATTCGCCGCCGAACGACGATAGATGTACGTCGTGTCGAACAGGTTGCGCGCCCATACCGATAGGGTGACCTTGTTGTGATCGTTCACCGCGATATCGGCCAGCGCGAGGCGCCCGTTTACGACGAAGCTGGCATCGGTCTTGGTCGGCTCGAGCTGGAAGCTGTACTGGCTGCTGGCGTAGTTGCCGTCGAGGTGGAAGCGCACCTTGGTCGTGTCGCCGCCGACCGGGATTTCATAGTCGATCGTGCCGGACGCGGCATTATTCGGCGTATAGACGATGTACAATTGCTGCAGCCCGCCGCCCAGCGGGCTCACCGCCGACGGCGCCTTCCAGTACGTGTAGGCGTAGGAACCGCCCAGCGTCAGCCCGTCGACCGGCTTCACCGTGAGATCGGCTTCGATCCCGCGGATCTTGCTGTTGCCGGCATTGATGGTCTGCTCGAGATGGCTGCCGTTGGTGATGCTCGAACCGTTCGTATCGAAATAGTCGAAGTCGAACTGCGTGTTGCTGCGGTCCATGATGTAGCCGGCCAGGTTCAGGCGCGCGCGATGCTGGAAGAAGTCCATCTTCGCGCCGACTTCGTACGATTTGACCGATTCGGGGCCGAACGCGTTGAACTGGAGCGAGCGGTCGTTGGCGCCGCCGGCGCGGAAGCCCGTGGCATATTTGGCGTAGAGATGGACGTCCGGCGTCGCGTCGAACGCGATGTTGAACATCGGATCGAACCGGCTGATGCTGTTCTTGAACGAGAACGGCGACACGACGCCGGTCGTGATCAGATCGGAACGGTTGTTGACGACGTAGAGCGTGCCGTGGCGATCGTCCTTGGTCCAGCGCCCGCCGGCCGTGATGTGCACGACGTCGCCCAGCGCTTCCGGCGAGAAGGTCAGATTGCCGAACAGCGAGTAATTGTGGTCCGTGGCCTGGCTGGCGCGCGTGATGAACTGGCAGCTGTTGGCGAACTGGGGCACCGTTGCGCCCAGCGTGTTGTTGCACGACGGATCGTATTGCTGATAGCCGGAATTGGCGCTGGTGATCGCGGAGGAATTGCCCGGGATCGGGCTGCGCACGGTATAGGCCGTGCCGTCGCTGTTCCACTGGTTGCTGAGCGGCGTCGCGGCATATTCGGTCGCGTGTTCGGTGTAGTAATATGCGCCGACGACGTAATCGAACTGCGGCACGCTGCCGACGGCCTGGAATTCCTGGCTGAACTGGTGCTGGCGGAGGTACGACAGACTGTAGCGGCTGAACGTGCCGGTCGTGTTGATGGCGGTCGGATTGGCCGTATTGGGGACGAAGGGCGCGAACGTGCTGCGCTCCGGGCCGCCGGAATTATCCCACTGATCGGTGCTGACGCCGCGCCATGCGGTAATCGAGCGCAGCTCGATCCACGGTGCGAGCTTGTACTTCAAATTGGCCGAGAAACCATGCGTGATATCGACGCTCGGCTGCTGGGGAACGCCGACGTCGGCGACGGTCTGGCGTTCGGGATGCACGCCGACCAACGGCCCCTTCGGCGCGATGCAGATGGGCTTGGTGCTGCCGGCGGCGATGGTGCCGCCGCAGGCGACGCCATTGAGCAGCAATGCGCCCGCGGCGTTGTACGTGCCGACGGCATAGCCGTTGGGATTGTAGTTGATCAGCTGGCTGTATTGCGGCGTGTTCTCGTCCTTCGCGTAGTCGTACGCGAAATCCGCGGTGAAGCCGTCGACCGGCTGCCAGCGCGCGGCGATCCTACCGCCCTTGCGATCGTAATAGTTCCAGCCGGTGGAGCCGGAAAGCGGATCCTTCACGGTCGGGTCCTGATGCTGGTACACGCCGTCGATCTTCACCGCGATGTCGTGGAAGGCCGGCAGGTCGAGATGCACGTCGGCATTGCGCGCACCGTAATTGCCCACCCCGCCGGTGACGCGACCGCCGAACACGCCGCTCGGTGCCTTGGACACGAGCGACAGCGCGCCGCCTTCGGTATTGCGGCCGAACAGCGTGCCCTGCGGACCTTTCAGCACTTCGATCCGCTCGATATCGAACAAGGCGGCGTTCAGGCCCTGAGTCTTTCCGAGCGCCACGCCGTCGATATAGACGCCGACGCCGCCGTCGCGCGCGGTCTGGTTCTGGTCGTACGGGACGATCCCGCGGATGCCGATCGTCAGCGCCGACTGGCGTGCCTCGAACGTCGCGATGCGCAGCGATGGGATCGAGCCGTCGGCCAGATTGAACAGGCTGAGCACATGACGATCCGCGATCGCCTGGGTGCTGAGCACGCTGATCGAGATCGGAGTCTTCTGCAGATTGGTCTCGCGGCGAGTCGCGGTGACGACGACTTCGCTCAGCTGATCGTCACCGGCCGGGGCGGGATCGGCGGCGGGAACGGGGTCGGCCACGGGGGTGGCGGCCGGGGCGGCCACCGGCGTTTCGGCGGCGAACACCGGCGACGCGGTCGCGGCGATCAGCGCGGTGCCGATCAACAGACGCAGCCGGAGGTTGGAGTGAGAACGCATGTGAAGCCCCTTTGGTTTTTAGAAACTCGTTACGGGGGCCGCTACACAGCATATGGGTCAGGATTGTTACGAAGACTGTAACACAAATAGTATTGTAAGGTTATTTTGGCGTCATAATCCATATTTTCAAAGTATAGCTTCTTTTAATACTATCTTCATCTTCAGCAGAAATCAGCTCTCCGCCATCAATGACACGACTTGCTAGAAATAACATCGATGTATTATTGAGAAAATGTCACATCGGTCAGGCTTTAAATTAAAGTCTTGCCCTTGCGGTTCAAGCGATCGACCGACGCCGTGCCAACGACATGATCTTGCGGCATAATGCTTTCGGGTGATATCCTGTGACGGTTACATGACCCGCCAGAGGTCGATTCCTTTAGGAGAAAGTCGGTGCACTGCGAACAGCATCTCGCCCTGAAAGCCATCCTGATCGGCCTGCGCCGCAGCGGCACGATCGATCGCCACGCGGTCAAGACGATCGTCTCGACGCTGCAGGAGACCGCGGCCAAGGCCCGCCCCAATTGCCCGGAAAGCGCGGACGGCCTGCTGCAACTTGCCGATGCGCTGGCCGAGGGTCCGGCCAAGACCTGCATGGTCGAGGTCGCCGCCTGATCTATTCGATCTCATATAAAGATTTCTTTATATGACACCTTGACCCCGTCCCCCGTTGCTGGGATGTTTGGCGGGTCGAGGTTCTCCGTGCATGCGGATGCGCGGAGCTAAGACGGGAAGCCGGTGCGCGCCTTGACGGGCGCAATGCCGGCGCTGCCCCCGCAACTGTAAGCGGCGAGCGGCGGCCATCGAGTGTCACTGACGGTGCGAGCCGTCGGGAAGGCCAGGCCGACGTGACGACCCGCGAGCCAGGAGACCTGCCTCCGACGCGATAACGTCCACCGGCGGGGTGTCCGGGCTGGCCGCTTGCATGCCGTGGCCGGGCCTTGTCCGTTCGCGCGTCCTGCTCGTGTCCCGTCTCTGCCCCGCTTCTCATCGGGGTATGAAGAATGACCGTCACCGTCGCCACCTTGGGCTTTCCGCGCATCGGCCCGCGCCGCGAACTGAAGTTCGCGCTCGAAAATTATTGGTCGGGCAAATCGAGCGAGGCCGACCTGCTCGAATCCGCCGCCGGCCTGCGCACCGCCGCCTGGGCGCGCCAGCGCGCGCTGGGAGCCGATTGGCTGCCCTCCAACGACTTCTCGCTCTACGATCATGTGCTCGACACCAGCGTGATGCTCGGCGCGATCCCCGAGCGCTACGGCGCGGCGCATGGCGAGGCCGATCTGGCGACCTATTTCGCGATGGCGCGTGGCACGACCGGGGCGGGCGACGATTGCGGCCACGGCCATGCCAGCCAGACGGCGTGCGAGATGACCAAATGGTTCGACACCAACTATCACTACATGGTGCCGGAACTGCAGGCCGGGCAGAAGCTGGCGCTCAACACGCTGAAGATCGTCGACGAATATCGCGAGGCCAAGGCGCAAGGATATGAGACCCGCCCGGTGCTGCTCGGCCCGGTGACGTGGCTGAGCCTGGCCAAGGGTCGCGACGTCGATCCGTTCGATTTCCTCGATGAGGTCCTGGGCCTCTACACCGTCATCCTCGGGCAGTTGGCCAATGCCGGCGCGGCCTGGGTGCAGATCGACGAGCCGGTGCTGGTGCTCGATCTGGACGAGAGGCAGCGCAAGGCGCTGACGCGCGCTTATGCCCGGCTGTCGCGCAGCGGACCCAGCCTGATGCTGACGACCTATTTCGGCGGGCTGGACGACAATCTGTCCTTCGCGGCCTCGCTGCCGGTCGCCGGGCTTCACGTCGATCTGGTCCGCGCGCCGCAGCAACTCGATGCCGTGCTGGCCAGCGCGCCCAGATCGCTGCTGCTGTCGCTGGGCGTGATCGACGGGCGCAACATCTGGCGCGCCGATCTCGCGGCCCTGCTCGACCGGATCGCCCCGATCGCCGCGACGCGCGACCTCATCCTCGCGCCGTCCTGCTCGCTGCTGCACGTGCCGGTCGATCTCGCCCTGGAGCGGAAGCTGGACGACGAGGTGACGCAATGGTTGGCCTTCGCGGTGCAGAAGATCGAGGAACTCGCGATCCTGAAGCGCGCGCTCAACGATGGCCGCGCCAGCGTCGCCACCGCGCTGTCGGCCTCGACCGAGGCCGCCGCCGCGCGCAAGGTGTCGCCGCGCATCCACGATCCGAAGGTCGCGGCGCGCATCGCCGCCGCCACGCCCGACCAGCGCGAGCGGCGGTCGGGCCATCCCGAGCGGATCGCGGCGCAGGCGGCGGTGCTGAACCTGCCCGCCTTCCCGACCACCACGATCGGCTCCTTCCCGCAGACCGCCGAGGTGCGCCACGCCCGCGCCGAGCATGTTCGCGGCAATCTGGGCGATGCGGAATACCAGGATTTCCTGCGCGAGGAGACCGCGCGCGCGGTGCGCTGGCAGGAGGAGATCGGGCTCGACATGCTCGTCCACGGCGAATTCGAACGTAACGACATGGTGCAGTATTTCGGCGAGCAACTCGCCGGTTTCGCCTTCACCGTCAGCGGCTGGGTGCAGAGCTACGGGTCGCGCTGCGTGCGGCCGCCGATCCTGTTCGGCGATGTTTCGCGACCCGAACCGATGACGGTCGCGTGGTGGCGCTATGCGCAGGGCCTGACCGACAGGCCGATGAAGGGCATGCTGACCGGCCCGGTGACGATCCTCAACTGGTCGTTCGTGCGTGACGATCAACCGCGCGAGGCATCGTGCCGCCAGATCGCCTTCGCGATCCGCGACGAGGTGACCGATCTCGAAGCGGCGGGTTGCAAGGCGATCCAGATCGACGAAGCCGCGCTGCGCGAGGGCCTGCCGCTGCGCAAGCGCGACTGGCAGCACTATCTCGACTGGGCGGTCGATTGCTTCCGGCTCTCGGCGGCGGGGGTCGGCGATGCGACCCAGATCCACACCCATATGTGCTATTCGGAGTTCAACGACATCCTGCCGGCGATCGGCGCGATGGACACCGATGTGATCTCGATCGAGACGGCGCGGTCGCAGATGGAGCTGCTCGACGGCTTCGCGCGCTATCGCTATCCGAGCGCGATCGGGCCGGGGGTGTACGACATCCACGCCCCGCGCGTTCCGGGCGAGGACGAGATGGTCGCGCTGATGCGACTGGCCCAGCTTCACCTCCATCCCGACCAATTGTGGGTCAATCCCGATTGCGGGCTGAAGACGCGCAAGTGGGAAGAGGTGAAGCCGGCGATCGCGGCGATGGTCGCGGCGGCGCGGACGTTGCGCGCCGATCTGATGGTCGAGGCGTAAGGCGATGGCGGCGGTGACGCATTCGGCGGGCGTCGTCCGGTTGATCGACATGATCTTTCCGGGCGACACCAACCATCACGGCACGCTGTTCGGCGGCGTGGCGCTGGCGCATATGGACAAGGTGGCGTTCCTTGCCGCCTCGCGCCATGGCCGCGCGCCGTTCGTCACCGCCGCCTCGCAACGCATCGATTTCACCGCGCCCGCTCTGAAGGGCGAACTGATCGAGGCGACCGGGCGGATCGTGCGCGTCGGGGCGCGGTCCTGCGATGTCGAGGTCGAACTGGTGGCGGAGGCATTGCTCAGCGGCGAGCGGCGCCTGTGCACGCGCGGGGCCTTCACCCTGGTCGCGGCGAAAAACGATTGCGGCCCCCTGCCCCCAATCCTGCCCGAACCGCCCGCGGCCGACGACGCGCTGCACATGATGGACATGGTCTTCCCACCGCAGACCAACCATTACGGCACGCTGTTCGGCGGCGATGCGCTGCGCATGCTGGGCAAGGCCGCGTTCATCGCCGCGACTCGCCATGCCAGAGCGGTGATGGTGATGGCGGCGTCCGATCGGATCGATTTCCGCGCGCCGATCCGCGAGGGCGAGATGATCGAACTGATCGCGCGCGTCAGCATGGCCGGGCGCAGTTCGCTGCGGGTGGACGTGCAATTGTGGTCGGAGGATCTGCTGACGGCGGAGCGCCGCCACGCGGCATCGGCCGAATTCGTCATGGTTGCGGTCGGCTCCGACGGGCGATCACGGGCTATCTCACAACGATCAGGGGAAAATAATCCGGCGGATTGAGCCAAAATCCGGATCGGGGCGTTGATCATGAGACATCCTCAACGAAGGACCATCTTTGATGAACAGCCCCGTCGCCTATGCCCCGTCCGTCGAACAGCCCAAGCCCGACGAAGCCGAAACCGTTCAGGGCCTGAAGGCCGCGTTCAAGACGATCCTCGACACGACGTCGAAGGATTACGGTCATGCCGTGCGCAGCGTGCACGCCAAGGGGCATGGCATCGTCACCGGCACCTTCACCGTGCTGGACGATCTGCCCCCGGAACTGGCGCAGGGCCTGTTCGCCGAAGCCGGCGAATATGACGCGGTGCTGCGCATCTCGACCGCGCCCGGCGATATCCTGGACGATTCGGTCAGTTCGGGCCGCGGTGTCGCGCTCAAGGTGTTCGGCGTGCCGGGTGAACGGCTGCCGGGCGCGGAAGATGGCGAGCAGGACTTCATCATGGTCAACGCGCCCGTCTTCGGCGCGCCGGACCCCGCGAGCTTCCTCAAGAACCTGAAGCTGCTGGCCGCGACCACCGACAAGGCGGAGGGCGCCAAGAAGGTGCTGTCGGCCACGCTGCGCGTGGTGGAAAGCGCGATCGAGGCGCTGGGCGGAAAATCCGCTCTGGTCACGCAGCTCGGCGGTGCGCCCGAGGTGCATCCGTTGGGCGAGACCTATTTCTCGCAAACCCCCTATCGCTACGGCGACCATATCGCGAAATTCTCGCTGCGGCCGGTGTCGGCCGGCCTGACCGAGGTGACCGGCGACATCGTGAATGTTCACGGCCGCCCCGATGCGTTGCGCGAGGACGTACGCGAGCGGATCATCGAGAATGGCGGCACATGGCAATTCTGCGTGCAGCTCTGCACCGATCTGGAGAAGATGCCGGTCGAGGATCCGACGGTGGAGTGGGACGAGAAGCTCAGTCCGTTCATTCCGGTCGCGACCCTGACGGTCGCGGCCCAACTGTCTTGGGAAAACGGCGCGAGCCAGGCGCGCGAGGATGTGCTGTCCTTCAGCCCGTGGCACGGCCTGGCCGCGCATCAGCCGCTCGGCGGCGTAAACCGCGCCCGACGGGAGGCGTACGAATATTCCGCCGGCTATCGCGCCGATTTCAACGGCTGCCCGATGCATCAGGTGAAGCAGCTGGAGGATCTCGACGCACGCTGATCCGGGCCAACTTAGGGCACAATGACTTTAAACCCGTTCGTGCCGAGCTTGTCGAAGCACGTGTTCCACAATCTCCGGCGGCGATCGGAACGCGTCCTTCGACAAGCTCAGGACGAACGGTGGTCAAATCTCAAGTCATGAGCGATTACAGGTCCGGCAGCACCTGCCGGGCCACCCCCCACCCGGCGAGCGACGCGTCCGACGCCCGCTCCAATAGCGCCTGCTCATCCCCGACATGCCACCTGGCCGGCGTATCGGTGTCGGCCAGTTCGCCCCACGTCACCGGCACCGCGACCGGCGCGCCGGAACGGGCGCGGACGGTATAAGGCATCACGGCCGTGGCGCCGCGCTGGTTGCGCAGCCAGTCGATGAAGATCTTGCCCTTGCGCTTGGCCTTGGACATGGTCGCGGTGAAGCGTTCCGGCTCCGCCTGTGCCAGCGCCTGGGCGAAGCGATCTGCGAAATCCTTGACCGCCGGCCATTCCGCCTCGGGCGTCAGCGGCACGACGACGTGCACGCCCTTGCCGCCCGAGAGCAAAGCGAAACTGACCAGCCCGATTTCCGCCAGATGCGCCTTCAGGTCCGCCGCGGCCGTCTTGACCTCGTCGAAGCCCAGCCCCTCGTCCGGGTCGAGATCGAACACCAGGCGGTCGGGCTTCTCGACATCGCCGATGCCGGCGCCCCAGCCATGGAACTCGATCGTCCCCATCTGCACGCACGCGACCAGCCCGTCGGCATCGTCGAGATAGAGATAGGGTTCGGTCGAGCCGTCCTTTTCCCGGATATCGACCTGATGGACATGCTTCCCGAACGATCCGGCGTCGTGCTTCTGGAAGAAGCAATGCTTGCCGCGCCCCTGCGGGCAACGCACCAGGCTGATCGGGCGGTTGCCGGCGAACGGCAGGATCACCGGCGCCATCGCCTCGTAGAACGCGGCGAGATCGCCCTTGGTCACGGTCGAATCCTCGAACAGCCGGCGTTCCGGATGCGTGATCGTGATGCTGGACGCGGCCGGCGCGGGCGCGGCCTTGGGCTGTTCCGCGACCACCTCGTCCGCCGCCTTGTCCTCGCGCAGGCCGAGGAAACTGGAATGGCGCAGCACGCCGTCCGGCGTCACCTCGGCAAAGGCGATTTCGGCGACGAGGCTCGGCGTCACCCACCGCGCGCCGCGCACCGCCGCCTTGGGCGCATCGACGGTCGGCGTCTTGCGCGCCAGCCGCTCCAGCTTCGCCCCGATATCGGCCATCACGTCCTGCGAGAAGCCGGTGCCGACCTTGCCGGCATAGCGGAGCGTGCCGCCGTCATTGACGCCGAGCAGCAGCGAGCGGAAGCCGCGGGTCTTGTCGCTCGGCAACCAGCCTACGATCAGGAATTCCTGGCGATGCAGGCATTTGATCTTCAGCCAGTTCTGCGTGCGCTTGCCGGAATATGGCGCATCGGCGCGCTTTGAAACCACGCCCTCATAGCCCTCGCGGCACATCGCCTCGAACAGTTTCTCGCCCGCGCCGACGATATGTTCGGCGAAGTGCAGCCGCTCGTCCGCCCCGTCCAGAATCGCGCGCAGCCGATCCTTGCGCTGCACGTTGGGCAGTTTCTCGAGCCGCTCGCCATCCAGTTCGAGCAGGTCGAAGGCGAACAGCGACATCGCCTTGTTGTTCGAGATCGCATCCTTCAGCGTCGAGAAATCCGGCCGACCGTCCTTGAACGCGACGATCTCGCCGTCGATCAGCGCGGATGCCACCGGCAGCCCGGCGGCGGCCTCGGCGATGCCGGGGAATTTGTCGCTCCAGTCCAGGCCGCTGCGCGTGAACACCTTGGCCTTGCCGCCGGCCACCGCGATCAGCGCGCGGTAGCCGTCATATTTCACCTCGTGGATCCAGCCCGATCCGGTCGGGACGCTATCGACCAAGGTGCACAGTTGCGGCGTCTCGAAGTTCGGCATCGTTCCGTCGCGTCGTGCCGTCGGCTTGCGCGCCTTGGGTTTGGCGACCGGCGCGCGCAGCTTTTTCCACGCCGCCAGATCCTTCGCCGCCTTGCCGGCCGCGATCTGCTGCATCGTCCGCCCGGTCCTGACGCTGGTCAGCGCGCCCTCGACCAGATCGTCCGAGCCGGCGGCGAACGCATCGTCGACCTTACGCAGCAGCCAGTTGGTATTGCGCTCCTTGCCCCGCGGTTTCAGCCGGATGAGCAGCCACTCGCCCTTCATCCGCACGCCATCCAGCACGAAATGCAGATGACCCTTCTCCAGATCCGCGGCCGATTTGCCCGGCACCGGCGCCCAGGTGCCGTCGTCCCACAGCATCACCGTGCCGCCGCCATATTCGCCTGCCGGGATCGTGCCTTCGAAATCGGAATAGCTTAAGGGATGATCCTCGGTCTGCACGGCGAGGCGCTTGTCGGCGGGATCGAGGCTGGGGCCACGCGTCACCGCCCAGCTTTTCATCACGCCGTCCACCTCGAGCCGAAGATCCCAGTGGAGCCGGGTGGCATCGTGCTTCTGCACCATGAAGCGGTTGCCGTGACCGGGCTCCAGCGTGCCGCGCGGCTCGGCGGTCTTCGCGAAATCGCGCTTGGCATTGTATTTTTCGAGTGGATCGGTGGTCATCTAACGCCGCCCCCCACGATCGATTGCGCTCTACGCACGCTTCTTCGCCGGGGCTTTTTTCGCCGAAGCCTTAGCCACAGGCGCCTTAGCTGCCGCGGCCTTGGCGGCCGGCTTCTCGATCGATTTCTTCAGCGCCGCCATCAGATCGACGACGTTCGACCCGGACCGCGCGGCGCCGTCATCCTTGTCCTCGATGATCTTGCGGTTCGATTTCGACTTCTGCTTGCGCGCGATCAGATCCCTGAGCGCGTCGATGTAGCGATCATGGAACTTGGCCGGATCGAACGTAGCGGTCTTCTTGTCGATCAACGTCGTCGCCAGGTCGAGCAGGTCGGCATCCGGCTTGTCGTCGGGAATGTCGCGGAAATAACCCTGTGCCTTGTTCACCTCGTCGGCGTAGCGCAGCGTTTCCAGCACCATGCCGCGCCCGCACGGCTTCAGGCTGACGACATATTCGCGCCCGCGCATCGCAAGCTGCCCCAGCCCGACCTTCTTCGCCTGGCGCAGCGCCTCGCGCAGCACGATAAAGGCTTCCTCCGCCAGATCGTCGGCGGGCACGACGAAATACGGCCGCTCGTAATACAGCACGTCGATCTCGCTCGCGTCCACGAACTGAGTCAGTTCCAGCGTCTTCTTGGATTCCAGCTTCACCGCGTCGATCTCGTCCTGGTCGAGCAGCACGTAATCGCCCTTGTCGACCTCGTAGCCCTTGACGATCTCGTCCGTGTCGATCGCGCCGAGACCGGGCACGACCTTCTCGTATTTCACGCGCTTGCCCGACGGTTCATGAATCTGATGGAACGCGATCTGCGCGCCGGATTTGGTGGCGGAGAAGATTTCGACCGGAATCGAGACGAGGGCCAGCCTGATCTGCCCCTGCCAATAGGCGCGCGCGGCCATCGTATTGATCTCCCCTTCATTTCGGAGCCGATTCAACCCGGGGAGGGGGGCGTTCGTTCCGCCGCGCGCGGAATTGGCACAGCGCGTGCCCACGCGCTAAGGCCAGCGGCGATGCTACGCCTGACCGAACTGACCCTGCCGCTCCACCACCCCGACGAGGCGCTGCCCGCCGCGATCTGCAAGCGGCTGCGCATCACCCCGCGTGAGTTGGTGCGCTACGTCGTCGCGCGACGCGGCCACGACGCGCGCGACAAGACCGCTATCCAGCTCGTCTATTCGGTCGACGTGAACGTGAAGGACGAGCCGGCCGTGCTCGCGCGCTTCCGCAAGGACCGGAACGTCCAGCAGACGCCGAACACCAGCTATCGCTTCGCCACGCGCGCGCCGGCCGGCGAGTTCGCACGGCCGGTGGTGATCGGCGCGGGGCCGTGCGGCCTGTTCGCCGGGCTGATCCTGGCCCAACTCGGCTATCGCCCGATCATCCTCGATCGCGGCAAGGTGGTGCGCGAACGGACCAAGGACACCTGGGCCTTATGGCGCAAATCGGTGCTCGACCCCGAATCCAACGTGCAGTTCGGCGAGGGCGGCGCCGGCACCTTTTCCGACGGCAAGCTCTACAGCCGGATCAAGGATCCCCGGCATCTCGACCGCAAGGTACTGACCGAGTTCGTCAAGGCCGGCGCGCCGCCCGAGATCCTGACCGAGGCGCATCCGCACATCGGCACGTTCCGCCTCGTCACGATGGTCGAGACCATGCGCGCGACGATCGAGGCGCTGGGCGGCGAATATCGCTGGCAGAGCCGTGTCGACGGGCTCGACATCGCCACCGATGCGGGCGGCGAGCGGCGGATGCGCGGGCTGCACCTGCACGACGGCGGCTATATCGCGGCGGATCATGTCGTGCTGGCGATCGGCCACAGCGCGCGCGACACGTTCACGATGCTCCATGAGGCGGGCGTGCATGTCGAGGCCAAGCCCTTCTCGATCGGCGTGCGGATCGAACATCCGCAAAGCTGGATCGACCGCTCGCGCTTCGGCAGCGACGCCGGCAACGCGATCCTCGGCGCGGCGGAATATCATATCTCGCATCACTGCTCGAACGGGCGCACGGTCTACAGTTTCTGTATGTGCCCCGGCGGCACCGTGGTCGCCGCCACGTCGGAAGAAGGGCGGGTCGCGACCAACGGGATGAGCCAATATTCGCGCAACGAACGCAACGCCAATTCGGGCTTCGTCGTCGCGATCGATCCGGCGCGCGACTTTCCCGGCGATCCGCTCGCCGGCATCGCGCTGCAACGCCATTGGGAGGAGCGCGCGTTCGTCGCCGGCGGATCGAACTACAAGGCGCCGGCGCAGCGGCTGGGCGATTTCCTCGCCGGGAGGCCGTCGCAGGCGCTGGGATCGGTCGTTCCCTCCTATCGCCCGGGCGTGACGCCGACCGATCTCGCGGAATGCCTGCCCGATTTCGCGGTGACCGCGATGCGCGAGGCGATCCCGGTATTCGGTCGCCAGATCCCCGGCTACGACCATCCCGACGTGGTGATGACCGGTGTCGAGACACGCACCTCCTCTCCCGTCCGCTTCACGCGCGGCGAGGATCTGCAGAGCCTCAATACGATCGGCCTGTTCCCGGCGGGCGAAGGCGCGGGCTATGCCGGCGGCATCCTGTCGGCTGCGGTGGACGGCATCAAGGTCGCCGAGGCGGTGGCGACGAGCATCGCCGCCGCGTGACGCTGATCCTGTTCAACAAGCCGTTCGACGTGCTGTGCCAGTTCACCGACGCCGGCAGCCCCTCCCCGCGTCGCACGCTCTCGGAATTCATCGACCTGCCCGGCGTCTATCCTGCCGGCCGGCTCGACCGCGACAGCGAAGGGCTGCTGCTGCTGACCGACGACGGCCGCTTGCAGGCGCGCATCGCGGACCCGAAGTTCAAGCTCCCCAAGACCTATCTCGTACAGGTCGAGGGCGAGCCGCAGGACATGGATCTCGAAGCGCTCCGGCACGGCGTGGGGCTGAAGGACGGCATGACCCGCCCGGCCGAAGTCGAGCGCATCGCCCCACCCGATCTGTGGCCGCGCGATCCGCCGGTGCGGTTCCGCAAGACCGTGCCCGACAGCTGGATCAAGCTGACGATCCGCGAGGGGCGCAACCGGCAGGTCCGCCGGATGACGGCGGCGATCGGGTTTCCCACGTTGCGGCTGGTGCGGTGGAGCATCGGCGAGTGGACCGCCGATGGACTCGCGCCGGGCACATGGCGCGAAGCTCCGCCCGGGACCGGCAAATAGCGACGTTTGCTCGACACCCGCCACCCTTTTGAATACGCGCCGACGATCGGAGAGGCTGATGTTCGGACCATTGTCGCTGATCGCTCTGGCCTCGGCCGCCATCGCCGATCCACGCCCCGCATCGCCGCCCTTGCTGCGCCGGGAGATCACGCTTGGGCGCTGCCGCATCACCGCCTTTTCGAACGGGGTCGATCGCGCCGGCGCGGCCATACCCGATCGCTCGCCCGCGATGCGCAACACTTTCCTGTTGGTGGTGGACGGCCACCATATCCTGATCGGCCCGTCCGCCTCCGGCGCCGAGTTGCGCGCTGCCCTGTCGAGCCTGGGCTATCGCGCCTCCGACGTGGACACCGTGATCGTGACGGCGCTCGACGACGCGCAGGGCGGCGGAATGCTTGACGGCGATCGACCGGCCTTCCCCACCGCCACGGTCTTCGTGGATCGCTGGGCGGTCGATCATATCGGCGATCGGGCAGCGACCGGCCCGACGATCGCAAAGGCGCTGGACGCCTATCGCGCACGGAGCCGCCTGCGCACCCCCGATTTTGATCTGGACGTCGTGCCCGGCGTGCGCATGGCCGTTACGTCCGAAGGTCCGCGCACCGGATCGGTTCGCGTCCGCTGCGGCGCGACGGTGCTGGTCTTCTGGAACGGCGACCTTCGCGAACAGGATCGCGCGACCGGCACCGGCCCAGCCGTCGTGCCGCCCGATCGCCAGCGCTTTCTGGAAGAAGCGGTCGCCAGGGATCACCTCGTCGCGACCGCGATCGGCCCCTTCCCCGGTTTCGGCCACGTCTATCGCCTGGCCGACGGCTTCCACTGGGGCGCGATCGAAGCCCGTGGTCCCAGAAGCAAACCCCGTCGCCGAGGCGAGATTTATATCGAGCCGGGCAACGATGTCCCGGTCGAACGCGAGGTGCCCGTTCCACAAAAGTGATCGGCAACCGGCACGCGCGATAGTCGCGCTAAGTGCTCGTCTCGCTCATCAATTCCGCTTGTCGTTCATCCGAAACATACCGAGAGATCAAACCGTCGGCCAGCGGCACACCCTCAGTCCTGTCGCAACCGCGCGACCAGCGCGACGACGTGCGCCGGGGCCGGCGCGCCTTCGCGCAGCTTTTCCATCCGGCGCGTGTCGATGTAATCGCGCCAAGCGACGATCCGGTCGTCGGCGAATTCGATCACCGCGGCATAGGGCATCGCGACGGCGGTGCCGGTGCGGCGGGTGTACGCGTCGATCCCTTCGACGAACAGACGATCGCCCGCCTCGGCATGATGGCCGATGCTCCAGCGCGTCTCGGCCATGTCGGCACGCAGCGCCTCCAGGAAACCGCGCACCGCCGCCTTGCCGTCCAGCGGGGCGAGCGCCCCGGCGGCGACGTGCCAGACTACCGCCTCGTCCATGCCGGCCAGCGCCGCGTCGATGTCGCCGGCGTTCCACGCCGCGATCACCGCGGCGAACCGGTCGTATAGGGTCATGCGAGCAGGCCGATCACCGTCTCGCGCAGGTCGCGGCGCGACACCTTGTTCATCGCGTTGCGCGGCAGCGCGTCCACCGTGACCATCAGTTCGGGCAGCTTGAACACCGCCAGCCCCTGCGCCTTCAGCCAGCCGGAAATCTCGCCCAGATCCGGTGCCTGCCCGTCGGCGGGCACTGCGGCGACGCACATCCGCTCGCCCAGCCGTTCGTCCGGCACGCCGACCACCGCCGCCTCGCGCAGCGCCGGATGGCCGGCGAGCAGATCGTCGATCTCGGCCGGCGAGATGTTCACGCCGCCGCGCACGATGATGTCCTTGCAGCGCCCGACGAAGCGATAGAAGCGATCCTCGGCGATCTCGAACAGGTCGCCGGTGCGGTAGAAGCCCTGCGCGTCGAACGCGTTCGCGCTGATTTCCGGGCTTTCGAAATAGCCGCCGAAGGTCGCCGCGCCCTGGAAACGCAATTCGCCCGGGCGGCCGGGTTCGGTGATATCCTCCTCGGTGTCGATATCGACCAGACGGGTCTGGATCATCGCCGAACTCTCGCTCCCCGGCCAGGCGATCCCGGCCACGCCCATGCGCGGGAAATAGCGCGCGCGGTCATGATGATCGGGCACCTGCCGCGCGTCGCTGAACAGCGAGGCACCTTCGTTCGATCCGTAGATGTTGCACACTTCGATGCCGTGATCGTGCGCGAATCCCTCGATCATCCACGGGCTGAGCGGCGCGGAGCCGGAGCCGATCGCGCGCAGCGAGGACAGGTCGACGCTGTCCAGCAGCCCCGGCGTCTTGAGCAGGGCATTGAGGATCGCGGGCGCGGCGATCGTGTAGTTGACGCGCTCGGCGGCGATCTGCGCCAGGAACACCTTCAGGTCGAAGGGATGGTGCAGCACCAGCGTGCCGCGATGCATCAGCCACGGCGTGACGAGGCCGAACGACCCGATATTGACCAGCGGAAACGGGTTGAGCAGCACCTCGCCCTCGCGGATGTCGGCCGCCTCGGCGACCATCTTGGCGTTGACGATCCAGTGGTTCTGGTCGCGCGGCACGCCCTTGGGCCGCGCCTCGGTGCCGGAAGTCCAGAAGATCGTGAAGACGTCGCCCGGCCGCATCGGCTGGGCATCGTGATAGGCGGCGGCCCGAGCCGGATCGGCGGCGGCGATGGCGGCATCGAAGTCGATGCTGCCCTGCGGCGCTTCGCCGCCCAGCACCAGCACCTGGCACGCGCGCCCGCCGGCGAGCGCCAGTGCCATCGCGGCATGATCATGGCCCGCGAAGTGCGCGCGCGTGACGATCGCGCTCGGGCGGACCTTGTCGATCACATAGCCCAGTTCATGCGCGCGGTACGGCATGACGACCGGCGAGATGATCAGGCCGATGCGCGAACAGGCCAGCGCCAGGATCACCGTGTCGGTGACGTTCGGCAGCTGATAGGTCAGCACGTCGTCCTTCTTCAGGCCGAGATCGAGCAACGCCGCCGCGACCCGATCGACTTCGGTGCCCAGTTCGGCCCAGGTGAAGCGGCGCGGTGGCGTACCGTCGAGATCGGCACGATTCATCGGATCGACCAGAGCGAGGCGATCGGCCACCTCGACCCGATTGCGCTGTAGCCAGTCGTCGAGCGTGAGATCGCCCCACCAGCCGCGCGCGGTGAAATCGTCGATCCGGGATTGCGGGGTCAGTTGCATGTCATTTCTCCATCGCCCCGCACTCCCACTCCGTTCGCCCTGAGCCTGTCGAAGGGCACGCGCGGCACTTGGGCTTCGACAAGCTCAGCCCGAACGGAGGTGAGGATGCGGGTTGCATCACAGCCGCGTCGGCGCCGATGCATCAGGTCCGAAGGTGTGCATGCCCCACCAACCGTCCGTGCTGAGCTTGTCGAAGCATTGCCCTGTTCTTTCATTGCTCGAGAGAAAGGGCAGTCCGTCGACAGGCTCAGGACGGACGTGAATTGGGGCGGACGCACCCGCAACCTCACAGCCGCTTCGGCGGCCAGGGCACGAAACCCGATGTGGTCGCGATATAGTCGGCATATTGCGGCTTGGTCTTGCGCATGCGGAATTCGAGCGTCGGCGCGCCGGACCATTTCATCAGCGTCCAGGTCAGCAGGATCGGCCCCGGCAGGGCGAACCAGCCGATGCCGGTTTCCGCACCGATCGCGAACAGGCCCCACCAGACGCAGGCATCGCCGAAGTAATTCGGGTGGCGCGTGTAGCGCCACAGGCCGGTGTTCAGCACCTTGCCGGCATTGGCGGGGTTCTTGCGGAACCGGGTCAGCTGGAAATCGCCGATGCTCTCGAACGCGATGCCGAACAGCGCCAGCGCCGCGCCGGCATAGGCCAGGCCACCGAGCGCCACCGGCTCGGCCTGGATCTGGCCCAGCATCACCGGCAGCGCGACGATGAACTGCAACGGCGCCTGCGTGACGAACACCAGCCAGAAGCTGGCGCGGGCATAGCCCCAGCCGCGCTTCTCCTGCGCCTTTTCCATCATGCGGACATAGCGGCGGTCCGGCCCGTGATCGCGCCAGCGCCAGAACAGATAGCCCCCCAGCCGGAACGCCCACAGCGCGCACAGGCCGAGCAGCAGCACGCGGCGATCGGTCGCCACGTCCATCTGCACGAACGTCGCCAGCGCGAGCAGCGCCATGCCGAGCGCCCACCACGCATCGACCATCGTCACGTCGCGGATCGACGAACAGATCGCCCAGAGCGTGGTGAAGGCGATCACCACCGTCACCGCGTCGATCGCCAGTATCTTCAGGATTTCCATCGCATCTTTCCCCCTTCGGCCATCCGTGTTCCCCCGCGAAGGCGGGCGTCCAGGGCCACGACCGTCGCCGCCGCTGACCCCCGACCCCCGCTCGCGCGGAGGAATGGCGTGACGGTCACCGTCCCGTGCTGATCGTGTCCATGTCGAGCATCCGCGCCAGCGCGCGCTCCTGCGCCTTGGGGTCGCGCGCCTTGTTCGCACGCACCTCCACCGCCATGCGATCGGTATCCACCTCGTCCAGCCCGCGTTTGATCGCCGACAAACCGATCTTGGCGATGTCCTCGGGCTTCTCCTTCGCGCCGCCGACATGCGCGGCCATGCGCGTATCGACCGATCCGACGATCAGCGCGGACACGCTCGTGCCCTGCTTGGCCAGTTCGGCGCGAATCGAGGTGGTCGCGGCGCGGGCGGCGAATTTGGACGGGCTGTAACCACCCATCGCCGGCACCGCGACGACACCGCCGGAGGACAGGACGTTGACGATCGCGCCCCCGCCATTGGCCTTCAGCACGCCGGCAAAGGCGCGGCACATGCCTAGCACGCCGAAATAATTGACCTCCATCTCCTCGCGCGCGGCGGCCATCGTCTCGGCCCCGATCAGCCGCTGGTTCACGAACGCACCGGCATTGTTGACGAGGATCGAGACGTCGGGGCAGGCGGCGGCCGCCGCCGCGATCTGGTCCGGCTGCGACACGTCGAGCGCCAGCGCCACGATCCTGCCCTGCCCTTCCTCCACCAGATGCCGCGCATTGGCGACGTTGCGCGTGCCGACATAGACCTTGGCCGCGCCCGCGCCGATCAGCGCGCGGACGAACGCCTCGCCGATGCCGCGATTGCCCCCGGTGACGAGCCCGACCGCGCCGGTAATGTCCATCGCCATCAGTGCGCCGCCATCTGATAGAGCACGTCGTGCGGATGCTTCGCACCGCGCGTCAGTTCGGTGCCTTCGGGGAACATCATGCCGCGGCCCCAGCTTTCGGTCAGCGGCATCTCGTGGTTCCACTCCCACGCCAAGCGGCGCAGCGCGATCTTCCACTTGCCGTCGCGGCGTTCGAACCGGTCGACCGCACGCGCCAGCGTCAGCGTGTCGAACTTGTCGCCGCCCTTCTCCTTCATCCGGGCGAAGGCGAGGATGTAATGCTCGGCACGGGCGACGTCGCCGTCCACCTCGATCACGATGTTGGTGGCGAGGTGGTTCATGATTCCACCCTTGGGCAGCATCTTGGCCATCAGCGCGACATAGTCCGACGCGGGGCCGTGATAGACTCCGCCATGATCCTCGACGGCATCGGGATGATAGGCGTCGGCGATCAGTGGGATATCGGCGCGGTCGGCGCCGCGCAGGTACAGGTTGATGACGTCGGTGATCTCCTGCTTGTCGAGCAGGGTCTGGATGCGGGGATCGGTCATGATGGCTCCTGGAGCAGGATGATGTCGGGATCGGGGATGTCGGCGTAGAGCCGGTCGATGTCGCCCTTGCGCCGGTCGATCACCGCGCGGCGGTTGATCGTGCCCTTGTCGGACATCTCGTGCGCGTTGGGATCGGGCGGCACGTCGAGCAGCAGGGCGCGGCGGATGCGCGACGATCCGCCATGCTGCGCGGCGTTGAAGGTCTTGAGCGCTGCCGTGATGCGGTCGCGGTCGCCCTCCGGCGTCCGCCACAGCATCAGCGTGAGGTATTCGCGATTCTCGTCGCACAGCACCAGATCGCGCACCATCGGCGTCAGCGCTTTCAGCAGGCCGTCGCGCAGCGACCCGCCATAGACCCACGCGCCGCTCGACAGCTTGAACTCCTCCGCCGCGCGGCCCGCGAAGGCCAGGCCCTTTTCCGGATCGGCGGGATCGTTGAACACCGCCATGTCGCCGGTGCGGTAGAAGCCCTCCTCGTCGAACGCCTCGGCGTTCTTGGCCGGTTCGTCGAGATAGCCGCGCGTCACGTTCGGCCCCGCCGCGCGCACCTCGTAGCGATCGCCCGACGGCACCAGCTTCACCACCGCGCCGGGTGCCGGCAGGCCGATGCCGACGCGGTCGGTCTCGAAATGGATCGCCATGAACGCCGACACCGTCTCGGTCGAGCCATAGCCCGAGGTCAGCATGATGCGGTGCCCGGTCTCGGCGATCGCCGCGGCCTGCAGGCGATCGTAGACCGGCTGGCTCAATCCGGCACCGCCGTACAGCATCACCTTCAACTGCGAGAAGAACGTCCGCCGCAGGTCGGGATCGCTCTCCAGCGCCTCGACCAGCATGCCGTAGCCCAGCGGCACGTTGTTGAAGAAGCGCACCGGGATCTCGCGCAGGTTGCGCAGCGATTCGGCGAACAGGCCGGGCATCGGCTTGCCGTCGTCGATGTACAGCGTGCCGCCCTCGGTCAGCGTCGTGCGCAGCACGAACGCGCCGGCGGCGTGGTGCCAGGGCAGCCAGTCGAGCATCACGTCGTGCCAGCCCGCCGCCTCGCCGATCATCTGCCGGCACTGCGCGCTGTTCGCGGCGAGATTGTCGAACGTGATCGCGACCATCTTGGGCAGGCCGGTCGATCCCGAAGTGAGCATGTACGCGGCGAGATCGTCGGCCCGGATCGCCTCGACCGCGATCGTCACCGCCTCGGTCGCCGTCGTGGCGAGCAGGGCATCGATCGCGACCGCGGGCTTGGCCACCAGCGCAGGATCGCCGGTGACGAGGATCGCGTCGCCGAGATCGAGCGCGGCCAGCGCCGGCGCCAGCTTCGCCGAATTCTCCGCGAACACCACGCCCGGCTTCACCTTCGCCACGACATGCGCGAGCCGCCCGTAATCGCCGCCGAGCGCGCCGTAGGCGGTGCTGACCGGACACACCGGCAGGCCCGCCGCCCAGGCCGCGAACGTGGCGATCGCGAACGCCGGCGTATTGTCCGCGATCAGCAGCATCGGCCGGCCCTCCGGCGCATGATCGATCAGCCATTGCGCCGCGGCGTCGATCCTGGCCTTCAGCTCGGCATAATTGAGCGTCGCCCAGCCCTCGCGGCCCGTCTCGCGCCACGCCAGCGCCGGCTTGTCCGGCTGGCGCGCGGCGGAGCGCGCCAGATCGGCGGGAATGTTCGCATCATAGTCCGCGATGGCGACGCGCGACCGGAGCAGGATCGTGCCGTCGTCGCGCCGCTCGACCGCGAGATCGACCGGCATCAGCCTCGCCTCGCGGAATCCCGGCAGCGCGTCGTCCAGAACTGGAGCGGTGGCCATGATCAGACCGCCGGCCGCGCGAGCATCGCGTCCACCGTATCGCGCACGCCCTTGCCGGCGACCTGCTCCTCCTGCAGCCGGCCCTCGAAATATTCGCGCCAGTGGCGGATCACGCCGCCTTCGTAATCGAGGATCCCGCAATAGGGGATGGCGACACGCGTGCCGTCCATCGTGTCGAACTCGTCGACCCCCTCCATCCACACCGTGTCGCCGACCGCCGCGACATCGAACAGGCGCCAGCGATTGTTCTTCAGCCGCCCCTTCATCGCCTCCAGCGTCTTGCGCATCTGCGCCTTGCCTTGGATCGGCGGCTTCAGGCCGCCGGAATTGTTCCAGGTGATGTCCTCGTGCAGGCAGGACAGCACGCCCTCGACATCGGCTTCGTGCCAGCTGCTGATGACCTTGCGGAGCGTGGCGATGTTATCGGGCATAAGTCTCTCCTTGGAAGCGGCCGGGAAGGTCATGGCCAGAGCCGCGCCCCCGATCATGATGGTACGTCGGGTGATCATCGGGTCATCGGGCCGCCTGGACGACGAGGCTGACGGTCGTCGTAGTGGACCCGCCGATGTTGAGCGTCTGGGCGGTCTTCGCGCCCTCGACCTGATAGTCGCCGGCGGTGCCGGTCACCTGCTTGAACGCGTCGAGCGCCATGCGCACCCCGGTCGCGCCGACCGGGTGGCCGCAGCCGATCAGCCCGCCCGAGGGGTTGACGGGAATGCGCCCGCCGGCCTCGATGCTGCCGTCCTCGATCGCCTTCCACGCCTCGCCCGGCGCGGCGATGCCGAGATGCTCGATCGCCATATATTCGGTCGCCGTGAAGCAATCGTGCAGCTCGATCAGGTCGACCTGGTCGAGCGCCACGCCGGCGCGCGCGCGCGCGTCGTCGGCGGCGCGCTTCACCTGCGGGAAGACATAGGCGTCGTTCGCGCTCGCCTGTACCTTGCGGCTGTACGAGATCGGGGCGGAGCGGTGGCCCCAGCCGGTGATGCGCGGCAGGCTGTCGAGCGGGATGCCGCGCTTCTCGGCATAGTCCGCCGCGCGTTTGGGGGAAGCGAGGAAGATCACGCTGGCGCCGTCGGTCACCTGGCCGCAATCGGTCTTGCGCATCCGCCCCTCGACCACCGGGTTGGCGACATCGTCCTGCGTGAAGCTTTCCGGCGTGAACTGCCAGTCGCGCGACTGAGCGTTGGGATTGCGCTTGCCGTTGGCGAAGTTGATCTCGGCGATGCGGCTCAGATGGCGCGCGTCGATGCCGTAGCGGCGGTCATATTCCTCCGTCAGGTCCGAGAACGCACGCGGCCAGACGAATTGCGCGTCGCCGAATTCGTGGCCGGTCCAGGCCGCCGCGCCCAGGTGCTGCGCCGCCGTCCTGCCCGGCACGTTGCGCATCTGCTCCATCCCCAGCACGCAGGCGAGGTCGTAGCGCCCGGCCTCCAGCTCCGCGGTGGCGGCGAGGATCGCGACCGAACCCGAGGCGCAGGCCGCTTCGTGACGCGAGGTCGGCAGCCCGTCGAAATCGGGATGGACCAGCCCGAAAAACCCGCCGAGCAACCCCTGCCCGGCGAACAGTTCGCCGACGAAATTGCCGACATGCCCGGTCTCTACGTCCTTAGGATCGAGTTTCGTCGCCTCCAGCCCGGCCTCGATCGTCTCGGAAAAGGCGTCGGCCATGTCGATGCCGCGCCGCGCCCAATTGTCGGAAAAGTCGCTCTGCCAGCCGCCGAGGATATAGGTCATGTCCGCTCCGATTCGCCGACGATTAGTCAGTCTCTTTAAACAAGCTTATGCCGCTTTGGCGGCCGTGGCAAGCGCATCCACCGCGGATGCGAACGGCCGGATCGCGCTCAGCACCAGCAGCCCCGCGATCGGGCCGAGCACGGCCGTGGCCAGCGCGATAGCTGGCCCAAGCGCGTTCGGATCGTGGAACAGATGCTCGGTGATCAGCGCGACGCTGACCGGGCCGACCGTCAGCCCGACGATGCCGAGGACGAAATAATAGAGTGCCGCCGTCCGCCCGCGCAGGTTGCCGGGTGCCGCCTCGCACAGGGCCGATACCGCCAGTCCGCCCGATGCGGTGAAGAAGACCATCGCCGGCGCGAGGATGAACACCGCCGTCCAGCCGTCGCGCGCGAGGCACGCGGCGACCAGCAACGGCGTGACGATCAGGATCGACCAGCCGGTGATCTTCAGGCTCGCCGCCTTCACCCCGCGCACCGCGAGATGCGACGACAGCCAGCCGGCAAAGGCCAGTCCGAAGCCGCCGAACACCGTCACCACCAGCCCGTAGCGCAGGCCGACCTGCCCCGGCGTCCAGCCGAAGGTGCGGATGAAATAGGCCGGCATCCAGGACAGGACGCCGTAGATCAGCACGCAATACAGCGCCATGCCGCCGAGATGCCGCAGGTGAAAGGCGCGGTGGCGGTTGAGATGCGGGATCAGTCCGCTGCCGCTTTCCTCGCGCACCAGCACCTCGCGCCGGACGGGTTCGGTGACGAACGCGAGCAGCAGCACGACGATCAACCCGGCCAGCCCGACCAGAATGAACGTCGCCTGCCACGGCGCGACCTCGCCCACGATCGGCAGGGCGAAACGCGGTTGCGCCGAGATCAGCTGGATCACCGTCCCGCCGACCATCAGCGCGAGACCCGCGCCGACCGACGAGGCCATCGAATAGACGCTGATCGGAAACGCGCGGCGCTCGGCCGGAAAGCTGTCGCCGATCATCGAGATCGCCGCCGGGGAAAGGCTCGCCTCTCCCGCCCCCACGCCCATCCGGGCGAGGAACAGGTGCCAGAAATTTCCCGCCAGCCCGCACGCCGCCGTCGCCAGGCACCAGGTCGTCACGCCGATCGCCACCACCCGTCGCCGCGACGTGCGATCGACCAGCCAGCCGAGCGGCATGCCCATCACGGTATAGAACAGGCCGAACGCCAGCCCCTGCAGCAACGCGATCTGCGTGTCGCTCAATCCCAGATCGGCCTTGATCGGATCGATCAACAGGCTGAGGATCGTGCGATCGACGAACGACACGGTGTAGCCTAGAGTCAGCACCGCCACCGCGAACCAGCTGCGCGCCGGGTTCGGCCAAGCCGCGACGGGCGCGAGTGCTGGGACGGCGGTGGGGCTAGGACGGATCGACATTCAGCATCTCTTCGTCACCCCGGGCTTGTTCCGGGGTCCACCAGGCGGCTTTTGACACCGATAGCGAATTGAACGCCGGGTTTGCGGCACGGCGGACCCCGGAAAAGGGCCCTGCTGAGCGAAGTCGAAGTATCCGGGGTGACGGTGAACGGATAGCAAGACGCTCTCCGACGGCCGACTGTCGATCGGCGACGGCCATGTCAGCGGGTCTCGTGGTCGAAGTCCGTCGCGACGCCCATTTCGCTCAGCAATTGCCCGCGATCGTAATATTCGCGCCACACCTTGATCAGGCCGTCGCCGTCGAATTCGAACACGCCCGTCACCGGCACCGCGCCGGTCTTGCCGTTGTACACGAAACGATCGACCCGCTCCATGTACAGGATCCCGTTGATCACGCCCATGTTGCTGACGTCGAGGACGATCTCGGTCGCCAGTTCCCCCAGGCCGGAAATGCGCTTGTGGATCGCCTCGCGGCCCTCGATCGGATCGACCATCATCGAATGCAGCACGCCGTTCTCGGCGAACAAAGCGGCGGCTGCGTCCCAGTCCATCGCCTTCCACGCGGCGATCATCCGAGTCGCGATATCGATCTTGTGCGCGTCGCTGGTCGTGTCGTTGCGCGCGTCGAGTGCCGTGTCGGTCATGCTGCTCTCCTATGACAGTCGTTTTATGCAAGTGAGGTTGGCGCAGCGCGGCGGACGTGTCAATCGAGTTAGTCTTGACAAGCAAGTCACATTGGCGAAAACAGCATCGGCTTGCTTAAGAAGACCGAGTGAGCGCGACACGGCCAACAAGGCCGGACGACATCTTTGGGAGGGACTGAAATGGCCACGAACACCTGTGCGCGTGTAATGCGTCTAGCCTTGGCGTCGGCGAGCATCGCCGCTTTGGGTACGGCCCTGCCGGCTCTCGCCCAATCGACCGCCGGTCCGGCGACGCCGATCGATGCGCCCGCTCAGGTCGAGGAAGGGCCGCAGCTCGAAGAGATCATCGTCACCGCGCGCAAGCGGTCGGAAAGCCTGCAGAACGTGCCGATCGCGGTCACCGCGTTCAGCGGCACGGCGTTGCGCGACGGCCAGATCACCGATCTGTCGGCGATCGCCGGGCGCACGCCGAGCTTCACCTTCCAGGCGCAAGGGTCGCTGGAGCAGGAAGCGTTCATTCGCGGCGTCGGCACGGTGCGCCTGACCAGCGCCAGCGCGGATCCTTCGATCGGCCTGTTCATCAACGAAGTCTATATCGGCCGCCGTGGCTCGGCGACGCCGCCGATCTTCGATGTCGAGCGCGTCGAGGTGCTGCGCGGGCCGCAGGGTACCATCTTCGGCAAGAACGTCGTCGGCGGCGCGGTGAGCATCATCACCGCCACCCCGAAATTCGATTTCGGTGCCGGCGGCTATGTCTCGGTCGGCAACTACGGCACGATCCAGTCCGAGGCGAACGTGACCGGGGCGCTGTCGGACTCGACCGCCGCGCGCATCTCGTTCCAGCAGAACCGGCACGACGGGTTCAGCCGCAACATCGTCAACGGCCAGGAACTCGACGATGCCGAAGGCTATGCCGGCCGCGCCTCCGTGCTGGTCAATGCCAGCGACCGGCTGACGCTGAACTTCATCGCCGATGCCAGCCACGACGAGGGCGGCGGGCAGGCGCGCCACGCGGTCGACGATCCGACGCGGGCCGGGATCGGCCCGATCACTGCCGGGCAGATCTCGAAGGATCCGCGCGTCACCGAAACGCCCTATCTCCAATATAATCGCCGTAACACCTACGGCTTCACCGCCCGTGCCGATTACGATCTCGGCCAGGCCAAGCTGACCTATCTCGCCGCGCTCCGCCTCGGCAATTCGGGCCAGCGCTTCAGCCAGGCCGGGGCCGGCGCACCGCCGTCCTTCACCGATTCGGTGCTGACCCAGTCGGAAAAGTATAGCGGCATCACGCAGGAAGTGCGGCTCGCCTCCGACAAGAGCGGTCCGTTCAGCTGGCTGGTCGGCCTCTATTATCTGCGCGAGGATACGCGGCGCAGTTCGCAGAATACCGCCCGCTCGGCGCTGCCCGGCGGCCCCGGCGGCACGCGCGACAGTCTGGATGGCGACAACGTCTTCCGCCAGGCCGGCATCACCTCGAACTATGCGGCGTTCGGCGAACTGGAATATGAAATCCTGCCCGGCTTCACCGCCTCGGCCGGCGCGCGGTACACGATCGATCACAAGGATATGGACGCCACCGCGCGGATCCTGAGCTTTGGCCCCGCCGGCGACATCCTGTCCCCGGCACCGCTCAAGACGCCCTATGCGATCAGCGTCAAGAAGACGTGGAAGGAAGCCACGCCGCGCTTCGCGCTGGAATGGAAGGCGACTCCGTCGATCCTGCTCTACGCCTCGGCGGCGAAGGGCTTCAAGGGCGGCGGCTGGCAGGCGGCGACTCCCGATGCCGCCACCGCCTCGCGCCCGTTCGATCCGGAAACCGCGTGGAACTACGAACTGGGCTTCAAGAGCGACCTGTTCGACCGCCGCGTGCGCCTGAACCTCGCCGCGTTCCGGCTCGATTTCAGCAATCTGCAGGTCGAACAGCTCGACGACGTCCTGCTCACCACGGTCGTGACCAACGCCGCCAGCGCCAAGATCCAGGGCATCGAGGGCGAATTGTCGGTCGCGATCACCGACGGGCTGTCGCTTTCGGGGTCCGGATCGGTGCTCGACGCCAAATACAAGAACTACACCGATCCCCGGCGCAACATCGTCTATACCGGCAACAAGCTGGCACGCACCGCCGACTATCAATATTCGATCGCGGCGGACTACAAGCTGCCGGTCGGCGATCGCTATGCGATCAAGGCGCACGCCGATTACACCTATCAGGACAAGTTCTTCTACGGCCCGGAGAATCTGAATTTCGAACCCGGCTACGGCCTGCTCGATGCGCGGATCGGCTTCGGCCGGGCGGACGAGCGCTGGGCGGTGACCTTGTGGGCGAAGAATCTGACCAACAAGCTCTATCGCACCAGCGTGATCCCGTTCCTCGGCGACGAGGCGTCGCTGTACGGCGCGCCGCGGACCTATGGTGTGCGCCTGTCGGGCAAATTCTGACAGGGCATCAGGCACTTGCTTGTCACTTGCTTTACAAGACCGGCGCTGTTAGTCGAGCCGATCAGGATATGAGGACGCACCCATGAAGCTCGAACGACATCCGCCGGTCGTCACCAGCCTCGAACCGAGCAACCACCCGTATCTCAACGGCGCGTGGACGCCGCTGCACGAGGAGGTCGACGCCGAGGATCTCGACGTGATCGAAGGCGTGATTCCGTCCGACATCGACGGCGTCTACCTCCGCAACACCGAGAATCAGCTCCATCAACCCCTCGGCCGCCACCACCCCTTCGACGGCGATGCGATGATCCACCAGATCTCGTTCAACCAGGGCACGGCATCGTATCGCAATCGCTTCGTTCGCACGCGCTGTTTCCAGGCGGAGCAGGAGGCGGGCAGGTCGCTGTGGGGCGGCCTTGCCGATCCGGTCGGCACGTCGGTGCGCCCGGGCTATGGCGCGCATGGCAGCCTGAAGGACAATGCCAGCACCGACGTGGTCGTGCATGCCGGCAAGTTGCTGTCGACCTTCTATCAGTGCGGCGAGGCCTATACGATGGATCCCGAGACGCTCGAGGATCTCGGCGTCGCGCCCTGGGCACCGATCGACGGCGTGTCGGCGCATTGCAAGGTCGACGAGGCGACCGGCGAACTCTTGTTCTTCAACTATTCGAAGCATGCGCCGTACATGCATTACGGCGTGGTCGGCGCGGATGGGAAGCTGAAGAGCTATATCCCGATTCCCCTGCCCGGTCCGCGACTGCCGCACGACATGGCCTTCAGCGAAAAATACTCGATCTTCAACGATTTCCCGGTCTTCTGGGATCCGAAGCTGCTCGAACGCGACGTGCATGCGGTGCGCTTCTTTCGCGACATGAAGTCGCGCTTCGCGGTCGTGCCGCGGCACGGTGGGCCCGAAGACATCAAGTGGTTCGAGGCCGCACCCTGCTACGTCCTGCATTTCCTCAACGCCTATGAAGAGGGCGAAGAACTCGTGCTCGACGGCTATTTCCAGGAGGATCCCACGCCGCGTCCGCTCGCCGGCTCGGTCGAGGGACACGAGCATATGATGGCGTTGCTCGACATGCACAGTTTCCGCAGCCGACTGCATCGCTGGCGCTTCAATCTCGCGACCGGCGAGACGCGCGAGGAGCGGCTGTCGGACGAGACGGTCGAATTCGGCATGATGAATGCGCGCGTCGCCGGCAAGCCCTATCGTTATGCCTATTCGGTCACGTCAAAGCCGGGCTGGTTCCTGTTCAACGGCCTGATCAAGCACGATTTGAAAACCGGCACCGACGAACGCGTGACCCTGCCCGAGGGCGTCTATGCCAGCGAAGCGCCGTTTGCGCCACGCATCGGCGCGGTGGACGAGGATGACGGCTATATCGTCAGCTTCCTGATCGACGAGAATCGCGGGCGATCGGAATGCGTGCTGATCGACGCGAAGAATTTCGCCGCCGGGCCGGTGTGCCGCATCGCCCTGCCGCACAAATTGAGCAGCGGGACGCACGCGGTATGGGCCGACCGGGCGTTCATCGAGACCGGCCGCAGCGCCGCCTGAAGCGTGACGTTGCCGAGACCGATCCGCGTCATCCAATGGGCGACGGGGGCGATGGGCCGCACGGCGCTGCGCCGCATCATCGACCATCCCGATCTCGAACTGGTGGGCGTGTACGTCTATTCGCCCAAGAAGGCCGGGCGCGACGCGGGCGAAATCGCCAAGCGCCCGGCGACGGGGGTAATCTGCACCGGCGATATCGACCGGATCCTGGCGCTGGACGCGGATGTCGTGATTCACACGCCGCGCATCACGCTGCCTTATGACGCGATGAACGCGGATGTCGCGCGCCTGCTGGCCAGCGGCAAGAACGTCATTTCAACCGCAGGCTTCCATTACCCCGAGGCGCACGGCGCGGACTATGTCGCACCGTTGCTGTTGGCGTGCGCGGAAGGCGGAACGACGCTCACCGGCTTGGGCGTCAATCCCGGATTCGTGGTCGAGCGGCTGACTTTGGCCGCGACCGGGCTGTGCCATGAGATCGAGCGGATCACGATTAGCGAAACGGTCGATGCGTCGGCGATGGCATCGGCGGACTTCGTCTTCGGCCTGATGGGGTTCGGCGCCGATCCAGCGAGAAACGACATCACGCAGGGGCCGCTCGCCGCGCTCTATACCTCGCTGTTTTCCGAGGTCTTGTACCTTGCGGCACACGGGCTGAACGACGCGGTGGCGAAGATCACGCCGGCGCACGAGGTGACGACAGCCCCGCGCGACATCGTCCTTCCCGCCGGCACGATTCCCGCCGGCACCGTCGCCGCGACCCGCTGGCGCTGGATCGCGACGCTCGCCAGCGGGATCGACCTGACCCTGTCGATCCTGTGGACCGCCGACCCTGCACTGCACCCCGAACAGGGGCTGGGCCATTGGAACGTGCATATCGAAGGACGACCGAACGTGCGCCTAACGCTGGCGATCGACGAGGGCGATCCGACTGCGCCGCCCGCACGCGCGCTCACCGATGCGACGATCGCCGTCGCCATCGCCGGCATTCCGGCGGTGCTCGCAGCAACGCCGGGCTTTTTCGCATTCCCCGCGCCGACCCCGTTCCATGCCCGATTGGAGCCAGCGACATGACCGTGTATATCCGTGATGCCGTGCGCACGCCGCGTGGCAAGGCCCGGCCCGATGGTGGGTTGGCACAACAGACTCCGCAGGGCCTGATCGTCGCTCTGGTCGCGGCGCTAGATGCTCGTGCGCCCGGGGCCAAGAAAACCGAGGCGCTCATGCTCGGCTGTGTCGGGCAGATCGGCGCGCAGGGCGGGAATATCGCGATGGTCGCAAAGCTTACCTCCGGCCTGCCCGACCACGCCACGGCCCAGACGATCAACGCCTATTGCGCCTCCGGACTCGTCGCGATCGGCCAGGCGGCGGCGCTGATCGAAAGCGGCGTGATCGACACTGCGCTCGCCGGCGGGGTGGAAATGATGTCGGCGGTCGGCTTCATGGCCGACAAGGCCAGCTTCTACACCGACCGCGACCTGCCGCGGGCCGCGCAATATCTGCCGGTCGCGGTCGCCGCCGACCGCCTGTCCACCCGCGAAGCCATATCGCGCGAGGCGATGGATTCCGCCACCGCCGCCTCGCAGACCCGCGCCGCCGCAGCGGAGGGCAATTCCGCGCTCTCCGCCTCGCGCATCGGGATCGGCGATCTCGCGGCCGACGAATGCGTCCGCGCCCTCACGCCCGAAAAACTTGCCGCCCTGCAGCCGGCCTTTGCCGACCTCGGCAGCGGTTATGCCGATGTCCTCGGCGACGAGGCGATCGCCTATACCCATACCGTCGCGCACGCGCCGCCGGTCTGCGACGGTGCCGGCCTCGCCGCGCTCAGTGGGGACGCCGCGAACGCCCGCGCGAAGATCGTCGCTTATAGCGAGATCGGCGGGGATCCGGCCGCGTCGCTCACCGCCGGGTTCGCCGCGATGGACAAGGTGCTCACCCGCGCCAAGCTGACGCTGGCGGACATGGACCGGATCGAATTCATGGAGGCGTTCGCCGTCGCCATCGCCAAGTTCCTGCGCGATTACGATGTCGATCCGGCCAGGGTG
Source organism: Sphingomonas sp. Leaf357 (assembly GCF_001423845.1). Classification (NCBI taxonomy): domain Bacteria; kingdom Pseudomonadati; phylum Pseudomonadota; class Alphaproteobacteria; order Sphingomonadales; family Sphingomonadaceae; genus Sphingomonas; species Sphingomonas sp. Leaf357. The sequence goes on along the minus strand of NZ_LMPM01000001.1, from coordinate 1,318,583 downwards.
AACGCGTCGGGCGGGCATCTTGCCAAGGGGCATCCAATGGGCGCGACCGGTGCGATCCTGTTGTCCACCTTGCTCGACACGCTCGATGCCTGCGATGGCCGTTACGGCCTTGTCGTCGTCACTGGAGCCTCTGGGGTCGGCGCGGCGATGATCGTCGAGCGGATCGCATGAACCGGCTTGGCCTCAACTTGCGGCTGCCGGTGATCGCCGCGCCGATGTTCCTCGTCTCCGGCCCGGCGCTCGTCATCGCCGCGTGTCGCGCGGGCATCGTCGGATCCTTCCCGACGACCAATTGCCGCACCGCCGCCGAAGTCGATGCGTGGATGGGCGAGATCACCGCCGCGATCGACGGTGCCCCCTGGGCCGCGAACCTCATCACGCATTCGACCAACACCCGCCGCGCCGACGATCTCGCGCTCGTCGCTAAGTACAGACCGCCACTGGTGATCACCGCGCTCGGCAGTCCAGCGCCGGTGATCGAGACCGTGCACGCTTATGGCGGCACGGTGCTGGCCGACGTGATCGACCCCACACTCGCGCGCAAGGCGCTGGCGGCGGGGGCGGACGGCCTTGCCTGCGTTGCGACCGGCGCCGGTGGCCATACCGGCAAATACTCGCCCCTCGCCTTCGTCTCGGCGGTCCGCGCCTTTTTCGATGGGCCGCTGGCGCTTGGCGGCGGCATCGCCGACGGTGCAGGCGTCGCGGCGGCGGTCGCGGCCGGTGCGGACCTGATCTACATGGGCACGCGCTTCGTCGGCGCGACCGAGAGCCTTGCCGTCCCCGCCTACAAGGCGATGGTGGCGGAGGCCGGCATCGACGACATCGTCGTGAGCGGTGCCGTCACCGGCACGCCCGCCTCGTGGCTGCGCGCCAGTTTCGATGCCGCGGGCTACACGGTGGACGGCGGCGCGCCGGAGCGAAACTACGATTCCGCCGCGGACGGCCGCGCGCGCTGGCGCGACATCTGGTCCGCCGGTCAGGGGGTGCATGCCACCACCGGCGAGCAAACGACGGCGGCGATCGTCGACGATCTGGACCGTGGGTTCAGCGCCGCGCAGGTGCGTCTCGCCAGCTGGTGCGGCCGTACGGGACATTCATAACGCTTCCTCTCCGCGCTGCTTGGGCTACGGTAACTTTATGTTGCCAAGCCGAGGTGCAGGTTGAAGTCCGAGAAAAACCCCGCCGTCGAAACGGATGTCGAGCCGCACGCGGACGGCGTTTCGGATTCGGGGCATCGCCTCAAGTCGAATTCGGCGCGGCGCGCGCTCGATATCCTCGGCGACCGCTGGACGCTGATGATCCTGCATCTGGCGTTCAAGCGCGTGCGCCGGTTCGACGATTTTCGAGCACGTATCGGCATCGCGCGCAGCCTGCTCACGGATCGCCTGCGACGCATGGAAGTCGCAGGCATCATTCGCCGCGAACGCTATCAGGAACGCCCGCCGCGCGACGAATATCGCCTGACCGAGATGGGGCTCGACCTGTTCGGCGCGTCGCTGATGATCATCCGCTGGGAAAAGCGCTGGTTTCCCGACGACCGGGTCGACGTGCACAGCCTGCGGCATAGTTGCGGCAACGTGTTCCTGCCCGAACTGCGCTGCGCCACCTGCGGCGAGGAGGTGACGGCGCGCGACGTGATCGCGGGGGACGGCCCGGGCGCGGGTTTCGAACCCCCGCAACGCGCGCGTGCGCAACGCCGATCAATCATCGCGCGCGGAGAACTCGACCCGCATCAACGCATGCTGGAGCGCGCGATCGACGTGCTCGGCGACCGCTGGACCGCGCAGACGATCGCCTCCGCCTTTATCGGCATCCGCCGCTTCGGCGCATTCGAGGCCGATCTCGGCGTCGCCCCGAACATCCTCGCCGATCGACTGGTCCGCCTCGTCGACCTCGGCGTCCTCGACCGCAAGCCCTATCAGGAAAAACCCGAGCGCTTCGAATATCGCCTGACGCCGGAGGGGCTGGACCTGTTTCCGCTGATCGTCGAGCTGATTCGCTGGGGCGACCGCTGGCTGGCGGGCAAGGCCGGCCCGCCACAGGTGATCCGCCATCGCACCTGCGGCGCGGAGCTGGTGCCGGTGATCACGTGCGATCAGTGCGGACAAACTGTCGGGCCGCTATCCACCACGATCGGCTAGGCTGACAGGCGAGGCGAAACGCACTTCAGGAAATTCAATAGCGGCGCGGCGATTGGATTGGCGGTGCCGGGCGTGCCGGCGCAAGCCGGATGATATGGCGGACAAAGATCCAGCACTTGCATTCATCGGTTTTGGAGAGGCCGGTGCGGCATTCGCGAGCGGCATAGGAATTGCCGCCATCGCCTACGATTGCGCGAACAAGGCCGAAGCGTGCCGAAGCCACGGCGTTGCTTTCGCCACCAGCAATGCCGCCGCCGTCCAGAATGCCGGATTGATCCTGTCGGTCGTCACCGCCGATCAGGCGCTGGCTGCCGCGCGAGAGACGGCGCGAGGCATCGTGCGGGATGCGCTGTATTGCGATTGCAACAGCGTCGCGCCCGATACCAAGCGCGCGGCGCGAGACGCGATCGAAGCCGCTGGCGGGCGGTATGTCGATGTGGCGGTGATGGCGCCGGTGCACCCGGCCGGACGCGGCGTGCCCTTGCTGGTGTCCGGCGCGCATGCCGAGGCCGGTGCCGCGGCGCTGCAGGCTGCGGGGTTTGCCAAGGTGCGGGTGGTGCCGGGCGAGGTCGGCCGCGCCTCGTCGATCAAGATGATCCGGTCGGTGATGGTCAAGGGGCTTGAGGCGCTGACCGCCGAATGCGTCCTCGCCGCCGATCGCGCCGGTGTCCTGGGCGAGGTGCTCGACTCGCTGGACGCCAGCCCGCCGCCGCCGGACTGGCATAGCCGCGCCGATTACAATCTTGAACGGATGATGGCGCACGGCCTGCGCCGCGCGGCCGAGATGGAGGAAGTGGTCAAGACACTCGATGCCCTTGGCACCGGCAGCGCGATGACGCGCGGCACGGTAGTGCGGCAACGGGCGATCGGCGCACTGACGATTGCCGCGCCCGCCACGCTGAACCAAAAACTCGCCGCGCTCGCCCGATCCGAGGCAGCGCCCAAACGACGGAATTTCGCATGACCACCGATACGTTCATCCGCAACGCCTGGTATGTCGCGGGATGGGATGCGGAGATCGACTCCGCACCGATTGCCCGCACGATCTGCGGCGTGCCGATGATGTTCTATCGCACGCTCGACCGGTCGGTGGTGGCGATGCGCGATGCCTGCCCGCATCGCATGCTGCCGCTGTCGATGGGCATCCGCGAAGGCGATTCGATCCGCTGCCGCTATCACGGCCTGAAACTTTCGCGCGACGGCGTGGCCGAGGAGATGCCGCTGAAGAGCGATGCGGCCAACCCGCGCATCTGCGTCGAGACGTACGTCGTGGCCGAGCGGCACCGCTTCGTCTGGGTCTGGGTCGGCGAGAAGGCGCTGGCCGATCCGGCGCTGATTCCGGACCTATGGCCATGTTCGGCGGATGGCTGGACGTTCGATGGCGGCTACAATCATGTCGGCTGCGATTACCGCCTGATGATCGACAATCTGATGGACCTGACGCACGAGACGCATGTCCATTCCGGATCGATCGGCCAGCCCGAACTGATGCACGCGCCGATCGACACGCGCGTCGATGGCGAGCGTGTCTTCGTCACGCGATGGATGCCGGGCGTCGATGCACCGCCGTTCTGGCGCGGCGCACTGAAGCAGGATGGGCCGGTCGATCGCTGGCAGATCTGCGAATTCATCGCCCCGTCTTCCGTGATCATCGATGTCGGCGTGGCGCCGGTGACGGGCGGCGCCACGGTCGAGGCCCATGACAGCGCGACGTGCGGCGGCGTGCGCGGCTTCGTGATCGATTCGATGACCCCGGAAAGCGCGACGAGCATGCACTATTTCTGGGGCATGGCGCGCAGCTTCGACATCGACGATGCCGGTTTCACCGCGCGGTTCAAGCGCGCGCAGGGCGGCGTCTTCGCTGAAGATGTCGAGATATTGGAGGCGCAGCAGGAGGCGATTCTCGCCAATCCCGACCTCAAGCTCACCGCGTACAATATCGATCAGGGCGGGGTGCGCGCGCGGCAGATCATCGCGCGCAAGATCGCTGCGCAGCGGACCGCGACCGCGACCGCCGAGGCGTAAACACCGGCCACGCGCCGAACACGTCCAAGTGCCCCGACACCTCGCGAAAACATTTGCACGTCCCGAAAAATAAGCTATGTATTATAGCAATTAGGAGGGAGTGTCATGGCAACCGTGATTTCTTCGGACGCGCATCGCGCATCCGCGACGTTCGATCGTCTGAACCCGATGACCGGGGCGGTCGCATCCACCGCATCGGCGGCGACCGTGGCCGATGCGGCGGCGGCCTGCGATGCCGCCGCCGCCGCCTTCCCGGCCTGGTCGGCACTCGGCCCCAACGCCCGCCGCGCGATCCTGACCAAGGCGGCCGCCGCGCTCGAAGCCCGCGCACCGCAGTTCATCGAGGCGATGATGACGGAAATCGGCGCCACCCAGGGTTGGGCCGGCTTCAACCTGATGCTCGCCGCCGGTATAGTGCGCGAAGCGGCGGCGATGACGACGCAGATCCAGGGCGAGGTGATCCCGTCCGACAAGCCCGGCTGCATCGCGATGGCACTGCGCGAGCCGGTCGGCGTGATGGTCGGCATCGCGCCGTGGAACGCGCCGATCATCCTTGGCGTGCGCGCGATCGCGATGCCGCTCGCCTGCGGCAATACCGTCATTCTGAAAGCGAGCGAGCAATGCCCGCGCACGCATGCCCTGATCGTCGAAGCGTTCGTGGAAGCTGGCATGGGCGACGGCATCGTCAATCTCGTCACCAACGCGCCCGAAGATGCCGGTGAGATCGTCGGCGCGCTGATCGATCATCCGGCGGTCCGGCGCATCAACTTCACCGGCTCCACACATGTCGGCAGGATCATCGCCAAGCGTGCGGCGGAGCATCTGAAACCGGTATTGCTCGAACTCGGCGGCAAGGCCCCGCTGATCGTACTGGACGATGCCGACCTCGACGAGGCGGTGAAGGCGGCCGCATTCGGCGCATTCATGAACCAGGGCCAGATCTGCATGTCGACCGAGCGCATAATCGTCGTCGACAGCGTGGCCGAAGCCTTTGCCGAGAAGTTCGCCGCGAAGGTCGGCTCGATGCCGGTCGGCGATCCGCGCGAGGGCAAGACGCCGCTCGGCGCGGTGGTCGATGCCAAGACCGTCGCGCATGTCCAGTCGCTGGTCTCGGACGCGCTGGGACACGGCGCGGTGCAGTTGAACGGCGGCGCGTCGGACGGTGTGTTGATGCCCGCGCATGTGATCGACAAGGTCACGCCCGAGATGAAACTGTTCCGCGACGAGAGCTTCGGACCCGTGGTCGGCATCGCCCGCGCGCGTGACGAAGCGCATGCCATCGCGCTCGCCAACGATACCGAATACGGCCTGTCCGCCGCGATCTTCACCCGAGACACCGCGCGCGGCCTGCGCATCGCCAGGGCCATCAAGTCCGGCATCTGCCATATCAACGGCCCGACCGTGCACGACGAAGCGCAGATGCCGTTCGGCGGGGTCAAATCGTCCGGTTACGGCCGCTTCGGCGGCAAGGCCGGGATCGACAGCTTCACCGAACTGCGCTGGATCACGATCGAGACGCAGCCCGGCCATTATCCGATCTGACGATCATTCCCCATATTTCGACACGAGGACATTCCATGACCGAATTGAGCAGCAACGGCACCGTCGCCTATGACGTGATCGATCGTATCGCCTGGGTTCGCTTCAACCGCCCCGAAAAGCGCAATTGCATGTCGCCGACGCTAAACCGCGACATGATGGAAGTGCTCGACGCGTTAGAATTCCGCGCGGATGTGGGCGTGCTGGTGCTGTCGGGCGAAGGCAGCGCCTGGTCCGCCGGCATGGACCTCAAGGAATATTTCCGCGAGACCGAGGCGAAGGGTCTCGGCGCGTCGCGACAGGCACAGCGCGAGAGCTATGGCTGGTGGCGCCGCCTGCGCTGGTATCAGAAGCCGACGATCGCGATGGTCAATGGCTGGTGTTTCGGTGGCGGATATGGCCCGCTGTTCGCCTGCGATCTCGCCTTCGCGGCGGAGGACGCGCAGTTCGGCCTCAGCGAGATCAATTGGGGCATCCTGCCAGGCGGCGGCGCGACCAAGGTGGCGACCGAATTGCTGCCGTTCCGCAAGGCGATGTACCATGCGATGATGGGCGAGAATGTCGACGGCGCGACCGCCGCCGAATGGGGCCTGGTCAACGAAGCGATGCCGCTCGACCAGCTCAAGACGCGCGTAACCGAGGTCGCAAGCGTTCTGCTCAAAAAAAATCCGGTGGCGTTGAAGGCGACGAAGGATGCGGTGCGGCGTGTTGGTGTGCTGAGTTATGACGACGCCGAGGACTATTTGATCCGCGCGCAGGAAGCGGCCAATTCCTACGACAATGAAGGTCGCAAGGAAGGCATCAAGCAGTTCATCGACGACAAGACCTTCAAACCCGGCCTCGGCGCCTACGACACGTCGAAGCAAAAGGCCTGAATTCAAACCGCCACCCGGCATCAGCCGGGTGGCGGTTCGACACGCGCATCGCACGCCTCACCCGGAGACCGACGTGACCATCGACACCGTGGCCCCTGCCGAAACGACGTCCGCTGAAGCCACCGGCGCGCGTTCGCTCGACCGTCTGCTCCGGCCCCGCTCGGTCGCGATCCTCGGCGCGTCGGACAAGCCCGGCGCGCTCGGCAACCAGGTGCTGGCGAATCTCGAGCGCCACGGCTTCGCCGGCGACATCTTCCTGATCAACCCGAAGCGCGACGAGATCGCCGGCCGCGCGTGCCTGCGCTCGGTCGCCGACCTGCCCGAAGGCGTGGACACGGCGGTGCTGGCCATTCCGGGCGGCGCGGTGCTGGACTCGGTCCGAGCGCTGGCGGCGCGCGGCGTCGGCGCGGCGGTGATCTTCTCGGCCGGGTTTGCCGAAGGCGGCGAGGAGGGGCTTGCCGCGCAACGCGAGGTGGCGCGCATCGCCGATGAAACCGGCATGATCATCGAAGGCCCGAACTGCCTGGGCATGACCAATTACGTCCACGGCATCCCACTGACCTTCGTCGAGACGCCGCCGATCCGGCTCGCCGGGCGGCCCGGGATCGGCATCGTGTCGCAATCGGGCGCGATGGCGGTCGTGCTCGGCACGACGCTGATGGCCAAGGATCTCGGCATCTCCGTCTCGGTCTCGACCGGCAACGAAGCGGCGAGCGGGGTCGAGGATTATGTCGACTATCTGCTCGACGATCCCGACACCCGCGCGATCGCGATGATCGTCGAACAATTCCGCAAGCCGGCGCGCTTCCTCGCGCTGGCGGCCCGCGCGCGCGCTATCGGCAAGCCGATCGTCCTGCTCCACCCGGGCCGCAGCAGCGCGGCGCGCGAGTCGGCCGCCACGCATACCGGCGCGATGGCCGGCGATTATCAGGTGATGCGCACCAAGGTGGAGCGCGCCGGGGTGATCCTGGTCGATGGCCTGGAGGAACTGGGCGACGTGATCGACATCGCGATACGCTGCGGTCCGGTTCCGACCGGCGGCACGGCGGTGCTGACCGAATCGGGCGCGTTCAAGGCGCTGACGCTCGACCTTTGCGAGACGCTCAATCTGGCTTTGCCAGCACCCTCCGCCGAGACCGAAGCGGCGTTGCGCGCGACGATGCCGGACTTCATTCCGGTCAGCAATCCGATGGACCTGACCGCGCAGGCTTTGGTCGACCCCGATCTCTACCGCCGTACCATGCAGCCGTTGCTGGCCGATCCGGCGTTCGGCAGCATCGTCCTCGGCATCATCCAGACCGACGAGGCGACCGCCCGCCTCAAGTTCGAACCGATCATCGCCGCGGTCGATGCGCTGAAGCCGCAAAAGCCAGTGATCTTCGCCGGCCTCGATGACGGCGCGCCGGTGCCGGCCGCCTATCTCGCCGGCCTGCGCGCACTGGGCGTACCGTATTTCCCCTCGCCCGATCGCGCGTTCCGCGCGCTCGCCCGGATCGCCGCCGCCAATGCGCGCGATTATACCGCCGCCGAGGATGCCCCCGTCGCCGCGACGCTGCCGCATCGCGGCGTGATCGCCGAATATCGCGCCAAGGCTTTGCTCGCCCCGCTCGGCATCCCCTTCCCCAAAGGCGATTTCACCGCGACGCCGGCAGAGGCAAAGGCGATCGCCGGACGGATCGGCTATCCGGTGGTGATCAAGGCCCAGGCGCAGGCGCTGTCGCACAAGAGCGATGCCGGCGGCGTGATCCTGAACCTGGCCGACGATGCCGCGCTGACCGAAGGCTGGGCGCGGCTCCACGCCAATGTCCGCGCTCATGCGCCGGATGTCGCGCTGGATGGCGTGCTGGTCGAGGCGATGGGCGCACGCGGCGTCGAACTGATCATCGGCGCGCGCAACGATCCCGATTGGGGGCCGGTGATCCTGGCCGGCTTCGGCGGCGTGCAAGCCGAGATCCTGCAGGACGTGCGCCTGCTCGCACCGGACCTGACGCGCGACGCGATCATCGTCGAATTGCGCATGTTGAAGAGCGGTGCGTTACTCGACGGCTGGCGCGGTTCTCCTGCGCTGGATGTCGGGGCGGTCGCCGATATCGTCATCGCGATCGGCCGGCTGCTGCGCGGTACGCCCGCGATCCGCGAGATCGATCTCAACCCGGTCGTCGTCTATCCCGAGGGCCAGGGTGCGGTCGCGCTGGACGCACTGATCCTCGCCGACGATCCGGCATGACTTTGCTGCCCACGCCACGACTGATCCCGGCGCTGGAGGCGACGGTGTCGATCGGCCTGCCGCTCGACCTCGGGCGGGTCGATGGCGCGCTACGGCGCTTCGTGCCGATCACCGGCGGCCATGTGGAGGGCCCGCGTTTCTCGGGCGAGATCCTGCCGGGTGGCGGTGATTGGCAGACGTGGCGCGGCGACGGAACGCTGGACGTCGTCGCCCGCTACACGCTGCGCGCCGATGATGGCGCGATCGTCTCGGTGTTCAACACCGGCTACCGCCGAGCATCGCCCGAGATCGCCGATCGCATCGCGGCGGGCGAGGAGGTCGATCCGGCGCGCTATTATTTCCGCACCACGCCGCGCTTCGAGGTGGCATCGGGCAGCCCGCATGGCTGGCTGGCGGAAACGGTGTTCGTCGCCACCGCCGCGCGGTATCTCGATCGCGTGGTGCTGTCGATCTTCGCGGTCGACTGACGCACCTCAGCTACGCTCCTTCGCCTCGATCCGCAGCAACAACGCGATCAGCCGCGCGCGATCGGCGACGCCCACGCCCAACAGCATCTCCTCTTCATGCACGCGGATGCGCGCGAGGCATTCGTCCAGCATGGCCTGGCCCGCCGGGCTGAGGCACAAGGCGAAAGCGCGACGATCGTCCTTCGACGCCCGGCGTTCGATCAGCTCGCGATCGACCAGTTCGTTGATCAGCGCCACCATGTTGGCGCGCTGTATGCCCAGTGCACGGCCCACCGCACCCTGGTTTATGTCGGGGTTGGCCGCGACCACCGACAGGATGCCGAACAGCACCTGCCGCATTCCGGTGCCCTCCAACGCGCGGGCGAAATCGGCGGCGAACACGGCCGACGCACGGCGCAGATGATAACCGGCGAACTCGCTCAACGCCCCCAGATCGACGCTGTCGTCGGGTGGATCCTGCGGCAGTGTCGCCATGGTCGTCGTCTCCCTGCGCGACCCCGGCCTATGTCGCTTCGCCCCTGTTGCCCAAAGCCAGCAGCGCAAGCAAGGCTATGACCGATCCCGACGCCATCAGGATCGCTACCGTCTGCAGCCCGTACCCGGCGGCGAACAGGAACCCGGCCAGCGCCGGGGCCAGGGCAGATCCGCCCCGCCCGACGCCGATCGCGAAGCCGGTGGCGGTCGCGCGCACGTCGGTCGGGAAGGATCGCGCGAGCAACGCGTACAGCCCGACGATCCCACCATTGGTGAAGAAACCGGTGATCGCGGCGATCCATGCCAGTTCGCCATAGCTGCCCTGCCCGCGCCCGAACCACGACACCATGATCGCCGACACCGCCATCGTCGCGATCGTCAGCGTGCGCACCTTGATTTTCGCGGTCAGCAGGCCGAGCAGCAGCGATCCCACCAGCCCGCCGCAATTGGCGAACACCAGGATGCTGCCAGCCGAGCTTGGCGCGAAGCCCATGTCAACGACGATCTTGGGGATCCATTTCAGCAGGAAGTAGAATGTCATCAGCTGCGCGGTGTAGGCCAGCGTGATCAGTAGCGTGATGCGCGCCAGAGCAGGCGAGAACAGGGCCGCCAGCGGCATCGCGGCGCCGACGGCCTTTTCCGGCGGCAGCGCATCGACCGTGCGATGCCCCATCCGCGCCAGCGTGCGGTTGACCGCCGCGAGCGTGCCGGGGCGGCGGCGCTGCAATTCGAATGCGATCGATTCCGGGGCGCGCCACAGCACGATCGGGATGAAGCATAAGGTGACGATCCCGCCGAACTGGAACACCACCGGCCAGTCGAAATGTCGGAGCAGCGCGGACGAGATCGACCCGCCGACGATCGCGCCGAGCGGATAGCCCGCCGCCATGATTACCACCGCAAGATTGCGCCGCGCGATGTTCGATGCCTCCGACACCGCGGCGTTGGTCGTCGCAAGCATGCCGCCGATGCCGAGGCCGGTGAGGACCCGCCAGATGGACAGCGTCACCACGTCGTGCGCGGTCGATGCCGCGAACATGCCGGCCGCCATCACGACGAGACAGCCCAGAATCGTGCGCCGCCGCCCGAACCGGTCCGCCACGCCGCCGAGCACGATCGAGCCGACCGCCATGCCGATCAACTCCATCGACAGGACGAGGCCCAACGCCGCGCGATCGATTCCCCAATCCTTGACGATCCCGGGCGACGCGAAGCTGATCGACAGCACGTCGAACCCGTCGAGCGCGTTCAGCCCGACCATGATCGCGACGACGACCCATTGGAACCGCGACATCGGCTCCCGATCGATGATCTCGCGTGGATCGTCTGCCATGGAATCCCCTCGTCTTTTTCGTTGCGCGGAGTATCGCGGCAAACGTTATGCGATGCAACAATGCTTCCGGCGCAGATTTACGCGAGCCATGCTGCCGCAGGGGCGTTATCACGCGACGCCATGGCGAAGAAGAACCGTTACCTGACCGCGACGATGGCCGACGGCTATGTGAAGACGATCGGCCCGACCGCCGCGCCCTTCACCCATTATTGGCGGATCGTCGCGCATGTTCGGGGTGGCAAGACCGAGGTGTTCTGGGGACATGCCAAATCGCTCAGGGAGGCGGCGGGCAAGAAGGAGGCCACCAAGGAGGCGGCGCGGCAGCGCGGCTGGGAACGTTTCGATTTCGAAGTGGTTGAACTCACCGAGACGTTCGGCTGACGGGTCGCCCACGAGTGGTCATTGCGGCGCCCGCAGCGTGATCCGGGTCATCTCAGACGGCCGGCCCAGGCGCAGCGCGAAGCCGGGCCACAACGCCGTGCCGTTGCTGACATAGAGCGTCATCCCCTCAACATCGTAGCGCCCTGACACGAAACCGCCATTTCCGTTCGCGACGAGGCGATCCAGCCCGACGATCATGCCGCCATGCGTATGACCCGACAGCTGGAGCGCGATGCCGCGCGCGGCCGCCCGCCGGGCGTTGCGCGGCTGGTGATCGAGCAGGAGGACGGGCACGTCGTTCGGCGCACCGGCAAGGGCCGCGCCGAGATCCGGACCGGCCTGCCCATGGCCCGGCGCGGACAAGTCCGTGACGCCGGCAAGAACGAGTCGGCCACCGCCGCGCTTCAGGATCGCGTGCGCATTCGGCAGCATGCGGATGCCCATGCCGGCAAGGTGCCGCATCCAGGCGGCATAATCGAAGAAATATTCGTGGTTGCCGGGGATCGCATAGACCCCGTCCGGCGCGCGCAGAGCGCCGAGCGGCGCCACGTCCCCACGGCGCATGTCGACCGAACCGTCGATGAAGTCGCCCGTCACGACGATCAGGTCGACGCCGGACGCATTGGCGCGATCGACCATTGCCCTCGCCCAGTTCGCCGGGAACAGGCGGCTCACGTGCAGGTCGGTCAGTTGCAGCAACCGATAACCGTCGAACTCCGGCGGCAGACCGCGGATCGCGACCTGGATTTCCTTCACCGGCGGGACGCGCAGTGCGTTCGCGACGGCGATCGCCGCGAGCAATGCCGCGCCGGCCGCGACAGCGTATCGCACCGTGTCGGGCACGCCGACCGCGCCCTGCCGCACCAGCATCGTCGCCAGCGTGCCGAGATCGAGCAGGATCTGCAGCACGGCGACCAGCACGATGACGCCGAACGCCCAATTGAACAGGATGACGATGAAGCGCGGAAATTCCGGCGCGAACACCGATCCCGAAGAGAGCCGGCTCCAGAAATGATATTGCGAGACGAAGAGCAGCAGCACCGCGATCGCGCCCTTGCTCCACAGCGGCAACGACAGCGGCCACAGCCAGCGGACGACGACGAGCAGGCTCGGAACGGCAAAGATAAGGTGAAAGATCGTCAGTCTCCGTCTGGCAGCCTAGCGCTGCGATTGCAGGCTTGTGTCACAGCGGCCGCTGCACCGAAAATGTTCCTCACAACAGCCATTCGATCGGCAGGTGCGACAGCGCCCATATGCCGGTGCGCTGCAGCCATGTCGTGCCCGGTTCGGTTCGGTGACGGATCTCGCGCCCACCGGTGCGTTCGATCCACATCAGGTCGCCGGCGTCGTCTAACACCACTTCATAGGCATCGAGCGGGATCGTGGTCGTGAAACTGTCCTGCAGCCGCTCGGCGAGCGGCGCGCTGTCGATGACGAAGCCGAGTTCCGTATTGAGGTGCATCGAGCGCGGATCGAAATTGAACGATCCGACGAACAGGTGGCGGCGATCGACCGTGAAGGTCTTGGCGTGCAGCGTGGATTTGCTCGACCGCAGCACGGTGCCGGTGGGCGACCCCGAGCCCGAGCCCGAGCCGGTGATGCCGAAGCCGGAGCCTGCGCCCAGGATATTGCGCGACGACGCCGTCTCGCCGTCTCCCGCCGGACGGCGCATCTCGAACAGGTGCACCCCGCCGCGCAACAGCGCCTTGCGCCGATGCGCATAGCCGGCATGGACGATGCCGACATCGGTCGCCTCCAGCGCGTTGCTCATGATGCTGACGCCGACCCCGTCGCGGGCTAGTTTGACGAACGCCTCCTCGCCCGCCTTGGTCGGCACGAAATAGCCCGATACTAGCCCGAGTTCGCTGGTTGGCGTGCCGATGATCCTGGCCAGCGCCGTGGTCAGCAGGCCCCGGGGGCCGGCCTTGCCCAGCGTCTTGGCCGGGTCGTCGCACACCATCCGCACCGGTGCCCATTCGAAGGGCAGCGTACCCGCCTTGGCCTGTTCGATGAACGGAAGCGCTCGGATCGCCTCGACATAGGCCCGTGCCGCCGGGTCGCGGGTGGACCGGTGGGCGGCGGCGGCGATCTCCGCCATCCGCTCGGCCCCGACCGCCGGCAGGATGCGGGCGGCGGGATAGGCGGATTGGCTCGCCCAATATTGATCGAACTCGTCCGAGACGTCGGCCACCGCAGATCCGACCGCCAGCACGTCGAGATCGGCGAACAGTCCCTGGTCGCGCGCGCCGAAATATTCGTCGCCGACGTTGCGGCCGCCGATGATCGTCATCTGGTTGTCGGCGGTGAAGCTCTTGTTGTGCATGCGCCGGTTGAGCCGGGGAAAGTCCGCGAGATAACCGATCGCCTTGGGGCGGCGCACGACGAACGGATTGTACAGCCGCACCTCGATATTCAGATGGGCGTCCAGCGCGGCGAACGGCACGTCGAGCCCGGCGATGCCGTTGTCGTCGACCAGCAGGCGCACGCGTACGCCGCGATCGGCGGCGGCGTGGATCTCCTCGAGCAGCAGCGATCCCGAGAGATCGCCGTGCCAGATGTAATATTGCACATCCAGGCTACGCGTCGCCGACCGCGCCAGCAACACCCGCGCGGCAAAGGCGCTGCGCCCGTCGTCGAGCATGTGCAGCCCGGTCAATCCGGGATGCGCCGCCGCCACCGCCGCGACACCGCGCCCGAGCGGCGTATCCTGCGTGTCGCGCAACGCCCGCGAGGGCCGGCGCGGTTCCAGCTTCGGGAGCGGATTGAACAGGCGGATCGCGAAGCCGGTGACGATCGTCGCCAGCAGCAGGACGGCGATGATCCGCAGCACGATCACCCGTCAGGCTTTCTTGCCGAACATTCGCGACAGCGGCGGCACGAGGAGCGCGAGCACCCCGCCGACCATAAGCCCAACCAGAGCGGAGGCGACCGCGAAGCCGAGCCACGCCCCGAGGCCGGGCGCGAACGGCATCAGCCCGGCGATCGCGTCGCCCACCGCCTCCGCCGCATGCGGGATGGTTTCGAGATGGAATTCCTCCAGCCCATGGATCAGGATGCCGCCGCCGACCCACAGCATCGCGGCCGTGCCGATCTTCGCCAGCACCGCAAGTACCACCGGCATGCCCTTGACCAGACCACGCCCGACGGCGGGCAGCACCCCGCCCGACCGCCGGGCGAGATGCAGGCCGATATCGTCCATCTTAACGATCAGCCCGACCACGCCATAGACGCCACCGGTGATCAACAGCGACACCGCGATCAGCGCCGCCGCCTGCGTGCCGATCGACCGGTCCGCAACTTCGGACAGCGCGATCGCCATGATCTCCCCCGACAGGATCAGGTCGGTACGGATCGCTCCGCCCACCTTGCGATTCTCGATCTCCTCGGCCGTCTCGCTCGTCTCGGTCTCGTCGGTGGCGGCGTGGCCGTGGCCGAGCAGCGCGCCGAGGATCTTCTCCGCGCCCTCATAGGAAAGGTACAGGCCGCCGAGCATCAGGATCGGCGTGATCGCCCAGGGCAGGAACGCGCTGAGCAGCAATGCCGCCGGCAACAGGAACAGCAGCTTGTTGCGCAACGATCCTTTCGCGATCCGCCAGATGATCGGCAATTCACGCGCCGGGGTCAGCCCGGAGACGTATTTCGGCGTGACCGCGGCATCGTCCACCACGACGCCGAACGCCTTGGACGATGCCTTCATCGATGCGGCGGCGATATCGTCGACCGAGGCCGCCGCCAGCCGGGCGATCGCGGCGACATCGTCGAGCAGGGCTACGAGGCCGGTGGGCATGACGTCTGTTTCCTGATTGGGGTGTCGACACCCGTTGTAGGGTTTGCGCCCGTCATGCAATTGCCGACCGGTCGCATGCAGTAGCGTAACGACTTTCGCCACGTTCCGTTCAATGCCGGGCGGTGAAGATTGCACGCGAAACCGACATGGCCTGACGCGGGCAGCGGTGATAGTCGATGGCGGTGCGCAGTCATCGCCCCTCATGCCCGCAGGCGCAGCGATGGTGACCCGCGCACAACAGGCCGCGCTGAACCTGGTCGAGGCGCGCGGCCTGCGCGCGGCGGGCCAGTCCTATCGCGAGATCGGCCGGCATCTCGGACTCAGTTCCGGGCAACTCGGCCATATCCGCCGCGCGCTGAAGCGGGAAAAGGCCGGCCGGACGCGGCTGCTCAACGCCATGCCGGACGCCGCCGAGCGCGATCTGCCGATCGGCCGGTCGGTCCTCCCCTCGGGCTTGCGCCGCTTGCTGACCTCGGCCGGCTACCGCACGCTCGGCGATCTCGCCGACCGACTGGCCGATCCCGATCTTCCCGGCCTCCAGATCCTGCCCGGCATCGGCCCGCACCGCGCGCGCATGATCGACGCGCTGCTCGACCATTATGGATTGCGCGAGGGGTCCGGCGATCTGCAGGCCGAGATCGAACGGCTATTTCCGGAACTGTCGGCACCCGCCGATCAGGCCCGGTAGAACGGGCACGGGGCAGAACCAGAGCACGTGATCCGCGTCCTGCCCATTCGTTCAGAACCCGACGCTGATCGTGCCGAACACCTGGCGCGGCGCGAGCGGGAATTGGTTGAACGTGCCGGAAGCCGCGCCGATCGACAGGGTGGACGCGCCGGTCTTGTCGGTAATGTTTGTGACGTTGAGGCTCAGCGACACGGTCTTGACGACCGACCCCCGCGACAGCGGGATCTGTGCGCCGATCCGGCCGGCCAGCGTGAAGTAGCCCGGCACCGAAAGGTCGTTGGTGAAGGTCGCGAACCTCTTGCCGAGATAATCGCCGACCAGCTGAACATCGAACATGCCGTAATTCGCCGACACGACCGTCTTGTTCAGCCAGGCCGGCGACGCCGGCACCTTCTTGCCCGCGGTCGGCACCACCGTCTGCGCGATGCCGACGAGGTAATTCTGCTGGAAGCGCGAATTGTTGTACGACAGCGCGTTGTAGATCGAGACATGCGACCCGAAGCGCAGCGTGCCGGCGATATCCACGCCGTCCGTCTTCACGCTGCCGACATTGTTCACGATCGCCGCACCGCTGATGATCGAGGTGATCACCGTCGTCGGGCTGATGGCGAGCAGGCGATTGCTGAAATCGACGTGATAATAGCTGATCTGCCCCTCGAAGCCGCTGAGCGGCCCGAGATCGAGCGACGCCCGCGTGCGCAGGCCGCCCTCATAGGTCCAGCTCGTCTCAGGCTTCACCGTGCGCTTGAAATCGTCGAACACCTGCTGGCTGCCGAGCGCGAAGGGCGAGAGACCGGTTGCGGCGCTGGTCTGGAACTGGCGGATGTTCTGCTGCGCGTTGACGAACACCTGCGTGCTGGCGCTGACGTCCCACAGCGCGCCGATCTGCGGCAGAAACACCTTGTCGGTGTTGATCCGCCCGACCGGCAGCGCGGTCGAATTGCTGAACGATCCGGGGATCGGCTGAACCGGCACGGACTGCGTCGCCTTCTGGAACGTGCTCTTGAAGCCGGCCAGTACGGTGACGCTGGGCAGGACATGCCAGCTGTCCTGGATATGCGTCTGGATCTCGTCGACGCGGATCTCGCTGCCATATTGCGTGATCAGCGGCGTCAGCGTGTCGCCCGGACGCTGATAGGGCGTCGAGGGATTGTTGACGTCGAGCGCGTACCAACGCCGGAACGCGGACGAACTCTGATGCTCGTACCAGCCGCCGAGTTCGATTTTGTGGTCGCCGAGTTCGGCGGTGAGCGTGGAGAGGAGGCCGCCGCGATCGATGCGATATTCGGTCGTCCGCGTGGCGAAGCCCGATCCGCCGAAGATACCGGTCAGCCGCGCCAGATTGGCCGCGCTCGTCGGGTTGCTGTCCGCCGGATTGGGAAAATAATAGGAGAACAGCCCCGGCAGGCCGGCGACGTCGATCGGCCCCGCCACCACGCCGACACCGTCATTGTGATGATAATAGGCCTGGTTCGACCACGTGATCCGATCGCTCACCTTCCAGTCGTATTTGATATAGCCGAGATAGTCGGTGCGCTGCGCATCGCTGTAGTAATTGCGATAGTTCGATCCCGCAGACCGATATGCGCCGGACGACAGATAGGTGCGCGCGGCGGTGGAATCGGGATAGAGGAACGGGCGCGTGTAGGGGGCGGTCGCGCGGTTCGCCGGGGTGATGACGGTCGCATCCTCGTTCGGTTCGGTCTTGTCGGAATAGGCACCGTAGATCGTCAGCGTGCCGATCGAATCGTCGTGCACGAACTTGCCGTTGGCCTGGTATCCGCCCTGCCTGCCGTTGAAATCCCACGCGCGGCCATCCTGCCGCACGCCCGACAGATAGAGCGAATTGCCATTGCCGAACGTGCCGGTATCGACGCGGACGAAGGTGCGGAAGCTGGAATAGCTGCCCACCGTCTGCGCGATCGTGGCACCCCGTTCCGCCTTCGGATCGCTGGAGAAGGTGTCGATCGTGCCGCCGAGGTTGCTGGTCGATGCGGTGCCGAGATCGCCCGCGCCGCTCGCCAGCGTCACGCGACCGACATTCTCCGAGATGATCGCGCGCTGTGGCGAAAGGCCGTTGTAATTGCCGTAGGTCTGGTCGCCCAGCGGCACGCCGTCGAGCGTGTAGCCCAGCTGCTGCGCGTTGAAGCCGTGCACGAACAGCGAGATATTCTGTTCGTTATTGCCCCACGGATCGGCGGTGAGGAAGGTGACGCCGGGCAGCGTCTGCAGCGCCTTCAGCGGGCTGACGCCGGGCAGGATCTTCTGAATCTCGATCGCGGAAATCTGGCTGACCGAGCGCGTGGTGCGGCCGGTGACGACGATCTCGCCCGCCTGCGCATCCTCGCCCGTCGGCTCGTCGGGGATCGCAGCGGGGGTCGCGGCAACCGGTGCCGGCGCATCCTTCGCAAACGCCGCGCCCGCCGGCAGGAGTGAGGCAGCCGCTACGCCGCCGAGCAGCCGCACGATCGAATTCCGCATGATGATGTCCCCAATCGAGCCCGTTGGTCGGGCCGTCCGTTGGGGCGCGGTTAGGCGTCAATTGCGACGCATTTCGTAAGGTACGGTTGCAGTTCCGTGAATCCTGCTGAAAAGCGCGACCGTCACCGGTTCGTAACGGCCGCGATATTGTCGTCGCCGTTGCGGTCGATGTAGAAATTGTAGGGATCCACGCCGGCGAAAGCGGGCTTGCGCTTCGTCACGATCCTGACGGTCTGTTCCCCGGACACGATCGGGCGGCGTTCCTTGAGGATAACGTCCTTGGCGGCAAAACTGCCCAAGCCGGGGCGCTGGTCGAAGACGCCCACGTCGATCGTGTCGGCAAGCGGCGCCTCCTTCTCCACGCCCGTCCCGCTGGCGTAATATTTGGCGGCATCGATCGTCACGATCGTTTCGTAGGTGCCGTCGGGCAGTCTCCGCGTCTCGGCCGATTTCGCCTTCAGATCATAGACCGTAATGCGATCGACCAGATCGAGCACCAATTGCCGCTCCGCCGGATTTCGCGCCAGCGACAGGAAGCCGGCGACGAGGTCGAGCGAGCGCGGGTATGGCTTGCCCTTGAAGCGATAGCGATCGAGCAGTCCGCGCAGCATCGCGTTGACGCGCGCCTCGCCCAGACGATCCTGCAGCAGGTACATCACCAGCGAACCCTTGCGGTAGTGAATGTAGCCCTGATTCTCGACCCGATCGAGCGGCACTTCCTCTACCGTCTCGCCACCGCGCGAGCGCAGGTAGGAATCGAGTTCGTATTTCAGGAAGCGGCGGATCTTATCGTCGCCATATTGGTGTTTCATCACCATCAGCGCGGAATATTGCGCCATCGTCTCGATCAGCATCGTTCCGCCCTGCATGTCGGCGCTGACCAGCTGATGGCCCCAATATTGATGGCCGAGTTCATGCGCGGTGACATAGCTGACATAGTCGATCCGGTCGGGATCCCGCGTGTCGGCGATGAAGCCGATCCGTTCCGAATAGGGGATCGTGCCGGCAAAGGCCTGCGCGAAGCTGGCATAGCCGGGGAATTCCAGGATACGGGCGTAATCGAACTGATACGGCCCGAAATTGGCGCGATAGTAACGCAGCGAACGCTGCATCGCGTCGAGCATGCGATCCACGTTATAGGCGTGCTGCGGATCGTAGAACACGGTCAGCTTCGTGCCGTCCACGGCGCGCGACTTCTCGGCATACGCGGCGGATTGCACGGAGAAGAAGGCGAGGATCGGCACGGTGGAGACGAACCGCGCGGTGCGCCGCCCGCCGCTCGTCGTATCGGCGACCTTGCGGCCGGGTGCCACTGGCACCTGCCCGGCGATGGTCGAGACGGTGATGTCGGAGCGAACCCAGGGTGCGTTGCCCAGCAAGTTGCGCGCCTGGGCGGAGCGGTCCTCCAGCTTGGCCGGACGCAATTCGGCGGACAGGCCGTATTTGCGACGCTTGGCGCGGTCCCGCATCAACCCGTCCTGGCTCATGCCGAAGATCGGCGCGAACTCGCCATTGTTGAGGAAGGTGCCGTTGCCGACGACGCGCGTGTCGTCGTTATTGGCGACCAGCCCGCGCTGCCAGCGCGTGGACCGGAACGTCATCGTGCCGCGCGCACCCGGTGCCAGCGGCGTCGCGAACCGGTAGATGCGATAGTGCAGATCCGCGTCGTCCATCACCAGCCGCGCCCCCGGGATGGCGACCGCGCCGAGTCGGGTCTGGTCGTCCATCAGACGCACGTGCAGGTCCGAGAGCGGCGCGCCGGTGTCGTTGACGAAATCGTACCTGCCGTCCGCCTCCATCCGGCGCTGATCGGGATACAGCGCGACGTTCAGCCGCATGTCGGTGATCGAAGGCTGCTTCAGCGTGGCGTATTTGAGGTATTTCTTCTCATACTCCGCCAGCCGCTTTTCGCCGTCCTGCGTGGTGCGGTACGTGTTGATCACGTCCATGTCGCGGTACAGATACGCGCCGCTCGCCGCCGTGACGACCAACGCGCCGACCAGCACCGCGCCCGGCGCGCCGAGCAACCGGCGCGGCGCCTGGCGCAGCCGCACCTTCAACCGGGTCTCCGTGCCCCGCCGCCACAGCAGATGCGCGAAGACGCACAAGGCCAGCGCGGCCGAGCCCCAATAGAGCCGCAACCACCACGCGCGCGGTCCGCCGACCTCGGCCCCGTTCATGTCCGACAGCTGCACTGTGCCGGTGCTGCCATATTGATAGAGCGGGTGTTCGAACCCCATGCTGAC
Source organism: Sphingomonas sp. Leaf357 (assembly GCF_001423845.1). NCBI lineage: Bacteria > Pseudomonadati > Pseudomonadota > Alphaproteobacteria > Sphingomonadales > Sphingomonadaceae > Sphingomonas > Sphingomonas sp. Leaf357. The sequence continues at coordinate 1,297,919 of NZ_LMPM01000001.1, read as the reverse complement.
GAGCGTGATCGTGGCGACGAGGTAGACGACCATAATCGCCCAGCCGACATATTTGTTCGGGCTGAGCGCCTGGACGAATACCGCGAGGATCGCGAGGATCAGCGCATCCACCGTCATCGGCAGCACCCACCACGCGAAATAATGGCCGAGTGCCAGATCGGTCTGCCCGCGCGCCAATTGGATCGTGCACGCCATGATCACCGACATGACGATCGTCGCGAACAGCACGCCGGTAACGGCCAGCACCTTGGGCACCAGATAGGCCCAGTTGGGCAGCGAGGTCGCATCGACGATCTCATGCATGCCGCGTTCGCGATCGCGCCAGACCAGTTCGCCCGAATAATAGATCGCGATGATCAGCGGGATGATGCTGAAACTGCCCTCCAGCGTGCCGATCACCGCGAAGGTCAGCTGGCGGATCGGCGCACCGAACATCTCGTTGGCGAACAGCAGCCCGCCCAGCGTGTTGAACAGGCCGACGATCAGCAGCACGATGAAGGCCGGCCCGCGGAACACCAACGCCATCTCGAACCGGCAGCGCGCGATCAGCCGCGTCCAGCCGGCCTGCGACGAGCGCGCGGGCGGCAGGCGATCGACGATCGCCGGCGCGGTCGCCGCCAGTTTCGCAGCGGTGCGTTGCTGGCGGCGCAGCTTGCGCTTCGACACGCCGCGCTCGGTGAACGAGAAGCGGGCATAGGCGACGACCAACGCGACCAGGGCGACGCCGATCGCGATCAACCGGTTCCACAGGATCACCCCGGCGAACGCGGGCATCCCGGCATTCGCCTCGCTCGCCGTCCAGTATCGCGTTGTGGTGGTGAACGCGCCGATGCCGAACAGTTCGAAATAGCTGCCGGTCGGGCGCCACTCGGGCTTCGCGCGCAAGGTCGCGGTCAGCGCGATGTACAGCATCAGGAAGACGACGACGCCGAGATAGGAATACATCATCGATCGCGTCATCGTCGCGACCGCGAAGAAGATCGCCGAGGTCAGGAAGATGCTGGGCAGGCCGAGCAGGAAATACGCATAGGCATAATCGCGCAACCGGTTCGGCCCGAGCGTCTCGGCATCGACCCATGGCATCAGCGATCCCAGCCAGATCGCCAGCGGCACCGCCGCGAAGGCGAGCGACGCGGCGACGAACGCGCCGAGGAAGCGGGCGATCAGGTAGTCGAACTTGCTCACCCGGGTGACGCGCACCATCGGCCCGAACCCGCTTTCGTCGTCGCGCACGATCACGTTGGCGACGAAGGCGGTCGTCACGAACATGAAGAACAGCGACATGATCTGGTGGATCTGCGCGATCGCGACCGGCGCGTTCTTGTGGATGTTGGCACCGCTGCCGATCTTGATCTGGTCGATCGTGATCGAACCGAAGGTCAGCAGGAAGAACAGGATCGAGACGGTCCAGAAGACGGGATTGCGCAATTGATAGCGCAGCTCGAAGCGGGCGATCTGGCCGAACATTGCGCTCAGGCCGCGACGGTGGAGGACATGGGCTCAGCCGCCGGGACCCGGCGCGATCGGGCGAGCGTGGAGAAATACACGTCCTCCAGCCCGCCGTGCGCGGCCGCGAAGCCCTCGCCGGGATCGTCGTGCGACAGGATGTGGATGATCGTCCGGCCGGCGAACAGCCGCGTCGAGATCACCTCGTAGCGCAACCGCGCCTCGTCCAGCTCCTCGCGCCCGATGGTCTTGGCCCACACGTTGCCGCGGGTCTTGTCGATCAGGTCGAGCGGGGCGCCCTCGAGCTGGATCCGCCCGGCCGCCAGCACCGCCATGCGCGGGCACAGATCCGCCACGTCCTCGACGATATGCGTCGAGAGGATGACGACGACATTTTCGCCGATCTCGGCCAGCAAATTGAGGAAGCGGTTGCGTTCTTCCGGGTCGAGGCCGGCGGTCGGTTCGTCGACGATGATCAGTTCCGGGTTGCCGATCAGCGCCTGGGCGATGCCGAACCGCTGCCGCATGCCGCCCGAGAAACCCGCGATCGCCTTCTTGCGCACGGCCCAGAGATTGGTCTGGTTGAGCAGGGTCTCGACCGTCTCCTTGCGTTCGCGCGCCGAGGCGATGCCCTTAAGCACCGCCATATGATCCAGCATGTCGTAGGCTGAAACGCGCGGATAGACGCCGAAATCCTGCGGCAGATAGCCCAACGTCTCGCGCAACGCCTCGGGATCGGCGATCACGTCGATCGCACCGAACCGGATCGTGCCCGCCGTCGGCGTCTGCAACGTCGCGACAGTCCGCATCAACGTCGATTTGCCCGCGCCGTTCGGGCCGAGCAGGCCGAACATACCCTTCGGCACGCTCAGGCTGACATCGTCGAGCGCTTTCGTCCCGTTCGCGTAGATGTGCGTGACGCCGTTCAGCTCGAGCATTGAAATCCCCCGTGATCGTTGGGAGCGAAGCTAACGTCGTGTGTTACTGTTGTAAAGCACACCCTGTTACATCCCCTCGCCCCGCCAAATCGCGGAAATAGCCCAGCTTATCGCGCCGAAAGATTTGCGCCCTTCAATTCCCATCAGATTGGTGGATTATCTGCATCGGTCAGGAGAGCGTATGGCGTTGCGAGCGAGACGACGGCAGGGACGGGCTTTGGAGGTGCCGACGCTCATAGTCGCTGCCGTCATCTATGCCGGCTGGCTCGCCGCGACCTATTGGCACGCCGCGATCCCCGACCCTCTGCTCTTGGCGATCGGCGCGTGGCTGATCGCCTGGCACGGATCGCTGCAGCACGAGACGATCCACGGCCATCCCTCGCGCTGGCGGGCATTCAACACATCGATCGGCTTTCCGCCGCTCTCGCTCTGGCTGCCGTACGCGATCTATCGGCGCAGCCACATCGCGCATCATCGCAGTCCGTCGATCACCGACCCGACGCTCGACCCCGAATCGCGCTATGCCGCGCGGGTCGCTGGCTTGGGTGCCTTGGCGACGCGCGTGCAAGCGACGCTAATCGGCCGCATGCTGTTCGGGCCACCGATCGCGATCGGCGCGCTGCTCGCGGAGGAGGCGCGCCGCCTCATTCGGGATCCCCGCGCCGTCGCGCGCGATTGGCTGCCGCATCTGTTGGGTGGGGCACTGATCTGCGCCTGGCTCATGTGGACGCAGTTCGGGATGGGCCGCTACCTGCTGCTGTTCGTCTATCCCGGCATGGCGCTGACCCTGCTTCGCTCGTTCGCCGAACATCGCGCCGATCTGGATGCGCCCGGCCGCGCGGCGACGGTGGAACGCGGCGGCCTGCTCGGCCTTCTGTATCTCAACAACAATCTGCACGCCGCGCACCACGATCGGCCCGGCCTCGCCTGGTATCGCCTGCCCGCCTATCATCGCCAGCATCACCCGCGCCTCGTCGGCCCGGATGCGCGCGCCTATCGCGGCTATGGCCAGATCCTCCGCCGCTTCGCGTTGCGCCGGCATCACGTGCTCGTCCATCCTGCGCACGAGACGCCCGGAACATGAGCAGGGCCATCGCCTCGCTCGGGATGTACGATCACCCCGGACAACGCCGCGCGAACGACCGGCTCTGGGCCGGGATCGCGCGCCGCCTCGACGCGCACGGCATCGCGGTACCCGCCACGCTCGATCGCTCGCGTTCGGTGGAGGCGGCCTGGCGCGATCCGACCCTGCTGTTCGGCCAGATCTGCGGTTATCCCCTGCTCAGCGATCCGGACCTCGCGCTGCGCGTCATCGGCGTACCCGTCTACGACGTGCCTGATTGCGCCGCCGGGCAGCATGTCAGCCACATCGTCACCCGGAACGACGATCCGGGCACCACGCTCGCCGACTATCGCGGCCGCCGCGCCGCGATCAACGCGCGCAATTCCAACACCGGGCATAATCTGTTCCGCGCGGCCATCGCCCCACTCGCTCACGACGGGCGGTTCTTCGATAGCGTGATCGAAACCGGATCGCACCGCGCCAGCGTGGCGGCCGTCGCGCGCGGCGATGCCGAGATCGCGGCGATCGACGCCGTCACCCACGCCGCGCTGCGCCGCTTCGAGCCAGACGCCGCCGCGGGCCTCCGTATCCTCGACGTCACCGCCCCCTCACCTACCTTGCCCTTCGTCACCGCGCGATCGACCAGCATCGAAACCGTCGCCGCGTTGCGCATCGCGCTGGCCGAGATCATCGCCGACCCCGCGCTCGCCGAGGCGCGCGACGCGCTGTTCTTGACCAACATCGCTCCCCCCGACAGCGACCTCCTCGCCCCCATCCGGGCCTATGAAACCGCCGCGATCGCCGCCGGCTACCCCACGCTGCGATGAGAAATCACGGGTGTTACGCGCAATGATGCTGGAGCCACGCTCGAGTAATTCCCTGACCAAGCAAATATTTCGCAAACCGGCTGATAAAATTTCTTCGCACCGCAACACCCTAAAAAAGCCGAAGGCCATTTTTCGACAAGCGCAGGACTGCGACCAAGCAGCATCGCTTCAGGGATCGAGATTTTCGAAATCGCAAAAGGGACTGCTATCGTGACCAACCTTCGCCCACTCCTTGCCCTCGCCGCCTCGACGCTGGCGCTGAGCCATGCCGTCGCCGCCGGCGCGCAGACCGCTCCGGTCGAAACCGCCACCCCGGAGGCCGCGGCACCGGCGGACGAAAGCGAGATCGTCGTCACCGGCACGCGCACCGTGGGTCGCTCGCGGCTCGAAAGCACGTCGCCGGTCGACGTGCTGAGCGCGACCAGCCTGCAGCGGCAGGGCACGACGGAATTGGGCGCGGCGCTGGCGGCGATCGTTCCGTCGATCGATTTCCCGCGCTCCTCGGCGGTGGACGGCACGGATTCGATCCGCCCCGCCACGCTGCGCGGTCTCTCGCCGGATCAGACGCTGGTGCTGATCAACGGCGTACGGGCGCACACCTCCGCCTTGCTGAACACCAACGGTTCGGTTGGGCGCGGATCGGCGGCGGTCGATCTCAACACCATCCCCTCGGTCGCGCTCGACCGGATCGAGGTGCTGCGCGACGGGGCCGCCGCGCAATACGGGTCGGACGCGATCGCCGGCGTGGTCAACCTGCGCCTGCGTGAAGCGCGCAGCGGCGGCGGCGCTACGGTCAGCTACGGCCAGTACATCACCGACGTCGAAACCGCGCGCGGACGGCGCAAGGAGCATGATGGCGAGACCGTCACCGCCTCCGCCTGGCAGGGCATCGGCCTGGGATCGGACGGTTTCCTCACCGTGTCCGGCGAATATCTCAACCGCAACCCGACCAGCCGTGGCGATTTCGATCCGCGCAAGGAACCGATCCGCGTCCGTTCGCGCTTCGGTGATCCGGACGTCGAACAATATAGCGGCTACATCAACGCCGGTAAGCCGCTCGGGGACAGCGGCTGGACGCTCTACGGCTTCGGCGGCTACCAGCACCGCGACAGCGTTAGCGCCGCGACACCGCGCATCGTCGGCGGCATCGGCAGCAACGCCAATGCCAGCGCCGACGCACTCGCGAGCCTGTATCCGGACGGTTTCACCCCGCTGATCGCGGTCAAGTCGATCGATCTCACCGCCACCGGCGGCGCGCGCGGCGAACTGTCCGGCTGGAACGTCGATCTCAACGTATCCTACGGCCGCAACAAGCTGACCTTCGAAACGCGCAATTCGGGTAACGCCACCTATGGCGCGAATTCGCAGCGCAACTTCTACGACGGCACGCTGACCTACGATCAGCTTGTCGGCGGGATCGACGTGTCGAAGGAGCTGCCGCTCGGCGACGGCACGATCAACGTCGCGTTCGGTGAGGAATATCGCCGCGAGGGCTTCAAGATCGGTGCCGGCGAGCCGGCATCGTACAACCGTGCGCCGGGCGCCAGCGCGACGCTCGGGTCGGGCGCGCAGGGTTTCCCCGGCTTCCAGCCTTCGAATCAGGTCAACGTCCACCGCGACAACGTGTCGGGCTATCTCGATCTCGAAGCCAAGCCGAACGACAAATTGACGCTGGGCATTGCCGGTCGCGCGGAGAGCTATTCCGATTTCGGCGAGACCGCGACCGGCAAGGTCAGCGCGCGCTACGAATTCGCCCCGTGGTTCGCGCTGCGCGCCACCGCCTCGACCGGCTTCCGCGCGCCGTCGCTGCAGCAGCAATATTTCACCTCCACCGCCTCGGTGCTGACCAACGGCACGATCGTCGAGACCGGACTGTTCCCCTCGATCAGCCCGGTCGGCATCGCGCTGGGCGGCAAACCGCTCAAGGCGGAGAAGGCACGCAACCTGTCGGTCGGCACGGTCCTGCGTTCCGGCGGGTTCGACCTCTCCATCGACGCCTATCAGATCAAGATCCGCGACCAGATCGCCTTGTCCGAAAATCTTAGCGGCACCGTCGTCGCCGCCTTGCTGGCGGCGAACCCGGCGACCAGCAGCGTGACCGCCGGGCGCTATTTCCTCAACGGCATCCGGTCGACCACCAAGGGCATCGACGTGGTCGCGCACTACCGCACCCGGACAGACAATCTCGGCACGTTCGATCTGACCGCGGCAGGCAATTTCAACGACATCAAGGTGACGCGCGCTCCGGCCGCGGCGACGATCACGTCGTCGGCCGGCACCACCACGCTGCCGATCTTCAGTCGCCAGCGCATCATTTCCTTCGAACAGGGCACGCCGCGTACCAAGCTGGTCGGCACGGTCGATTGGTCGCTGAAGGATCTCGGGGTCACTGCTCGCGCGTCCTATTACGGCGACGTGACCCAGCCGAGCAGCAACGGGTTCGCCGAGGACGACATCCACACCGGCAAGCACACGATCTTCGATCTCGAGGCGCGCTATCAGGTCGTGAAGAACCTGAACGTGGCACTGGGCGCGAACAATCTGTTCGATACCTATCCGGATTATGTGAAGCTCGCCTCGTCGCGCGGCACGGTGCTCAACAGCACCGGTCTGGTCGGCTTCCCCTATTACTCGCCGTTCGGGTTCAACGGCCGCTATCTGTACGCACGCGTCGGGGTGACCTGGTAATTTGAGACGAGGGTCCCGGGGAGCGGTGGTGCTCCCCGGACTCCACTCACTTGGTGCTGCGCGCGATCAAGTCGGCCGCTTCCGTCCTCGCCTGGTCGATCTTCGTTTCTCCGGTGACGAGATCGTCGGCGATCAGCATCAGTTCGTGGCCGGTGACGGAGCCGTTATTGGCCTCTTCCTTGAGCGTTATACCGGTGCCCGAGGCGATCGCACGGTCCCAATCCGCGCGGACGGCGGACCAATACGCCTTCGTCTTCGCCCAATAGGAATCGGCTGCGGCGATCGCGAAGTCGCTCGCCGGAACATAGGTGTTGATGACATATTCGTGGACGAAGGTGGCTGGCTTGCCGTCCTTCGTGCCGATCTTGGCATTGTCTTGTTCGTGTACCCAGCCCGACGGTGTCAGGACGTGACGGTTGGTGCCGAAATAATGGTCGTAGGGCGGATTCCGCGTCGCATCCCGGCGGGCCAGCGGGCGGCGCGTCTCGTCGCTCGTCCAGCGGGTCGCGCCGTCGTCGTAGCGCCAGCGCCCGATGCCACCGTAGCGCGGCGAATCGTCGGTCTGCCACACGGTCTGCGACCAGGCGCCCTTGCGCTCCGCCTCCGGCACCGCGCGCAGGGTCCAGCGCCCGGGGCCGGCATAGGTCAGCACGGTCTTGGGCTGCCACGTCCAATCCTGCCGCCAATGCTTGATCACCATCGTCTTGCCGTTGCCGTCGGTAACGACCAGCAGATGCTGCAGCACGATCAGGTCCGGCGTATCGACGATCGCGCGCACCACCTCGTGCCCGCCGCTCAGCTTCGCCGGATACGGCGTGTAGCCCGCCACCAGCGGCGTCGTCTCGCGCATGTCGAACGTGACCTTGAAGGTGCCGGCCATCGCCAGGATCGCCGCCCGATCCCGCGCCTTGTCGCCATAGGCGGCGCCGATTTGAGCGGACGCCGCGAACGGCAAGGCGGGGATGGCGGCGGCCAGCAGGAGAGTGGCGAGCAGAGTGGATCGGATCATGGTCGGGCTCACAGGCTGAAGGAAACGGATACGCCGGCGTTTCGGCCAGGCTGGGAATAGGCATCCTGCACGACCGACGTCGCGGACAGGCCACGCACGTCGCTCCACCAGAAATACTTTTTGTCGGTGATGTTGAACACGCCGGCGCGCACCGTGGCATGATCGCGCACCTTGAGCGAGACAGTCGCATCGAAGATCCAGAAGCCCGGCGGGGTGAAGCAGTAGGTCGCGGGCACCGCCGGGGTGGTCGACGTCGCGGCGCGCGCCGGGACGTTGCAGCTGTTGTTGGTATCGGACAATTTCTTGCCCGCCGCGTGCGTCGCGGCCAGTTCTGCGCGGACCGGACCGTCTTCGGGCTGGTAGAAGATGCCGGCAACGAATTTCACCGGATCGACGCTGTCGAGCGGCAGCGTCTCCACCACCCCGGTCGTGGCATTGGGCGATTCCACACGTCCCTTCGCGTAGGAGGCCGCCGCCCGCACGCCCAGGCCGATCGGCAGCCGCGCCTCGCCTCGGGCCTCCAACCCCTCGATCTTCACCCGGCCGCGATTGATATATTGGAAAACCGCCGGACTGGCCGCGGTGAACGCGCCGCTGACCTGGACCTGATCGATGAAGTCGCGGAAGCGGCTGCGGAACGCCGTGCCGCTCAGCGACCAGCGTTGGCCGTTCAGCCGCACGCCGCCTTCGATGCTGTTGCTTGTTTCCGGTTTCAGATCGGGATTGGGGATCGAGCGGTAGTTCGACACCAGATTGGCAAAGCCGTTGTTGATCTGGTTCGGCTCGGGCGGCTTGAAGCCCTGGCTGTAATTCGCGAACAACCGGATATTCCCGGTCAGCTTCGCCACCGCGCCGAGCCGCGGGGTGAAGCGCGACGCGCTCTGCCCGCGCGGGACGAAGGTGGTGAACAACGGATCGGTCTGCGGACTGAGCTTGTAGTGATCGTAGCGGATCGATGGGAAGAGCGTCAGCAATCCATCCGCGATCCCGATCTCGTCCTGCGCGAAAACGCCGACCAGCGTGTAATCGGTCGTCGGGAAAGCGCGCGTCGGATAGGTCTCGCCGGCCGGCGGCACGGTGCCGTCTCGCACACCCGTTTGCCGGGTGTGCGAGTAATCGGCGCCATAGGCGAACAGGTGGGAGAACAGTCCGGTAGCGAGACGGCTTTCGAGCTGTAGCATGCCGCCGTAAACCTCGTTGTCGAAGCGGTTGATGCGGATCCGGTCGAGCGCGGTATTGCGATCTTCCCAGCCGGTCTGATCGGTCTTGCTCTGCTGATAATATGCGGCGGCGCGGATGCCGCTGATCGCGCCATCGCCGATGTAGCGATAGTCGATCGTGCCCCGGTCGCGCGACGTCGTGTCGAGCGCCCGAAGGCCGAGCACTGCCGTCGACGCCAGCGGTGCGGGCGGCAGAGGCTTGGTGATTGCGCTGAGCACGTCGGAATCGACTACCGACGCGAACCGCTCATAGGTCAGGCGCACGCGGCTGCCGTCGGTCGGCGTCCAGACCAGACGCGCGAGCAGGGCGTTCGATACGATATCCTGGGGAATGGCCGTCGTGCGATCGGTATTGGCACTGTCGTTGGTGCCCTTCGTCTCGATGCCGTGTCCGTCGCGCCGAGTGAAGGCGACGATCGCCTGGATGTCGCCTGCCTTGCCCGCAACCACCAACCCCTTGGTCCAGCTGTTGTCGGCACCGTCATAGCCGACGCGCAAACCACCGCCGACCAGTTTGCCGTCCTTCAGGAAATCCTGCGGATCCTTGGTGATGAAGCTCACCGCACCGGCCACGCCGTCGCTGCCGTACAGCGCCGATGCCGGACCGCGCAGGATCTCGACCGATTTCAGCAGATCGAGATCGACATAATCGCCGCGCCCGACTGATTGCGCGCCGAAGGCGAAAGCATCCGGCACGCGCACGCCATCCACCGTGATCAGGACGCGGTTGCCCTCCAGCCCGCGAATATTGAACCCGCTGTCGCGATCGCGCCCGGTCGAAGCGCCGGCGGCGGTGAAGCGCGCCGGCGCGCGGCGCACGCTGACGCCCGGTTCGTAGCGCACCAGATCCTTGATGTCGGAGATGAGGCGATCGTCGATCGTCGTCGTGTCGATCACCGATACCGTCGCGGGCACATCCTCGACCGGCTTTTCGGTGCGGGTCGCGGTGACCGTGATCACGCCGTTCTGGTCCTCGACATCCGGCGCGGACGCGACATCCGTTCCGGTAGTCGCCTCGAACACCACCGGATCGGCGGATGATGCTGAGGCCGGTGCGACGGCAGCGACAACGAACGCGACAGGCGAGATGCCCAACAACAGACCGGCAAGTTTCATGGCGATTCCCTTTGTGATGACGGCTTGCTAGTGCGAGTCATTCTCGTTAGCAAGAGTCCATCGATATGGGAGCGAAACGATGATGTTGGGACGGATACGGTCCGGCGTTTTGAAGCGCCGCACGACAGCGACGATGCTGGAAATCTGCGCGGTTGCGGTGACGATTGCATCGGCGCTATCGCCTGCCATGGGCCATATGCCCTATGTGTTGCCCAGTGCGTTCGAGGCGGCGCGCGACCGGATCACGATCGAGGCTTCGTTCGGCGAGGATGCCTTCCGCCCCGAAATCGCGATGAAGGATGCGCCGTTCGAGGTGACCAGGCCCGATGGCAAGACCGTGCCGCTCGCCGCGCCAACGCTCGCCAGCGACTTGACGGTCGTCGAAGCGTCGCTGCCCGTCGAGGGCCTGTATCGCGTGTCGTCCGGCCAGCGGCTCGGACGGGTCGGCAAGATGTATCGAACCGGAAATGTCTGGACGATCGTCGGCGAAGGCGCTGCGCCCCCCGCAGGCGCGACCTTCGTTGACGTGCGTAGCGCGACGATCGCCGACGCCTATGTGCTGCGCGGCAAGCCCGGCGCGTCCGGCGCTCTCACGGTTCGCGGCAAGGCGCTCGAAATCCACCCGCTCGGCGATCCGGCAAGCTATTCGCCGGGCGCACCGGCGGCGTTCGAAATCCTCTACGACGGCAAGCCGTTGGCCGGCGAAGCGGTCACGCTCTTCCGCGAGGCCGGTGTGTATGACGGGCGCAAACAGGCGGGCACCGCGACCACGGACGAGGCCGGCAGGATCACGCTCACCCCGCCCGATGCCGGCCGCTACCTGCTCCTGGCCCGCCACCGCACCGCCACGCCCGCCGGTCGCGACGCCTATACCAGCTTCACCGCGACCTTGGCGTTCGAGGCACTGTGATCTTGTCGGTTCAGCTGCGCATCACATCCGGACCTTCGCCGTGATGCCGAAGGTGCGCGGATTGCCGGCATAGCCCGTCACGATCCCGGTCGCCTTGGTCAGGCCGAGCAGGTTGGAATAATAAGCCTTGTCGAACAGATTCTCGACCCACAGCTGAAGATCCAGCCGATCGCCCATCAGCAACGTGCCGACGCGTGCGCTGGTCAGCGCATAGGCACCGATCTCCGCCGCCGGATCGAGCGTGATCGTGGTATTCTGCTTCGAGCGCCAGTTGACGTCGACCAGCCCGTAGACCTTCACGTCGTTGCTGACTGCGGTCGTGTAATCGGCGGTGAAATCGGCGGTCCATTTCGGTGCCCAGGCGACTTGCCGGCCGGTCAGGTCGCAGGTGAGTGCGGTGAACTGCGCAGGGCAGACCGAGTTCGGGAAGGACGAATAGATTGCCTTGTTATACGCGACGAAGCCCTTGGTGTGGAACCCGGCGAACAGCCAGGTCTGCGCCTCGACCTCGACGCCCTTCGACGTCAGCGAGCCAACATTGGCGAGGAAGCGGATCGCGTTGCTCCCCGACCCCACCGCCTGATTGGCCTGATAGTTCTTCACGTTGGTGTGGAACGCGGTGACGTTCAGCAGCACCTTGTGGTCGAAGAATTCGCTCTTCACGCCGACCTCGAAATTGTCGGCGGTCTCGCCCTTCACCGTCTGTTGCGCGCCGAGCGCGATCGCCGAGGCGACGCCGCTGTCGGGGTTGGTGCTGTTGTACGGCAGCAGGTTGAACCCGGCCGATTTGTTGCCGCGCGCATATTTGCCATAGGCGAAGACGTCCGGCGTGAATTTGTAGTTGATTCCGATCTCGCCGGACAGCGACCTGTCCTTCAGGCTGGTGTCGACATGGCCGAGCTGCGCGTTCGCGCCACTGGGGGACAGTGCGTTCAACTGCGCGGTCGTCAGGTTGCCGGGGTTGGATGCGACGACGCCGTCATACACTTCCGAGCGGCGCTCCCATGTCTGGCGCAGGCCGACGTCGATCGCCACGCGGCGCGCCGTGTCCGGGTGCCACGTGACGTTGCCGAACACCGCGTCGGTATCGGTGTGGAACACGGCCTGGCTGCGGAAGCCCGCACCGGTCAGCGCGGCGGCATAGGCACCCTGCGCCCAGGTCCGCCCGCCGATGGTGGGGAAAGCCGTCGCCGAGGGGTTGGCGGCCCAGATGTGATATTGCGTGCCGAACCGGATGCGCGAATCCACCTGCAGGCGCTGGCGGCTGAGGAACCCGCCGATCGTCGCCTCGACCGGCTGGTCCTTGGGGCTGGACCAGCGCAGCTCCTGGCTGAACTGGCGCTCCTTATTGCACGACCCATAATCCCGCACCGCGTCCAACTGCGTGAAATCATTGTCGTTGTTGGTGAAGCATTCCCAGCGCTCGTAGGCGGTGATCGAGGTGACATTTCCGAGGTCGCCGAGATTGTAATCCACCTCGCCGCTCGCCGAATCCAGTTTCGTCGTCGCGTTCAACGGGCTGTCGATGTTCACGTTGCGGTCGCGCACGGTGCTGGTCAGCAGGGTATAGCCCGCCGCCGCCATCCGCGCCTGCAACGCCGCGGGGTTGTAGATCGAGAAGATGATCGGCGAGATCGTCGGGAAACTCTGCCGGCCGTGCGTGCCGATCAGGCGGACCGTGAGATCCTCGCTCGGCGTGGCGAGCAATTGCGCGCGCACGCCCCAGCCCTGCCGCGCATTCTGGTAGTTGCCGTACAGCAGATTCTTATAGTTGCCGTCGCGGTCGCTGTAGAAACCCGACACGCGCAGCGCGAGCTTGTCGGCGATCAGGGGCCCGGTAACGCTGCCCTTGAATTCCTTGAAATCGTAGTTGCCGTAGGTCGCTTCCCCGCTCGCGCCGAACGTCATGCTCGGCTTCAACGTGTTGATGATCACCGCGCCTGCCGTGGTGTTCTTGCCGAACAACGTGCCCTGCGGCCCGCGCAGTAGTTCGACATCGGCGATGTCGTTGAAATCGCTCGACACCATACCCTGCCGCCCGGTGTAGACGCCATCGACGAAGATGCCGACCGAACCGTCGATGCCGTCGGTGTTGAAGCCGTTATTGCCGATCCCGCGAATGCCGAGATTCAACTGCTTCGGATTGGTCAGATAGACCGAAAAGGCCGGAAACTTGGTCTGGAAGGTCGTGAAATTGGTCAGGTTCTGGCGGCTCAGTTCCTTCTCGCCGATCACCGTGATCGGGATCGGCACCTGCTGGCTGTTCTCGGACTTCTTGCGCGCGACGACGAGGATCTCGCTGCCGTCATCGGTCGGCACGGCGTCCGGCGACACATCGGTGGATTCGGCATGCACGACGACCGTTTGCGCCCCGGCCGCCGTAGCGATCGACAACAGACTCGCCGAGAGCAAGAAGGCGACAGGCTTGAGCTTCGAATACATGCAGATACCCCCAAATATACCGGACGCAGGTGCACGGCCCCGGCCAGTTGCCCGGCCGGGCTCATGTCTTGATCGCGCTCTTCTTGGATCGGGCGCCCCTGCGTTGCGTCGCCGGTAGGACGGTTCTGTGTATCTATTGTGACAAAGTAATGCTGGATTTCATCCCGCGGACATATTCAGTCCCGGCTTGCCCGGCTCCAACATGAAGCGCGCGATATCGGCGATGGCCGAGTTCTCGCGCCGCGAATCGTCCAGCCCGCGAAACACCATCTCGCCCCCGGACGGAGTCAGATCGAGGCGACCGTAACCGCGCTTCGCATCCTCCGCGAAACCGAGGCTGTTGCGCGCGGCCAGCGCCTTGTAGCTTGGATCATGCAGCAGCGAGGTGATCGATCCGCCGACGAATTCCGTGCCGATCGCCGCGCCATCGGGCCGGGCCGGATCGCGGATGTCGGCGGCGGCGAAGGCGTGGATGTCGCCGCCCAATGCGATCGGATTGCCGGTGCCGACCTCGGCCCAGCGGCGGAATATCCGATCCCGCGCCGCCGGGAAGCCCGACCAGGTATCGGCACCATATTGATCGCCGCGTTCGGGATGGCCGGAATCGATCCGCACCTGCTGGTGCATCAGCGTCTGCTGCGCCAGCACGTTCCATTGCGCGCGCGTTGATGCCAGTGCCGCCATCAACCAGCGCTCCTGCTCTGCGCCCAGCATCGTGCGGTGCGGATCGCCGAGCGTCGCGCAGGCCGGGATCAGGCTGCGATATCTCAGATGGCGCTCGGCCAGTTCCGGTGGCTGGCACGCGGGCAGCCCGCGATACTGGCGGTCGTCGAGGATCTGGAACTGCGCCAGCCGGCCCCAGTCCAGCGTGCGATACAGATGCATGCCGCCGTCGCGATCGGGCCGGGTCGCGGCGCGCAGCGGCTGATGTTCGTAATAGGCCCGATAGGCGGCGGCGCGGCGGCGCAGGAAGACGGCGGGATCGGAATTGTTCTGGTCGCGCGCGTCGCCGTAATCGTTGGCGACCTCGTGATCGTCCCAGGTCAGCACCCAGGGCGCAGCCCGATGCGCGGCCTGTAACAACGGATCGAGCTTGTAGGCGGCGTAGCGCGCACGATACCCGGCCAGATCGACCGCCTCGCTCAGGTCGAAGCGGCGCACCGCCTCGTCGCCATCCTTCACCTTGTCCTCGTAGATATAGTCGCCGAGGAACAGCACCAGATCGGGATCGTCGGCGACGATGTGGCGGTACGCGCCGTAGCGTCCGACCTCGTATTTCTGGCACGATCCGAAGCACACGCGCAGCCGATCGACCCTCGCGCCCGGGGCCGGCGCGGTGATCGTCCGCCCGACCGGGCTTGCCTCGCCGCCGGCGATGAAGCGATAGAAATAGCGCCGCGCCGGGCGCAGGCCGGCGACATCGACATGCACCGAATGGGTCCATTGCGCGTCCGCCCGCGCGACGCCGGATCGCACGATCCGCGCGAAGCCCTCGTCGTCCGAGACCTCCCAGCGCACCGGGACGGACACCGGCGGCATGCCGCCATCCGGTTCGAGCGGCGCAGGGGCGAGCCGAGTCCACAAGACGATGCCGTCCGGGGTGGGATCGCCCGACGCGATGCCGAGCGTGAACAGGCCCTGCGGCAGGTGCAGCGCGCCACGCGCGCCGACGGACAGCAAGGCAGCCGACCCGGCGGCACCGAGAATGACGGTCCGGCGGGAGAGCGCGGCGGGTTCGAAACGACTCATGGGCAGCCTTATAACGACTGCCGGGCCTTCGCGGCGAATTGTTGCTCGGTGATGACGATCGGCGGAGACGTTTACCGCACCTCCATCGACCCCAAGCTCTCGTCCGATCCGATCGCCTGATACAAGGTGACGCGGTTGGCCACGTCCTCCAGCTGCACCGAGATCGCCGCCTGGCGCGCGGAATACAGCGTGCGCTGCGCGACCAAGGCGGTGAGGAAGCTGTCGGTGCCGGCACGATAGCGGGCGTCGGCGATCGTGTAGCTGCGGTTGGCGGCGGCAACCAAGCGCGCCTGGGCGGTGCGCTGCCGCGCGATCGTGCCCTGCCGCGCCAGACCGTCGGCGACATCGCGGAACGCGGTCTGGATCGCCTTCTCGTAGAGCGCCTGATAATAATCCGCCTGCGCCTTCGCATAGTCCAGATTGCCGCGATTGGTGCCGCCCAGGATCGGCAGCGACACGCTCGGCGATGCCGACCAGCTCACCACGCCGCCGGTGAACAGCGAGGTCAACGCGCTGCTGGCGACGCCGATCGCGGAGGTGAGCGAAATCTGCGGGAAGAACGCCGCCTTGGCCGCGCCGATGCTGGCATAGGCGCTTTTCACGCGATGTTCGGCCTCGACCACGTCGGGGCGCTCCGCCAGCACGCTGGACGACAGCCCCGCCGGCACGTTGCCGACCGCCTTGTCGACCCCGTCGAGCGAGGCCGGCAACAGCGCATCCGCCACCGCCGCGCCGACCAGCAGGTTCAGCGCATTGCGGTCCTGCGCGACCTGCGTGGTGTAGCGTTCGACATCGGATTGCGCCTGCGCCAGCACGGTCTCGGCATCGGCGAGATCGCTGCCCGTGACGAGCCCGACATCGTGCAACGATTGCGTGAGTTTCACGGTACGTTGGCCGCTGCCGACCATCTCGGTCGCGACCCGGAGCAATTCGCCGTCCGCGGCGAGCGTCGCATAAGCGGAGGCGGTGTCGGCGACGAGGATCAATCGCGTCGATCGCGCCCCGGATTCGGTCGCGAGATATTGTTCGAACGCGGCGCGCGAGAGGTTCTTCTGTCGTCCGAACAGATCGAGTTCAAACGCGCTGACGCCGACATCAGCGCTGAACGTGCTGTACGATGCACCTGCCGGATTGGTCAGGTTGCCGGTGCCGCCCGATCCGCTGATCGTGCGCGAGATCGTCGCCCCGCCGCTGGCCGCCAGCGTCGGGAATTGGGCCGAGCGCTGCACGCGATATTGCGCGCGGGCCGAGGCGATGTTGGCCACCGCCGCACGCAGATCGCGATTGTTGGCCAGCGCCTGCGAAATCACCTGCTGGAGCTTCGCATCGCCGAAGACCGTGCGCCACGGCAACCCGGCCTGGCCGGCGGCGGCCGGAGCATAGGCCGCGCCGGCCGGCCATTGCTGCGGCGCGACGTCGGCGGTGGTGCGAACGTATTTCGGTGCCATGTCGCAGGCGGCAAGGCTGGATGCCGCCAGCAGCAAGGCGAGCGTGCGGATGCGGATCATGCCTCGGCCTCCTTGGGCGCGCGGTGGAACAGGCGAGCGACCACGACGAAGAACATCGGTACGTAGAAGATCGCCAGAACCGTCGCGGTGATCATCCCGCCAACCACCGCCGTGCCGATCGCGATACGGCTGTTCGCGCCCGCCCCGCTCGCGATCGCCAGCGGCAGCACGCCGGCGACGAAGGCGAGGCTGGTCATCAGGATCGGACGCAAACGCACCCGCGCCGCCTCCAGCACCGATTCGACCACGTCCTTGCCCTCGCGCCGCGCCATTTCGGCGAACTCGACGATCAGGATCGCGTTTTTGGAGGCGAGGCCGATCGTCGTGAGCAGGCCGACCTGGAAATAGATGTTGTTCTCCAGGCCACGCAGCGTCACCGCCAGCACCGCGCCGATCACGCCCAATGGCATCACCAGCAGCACCGCGAACGGCACGGACCAGCTTTCATACAGGGCGGCAAGGCACAGGAACACGACCAGCACCGAAAGGCTGTAGAGCATCGGTGCCTGACCGCTGGTCTGGTTCTCCTGATAGGAAAGCCCGGCCCAGGCATAGCCTGTGCCCGGTGCCAGTTGCTGCTGCAATTCCACGATCCGCTTCATCGCATCGCCCGAGCTGGCGCCGACACCGGGCGCACCCTGAATCTCGTAGGACGAACGTCCGCTGAAGCGCGACAGGCTGGTCGGCCCCTTTTCCCAACGCGTCGTGGCGAAGGCGGAGAAGGGCACCATGTTGCCGTTGACGGAGGAGCGGACGAACCAATTGTCGAGATCGCCGGGCAGCATGCGATACGCGGCATCCGCCTGGATGAAGACCCGCTTCACGCGCCCGCGATCGACGAAATCGTTGACGTACGTGCTGCCCCAGGCGGAGCTGAGCGTACCGGTCACGTCGGCCTCGGTCAGCCCGAGCACGGCAAGCTTCGCATCGTCGATATCGACGCGCAGCTGCGGCGTATCCGGCAATGTCGAGGCGCGGACCTGGGCGAGCAACGGATCCTTGTTCGCCGCCGCGATCAGCTTGTCGCGCAGCCCCAGGAACTTGTCCTGCGCCATCCCGCTGGTGTTGAGCAGTTCGAAGGTGAAGCCGCTCGACTGTCCGAGGCCAGAGATTGCCGGCGGCGTCAGCGCGAAGACCTGAGCGTCGCGGATGCTCGAAAACGTCTGCGTGGCGCGCGTCGTGATGGCTGGAGCACCGTTCACACTGCCCTTGCGGTCGGCGAACGGCGCGAGGCTGGCAAAGGCGATGCCGGCATTCTGCCCGGACCCCGAGAAACCGAAGCCGGTGATCGCGAAGATATTGCCGATATTGGCCTTCTCGTCGGTCAGGAAGAATTTCTCCACCCGGTCCCGCACGACGCCGGTGCGTTCGCTGGTGGCACCGGCCGGCAGGGTGAACTGCACCATGGCGATGCCCTGATCCTCATCCGGCAGGAAACTGGTCGGCAGGCGCACGAAGAGGAATGCGAGCAGGACGACGATACCGGCAAAGATGCCGAGATGCAGGAAACGATGCCCGATCACGCTCTTGGTCGCGCCGACATAGCGTGTCGTGGAACGGTCGAACCAGCGGTTGAAGCGCCCGAACAGGCCCTTGCGCTTCAACGGATCGTGATCGCCGCCTTTCAGCAAGGTGGCGCACAAGGCCGGCGACAGGATCAGCGCGACCAGCACCGACAGCAGCATCGCCGCGACGATCGTGACCGAGAACTGGCGATAGATCACGCCGGTCGATCCGCCGAAGAACGCCATCGGCAGGAACACCGCCGACAGCACCATGGCGATGCCGACCAGCGCGGACCCGATCTCGTCCATCGACTTGATCGTCGCATCGCGCGGCGACAGCTGTTCCTCGGTCATCAAACGTTCGACATTCTCGACCACGACGATCGCGTCGTCGACCAGCAGGCCGATCGCCAGTACCATCGCGAACAAGGTCAGCGTGTTGATCGAATAGCCGAACAGCGCCAGCACGCCGAACGTCCCGAGCAGCACGACCGGCACCGCGATCGCCGGGATCAGCGTCGCACGCCAGCTTTGCAGGAACAGGAACATCACCACGACCACCAGTACGACGGCGATGATCAGTGTCTCGACCACCTCGTGCACCGACAGCTTGATGAATTCGGTGGTGTCGTACGGGAACGCCAAGGTGTAGCCGGGGGGCATCTTCGCGGCGAGTTCCTGCACGCGCGCCTTCACCGCCGTCGCGGTCTTCAGCGCATCGGCACCGGGCGCGAGCTGAATCGCCATGCCGGAGCCGGGATGACCGTCGAGCTGGGCCGAGGAGGTGTAATCCTCCTGCCCCAATTCGACCCGCGCTACGTCCGACAGCTTGACGACCGAGCCGTCGGTCTTGGTCTTGACGATGATGTCGCGGAATTGCTCGGGCGTCTGCAGGCGCGACTTGGCGGTCACGACGGCGTTGAGCATCTGGCCCTTGATCGCCGGCGTCTGGCCGATCTGACCGGCGGCGACCTCGGTATTCTGCGCGGTGATCGCGCTGGAGATGTCGGACGGCATCAGCTGCACCGCCGCCATCTTCACCGGATCGAGCCAGATCCGCATGGCATATTGCGATCCGAACACCTGGCTCGATCCGACGCCGTCGACGCGGGCCAGATCGTCCTGGAAATTGCTCACCAGGTAGTCGGCGATGTCGCTGTCGGTCGACTTGTCGGTCTTGTCGTAGAGGGCGACGATCAGCAGGAAATCCGAATTGGATTTGGTGACCGACAGGCCCTGCAACTGCACCGCGCTCGGCAGGCGGGATACCGCGCGCTGCACCTTGTTCTGCACCTGCACCTGCGCGGTATCGGGGTCGGTGCCCTTGGCGAAGGTGACGGTGATCTGCGCGGTGCCGGCCGAGCTCGAGCTGGACGAGAAATACAGCAGCCCGTCGATCCCGGTCAGCTGCTGCTCCAGGATCTGGGTCACGCTGGTTTCCAGCGTCTCCGCCGAGGCGCCGGGATAGGTCGCGCTGACGCTGACCGAAGGCGGCGCGACGTCGGGATATTGCGCGATGGCCAGCGACATGATCGATCCGACGCCCGCCAGCATCACCGCGATCGCGATCACCCAGGCGAAGATCGGGCGATCGACGAAGAACTTGCTGATGCCCATATTACTGGGCCGTCTTGATAGCGACGGGCTTGACGGTCGCGCCGGGCATCGCCTTGTCCGTGCCCTCGACGATCAGGCGGTCACCGGCCTTCAGCCCGTCGGTCACCAGCCACTTGTTGCCGACCGCCTTCGCCGTCGTCACGTTGCGCTGCGCCACCTTGTTGTCGGCACCGACCACCAGGGCCGTGGCGCTGCCCTTCGCATCGCGGGCGATGCCCTGCTGCGGTACGAGGATGCCGTTCGGTACCACGCCCTGTGGCGTTTCGACGCGCACGAACATGCCGGGCAGCAGGATGCCCTCGCGATTGGGGAAGCGCGCGCGCAGCGTCACGGTGCCGGCGTTCTGGTCGACCGTGACTTCGGAGAATTCGATCCGCCCGACGCCGGGATACAGCGTGCCATCCTCCAGCTTCAGCCGCACGCTGGCATTGGCGGGCAGGATATCGCCCTGCGCCAACTGACGGCGCAGCGCGAGCAGTTGCTGGCTCGATTGGGTGATGTCGACGAAGATCGGGTCGAGCTGCTGGATCGTCGCCATGGCGGTCGTCTGGCTCGCGGTGACCAGCGCGCCCTTGGTCACGGCCGATCGACCGATCCGCCCGGAGATCGGCGCATAGACCCGCGTGAAACCGACATTGATCTTCGCGGTCTGCAGGCTGGCGCGATATTGATGGACGTTGGCCAGCGCCTGGCGCGCGGCGGCATTGGCATCGTCGATATCCTGGCGACTGACCGCATCGATCTCGGTCAGCTTCGAATAGCGCGCGGCCTTGGCCTGCGCGGTGACATAAGCGGCCTGCGCATTTTCGAGCTGCGCGGCGGTCTGATCACGCGACGCGCGATAGAGGCGCGCGTCGATCTGGTAGAGCGGCTGGCCGGCGCGGACCAGCGAGCCCTCCTCGAACAGGCGCGCCTGGACGATGCCATCGACCTGCGGACGCACATCGGCCGTTTCGGTCGAGGCGGTGCGGCCGGTCAGTTCGGTCGAGACGGCGACCGGCCCGGCCGTCAACGTGACATATCCGACCTCGGCCGGCGGCTGCGCAGGCGGCGTCTTGGCCCCGCCACAGGCGGCGAGCGCGAAGGCCAAGGCAAGCGGCGCGGTGCGCACGATCGTCACGACGCGCATCACGACCGTGTCCGGGGCGACGCGGGCAGCACTGGGAAACAATATAGGCCGCACATGAATCGAACTCCGCGAAATCCGGGTAAAGCAAAGAGCGCAGATGGCGATCCCTTCGCAGGTGCAACAGAGAGAATTGATTTCTCTTCTTGGCTGCACGTGGCCGCGCGTAGGGTTCCGTCGCATAGTGTATCGCGATGTATCAGGTAACAGACAGCGCCGATGCCGCTGCCTATACCCACAAGGATGGAAGACCTCAACATACCCCATATGGACCGCCTGATCGTCGCCGACGACGATGCCGACATCCGCGATCTGATGATCGGGCAACTGGCACGCGAGGGGTATGACGTGCGCGCGGCGGGAAGCATCGCCGGAGTCCGCGATGCTCTGGCCGAGGATCATGCCGACCTGATCGTCCTCGATCTCAATCTGCCGGACGGCGACGGGCTGACCTTGTGCCGCGAATTGCGGGCCGAGGGACATGATGGCGCGATCATCATGGTCACCGCGCGCGACGGCGCGATCGATCGCGTGCTGGGGCTAGAACTCGGTGCCGACGATTACCTGACCAAGCCGTTCGAACCGCGCGAGCTGCTCGCGCGCATCCGCAACCTGCTGCGCCGCACCCGCCACGAGGAGACGCAGCGTCCCCGCGGCGCGCGCTTCGCGAGATTCGGCGCGTGGCAGCTCGATCTGCTCAAACGTCGCCTGATCACCACCGATGGCCGCCTGGTGATGCTGTCCTCGGCGGAATTCCGCTTGTTGTCGCGTTTCATCGATGCCCCCAACGAGGTGTTGTCGCGTGAAGCGCTGTTGCCCGAACGCCATGCCACGGTCGCGTTCGACCGCTCGATCGACCTTCAGATCAGCCGCCTGCGCCAGAAACTCGCCGCCGCGCCGGATGGGGACACGCTGATCCTGACGGTGCGCAACGAAGGCTATGTCCTGGCCAGCGACGTGACGTTCCTGTGATCCGCCGGATGATCGCCGGGGCATGGGGGTTTGCCGGGTCGCTCGCCGGCCGGCTGGCACTGCTTCTGACGATCGGCATGTCGATCTCGGCGATCACCGCGCTGTTCGTGGCCGAGGAAGCGCGCCGCCACGATTTCGCGCAATTCCTCGACGAGCGGCTGGTCGTCAGCGCGGTCGATATCGTCGGGCGCATGACGCGGGCGCCGGACGAGACCGCCGCGCTGCTCGATCATAACCAGATCATCGGCGCGCATCGCGCCAACCCCCGGCTCGCCGTGCCGACCGGCAGCGATTCGTCGCTCGACGCGGCGTTGCGGGACCGGCTCGGCGTGCGCGCCAGGGCGCGTGGGCTGCAGGTGCCGTGGCAATATTGCTTCGCGCGCATCCCCTATGAATGGACCCACCGCGCCGCCGGCTTCTTCGTGCCGCAGCTGCCGGGCTGCTGGGTGGTCAGTTACAACGATGCCAAAGGCCAGCGCATCTCCTTGGCATTCGATCTGCCGACCCTATCCCTGCCCCCGAGCGCCATGCTCAATCCGCTGTTCCTGCTGCTGATCGTCGCGGCGAGCGGCGCGCTATCGGTCGTCGTTTCGCGCCTCGCCACCGCGCCGCTGCGCCGCCTCACCTCTGCATCGCGCGCCTTTGCACGCACGATCGACGCCGAACCGGTCGCCGAACGCGGCCCGTCCGACGTGCGCGAGACGATGGTCGCGTTCAACACGATGCAGAGCCGCGTGCGGGAGGGCGTACGCGAACGTACCCGCATCCTGGCCTCGATCAGCCACGATCTGCAGACTCCGCTCACCCGCCTGCGATTGCGACTCGAACAGGTCCAAGACGCGACGCTCAGGGATCGCCTGATCGCCGATCTCGGCGCGACCCTGGCGCTGGTGCGCGATGGCCTCGACCTCGCGCGCAGCAGCGAGAGCCGCGAGGAATGGTCGGTGATCGATCTCGATTCCCTGCTCTCCGCGCTGGCCGAGGATGCGGCCGAATTCGGTGCCAAGGTCCACTTCGTCGGCGGCTGCGGCGCGCAGGCGAGGGTCAAGCCCGACGCGCTGTCACGCTGCGTCACCAACCTGATCGACAATGCTGTGCGCTATGGCGGCGGGGCGGACGTGTCCTGCACGCGCCGCGCCGATGCGATCGAGATCGCGATCCGCGATTACGGCCCGGGAATCGCGGAGGATCTGCTGCCCAAGATCTTCGAACCCTTCGTCCGCGGCAGCGGCGACAGCATGGACAACGGCACCGGCATCGGCCTGACCATCGCGCGCGCGCAGGCCGAGACCTTCGGGGCACAGGTAAACCTGTCGAACCATCCGGGCGGCGGCATGGTGGCGGTCGTCCGGATAGTCGGCTGACGGCAGCGCACTCCCCCAACTCCGGCAGCGACTGACCTGTTTACAATAAATTACGAACGCGAAACAAAACTGTAACCATATTACCACGGTGTCAGAAATTTACAAAAATTGCGATGAGCCGAGCTTTACGCTTGCCCCGGCCGCTCGCATTGGGGCGCCGGACATTCGGCGCGGCTCCTATTGGGGGGAGCAGGGGCGTCGGCGCTGACGGTCGTGCCCGTCCGCTTTTCAGGCGGACGGGATCGTCAAGCCCAAGGAACGTCACAATGACTGATAATCGTCGCACTCGCCGCCAGATCCTCCTGCGCGGTGTCGCCTTGCCTATCCTGATCGCCGCCGGAACTGGCCTCGCGCTGCCGGCCACGGCGCAGGATGCCGCCCCGATCGTGCCGCCAGCAACCTCGACCGTTCAGACCCCGCCGGCCGCCACGCCGCAGACCACCGAAGCCGCTCCGGCTGACGCCGCAGGCGACGAAGGCAATATCGTCGTCACCGGCAGTCTCTTCCGTCGCCGCATCGATGCCGAGACGCCGTCGCCGCTGACCGTGCTGACCTCGGAGAACCTCGCGCGCGCCGGCATCACGACGGCATCGGATGCGGTGCGGTCGATCTCGGCCGACAGCTCGGGCTCGATCCCGACCGCCTTCTCCAACGGTTTCGGCGCGGGATCGTCGGCGGTGTCGCTGCGCGGCCTGACCGTGAACTCAACGCTCACGCTGGTCGACGGCGTGCGCACCGCCGCCTATCCGCTTGCCGATGACGGTCAACGCTCGTTCGTCGATCTCAACACCATTCCCAATGCGACGATCGACCGGGTCGAAGTGCTGAAGGACGGCGCCTCGTCCAGCTACGGCGCGGATGCGATCGCCGGCGTGGTGAACATCATCACGAAGAAGGAAATCACCGGCATCCAGGGTACGGTCGAAGCCGGTGCTACGCAGCGCGGCGATGGCGGCACCCAGCGCGCGACGCTGACCGTCGGCCACGGCAAGCTGAAGGAAGATGGCTACAACGTCTATATCAGCGGCGAATATCAGCACGACAATCCGATCTGGGCGCGCGATCGCGGCTATCCGTTCAACACCAACGACCTGTCGGGCATCGGTGGCGACAACAACAATGCCGGTTCGATCGTTCCGGGCACGACCACCAGCGCGATCGTCGCGCCGAGCCAGCAGACCATCGCCGGCAACCCGCTGTCCGGTTCCGGCCTGACCAGCGGCCCGTGGCGGATTCTCAATCCGAATGGCTGCGCGGCCGGCCAGCTCCGGGTGACCGGTGCGCAGGGCGTCGGCTGCGAGCAAAATCTGGTGTCCGATTACGGCCAGATCCAGCCCGAGCAGACGCGCTTCGGTGGCACGATCCACGCGACCGCGGACATCGGTGCCAACTCGCAGGCCTATGGCTCGGTATCGTACTTCCAGAATACGGTGATCTCGTCGGGCAGTCCGAACCCGATCCGTTCGGCCAACCCGGTGAATACGCTCAGCATCGTGCTGCCCGCGGTGTTGACCAACGGACAGCTCAACCCGAACAACCCGTTCGCGGCTAGCGGCCAGGCCGCGGCGATTCGTTACCTGTTCGGCGACATCGCGACACGCTCCGAATACAAGAACCGGGTGCTGCGCGGCCAGGCCGGCATCTCCGGCAAGTTCGGTGACGGCTGGACCTATTCGTTCGATGCCACCGCTGCCAAATCGTGGCTCGACATCGATCAGGACGGGTACATCAACCTGCCGGCCCTGATCACCGCGATCAACACGGGCAGCTACAATTTCGTCGATCCCAGCCAGAACTCGTCGGCGGTGCGCAGTGCCCTGTCGCCGCGCGTCTCGACTCGCGCGACCAGCGATCTGGACATGGTCCAGGGTGTGGTGACGAAGAACCTGTTCAGCCTGCCGGGCGGCGATCTGCAGCTCGGCGTGGGCGGCTCGTTCCGCTACGAGGCGGTCAACGATCCCAACCAGAACGCCAATGCGCAGACGATCGGCCTGAACCAGTATACCGCCGTCGGCCATCGCTACGTCACCTCGGGCTATTTCGAGGTGAACGCGCCGGTGCTGACCTCGCTCGAGATCAACGCGTCGGGCCGGTACGATCACTATTCGGACGGCTTCAACAACTTTTCGCCCAAGATCGGCGCGAAGTTCCAGCCGATCCGCGAGATCGCGCTGCGCGGCACCTTCTCGAAGGGCTTCCGCGCACCGAGCTTCGCCGAACTCGGCGGTTCGGTGGTCGGCTTCACCAGCGGTCGTCCGCCCTGCTCGCTACAGGTGCAGCACGGCGCGACGTCCAACCCGGACGGCACCTGCTCGGGCGGCAGCTCCTACAACCAGACCTATGGCTTCGGTTTCCAGACCATCGGCGATGCCAACCTGAAGCCGGAGAAATCGACCAGCTTCACCGGCGGCTTCATCGCTCAGCCGACCCGCTGGCTGAGCTTCACGGCGGATTATTACAACATCCGCAAGACCAACGTGATCTCCGCGGCACCGTTGTCGGGTGATGCCCTGTCGGCATATTATGCGGGTACGGCGCTGCCGGCCGGCTATTCGGTGACGCTCGATGCGATCGATCCCGCGTTCCCGAACGCGCCACGCCGCGTGCTGTTCGTCAACGGGCCCTTCGCCAATGCGGCGGCGTTGCGCACGCAGGGCATCGATTTCTCGGCGCAGGTGCAGTTCAAGCCGACCGACGAACTGAAGCTGACCAGCCGGGCCGAGGCGACGTACATCCTGAGCTACAAGTTCAAGCCAAGCGCCGACAGCGCCTACCAGGATTTCGTCGGGACGCAGGCCCCCTATGTCACGTCGTCGGGCGCGGGCACGCCGCAGTGGCGCGGCAACTGGCAGAACGCGGTGCAGTACGGGCCGTACTCGCTCACCGGCACGGCCTATTACACCAAGGGCTTCAAGGCGGTGGCCGAGGACCAGTTCGGCGGTACGGACTGCGCGAGCAGCAGCACGTATCAGGGCAGCGATCCGAACTTCAACTGCAAGGTCAATTCGTTCATCGACGTCGATCTGGTCGGCAGCGTCGACGTGAACGACCGCTTCCAGTTCTACTTCAACGTGATCAACCTGCTCGATGCCAAGGCTCCGCTCAATGCGGGCAATTATGCCGCGGCGAACTACAACCCGACCTATCACCAGATCGGCGCGGTCGGCCGTACCTTCAAGGTCGGCGCCAACTTCAAGTTCTGAAGTTGCTTCGGGCGATCGGCAGTGCCGGTCGCCCGTTTTTCTTGGTGCGCGGGCCAAAACGACTATCGTATTTCCTCCGACACGCGCATCATGGCACCGGTTGCGGCGTAGATCGTTCCGTTGCCGAGTGTACCGCCAGGAGGGT
Organism: Sphingomonas sp. Leaf357; assembly: GCF_001423845.1. NCBI lineage: Bacteria > Pseudomonadati > Pseudomonadota > Alphaproteobacteria > Sphingomonadales > Sphingomonadaceae > Sphingomonas > Sphingomonas sp. Leaf357. Next base: position 1,271,071 of record NZ_LMPM01000001.1, on the reverse strand, counting down.
CTCCCATGCCGATAACCGTCAACGGATCGCAGTTCGCGGTTCCCGCCGATCCGCGCGTGTCGCTGCTCGATTTCCTGCGCGAGGATCTGCGCTTCCCCGGTACCAAGAAGGGTTGCAACCAGGGCGCATGCGGTGCCTGCACCGTGCTGGTGGACGGACAGCGCATCCTCTCCTGCCTCTCGCTTGCGGTACAATATGACGGGCGCGAGATCACCACGATCGAGGGGCTGGCCGACGAGCACGGCCTGCATCCGCTGCAACAGGCGTTCATCGAGCATGACGGGTTCCAGTGCGGCTATTGCACCCCCGGCCAGATCTGTTCGGCGATCGGCATGGCGGCCGAGGCGAAGCGCGGCGTGCCCAGCCATGTCAGCGCCGATCTGTCGGCCGACATCGCCCTGACGCGCGAGGAACTTCAGGAGCGGATGAGCGGCAATCTGTGCCGCTGCGGCGCGCATAACGGGATCATCGACGCGATCCGCGAAACGGTGGCGGCGGAGATGGCGGCATGACCCCGTTCGATTATGCCCGCGCCGGCGACACCGCCGAAGCGCTGCGGCTCGGCGCGACCGCCGACGCCGCGACCGCCTATCTCGGCGGCGGCACCAATCTGGTCGACCTGATGCGGGAAAACGTGGCGCGGCCCGAGCGGCTCGTGGACGTCACCGGATTTTCCGATGCGATCGCGCAGACCGACGCCGGCGGCCTGCTGATCGGCGCGGCGGTGCGCAACACGGCGGTGGCCGAACATCGCTTCGTGCGCACGCACTATCCGATGCTGACCCGAGCGATCCTGGCCGGCGCGTCCGCTCAGATCCGGAACATGGCGACGGTCGGCGGCAATCTGCTGCAACGCACGCGCTGTACCTATTTTTACGACACGGACGGGTCGCGCTGCAACAAGCGTACCCCCGGCCAGGGCTGCGACGCGATCGACGGCTTCAACCGCATCCACGCGATCGTCGGCGCGTCCCCGGCGTGCGTCGCGACGCATCCATCGGACATGTGCGTCGCGCTCGCCGCCTTGGATGCGACCGTGCATCTGGAGGGCGGACGCGGTCGGCGGAGCCTGCCGTTCGCCGATCTGCACCGCCTGCCCGGCGAGCATCCCGAACTGGACACCGTATTGGAGCCGGGCGACCTGATCACCGCGATCGAACTGCCGCCGCTGCCGATCGCGGCCAATTCCACCTATCGCAAGGTCCGCGACCGGGCGAGCTACGCGTTCGCTCTGATCTCGGTCGCGGCCGCGCTGGAGATCGAGGGCGGCCAGATCAAGGACGTCCGGATCGCGCTCGGCGGCGTCGCGCACAAGCCGTGGCGCGCGTCGAAGGCCGAGGCGGCGTTGCGCGGCGGCCCGGCGAACGAACAGGCGTTTCGCGATGCCGCGATCGCCGAACTCAGCGACGCCCGGCCGCTACGCGACAACGGCTTCAAGATCGAACTCGCCAAGCGCACCCTCGTCGCCGTCCTCGCCGAACTTTCCGGAGCCGCCGCATGAGCATCGTCGATACCGCCAAGGAAACCGCCCAGGCGCTGATGCAGGGCGCGATGGCCAAACTGGTGCCGCTCGCACCCGATCGCTGGATTCCCGGCGGCGTGCCCGATCCGCTGATCGCGCGGAAGCACGGCTTGATCGGCACGTCGGTCTCGCGGCTCGACGGGCCGCTGAAGGTCAAGGGCGACGCGCGCTTCGCCGCCGAATTCGTGTACGAGGACATGACCTATGCCACGCTGGTCTTCGCGACGATCCCGCGCGGGCGTATCGCCACGCTCGACACCGCCGCCGCGGAGGCCGCACCGGGCGTGGTCACCGTGATGACCCACAAGAACGCGCCGCGCATGAACAAGCCGGCCGTGTTCGGGTCGTCGCCCACCGCCGCCGGGCCGGCCGACCTGCCGATCATGCAGGACGATCGCATCCACTGGAACGGTCAGCCGATCGCCCTGGTCCTCGCCGAGACGCAGGAACAGGCCGATCATGCGGCATCGCTGATCGTTGCCACCTATGCCGCCGAACCCTCGACCACCTCGTTCGCGGCGGCGAAGGCGGCCGGCGCGCAGCCCGGCCTGTTCATGGGCCAGCCGCTGCTCAACGAGATCGGCGATGCCGAGGCGGAGCTGGCGAAGGCCCCGCGCCGGATCGACCATGTCTACACCACGCCGCGTCACAACCATAATGCGATCGAACCGCATGCGACGACGGTGGCCTGGATCGGCGACGAACTGATCATCCATGATGCGAGCCAGCTCGTCACCGCCGAGGCGATCACGATCGCCGACGTGTTCGATCTGAAACCCGAACAGGTGCGCGTCACCTCGCCTTATGTCGGTGGCGGGTTCGGCGGCAAATGCCTGTGGGATCACCAGATCATGGGTGCCGCCGCCGCGAAACTGGCCGGGCGTCCGGTGCGCATCACCCTGTCGCGCGAAGGCGTGTACCGCACGGTCGGCGGGCGTACGGTGACGGAACAGCGCGTCGCGCTCGGGGCGCGGCCGGATGGCCATTTCACTTCGCTGATCCAGACCGGCACGATCGCGATGACGCCGCACAACAACATGCCCGAACCGTTCATTACCGGCACCCGCTCCTCCTACGCATCCGACAGCCTGAAGCTGTCGGTCGATACGGTGACGATGAACATGCTCGCCAACACCTTCATGCGCGCGCCCGGCGAGTCCGTCGGCACGTTTGCCATGGAATCGGCGATCGACGAATTGGCGGTCGAACTCGGCATGGACCCGATCGAGCTGCGCATCGCGAACGAGCCGGACAAGGATCCGATCTCCGGCCTGCCCTTCTCCTCGCGCCACATCGTCGAGGCGTGGAGGGCGGGCGCGGAGAAGTTCGGCTGGACCGCGCGCAATGCGGTGCCGAGCAGCCGGCGCGAGGGTGAATGGCTGGTCGGCATGGGCTGTGCGAAGGGCACCTATCCCTATTATCGGATGCCGGGGGCCGCGGCGCGGATCACCCTGACGCGCGACGCGCATGCCACGGTCGAGGTCGCCGCGCACGAAATGGGCATGGGCACCTCCACCACCACCGCGATGGTCGCGGCCGAGCGGCTCGGACTGCCGCTCGATCAGGTGTCCGTGGGCTATGGCGAATCGATCATCCCCGGCGCGATCCTTGCCGGCGGGTCGCAACAGACCGCGGCGATCGGCGCGGCGGTGATCGCGGCGCACCGCGCGCTGGTCACCGAACTGCTCAAGCTCGCCGGCAACGATTCCCCGCTCGCCGGCCTGTCGCCGGACGAGGTGGGCAGCGAGGATGGTGGCCTCGCCAAACTCGACGAGCCGGGCCGGCGCGAAAGCTATGCCTCGATCCTCGGCCGGGCGCAGCGCGACAGCGTGGTTGTGACCGAGGAGGCGTCGCCGCCGCTCGAACTGATGCACTGGTCGATGCACTCGCACAGTGCGATCTTCTGCGAGGTGCGCGTCAACACCGTCACCGCCGAGACTCGCGTGAGCCGCGTGCTCGGGTCGTTCGACTGCGGCCGTATCCTCAACCCCAAGACGGCGCGCAGCCAGTTCCGGGGCGGGATCATCATGGGCCTGGGCATGGCGCTGATGGAGGAGACTCAGTTCGACGAGCGCAACGGTCGTATCATGAATCCCAGCCTGGCCGAATATCACCTGCCCGTGCATCTCGACGTGCCCGAGATCGACGTGATCTGGACCGACATCGCCGATCCGCACACGCCGATGGGCGCGCACGGCGTGGGCGAGATCGGCATCACCGGTGTTGCCGCAGCGGTCGCCAACGCGATCTACAACGCGACCGGGAAGCGTGTGCGCGACCTGCCGATCACGTTGGACAAATTGCTGTAACAAGGTTTCGCTTTCGCCCGCGATTGTTTCGGCGGCGACAACACCCCATATGGGTGTCATCGCGCCAACGCTTCGGGCATGGCTGCGACTGAGAGACGTGATGCTCCCGCTCATACCGAGGAAGCTGCATGTCTCGCGCACTGAATTTGAGCGTACCCCAGGCCGATGTCGCCGCGATGTGTGCCCGCCATGGCGTGACGATCAGCGCGATCGAGGCTCTGCGCAGCGGCGGCACACGGGTCGTGCTGATGAATCTCGACGATACCGCCGTGATCGCTAAGGCGTTCAGGTCGAAGCTGATCACCGGAGCCGTGGCGCGCGTGCCGCTGGTCGGCCGCATGGGGCGTTAGAGCAAGATGACTTTGCTTGGATCGCCTTTTTCCCCGTTCGTTTCGAGCGCAGTCGAGAAACAGGCCACATGCACGATGCCAGGGTTCATCGACTGCGATAGAAACGAACGGAGGATGAGTTTGTGACCTTCAAGTCCCCCGCCTTCCGACATCTTTCGAACTTTCGAGATCAATAAAAGGAATAGCCCGATGGCTGGACTTTCAGCACCCGCCGCTCCCGCGGCGATCGACACCCCTTCGCTCTATGACAAGCCGGCCAAGAACCGCTTCGCCAAGCGCCACAACCAGCCCAAGCTGTCAGCCGAACAGGCCGCCCGTCAGGGGCGCGCGGTGTCCGCCGCATTGCGCTCCTTCTCCGGGGCCGGGGCCGCGATGGATTTTCTCAACGCCGATCATGACGGGCTCGGGCGGCCACTGGATCTGGCGATCGAGAGCGCAGCAGGGCTGATCGCGGTCGAAGAGGCGTTGGCGCGCCGGGCATCGGCGCAATCCTAGAGGCTGATGACGTCAGGTTGAACCATATCTTCCGTCATTCCCGCGAAGGCGGGAATCCATACTGGCTGAGCGGAGTGGGTCTCATGAAGTACAGTGATTATGGATTCCCGCCTTCACGGGAATGACGATGTGCGAAACCGCGATTCGACTAAAGTCATCAAGCTTCAGAACCACAACGCACATCCAACTGCGTCGCGACGCTAAAAAGAACGGGGCCCCATGCATCCAGTAGAAGTCGTCGATACCGCCGAGATTCCCGGCGGGGGTCAACTCCGCCTGTTACGGTCGGGGCCGGAATATTCGATCCGTTTCGGCGAAGACGAACTGATGGGCAGCGAGGCACCGCAATCCGAAAAGGCCTTGGCCACGCTCGCGCATCTCCGGATGGGCGCGCGGCGGGACCGGGTACTGATCGGCGGGCTGGGCATGGGCTTCACGCTAGGTGCGGCCTTGAACGCGTTTCCGGACAGCACGAAGATCGTCGTGGCGGAACTGGTGCCGCAAGTCGTCACCTGGGCGAACGGGCCGCTCGCGCATCTGTTCGGCAACTCCCTCACCGATCCGCGCGTCACGCTGGAAATCCGCGACGTGCACGATGTGATCGCGGAAGCGCCCGAAGGATTCGACGGTATCCTGCTCGACGTCGATAACGGCCCGGACGGGTTCATCCACGTCGCCAATGATCGTCTCTATTGCAATTGGGGCCTGCGATCGGCGCATGCGGCGCTCAGGCCTGGCGGCGTGCTGGCGATCTGGTCGGCCTATATCGACGATGCGTTCGTCGGTCGCCTCGAGCAATGTGGTTTCGCCGTGGAGCAGGCGAGCATCCCCGCCGAGTGCGGTCGTGATCGCTCGCCCTACACGATCTGGTTCGCGTCCAAAGCGGAGTGAGCCGCCGTCACCTCTCGGGCCGCCGAGCCGGAAGTATCCAAGCTCAATCCCTCCCCGTTCGCGCTGAGCTTGTCGAAGCACATGCCCGCCCACGCCTTGGCAGGTCCGGCACCCAAAGAAAAAGCCGCCGACCTTTCGGCCGGCGGCTTTCCCCCCGTTTAACTCAGTGAGGTTCAGGCGAACGAAACGGTCGTCGAAACCTTGCGACGGCGCATCGCGCCACCAACCAGGCCGAAGCCCATCAGCATCATCGCCCAGGTTGCCGGCTCAGGCACGGCGCCTGCGTTGGCGAACCGGGTGTAGATCTGGCCGGTGCTGGTCAGGTAGCTGGCACCGCGCGAGTCGAGCGCCAGATTGTAACCGATCGCATCGAATGCCGCGAGATCGAGCGCGGTGATGTAGCCGGTCTGACCGAAGCAGAAGGTCGGATCCATGATGCCGTTGCCGATGGCGCAGCCTGCCGTGTCCTTCCAGTGCGACGCCTGGTTGCCGTCGCCGTTGTAATCGCCGGTCGAGAAGGTGTTGCCGTACAACGCCGTCAGGCCGCCATCGATCGAGAAGTACTTCGTGCCGCCGAGCGAGAGATCGAGCGACGGACCCGTACCGGGTGCGATATTCGTCGGATCGGTGCTGTAGCGGAACATGTCCAACGCCGAGAAGATCGACGTCGTGTCGAAGTTGAATTGCGTACCGGTGCGGCCGGGGCCGTTGGGGGTGCCGTAATAGTCGAGATAGTCGACGCCCGAAACGAAGCCCAGCGCATGGCCGATCTCGTGGATGGCGACGCCGATGAAATCGAACGTATTCGCCGTGATGCCGTCGGTCGGGTTGAAATCGAAGTTGAAGTTCGTGCTGAACTGCACTTGACCGTCGAGCTGCTGGGTATTCGTAGCATCGTACACCGCAGTGCCGCCGATTGCCTTCACATTTGCGGTATTGAGATACAGCACCTTGTTGTTTGTGGAAGCGGCACCCGTCGTGCTGTTATCGTAACGAAGCGTGGTGGAGTTGATGCCGGTGTTGTTTGCGGTATTCGCAGGACCGTTGGTGATGAACGCAGCCGCGCCATTGGTCAGCGTCGGTAGAACGATACCCGTGTCGGTCGCCGAGTTGCTCTTCGTCGCGTTGACGCCGGCTTCCCAGTTCGCGACGCTGTAGTCCATACCGGAGCTGCCGGTCGAACCGATGATCCCGGTGCCGAGCGCGGCCGTACCGACGCCGAGCTTGATCGTGATGTTGTTGGTCAGCGTCGCGCCCCAATAGGCGGCGGCGATCTGGAAGCCCATGCGGAACTGTGCCTGTTGCGCAGCCGTGCCGGCGAAGCCCTGATCGACCAGAACGATCGTCGCGGCATTCGCGCCACCGGTCGCGAGCGCAACCATCGCGGCACCGCCGCAGAGAAGAGCCTTCAACTTCATACTGTATCCCCTTTATGATCGAGCGGCCCGCAGCCGTCGATTTCGCATCCCGCCCCTGCTCTGCATGCTCCGTGCCAAGCCCGGAAATCCAAGGAAAAAGCCGATCCCGGAGACCGATCTTAACGCAATTGTAAGAAATTATTACAAGCGCCGCAGTACTTTGACAGAATCTGTTCACGCTCCCCCGCGTCAATGCAATAAATGACGATATCGTCTATTTTGGCATCGGTCGGTTTTCGTCGGGCGACCTGGAAGTCGTCTTTGCGCGATGGTCAGGATTTCGGCAGATGGCTCTTCGCCAGCTTTCGCGCGAGCGTGCGGCGATGCATGCCGAGCCGGCGCGCGGCTTCCGAGACGTTGAAGTCCGCCTCGGCCAGCGCCTGATGGATATGCTCCCATTCCAGCGTCTTGATCGAGGTCGGGCGCACCGCGAGATCCGCCTCGGCGTCGCCATCCACCCGACCGAAGGCGCGTTCGATATCGTCGCTGTCGGAGGGTTTCGTGAGATAGTTGGTGGCGCCGAGCTTGATCGCCTCGACCGCGGTCGAGATGCTGGCGAACCCGGTCAGCACGACGATGCGCATCGCCGGATCGCGGGCGTGCAACGCGGCCACGCAGGTCAGGCCGGAAGCCCCGCCGAGTCTGAGGTCCACCACCGCGAACTCCGGTGCGAACACCTCCAGCAACGCCGGCAGTCCGGCCGCGTCGTTCAGCGCGCGCACCTCGTACCCGCGCCGCTCGAACGACCGGGTCAGGGTGCGCGCGAAGCCGGCATCGTCCTCCACGATCAGCAGCCGGCGCAGACCGGTCATGCCGCATCCTCCAGCGCGAGCGCGGCGAGCGGCACCGACAGCGTCACCTCCGCGCCCCGATCGGCCGCGTTGCGCACCTCCACCGATCCGCCGAGCTTGCGCATCACGTTGACCGCCAGGAACAGGCCCAGCCCGGCACCGCGCCGGTCCTTGCTCGATCGATAGGGCTTGCCGACGCCCGCCAGCATCTCCGCCGGAAAGCCGCGCCCGTCGTCGCGCACCGTCAGCACCAGATCGCCCTCGATGCGCTCGGCGATCAGCTGCACGCGCGTCGCCCCGGCCTCGGCGGCATTGTCGAGCACGTTGGTCAGGATCTGCGCCAGCGTGCGATCGGCGGCGATGACCCGATCGCCGCCGAGCCGATCGGCGAAGGTCAGCAGGTCCGGCCGCTGCGCGCGCCATTGGTCGACCACGCCGAGCAGGAAGGCGCGCAACGTCGTGCGTTCCAGATCCTCGCTGCGCGCCTCGCCCGAGGCGTAGAGGATGCCGCCGACGATCTCCTTGCAGCGCGCCACCGCCGCCTGCATGTCGCCGATCTCCTCGGCCAGCCCGGGATCGGCGGCGAAGGCGGGCTGTCTGCGCCAATCGCCCAGGATCACCGACAGCGAGGACAAAGGCGTGCCGAGTTCATGCGCCGCGCCCGATGCCAGCAGGCCCATGCGCACGATATGATCCTCCTCCGCCGCGCGCTGCCGCATCTCGGCGAGGCTCGCGTCGCGGGTTCGCAGGTTGCGGCCGATGCGCGTGACGAAGAACACCAGCAGCACCGCGGCGAGGACGAAGTTGATCCAGCTCGCCAGCAGATGCACCGGCGACAGCGTGCTCGCCAGCCCCGGCGGCAGGATCAGTTCGCGGTGGTATACGGCCAGCAGTCCGAAGGCGGCGCTGTGCAAGGCGACCAGCGACCAGCTCGACCAGGGCCGCAGCAGCACCGCGCCGATCACCACCTGCAACAGGCCGATCGGCGCGAACGGGTTGGTCGCGCCGCCGCTCATATAGAGTTGCGCGGTCAGCGCCGCGAAATCGATCAGCAGCGCCGCGAACAATTCCCAGTTCGCCACCTCCCGCCCGCGTACGAGCGCCATGAGCGTCGCCACGTTGAGCGCGGCCAGCCCGCCCGCCACCGCGATCATCGGCCCGACCGGCAGGCTGACGTGCATCAGGAAATGGACGACCAGGATCGTGGCCACCTGCCCCAGCACTGCGATCCAGCGCAGATGGGTGAGCAGCAACATGTTGCGCGAGCCCACCGCGTCGGCGCTGCGCAGCGCCTGATCCCGCCAGTTGAAGATGCGCGCCTCGGCCATGGCGCGACGTTAGGGCCGGCCGCGCCCGAACGCCATCCACAGGCTCGCGCCGGCCAGCATCGCCGCCATCGCGAACCAGGTGAGCGCGTACTGCAGATGGTTGTTGGCGAACGCGATCACCGTCAGCCCGCCGCGCGGCGAACCGGGTTCGGACACGGCATCGGCGTCGACGAAATAGGGGGCGACATGCGTCAGCCCGCGCGTGGCCGCAATCGCCGCGACGTCGCGCGAATACCAGCGGTTCCCCCCCGGATCATTGTGGCGCAAGAATCCGCCGCCGGGCTCGCTTACCCGCAACAGCCCGGTGATCGTGACCTCTCCCGTCGCCCGCCGCGGACCGATCTTCCGTTCGGGCGGCACGAAACCGCGATTGACCAGCACGGTGAACCCGCGATCGGTCATCAGCGGGGTCAGCACCCAATAGCCGCCGCCGAGCGCCGTCGCCGCCTGCACCAGGGTCTCGCGATCCTGCGCGAACACGCCGTGCACCGTCACGCGGGTATAGGCATCGTCGCGTCCGATCCGCCGCCAATCTCCCGGCCCCGGCGCGGGCACCGGCGCGGTGGCCAGACGACGCTCCACCTGCGCGATCAGCGCCAGCTTCCAGGTGCGCCGCTCGAGCTGCCAAACGCCCAGCGCGATCAGCCCCGCGATCGCCAGCAGCGCAAGCGCACCGACGATCCAGCGCCTCACATCGCGCTCGTGTCGTTCATTTCCATGCCGGGCATCATGTTCAGGTTCATGTGATGCATCACCCACAACGACCCGATCAGCCCGATCGCGACCAGCACGATCGTGAAGATCAGCGCCATCATGTTCCAGCCGCCCTCCGATCGCGTGTTCATGTGCAGGAAGTAGATCATGTGCACGATCACCTGCACCAGCGCGAAACCCATGATGATCAGGGCGGTCAACTGCTTGTCGGCGATCGCGCCGCTCATCACCAGCCAGAACGGGATCGCGGTCAGCACCACCGACAGCGCGAAGCCGATCAGATAGGATCTGCGCGTGCCGTGGCCCGGCGCATCGTGATGCCCATCGTCATGGGCGTGGGTTTCGGCGCTCATCTGAGGACTCCGAGCAGATAGACGAAGGTGAAGACGCCGATCCAGATGACGTCGAGGAAATGCCAGAACAGCGACAGGCACATCAGCCGGCGTTTGTTGGCCACGGTCAATCCGAACCGCCCGACCTGCGCCATCAACGTCACCAGCCAGACGATCCCGAGCGATACGTGCAGCCCGTGCGTGCCGACCAGCAGGAAGAAGGACGACAGGAACGCGCTGCGTTGCGGCGTCGCGCCTTCGTGAATCAAGGCCGAGAATTCGTAGAGTTCGATGCCGATGAAGCACAGGCCGAACAGCCCGGTGATCGCCAGCCAGGCAAGCGTGCCGGTCTTGCGTTTTTCCTCCATCGCCAGCATCGCGAAGCCGTAGGTGATCGACGACAGCAGCAGCATCGTCGTGTTCACCGCGACCAGCGGCAGTTCGAAGATCTCGGCCGGCGTCGGCCCGCCGGCATAGCTGCCGCCGAACACGCCGTAGCACGCGAACAGCATCGCGAAGATGAGGCAATCGCTCATCAGATAGATCCAGAAGCCGAGCATCGTGCTGCCGCCGGCCTCGTGATCGTGCTCGTCGGCCAGATAGAAGATTTCGCGGTCGGGCAGCGCCTGTGCCTGTGCTTGCGCCATGGGTCAGGCCTCCAGCGCCGCGAGGCTGCGCGTACGCGCATCCTCGGACGTCACGATGTCTTCGCGCGAGATGTGGAACTCGCGGTCGTAGTTGAAGCTGTGATGGATCGCGACGGCGACGATGCCGATCAGGCTGAGCCCGGCGAGCCACCACACGTACCAGATCAGCGCCACGCCGCACACCGCGCTCAACACCGCCAGATACAGGCCGGTCGGCGTGTTGCGCGGCATCAGGATCGCGCGGAACCCCTCGGTCGGACGCGTATGATTGCGGCTTTTCATGTCGTACCACGCGTCGAGATCGTGGATCACCGGGGTGAAGGCGAAATTGTAGGCCGGCGGCGGCGAGCTGGTCGCCCATTCCAAGGTGCGCCCGCCCCACGGATCGCCGGTCGCGTCGCGCAGCCGATCGGTGTTGCGATCGCGAATGCTGACATAGAACATGATCAGCTGCGACAGGATGCCGAGCGCGACCAGGAACGCGCCGAACGCCGCGATGATGAACCAGATCTGCAGGCTCGGATCGTCGAAGTGGCGCAACCGGCGCGTCACCCCCATCAGCCCCAGCACGTAGAGCGGCGTGAACGCGAACCAATAGCCCGCGACCCAGAACCAGAAGGCCAGCTTGCCCCAGAATTCGTCGAGCTTGAAGCCGAATGCCTTGGGAAACCAGTAGGTGATGCCGGCGAACATGCCGAACACCACGCCGCCGATGATCACGTTGTGGAAATGCGCGACCAGGAACAGCGAATTGTGCAGCACGAAATCGGCCGGCGGCACGGCGAGCAGCACGCCGGTCATGCCCCCGACGGTGAAGGTCAGCATGAAGGCGACCGTCCACATCATCGGCAGTTCGAAGCGCACCCGCCCGTGATACATCGTGAACAGCCAGTTGAAGATCTTCGCGCCCGTCGGGATCGAGATGATCATCGTCGTGATGCCGAAGAAGCTGTTGACGCTGGCACCCGACCCCATCGTGAAGAAATGGTGCAGCCACACGAGGTAGGACAGGATCGTGATGACCACCGTGGCATAGACCATCGAGGTATAACCGAAGAGGCGCTTGTCACTGAATGTCGAGGTGACTTCGCTGAACACGCCGAACGCCGGCAGGATCAGGATGTAGACCTCCGGATGGCCCCAGATCCAGATCATGTTGACGTACATCATGGGGTTGCCGCCCATGGTGTTGGTGAAGAAGTGCGTACCGAGATAGCGATCGGCCCCGAGCAGGGCGAGCACCGCCGTCAGCACCGGGAAGGCGGCGACGATCAGGATGTTGGTGCAGAGCGCCGTCCAGGTGAAGACCGGCATCTTCATCATCGTCATGCCCGGCGCGCGCATCTTGACGATCGTCGCGACCAGATTGATGCCGGACAGCAAGGTGCCGACCCCGGCGACCTGCAACGCCCAGATATAATAATCCACCCCCACGCTCGGCGATGCGTCGATCCCCGATAGCGGTGCCATCGCGAGCCAGCCGGTGGTGGCGAATTCGCCGACGAACAGGCTCATCATCACGATCGCCGCGCCCATCGCGGTCATCCAGAAGCTGAAATTGTTGAGGAACGGGAAGGATACGTCGCGCGCGCCGATCTGCAGCGGCACGACGAAGTTCATCAGGCCGGTGACGAACGGCATGGCGACGAAGAAGATCATGATCACGCCGTGCGCGGTGAACACCTGGTCGTAATGGTGCGCGGGCAGATATCCGTCGTTGGCGCCGAACGCCATCGCCTGTTGCAGGCGCATCATGATCGCGTCCGAAAAACCGCGCAGCAGCATGATCAGGCCGAGGATCATGTACATCACGCCGATCCGCTTGTGATCGACGGAGGTGAACCATTCGGTCCACAGATACCCCCATACCTTGTAATAGGTCAGCACCGCGATCAGCGCCGCACCGCCCGCCGCCACCGCCAGGAACGTCATGACGACGATCGGCTCGTGCAGCGGCAGCGCATCGAGCGTGAAGCGCCCGAACAGGATCTTGAGAAGCTCAGGGGACATGATCGGCCTTAGCGATGATCTGGGTGAGTGGCGGGATCGACTGGCGTGGAGGCGGCGGGCGGACGGGCCGATTTGCCCAGCTCCTTGGGATCGCGGAGCAGCGCGCCTTCCGTCTCGTTCGGCTTGGCATTGTCGTTGGTCGGCGCGGGCATCGCATGGCCCATCGTGCCGCCCATCTTGCCCCGCATGTCGTGCGCCATCGTCTCGGACATGCACTGCGTGCCGGGCACGACGCACATCTGGACGATACGATCGAACAGCTTCGGCTCGACCGAGGACCAGCGCAGCGGTGCGACGTTCTCGGTCGGACGTTCGATCGCGCGATACGCCTTGGCATCGATCAGCCCGCCGCCGACCTTCGTGCGCGCGACCCAATTCTCGAACCCGGCCTCGTCCATGCCCGCGACGGCGAACTTCATGCCCGAAAATCCCGCGCCGCTGTAATTGGCGGAGAAGCCCTCGAACCGCCCGGGCGTGTTCAGCACCGCGTGCAGCTTCGTCTCCATGCCGGGCATGGCGTAGATCTGCCCGGCGAGCGCGGGGACGTAGAAGGAGTTCATGACCGTGCTCGAGGTGATGCGGAAACGCACCTCGCGGTTCAGCGGCAGGACCAGCTGGTTGACGGTGGCCACGCCCTGTTCGGGATAGATGAACAGCCATTTCCAGTCGAGCGCGACGACCTGAATTTCCAGCGGCTTGGCGTTCGCCGCCACGGCCCGGCCCGGCGCGATCCGGCCGAGCCGGCGATAGGGATCCAAGGTGTGCGTGCTGATCCAGGTGATCGCCCCCAAAGCGATGACGATCAGCAGGGGCGCGGCCCAGATGACCAGTTCCAGCCCCGTCGAATGGTCCCAGTCCGGCTTGTGCTCGACCTTCGTGTTCGATGCGCGGTAGCGCCAGGCGAACAGCACCGTGAGGGCCATCACCGGGATGATGATCAGCAGCATCAGCCCGGTCGACACGAGCAGGATGTGCGCCTGCTGCCGCGCGACGTCGCCGGCGGGATCCAGCACCTGCATGCCGCATCCGCCGAGCGCGAGGAGCGCCAGCGGCGCGATGGTGCCCGCAAGACTGCGGCGAAGGCGGTTCGAGAACATCCTCGCCGCCTACGCCCGCATCCGGCACATCACGATTGGACAATTTGTCCTATGCCCATCGGCGGCGATCCCGCGCTACAAGGCCGGATCGAATTTTAGGACGGAACCGCCGGATGGCCACCAACGCATCCTCGAGCCAGATCGAGCACGATGCCCGCGCGATCAACACGCACGGCGATCACCAGGTGCATCCCGGCGAGATCGCGATCGGGGTGATCATCGGGCGCACGTCTGAATTCTTCGACTTCTTCGTCTATGCCATCGCCTCGGTATTGGTCTTCCCGCAGATCGTGTTTCCCTATCTTGATCGCCTGACCGGCACCTTGTGGTCGTTCGCGATCTTCGCGCTGGCGTTCGTGGCGCGGCCGATCGGGTCGCTGATCTTCATGGGCGTGGATCGCAATTACGGGCGCGGCATCAAGCTGACGATCGCGTTGTTCCTGCTCGGCACCTCGACCGTCGCGGTCGCGTTCCTGCCCGGCTACGCCCAGGTCGGCGCGCTGTCGGCGGCGATCCTGTGCGTCCTCCGTATCGGCCAGGGCATCGCGCTGGGCGGCGCGTGGGACGGGCTCGCCTCGCTGCTCGCGCTGAACGCGCCTGAAAAACATCGCGGCTGGTACGCGATGATCCCGCAACTCGGCGCGCCGCTCGGCCTGATCGTGGCGAGCGGGCTGTTCGCCTATTTCCTCGCCAACCTGTCGTCGACGGATTTCCTCGACTGGGGTTGGCGCTATCCGTTCTTCGTCGCCTTCGCGCTCAACGTCGTCGCCTTGTTCGCGCGGCTGCGCATGGTCGTCGCGCCGGAATACGACACCTTGTTCCGCAACCAGGAATTGCGCGCCTCGCGCGTCACCGCGACGATCCGGTCGGACGGCTGGAAGATCGTCGTCGGCGCGTTCGCCCCGCTCGCCAGCTTCGCCCTGTTCCACATGGTCACGGTGTTCCCGCTGTCCTGGGTGGTGCTGTTCACCGCCGAGACCGCGCCGCGCTTCCTGATGGTCGAGATCGTCGGCGCGACCGTCGGGCTGCTGGCGATCGTCAGTTCGGGCCTGCTCGCCGATCGCTACGGCCGGCGCTCGGTGCTCGGCGTCTCGGCGGCGGCGATCGCGGTGTATAGCGGCTTCGCCCCGCAATTGCTCGACACCGGCGAGGTCGGCGCGGCGGCGTTCATGATCATCGGCTTCGCCCTGCTCGGCCTGTCGTTCGGGCAATCCTCGGGCGCGGTCGCCTCCAGCTTCTCGACCGAATCGCGCTATACCGGCTCGGCGCTCGTATCCGATCTGGCGTGGCTGTTCGGCGCGGGCTTCGCGCCGCTGGTCGCGTTGCTGCTCGCGACCCGGCTCGGGCTGCTCGCGGCCGGGCTGTACCTGCTGTCGGGCGCGATCGGCACCCTGGTGGCGCTGGGCGTGAACAAGAACCTCGCCGGCCGCTAATCGCGATAGCGCAGCGCTTCCACCAGCAGCGAAAACGCCGCCGAAGGCTGACGCCGGCTCGGATAATAGAGGTGGTAGCCCGGAAAGGACGGGCACCATTCCTGCAGCACGCGCACCAGCCGCCCGTCGCGCAGATGCTCGCTCACCGCGCTTTCCATCACGAAGCCGAGGCCAAGCCCGCTCGCGGCCGCGCGCACGATCATCGTCGAGTTGTTGCAGGCGAACTGCCCCTCGACGCGGACGCGCAGCTCGCGGTCACCCTGCTCCAATTCCCAGGCATACAGACCGCCCGAACTGAGCATGCGCAGGTTGATGCAATTGTGCGCGGCCAGATCCTGCGGCGTCAGCGGGGCCGGGTGCCGCGCGAAATAGTCCGGCGACCCGACCACCGCCATCGTCATGTCCGGGCCGATCCGCGCCGCGACCATGTCCCGCGCCAGCGCCTCGCCCAGCCGCACCCCAGCATCGAAACGGTCGGTCACGATATCGGTCAGGCTGGAATCGATACTCAGTTCGACCTGCACGTCGGGATAGGCCGGCAGGAAGCGTTCGAGCGCCGGCCACAGGATCGTCGTCGCGGCATGTTCGGACGTGGTGATACGGATCGTGCCGGTCGGCCGATCGCGCAGATCGCCGAGCGACATCAGTTCCGCCCCGATACTGTCGAACGCCGGCCCCAGCGTCGCCAGCAACCGCTCGCCCGCGATGGTCGGCGCGACGCTGCGCGTCGTGCGCGTCAGCAACCGCACGCCGAGCCGGGTCTCCAGCCGCCGCACCGTATGGCTCAGCGCCGATTGCGACGTGCCCAGCCGCGCCGCCGCCCGCGTGAAGCTGCGCGCCTCCGCCACGGCCATGAAGGCGTTCAGGTCGACCAGGTCTTCGCGTTGCATCCACCGACCCTAAAGGGCGTTCCCACCTTCGTCACCCCGGACCTGTCCGGATGCTGTGCTCCGTATTCGTCATTCCCGCGAAGGCTTTCCCATGAACATGATAATCATTCGCAACAATATTGAAATCGCCGCCCAACCCCGCTAGGCGGCGAACGTGACTCGCCACGAACCCATCACCGCCGCGCCCGCGCGCAAGCCGAAACGCAGATGGCGTGGCTGGTGGCTGAAGCAGTTGCACACCTGGCACTGGATGAGCGCCGCCGTGTCGCTGATCGGCATGCTGTTGTTCGCGATCACCGGCATCACGCTGAACCATGCCGCATCGATCGACGCCACGCCGGTCGTGGCCGACAAGGCCGGCATGCTGCCGCCCGCGCTCCTGCCGCAGTTGAAGACGCCCGCCGCCGGCGACGCCCCGCTGCCCGCGCCGGTCGCCGCCGCCGTGAAGCAGGCGGTCGGCCTCGATCCCGCCGGCAAGCCGGGCGAATGGTCCGACGCGGAGGTCTATGTCGCTTTGCCCCGCCCCGGCGGCGACGGCTGGGTCAGCATCGATCGCACCAGCGGCAGGATCACGTCCGAAAAGACCGATCGCGGCTGGATCGCCTATCTCAACGATCTCCACAAGGGCCGCAATTCGGGTGCGGCATGGAGCTGGTTCATCGACATCTTCGCCGTCGCGTGCGTGCTGTTCACGCTCACCGGCCTGTTGCTGCTGCAACTCCATGCGCGGCACCGCCCGACGACCTGGCCGATCGTCGCCGCCGGGCTGATCGTGCCCGTCCTGCTCGCCATCATCTTCATCCACTAAGGGGATCCGTCATGCGCGCATCGAATCTGGTTCTGTTGAGCGGCGTCCTCGCCGGCCCGGCGATGGCGGGCACGATCACCGTCACCATTCCGGCGCAGAAGGTCGCCGAATATCACCGGCCATACGTGGCGATCTGGCTCGAGCCCGCCGGCGGCGGCACGGCGCGCACGATCGCCCTGTGGTACGAGACCAAGAAGACCGGCAAGGAGGCCGGCACCAAATATCTCGCCGATCTGCGTGCCTGGTGGCGCAAGGGCGGACGATCGATGACGGTGCCGGCCGACGGCATCAGCGGCGCGACGCGCGCGCCCGGCCAGTACAGCGTGAAGCTGCCCGACAATATCAAGCCCGGCCAATACGTGCTGAACGTCGAGGCCGCGCGCGAGACGGGGGGGCGCGAACTCATCACCCTGCCGCTCACCGTCCCCAACCCCGCCGCGCGCGGCTCCGGCAAGGCCGAGCTTGGCGCCGTCACCGTTTCCGCCCGCTAAGAGGACCGATCCCATGAAGCGCTTCACCGCCCACCTGCTCGCCGCCGCCGCCTTGGTCTCGGTGCCCGCGATGCTCTCCGCCCACCGCATGTGGATGCTGCCCTCGGGCACGGTCTTCTCCGGCCCCGACGCCTGGGTGACGATCGACGCCGCCGTGTCGAACGACCTGTTTTTCGCCGATCACCAGCCGCTTCGGCTCGACGGCGTGAAGGTGTGGCAGCCCGATGGCAGCGAGGGCAAATTGCAGAACGCATCGACCGGTCGCTACCGGTCGGTGTTCGATATCGAACTCGACAAGCCCGGCACGTGGAAGGTCGGCACGGCGATGTCGAACGTGATGGGCAGCTTCACGGTGGACGGCGTGGAGAAGCGCGTCGGCGGTCGTGGCGGCCCGCCGCGCCCCGGCATGCCCGCCCTGCTGACCATCGCCGACATCCCCGCCAACGCCACCAACGTGAAGATCGCAGAAGTGTCGATGCGCAACGAAGTGTTCCTCACCTCGGGCGAACCGACCACGAAAGTGTTCGCGACGACCGGCAAGGGCCTGGAATTCGCGCCCGTCACCCACCCCGACGAACTCGTCGCGGGCGAAACGGCGAAGTTCAGGTTCCTGATCGACGGCAAGCCCGCCGCCGGCCTGAAGGTGACGGTGATCCCCGGCGGCAAGCGCTATCGCAACGCCGAGGGCGCGATGGACCTGACCACCGGCGCGGACGGCATACTGAGCGTAAAATGGCCGACCGCCGGCATGTACTGGCTCAACGCCACCGCCACCGACGCCAGGACCACCACCCCGCGCGCCACCGAGCGGCGCATGAGCTATATCACGACGCTGGAAGTGCTGACGCCGTGATGCCCGCCTCTCGCCGTTGACACGCCCCCGGCGAAGGAAAGATTCGTCATCCCGGACTTGTTCCGGGATCCACCGTGCCAAATTCTCTACCGTCTTTGAATGTGCTGCACGGTGGACCCCGAAACAGGTCAGCGCTTATACCTCTTGAGCAAGTATGAAGCCGTCATCCCCGCGAAGGCGGGGATCCATAAGCTCTGACGCCGTTTATGAAGCGAAAGGTAAGCCAGTATGGATTCCCGCCTGCGCGGGAATGACGAATACTCGTTCGAAGGGGATAAGCACCGACGCGTTCCGGGATCACGATGTTGGTTCTTGGGTGCGCGAGCAGAGGATCAGTCCGCGCATGCCGATCGCCTCTGAAACCATTGCGCCGAGGATCGCCCTGCCCGCGACGATCTCCCCGGCGGCATTCGACGGCCTCGATCCGACCACCACGATCACCAATCTCGGCGGCGAGGCGATGGGAACGTGCTGGAACGTCCGGGCCATCCTGCCGCCGGGGGTAACGGCCGCCAGTGTCGACGCCGCGATCGTCGCCCGGCTCGACAAAATCGTTGCCGAGATGAGCCATTGGTCGCCGACCTCATTGCTGTCGCGCTTCAACCGTTCGGCCGGCGGACGCTGGGCGACGCTCCCGCCCGATTTCGCGCACGTCATATCCGAAGGGCTGGCGATCGCGAAGGCCACTAGCGGCGCCTTCGATCCCGCGATCGGTTGGCTGGTCGACCTGCACGGCTTCGGCCCCGAACCTGCCGATCGCGCCCCGACTGCCGCTGAGATAGCTGCCGCACGTGAGTCATCCGGCTGGCACCGGCTGACCTTCACGCCCGCCGACCGCCGCCTGCACCAGCCCGGCGGCCTGTCGCTCGATCTGTCGGGCATCGCCAAGGGCCATGCGGTGGACGCGGTCGCCGATCTGCTCGGCACATTGGGCATCGTGCATGCACTGGTCGAGATCGGCGGCGAACTGGTCGGGCGCGGCGTGCGTCCCGACGGTCAGCCATGGTGGGTCGATCTCGAAACCCCGCCCGGCCAGACCCTCGCGCCGATGCGGATCGCACTGCACGGTCTCGCGGTGGCGACCTCGGGCGATTACCGGCGCGGCAGCCACACGATCGATCCGCGCACCGGCTGGCCCACCGCCAACGGCGTGGTGTCGGCGAGCGTCATCCATATCTCCGCGCTTGCCGCCGACGCCTGGGCGACGGCGCTCACGGTGCTGGGGGCTCGGGATGGGATGGCGCTGGCGGGCGAGCGGGGACTTGCGGCGCGGATCCTGACCCTGGGCGAGGGGGGAATTCTAGAGCACATATCTCCGGCGCTGATTGCGATGCTCACCGAAAACTGAACTCTCCCAACTGTCCCAAACCCCACTACCCGTTCGCCCTGAGCTTGTCGAAGGGCTGCTTTTTTCTTCGTGCCACCGGAATTGTCCAACGAAGAAAGAACAGTTCTTCGACAAGCTCAGCACGAACGGGTTTGGTGCAGGGATTGCCCCCAACCCAAACCATCGCCACCACCCCGCCAATGCGCACCAAGATCTTCTTCGACGGCGGCTGCCGCCCCAATCCCGGCGCGATGGAGATCGCGGTCGTCATTGCCGGGCAGGCGCACGTCGTTCCCGACCTCGGCTTCGGCACGAGCATGGACGCCGAATGGCTCGCGCTGATCCACGCCGTGCGCCTCGCGCAGCATCACGGACTGACCGATTTCGTCCTGCTCGGCGATGCCGCCGCCGTGATCGGGCAGGCCAATGGCACGGTCAAATGTCGCGGCGTCGGCCGTACCCACATGCCGGCATTCCGCGCGCTCGCCGAAACCCCGCCGCGCGTCCGCTACATCAAGCGCACGCAGAACCTCGCCGGGATCGCGCTCGACCGCCTGCACGACCGCTGATCGTGCAGGCGATCGTTTGGCCTTATCGCCCTACCGAGGCCATCAACTGCTCGGGATAGCGCGCCCCCTCGACGTCGATGTCGGACAGAGCGTGGGCGATCCCGCCCAGATCGGCCTCGCTCAGTACGAGGTCGGCCGCAGCGATATTCTCCTCGAAGCGATGCAGCTTGGTCGTGCCCGGGATCGGCACGATCCACGGCCTCTGCGCCAGGAGCCAGGCCAGCGCGACCTGCGCCGGCGTCGCGCCCTTGTCGCCCGCGATCCGCTTGAGCAAGTCGATCAGCGCCTGATTTGTCTCCATCGCCTCCGGCGTGAAGCGCGGCAGCGTCTTGCGGAAATCGCCCTCGCCGAACCGCGTGTCCTTGCTCATCGCGCCGGTCAGGAAGCCACGACCGAGCGGGCTGAACGCGACCAGGGCGATGCCGAGTTCCTCGCACGTGTCGAGGATACCGTTGCTTTCCACGTCGCGCGTCCACAGCGAAAATTCGTTCTGCGTCGCGCTCACCGGCTGCACCGCATGCGCCCGGCGCAAGGTCTGCGCGCCGGCTTCGGACATGCCGAAATGGCGCACCTTGCCCGCCGCGATCAGATCCTTGACGGCGCCGGCGACATCCTCGATCGGCACGTTCGGATCGACTCGGTGCTGATAGAACAGGTCGATCGTCTCCACGCCGAGCCGCTTGAGCGAGGCATCGGCCACCGCCCGGATATGGTCGGGCCGGCTGTCGGTGCCGACATTCTTGCCATCGACGATGTCGAAGCCGAACTTGGTCGCGATCGTCACTTGATCTCGCACCGGTGTCAGCGCCTCGCCGACGATTTCCTCGTTGGTGTACGGCCCGTAAGCCTCGGCGGTGTCGAAGAACGTCTCGCCGCGCTCCACCGCCTGGCGGATCAGCGCGATGCTCTGGTCGCGGCCGAGCGCCTGGCCGTACGCGAAATCGAGCCCCATGCAGCCGAAGCCGATCGCCGAAACCTCCAGCCCGTTCCTGCCCAATACGCGCGTTTGCATGGTCGTATCTCCTGCATCGTGTTCCGATGCGCCGGAGATAAGTGTGCGACGATGCCGCCATTAGACCGCACGATCGGCATGCCGTCATATCCGCGGTTCATCAATGCCGCGGAGTGATCCGGTCTATTCGGCCGTGACCGACGCGCTCAACGCTCGGATCGCGGCATAACCCTTGGCGTTCGGATGCACCCCGTCCAGCGTCATCGCCGGCTGCATCGCGCCCTCCGGCGTCGCCAACAGCGCGTGATAATCGACATAGGTCGCGCCGACCTTGGCCGCATAATCCTTCAGCCACGCATTCATCGCCCGCACCTGCGGCTCCGGGGCCAGCGCCGGCCGCCACGGGAATTTCAACGCCGGCGGTACGGAGGCGAGCACCACGCGGATATGGTTCGCCTTCGCCAACGTCACCATCGCGACGATGTTGTTCTGCACATCGCCGAATGTCTGCGGCCCGGTATTCCCGGCAATGTCGTTGGTCCCGGCCATGATATGCACCATCGCCGGCTGCAGCGCGATCACATCTCCTTGAAATCGCAGCAACATTTGCGCGGTCGTCTGCCCGCTGATCCCGCGGTTGATCCGCCCGGCGCTGAAGAATTCGGGATCGGCCAGCCCCCACGCCTCGGTGATCGAGTCCCCCATATACACGACGCGACGCCCCGACGGCGCCAACTTCGCCACCTTCCGATTTTCCGCCCGGTAATGGCACAGATCGGCCCAGTCCCGCCCCTTCATCGCGTCTTGCGCCGCTTTGTATGCGGCCATGTCGGCGGCCGGCGGCGGCACCGGCTTCCCCGCCAGCAGCGAGCGAAAATAGTCGAGCATGGAGGCAGGCCTGACCGGCGCGCCGACGCACGGATCGGCGACGATGCCGACCGGTGCCCCGTCCTGCGCGAAGGCCGGCGCGGCGATCAGGGCCGCGGCGAGAAGCAGCGGGCAGGCACTCATGCCGCCTTGTCGCGCTCGGCCGCGCGGGCGGCACAGGTCGCGATGAAGCCGGCCGCCATGAAGTTCGCCATTCGCGCCTTCACCGCGGCGAAATCGTCCGACCGGCACAGGCCGTGCGACAATTTGTCGATCCGCCCGGTTCGCGCCAGCGTCAGCATCAGCGCGCCGGTGACGAAATGATAGCCCCAGAACAGGTCTTCCTCCGCGCACTCGGGCAGCGCCAGCTTGAGCAAACCGATCAGTCGCAGCACGACCACGTCGAAATGCGTATCCATCAGTTCCGCGCCCCATTCCGGCGTGTTGCTGATCAACGCACCGAGCGCGCCATACCGCCGCCAGCCATCGTCGGACTGGCTGTAGAGATCGAGATCGGTGTCGAGATAGGCGTGCAGCGCGCCCTCGACCGTCGGCTTGCCGCCGCATTCCTGCTCATAGGCGGCGAGCGCGGCCATCCGACGTTCGGTCGTGATCGGCGCGCGGCGCGCGATCACCGCATCGAACAGCGCCTTCTTGTCGTCGAAATAATAATGCAGCAGCGAGGTGTGGACGCCGACGCGCTTGGCCACGTCCTTCAATGTCACGCCGTGCAGCCCGCCTTCGGAAAACAGATATTCCGCGGCATCCAGAATCTGTTCGAGACTCTCGGCGCGCTGCTCGGCCTTGGTCCGCCGGGGTTTCTCCGCAATCTTCGTCATCGATCCTCCGTCGGCGGGCGGGCGATCATATCGCGCTGCAGCGAAATTGGCACGAGACAAATCGTCCGGGCGTGTCGGGCGGCGATCACGCCGTCCGACACGCCCGATCGGATCAGAAGGTCTTGGTCACGCGGATGCCGTACTGGCGCGGTGCCGCCGCCAGGCGACGGATACCATTCAGCGAACCGATATAATGCTGGTCGGTCAGGTTGGTGCCGTACCCCGCGATCGACCAGTCGCCGCGCATCGCCAGCGTCAGCTGCGCGTTCAGGATGTTGCGCTCGCCCAGATAGTCGCCGAGCTGCGGCTTCTGGAACAGCGTGCCCCAGACCGCCGAGATATGCGCGAAATCAACCCGCGGCGTGAGCGTGACGCCGTCGCGGACGGGGATCGCATATTGAGCGCCCGCACTCAGCGTGAACTGCGGCGAGTAGCTCTGGCGTCGACCACCCAGATCGATACAGCCAGACGCCGACGCCGGACCGGTCACGGGATCGCAGGTGCCGGTCGTCCCAAGCCGCGGATCGCGGGCGAAGAACTGTCCGACTTCGGAATGCGAGATCGAGGTCGAGAAATCGAACTGGAAACGGTCGAACGATCCCTGCGCCGAGGCTTCGAGGCCGTAGAGCTTGGTCGCGTTGGGCACGTTGAAGATCGACGTGTAGTTCGGCGTGGCCGGATCGACGATCGTGACCTGGAAATTCTTGTAATGGTTGTAATAGCCGCCGATCTGCGTGCGCAGATGGCCGTCGAACAGCGTGCCCTTGTAGCCCAGTTCGTAGTCCGTCACCTTCTCCGGCACGAACCCACGCGGCGTCGCCCCGAACAGATTGGCACCGTTCAGCCCGCCCGCTTTCGTGCCGGTGGCGACGAAGGCGTAGAAGAAGTTGTTCGGATCGACCGTCCAGTTCAGCGCGACCTTGCCATCGACATTCTTGTTGGCGTTGAAATCGTGCTGCGTCAGCGTCACGGGGACGTTCGTCGGCCCCCCGAAATTGAGCAGGATCGGATAGTTCACGTCGTTGCGCGAGGTCGTGCGCGACCAGCGGCCGCCGACGGTGAGCTGCAGAGCGTCGGTCAGCTTGTAGCCGACCTGGCCGAACGCGGCGAGCGCGGTGTGCGGGTTGGTGCCTTCGATGCGCAGCGAACGCAGCGCGCCGGTCGTCGCGATCGACACGTACCCGTTGCCGACCGGGAAATCATATTTGTCGTATTGGTAGTAGCCGCCGACCAGCCAGGTGAACCGGCCGGTATCGGGCGACACGATGTTCAGCTCCTGCGAGAAGATCTTCTCGTTGGCGAAGTCCTGGAACGTGTTGCTCGCGGTGCTGGTGCCGTCCGCATCCAGTTCCTCCTGCGTCGTTCCCTTCTGATAGCCGGTGATCGACCGCAGCGTCAGGCCGCTGTCGAACGTATAGCTGACGTTCGCCGAGATGCGCCCGAACTCGTCCTGGCCGGACAGCGGCGCATTGCTGGTGACGAAGAACGGATCGCTGGTGTTCAGGATCGGTGCCGCCGCCGTGCCGAAATAGGCCGGCGTATTCGGGAAACCGCCATAATTGATCTTGTTGTAATCGCCCTTGATCAGCACGCGCAGATGCGTGTCGGGCTGCCACAACAGGCTCGCACGCCCGCTGATCGCATCCAGGTCGCCCGGATTGCCGGTCCACGGCCCGGTCACCTTGAAGAAGGTGTCGCGGCGTTCGTAATTACCGGCAAAACGCAGCGCCAGCGTGTCGCTGATCGGCAGGTTGATCGCGCCCTGAACCTTGGCATCGTTGTAATTGCCGTATTGCGCCAGGGCATAGCCCTTCACGCGATCGAACGAAGGGTTGGTCTCGGTGATGAACACCGCGCCACCGGTCGCGTTACCGCCGGCGAAGGTGCCCTGCGGTCCGCGCAGAACCTCGACCGAGGCGAGATCGTAATAGGGCTCGGTCTGGAAATATCCCGGGAAGGTCGCGACGCCGTCGCGATACGTGACGACGCCGACGCCGACCGAGCTGGTAATCTCGGTCTTGCCGATACCGCGGATGTTGAAGCTGTTGGCCTGGCCCGACGTATTGACGGTCAGCGAGGGCGTGGCGAACTGAAGCTGCTCGACCGTGCTGATGCTCTTGCGCACGATATCCTCGCCGGTCAGCACGCTCGCCGCGACGCCGGTGCGCTGCAGGCTGGTCGAGCGCCGCTCGGCGGTGACGACGATTTCCTGCGACAGGTCGTCGCCGCCCGTCGCCGCTGCGGCAGGGTCGGTCGTCGGTGCATTTTGTGCGTAGGCCGCGCCGCTGGTCATGCCGGCGCTGATCAATGCGGCAGCCGATACGGACAGCCAGAAACCCGTCTTCATGGAACCCTCCCAAAGTGTCGCACTCTTGGGTGCGTGATGCTGGAGATACAGCAAACCACCGCCGCGTCAACATTCATTCATTTTATAATCAGGATTATGTAGAGGTGTGGCGGCGGAGCCACAATTCACCTCCTTTTTGGGCATCGCTTGGCGATTTCTTCCTTCAAGGGGCTGATGACGTGAGGTTGAACCATCCCCTTTCCGTTCCTCGTGAGCCTGTCGAAGGACATGTTCCAAGCGCAGCCGGAGATTGTGGGACATGTGCCTCGCCAGGCTCAGCACGACGATTCTATTTGAAGCCGTCCCCGCAAAGGCGGGAATTCACGGGCTTCGACGCCGTTTCGAAAACGAGACGCAAGCCAGTCTGAATTCCCGCCTACGCGGGAATGACGGACATTTCTCGCAAGGCTGCAATCGATGTGCCGTATCGGATCTTGCCGGCCTCAGCCGAACTCCGCGCGCAGGGCTTTCTTGTCGATCTTGCCGGTGAAGGCGAGCGGCATGCGCGCGACCCGGATGATCTCGTCGGGCATCCACCAGCGCGGTACCCGGCCGTCGAGCGCATCCGACAATTCGGCGTCGCTGATCGACTGGTTCTGCCGTTCCTCCATCACGAGCACCGGACGCTCACCCCATTTCGCGTGCACGCGTCCGACCACCGCGACGAGTCCGACCGCCGGCAACGCGCCGACGATCGCCTCGATCTCGCCGGGGTTGATCCATTCGCCGCCCGACTTGATCAGATCCTTGGATCGTCCGGTGATCGCGAGGTTGCCGTCACCGTCGATGATCGCGAGGTCGCCGGTGTCGAACCATCCCTCCGCATCGGTCGCCGGTTCGTCATGCCCGAAATAGCGCTCGACCACGCTCGCACCCTTGACCTGCAACCGCCCCTCGACACCCCGCTGTTTCGCCAGCGCCGCCCCTTCGGCATCGGCGACGCGCAGATCGACCCCGACCGGCGGGCGGCCCGATTTGCCCGACAGGCGGGGCTCCGCGCTGGCCGACGCGACGGTGCCGATCGGCGACAATTCGGTCATCCCCCAACTCGTCTGCGCGGTGACGCCGAGACGCCGTTCGATCCGGTCCATCAACGCCTGCGGCACCGGCGATCCGCCGAGCAGCACGCGCTCGAGCGAGGGCAGTTCGCCGCCGGTCGCGTCGAGATGATCGATCAGGGCGAGCCATACCGTCGCGACTCCGATCGCGATCGTCACCTTCTCGCGCGCGATCAGTTCGGCCAGGCTCGCGCCGTCATTGTGCCGCCCCGGCAACACGAACCGCGCCCCCACCGCCGGCGCGGCGAAAGGCAGTCCCCAGCCATTGGCATGGAACATGGGCACCGCGGCCAGCACGACGTCGCGCGCGCCGAGTGCCATCATGTCGGCCTGCAGCACGTTCAGCGTCATCAGATAGTTCGAACGGTGCGTGTAGGTGACGCCCTTCGGAGCACCGGTGGTACCGGAGGTGAAGCACAAACCAGCCTCGGCATTCTCGTCGAACCCGCCCCAGGCCGCATCGGCCCCAAGCGTGTCGATCAATTCCTGCTGCATCCAGACGCGCGCGCGGCCTGCCACCGGCGGGGCCATCTCCGCGCCACCCGGTTCGTCCAGCACCAGCACATGGGCGATGCTCGGGCAGGCCGCGACCAGTTCGTCGGCGAGCGCCGCCTGATCCGGGCTGATCGCCAGCACGCGATCCTCCGCCTGGCGCACCATCGCGCCAAGCTGCTCCGCTCCGATGCGCGGATTGAGCGTATGGCACACGACACCAATACCGAGTGCCGCATACCAGCATTCCATATGCGCCTGACTGTTCCAGGCGAGCGTCGCGATCCGATCGCCGAGCGTCAGGCCGAGCGCGGCGAACGCACCGGACAGCAATTTGCTGCGCTCGCGGAGTGCAGCATAATCCACCCGTCCGGCGGGCGCGCCCGCGCCGCCGCCGGTGACCACTTCGGTCTGCGGATGCCATTTCGCGGCGTGATCGATGAACTTGTCGAGTGTCAGCGCGTACGGTTGCATCGTCAGTTCACCGCGCAACGAGCCGGCAACCGGCGTAGGATTTTCATGCGAAGTCTCCGGAAGCATCCTCACGGCGCAGGGCGCGAGCGAGAACGAGGAATAGGATGATGGCCAGGATGTAGAAGGGCACCAGGGTGTAGAAGGCGAGTTGCAGCGGATTGCCCGGATGGCCGGCGCGGAACCAGTCGCTCGCCGCGCCCAGCCAGGTCGGACCGAAGCCGAGACCGATCAGGTTCATCACCAGCAGCAGCAGCGCGCCGGCCAAAGTCCGTTGGTTCGCGGGCACCGAATTCTGCACCAACGCCACCGCCGGCGAGAGATAGAAGTAATTCAGGAAGGTCGGTCCGGCGAGGAACAGCATCGCGATCGGCCAGGTCGGCGCGTGGACGAAGCCGATGAAGAACGGCACCGCCAGCGCGAGACCCACCGCCGGGATCAGCGCATAGGCGGTCCGCGTCTTCGAGGTCAGCCGATCGAGCAGCCAGCCCGAGAAATAGATTCCGGTGCTCACCGCGATCCCGAGCAGCAGCGCATACCAGATCGCGACCTCGCCCAGCGTCATGCCCTTTTCGCGCATCAGGAACAAAGTGGTGAAGTTGAGCGTGGCATAAGTGACGAACTGCGTTGCGCCCGATGCCAGCGCGACGAGGATCAGGATCGGTCGGGTGAAGAAGGCCCGCGCCGCCTGGCCGAAGCGCACCTTCTCCTCATCGACCGACGGCACATGGGACGGCGCCGGATCGCTCGCCCCGCGCTTCGGTTCGCGCACGATCAGCCACACCGCGACGGCCGCGAAGATCCCGACGATGCCGAGCGACACGAACGCGGTCCGCCAATCGTAGCGCGCGGCGATCGTCGCGCCGAACGCGACGCCCAGCGCCTGCCCGATCGGCGGCCCGAGGTTGAACAGCCCGAGCGCGCGACCGCGCTGGTCGATCGCGAAATAGTCCGAGATGATCGAATAGGATGGCGGCACGCCCCCCGCCTCGCCGACGCCGACCGCCATACGCGCCATCACCAGTTGCGGATAGCTCGCCGCCAGGCCGCAGGCGATCGTCGCCGCGCTCCACAACGCGCAGGCGATGCTCAATACACGCACCCGGTTGCCGCGATCCGCCATCCACGCGACGGGGATCGAAATGAAGCAATAGAAGACCGCGAAATACAGTCCGCCCAACCGCCCGAGTTGCCCGTCGGTGACGTGCAGATCGTCCTGGATCGGCTTGGCGAGGATCGACAGCAGTTGCCGGTCGAGGAAGTTCAGCACATAGACGAAGCACAGGATGGCCAGCACGACCCATTTGTAGCTGCTCTTGTCGCGTCCCGTGGCGGGGTCGCGCCGGGCCGTATCGCCCGCCATCGCTTCGCTCGTCATACGATCCTGCCCCCTGAAGATGACCTCTACGCTCTGACGGCGTGTGCAGGCTCTGCATGGCACCGACGCGGGGCATCTGTCAACGTTCACTAATTATCTAGTGAATATCATTCCGATCTGATATCGCCGTAACAGCGAGCCGGACCAACCGGCCGCGAATGGGAGAGCGATGGATGAGCGTATTGCGCCGATTTCCGGTCACGCTGCAGGGCTTTTACGCCATGCCGCTGCTGCTCGCCGCCTGTTCGCCGCACGCCCACGACTCGCAAAAATCCGACGTCGTGAAGGTCGTTCCCGCCGCGCAGCGCCCTGCCCCGCGCGCCGCGCCATCCCCCATTCCGCGCCCGACACCGACCGTCGCCCAGCCGATCCGCATGACGCCGCGCAAGACCTTCACTGATCCGCCCTTGCCGCCGGAACTGCGCGACGATGGCGGCCTCACGCCGCTGCCCCCGCCGCCACCCAAACCATAACAAGAGGAGAGGAACGATGACTCACGATACGAGCAAGATCATGCGACGCATCCTGCAACTGCTTGCACTGCTGATCGCCATCCTGACCGTCACCGGCACCGCACAGGCCGCGCCGTGTGCGACAAACTGCCTGAAACCCGGCGATTATCGCATCGTCACGCTATCGGGCGGCCTCCCGCGGTCCTACCTGATCCACGTGCCGGTCAGCTATACCGGCACCACCGCCGTGCCGCTGCTGCTCGATCTGCACGGCTTCACCAGCTACGCCGCCGATGAGCGCAAGTATTCCGGGCAATTGCAGCAATCCGACCAGCGCGGCTTCATCGCCGTATGGCCGGACGGCATCGCGCTCAGCTGGAACGCTTATGGCTGCTGCGCAGTTGGCGACGCCGCGAACGTGGACGATGTCGGCTTCCTGCGCTCGGTGATCGTCGCGATGAAGGGCCGCGCCAATATCGACGATACGCGCGTATTCGTCACCGGCATCTCCAATGGCGGCGGCATGGCGCAGCGCATGGCGTGCGAGGCGGCCGATCTGGTCCGCGCCGCCGCCTCCGTCTCCTTCCCGCTCAACACCAACACCTGCCGCCCGGCCAAGCCGATCGGCGTGACCGAGATCGCCGCCACCGGCGATGCGACCATTTCCTATTACGGCGGATCGTCATCGCTGCCGCCACTGCCGGACGACACCGCCGGCGTGCCCCTGGGCGTGCAGGGTGCGCGCGAAAGCTTGGCCGAGTGGAAGCGGATCGCCCATTGCAGCGACGATCTGACCCGGACCCAGCTTCTGCCCGACGTCCGCGTGGAAGAATATCGCACGTGCGACGGCGGCGTGCGTCAAGGCCTGGTCACGGTGATCGGCGGCAAGCACGTGCTGTACAGCAATTATGTCGGCCTGGGCTATACCGGCGACTATGTCGCGCCGATCGATGTCGCCAGCTACATCTGGCAGAACGTGTTCAACCTGTGATCCGATGACGCCCGTCCCCGTTCGCGGCCGCGGGTCGCGGACGGGGACGTCGCCGGCCTAGTCCAGCGCCGCGCGCATCGCCGCACCCGCCACGAACGGCGCGCCCGCCAGCAGCAACAGGCTGACCGCCGCGAGCAGCTTGACCGCCCCCGCCCCGCCCTCGATCGAGCCCGCGCCGAAAATCAGCAGCGGCACGGCGAGCGGCAGCATCACCAGCCCCGCCACCGCGCCCGCGCCGCGCACCCCGGCAACCAGGGCGGAGGTCGCCACCGCCAGCGCCGCCAGCCCCGGGGTGCCGATCAGCAGCCCGATCTCGACCGCCAGCAACGTCGCGCCGGACAGATCGAGCAACCCCGCCGCCGCCACCGCCGCCAGCATCAGCGGCGGGCCGAAACCCAACCAATGCGCCACGATCTTCGCCGTCGCGACGCTCGTCATGCCGACGCCGCGCACGACGAACTGATCCAGCACGCCGGCATCCGCATCGGGCGCAACCAGCCGTTCGACCGGCAACAGCGCCGCGAGCAAGGCGGCGGCCCAGATCACCCCGCCGCCGACCCGTGCCAGCAGCGCCGCGTCCGGCCCGATCGCGAAGGGAAACAGGATCGTCGCGAGCAGGAAGAACGCCACCACGAGCGTCACCCCGCCACCGGCCCAGGCGCGGCGCACGTCGCGCGCGATCAGGGCGACCGTCATCCCCATGACGACGACGCTCCAAGGTCGATATGCTGCGCAGCATGGATCGCGATCGGCGTGTGCGTCGCGACGAGCGCGATGCCGCCGCGCGCGCGGTGCACGATGATCGCCGCCTCCAGCATCGCCACTGCGCCGGCGTCCAGCCCGTTGGCCGGCTCGTCCAGCAGCCACAGATCCGCACCGCTCGTTACGATCCGCGCGAGTCCGGCGCGTCTGCGCTGCCCGGTCGAGAGCAATCGCATCGGCACATTGGCAAGCGCACTCAGATCGAATGCTGCCAGCGCCTCCTCGATCATATCCGCCCGCCCGTCGATCCGCGCCCAGAAGCCGAGCGCGCGTACCAGCGGCAGTTCCGGATCGAGCGCACTCGCCTCTCCCAGCAGGGCACGCGCCCCTCTCGCGCTGATCGCGCCGCGCATCGGGCGCAGCAATCCCGCAGCAAGACGCACCAGGCTCGATTTGCCCACCCCGTTCGGCCCGACCACCAGGGCCGCCCCGCCCGGTGCCAGCGTGAAGGACAGATCGGCGAACAAGACCCGCCCGCCCCGCGCGCACGTCACGCCATCGAACGCGAGCGCGGCGCTCAAGCGACCGCATCCTCCAGCGCGTGCATATCATCGTCCGAAAGACCGAAATGGTGGCCGATCTCGTGGATCATGACATGCGCGACGAGATCGTCGAGGCTCACCCCGGTCTCGATCCATTCCTCCAGGATCGCGCGGCGATAGAGGTGGATGCGATCCGGCACCGCGCCGGAATCGCTCGAGGATTTCTCGCCGACCGGGCGGCCGTGATACACCCCGCTCAAATCGAGCGGATGCTCGATACCGAGCGCCGCCAGAGTCTCGTCGTCGGCATAATCCTCGACGATCAGCACCACCTCGCCCAGGTGCGCGCGGAATGCTTCCGGCAATCCCTCCAGCGTGGCGAGCGCGATTTCCTCGATCGCCTGCGCATCCGGGGCGGTGAACGGTTGATCGGGCGCGGCCATGGCCCTAGCCATACGGCGAAGGCGCGCGCCGCGCCAGCAGGAGGGAAGCATGGCCATCGAACCGCTGAGCGAGGCCGAGCGCGCCGAGGCGCTGGATGCGCTGGACGAGTGGGATTACGACGAGGCCCGCGACGCGATCACCCGCACGATCACCTTCGCCGATTTCAGCGAAGCCTTCGGCTTCATGGCGCGGGTCGCGCTTCTGGCCGAGAAAGCGGACCACCATCCCGAATGGTCGAACGTGTGGAACCGGGTGGACATCCTGCTCACCACGCACGACGCGGGCGGCCTGTCGCACCGCGATGTCGACATGGCCGAGGCAATCGACGCTCTGGTCGATTGATATCACGAGCCAAGAGACCAAACCCCGTTCGCCGTGAGCCTGCCAAAGGGTAGGCGCTTCGCTTGGGCTTCGACAGGCTCAGCGCGAACGGGTTGGATCCCGCTCCCACCCCGCGTCATGTCGGCGCAGGCTGGGATCTTATGGAGGCGCGCGACCGGCCAGCCCCATAAAGCTCCCAGCCTGCGCCGGGATGACGGCGGAAGGTGGGAGAACTACCCCGCTTGCGTGCCGATCCCCCGCTTCATCATCTTGCGCAATTTCCCCGGCATCCAGCGCGCGGCGAACGCCATGCGGTGCGCGGTCTTGCCGACATAGGTGTGGAGCTTGTCGCCATGCACCGCCGCCCAGGCGGCCAGCGCGACATCTTCGGCCGAGGTCAATTCCAGGCCCGCCCCCGTCACCGTCTCGCGGATCGACCGGTTCGATCCACCGACCGGGCGGGTCAGCAACGGCGTATCGATGAAGCCGGGAATGATGTCGCGCACCTTGATGCCCACCGCGGCCCATTCGCCGTCCAGCGCCTCGGTCATCGCGCGCACGCCGAACTTGGTCGCGGAATAGGGCACGAGTCCGGACGAACCGTAGATTGCCGAGGCGCTCGCGGTATTGAGCAGGCAGGATCCCGGCGTCCGTGCGAGATAGGCGTAACCGATCCGCGCGCCGTTCAACGCGCCGACCAGATTGATCGCGATCACCCGGTCGATCTCGGCGAACTCCGTCTCGGCGAGCGGGCCGCCGGAGCCGATCCCGGCATTGTTGAACAGCACGTCGAGCCGCCCGCCGCTGGTGGCGGTGAACGCGTCGAGGCTCGCGACCCACGCATCGCGATCCCGCACGTCCATCTCGTACGTGCTGGCCATGCCGGCGGGCAGCAGCGCCGCGGTCTCGGCCAGACCCGCGACGTTGACGTCGGCCAGCCCGACCCGCCAACCGCGCGCCGCGAACACTTGCGCCGTCGCCCGCCCGATGCCCGATCCGCCACCGGTGATGAAGATCGCCTGCTGCGCTGTGCCCGTCATATCGACCTCCATACCGTCTATTCGATTGAACGCCGTGTGCGACACGATGGACGGTGGTTCAAGGTAGTTTTTCAGGAGTCCCGCCTGGTCCCAAACCATACTCCTTCATCGGGACACCAAACGCAAATCCCGTCTACGCCGTCATGCTGAACTTGTTTCAGCATCCAGGCGCGGTCAGCTGACCGACGGACAGGCTCCTTGAGGCGAGTGACCGCGCCTGGATCCTGAAACGAGTTCAGGAGACCGGAAGCTCATCGAACGAAGCACTACGCTTCACGTTTGACGCCGCCCACCGCCTCCCCCACAACCCTGTGTGATGCCACAGGATTCTCCCGGACCAGCGGTCGCCTTCACCGGCGTCACCAAATCCTATCCGGGCGGAACGCTCGCGGTGGACGACGTGTCGGTCGAGATCGCGGGCGGCAGCTTCGTGGCGCTGGTCGGCGCATCGGGATCGGGCAAGTCCACCTTGCTCAAGACGATCAACCGGCTGGTCGATCCGACCGCCGGCACCGTGACGATCGGCAACGAAGATGTGACTGTCGCCTCGACGCACGCGCTACGCCGCCGGATCGGCTACGTCTTTCAGAATATCGGCCTGTTCCCGCACATGAACGTCGCCGAGAATATCGCCATCGGCCTGCGCATCGCCGGTGGAAAAGCCACCGACGACCGGGTGGCCGAATTGCTCGTTCTGGTCGATCTGCCGCCCGATTTCGCCAAACGCATGCCCTCGGCCCTGTCCGGCGGCCAGCGCCAGCGCGTCGGCGTCGCCCGCGCGCTCGCCACCGAACCCGGCCTGATGCTGATGGACGAACCGTTCGGCGCGCTCGACCCCGTCACGCGCGATCAATTGGGCACCAGCATCCGGGCGCTGCACGACCGGCTCGGCCTCACCACGATCATGGTGACGCACGACATGGCTGAGGCGCTGTTGCTCGCCGATCGCGTGCTGGTGATGGAGCGCGGCCGGATCGTCGCCGACGCCACGCCGCGCGATCTGATCGCCGGCAAGGGCGGGGCGGCGGCGGATGCGCTGGTCGCGGTGCCGCGCGAACAGAGCCGGCGGCTGGCGGCGCTGGAAGCATGAGCCCTTTCCTCGAAGCCATGACCCGCGTGCCGGAACTGCTCGCCGCGCATCTGCTCGTCGCGGGGTCGGCACTGATCCTCGGGCTGGTCATCAGCCTGCCGCTGGCGGTGTGGTCGGCGCGACATTCCAATGTCGCGCGCGTGACCCTGGGGTTCGCCAGCCTGATCCAGACGATCCCTTCACTCGCCTTGCTGGCATTGTTCTACCCGCTGCTGCTGTCGCTTTCGACGCTCGTCGGCGGCGGCATCCCCGCTTTGGGATTCCTGCCCTCGCTGCTCGCGCTGACACTCTACGCGCTGCTGCCGATCCTGCGGAACGGCGTGACCGGCCTGACCGGTCTCGACCCGGCGGTGATCGAAGCGGCGGACGGCGTCGGCATGACGCCCGCGCAGAAGCTCCGGCTGGTGGAGGCTCCGCTCGTCGCGCCGGTCTTGATGGCCGGCATTCGCACGGCCGCCGTCTGGACGATCGGCGCGGCGACGCTTTCCACCACGGTGGGACAGCCGAGCCTCGGCGACATGATCTTCGCCGGATTGCAGACGCAGAATTGGGCGCTGGTTCTGGCCGGTTGCCTCAGCGCCGCCGCGCTCGCACTGGCGGTGGACGCCATCCTCGGCATCATCGAACACGGCATCCGCCACCGCCGACGGGCGCAGATCTGGAGCGCCGCCGCGATACTCGGGCTGGGCGTGGCGCTTGCGCTCGCTCCGCTCTGGCCGCGCGCCGGCGACGACAAGGTCGTTACGATCGGTGCCAAGGGGTTCTCCGAACAATATATCCTCGCCCGGCTGATCGGCCACCGGCTGGAGCGCGCCGGATACCGCGTGCGCTACCGCGAGGGCCTCGGCTCGGCGGTGGTGTTCGGCGCACTGAAAGGCGGCGATATCGACGCCTATGTCGATTATTCCGGCACGATCTGGGCCAACGAGATGCGCCGCAGCGACGTACCGGAACGCGTGGCGATGCTCGGCGGGATCGCGGATTGGGCGCTGAAGACGTCGGGCGTGAAGCTGCTCGGCGCTTTGGGCTTCGAGAATGCCTATGCCTTCGCGATGCGCGGCGACGATGCGAAGACGCGCGGCATCACATCGTTGGCCGATCTGGTGGCGGCCGCACCGGCCCTCAATTTCGCCGCCGATCTCGAATTTCTCGAACGGCCCGAATGGGCGGCGGTACGCCGCGCCTATCCGCTGAAGTTCAAGACCGCGCACGCCTACAACCCGACCTTCATGTACCGCGCGCTCGACAGCAAGCAGGCCGATGTGATCTCCGCCTTCTCGTCGGACGGCCGGATCGCGGCACAGCATCTCGCCGTCCTCTCCGACCCGCGCCGCGCGATCCCCGGCTATGACGCGATCCTCTTGCTGTCGCCCGACCGCGCGAAAGACGCCCGCTTCGCCGCCGCGCTCGCGCCGCTGATCGGCCGTATCCCGGTCGAGGCGATGCGTGAGGCGAATTACATGGTCGATCGCGACGATAGGAAGGCCAGTCCGGAACAGGCCGCGCGCTGGCTGGAAAAGAAGATCGGCCTCCCCGAATGACCCTGCGCGCCCGCCTGAAACGCCGTCTCGTCGGGGAGGTGCGCGCGGTGTTCAACGATCGCGCGAAAGGCGAACAACCCGTGCAACGCCGCGACGACGGTCTGTTCGGCCCGCAGTCCGCCGCCTGGGCCGTGCACGGCGATGTCACGACGATGATGGTCGGCGGCGTCGCGGCGCTGCTGTTGCAGATGCTCCACCCCGCGGTGCTCGCCGGCGTGTGGGACCATAGCGAGTTCCGCCACGACATGCTCGGCCGACTCCGGCGCACGGCGCGCTTCATCGCCGTCACGACGTTCGGCGCGCGCGAGGATGCGCAAGCCGCGATCGATCGCGTGCGGACGATCCACACCCGCGTCGCCGGTACATTGCCCGACGGCACCCCCTACCGCGCCGACGATCCGCGCCTGCTCGCCTGGGTGCATGTGACCGAGATGACGAGCTTCCTCGACGCCTGGCTGACCTACGGCAACCCGGCGATGTCGGCTGCCGATCAGGACCGCTATTTCGCCGAAACCGCCCTGATCGCCCGCGAACTCGGCGCCGATCCGGTCCCCACGACCAAATCCGAAGCGCTCGCCCTCATCGCCGAAATGCGCCCCGAATTGATTGCCGACGCACGCAGCCGGGAAGTCGCCCGCCTGGTCTTGTCGCAACGCGCCCCGAAGCTCGCCGCGCAACCGGTCCAATCGATGACCTTCCAGGCGGCGGTCGACCTGCTGCCGCGCTGGGCCCGCGAGATGCACGGCCTCCACGCCTCCACGCTTCGCAGACCCCTGGTCGCGGCCGGTACGCTCGGGCTGGCCAAGACGCTGCGCTGGGCATTCCACGACTGATCATCCATTCGGCGCTTTCGCGCTTGCGATCTCAGCCTCGCGCTAGCAGACTTGCCTCATGACAATAACCGTCACCACCGCGGGCGCGGATACCGCCCGGTCCGGCGTTACCCTGATGGCCCGGCCCGAACCGCTGCGCATGGCGCCCGAGGAAACGGCCGTCGTCGTGATCGACATGCAGAACGCCTATGCGAGCCCGGGCGGCTATGTCGATCTGGCGGGCTTCGATATTTCCGGCGCGGCGGCGGCGATCGAGCGGGTCGGCACCGTGCTGGACACCGCGCGCAAGGCCGGGGTGCAGGTGGTCTATCTGCAAAATGGCTGGGATGCGGAATACGACGAGGCTGGCGGCCCCGGTTCGCCCAATTGGTACAAATCCAACGCGCTGAAGACGATGCGCGCGCGGCCCGAACTGCACGGCCAGTTGCTCGCGCGCGGCACATGGGATTACGAGATCGTCGATGCGCTGACCCCGCGACCGGGCGACCTGCGCGTCCACAAGACGCGCTATTCCGCGTTCTTCAATTCCCAGCTCGACAGCGTGCTCAGGTCGCGTGGCATCCGCAACATCGTGTTCGTCGGCATCGCCACCAACGTCTGCGTCGAAAGCACGCTGCGCGACGGCTTCCATCTCGAATATTTCGGCGTGATGCTGGAGGATGCCACGCACCATCTGGGGCCGCCCATGATGCAGGAAGCCACGGTCTACAATATCGAGAAGTTCTTCGGCTGGGTCTCGACGGTCGCCGATTTCTGCGGTTCGTTCGGGCAGGTGCCGGAGTGACCTTGGCCTCAGCCTCCCGAACGTATCGGAACAAGGAAACGCAATGCCATTCACGCCCATAAACCCACCGCAATTCCCCACCCCGATCGCGCCGTATTCGGCCGGTGCGAAGGCGGGCAACACGGTCTACGTCTCCGGCGTCCTGGCGCTCGGCGAGGGCGGCACCGTACTGCATGTCGGCGACGCCGCCGCACAGACGCGCCACATCCTAGACGTCATCAAGATCACGCTCGAGGCCGGCGGCGCGACACTCGAGGACGTGGCGATGAACCACATCTTCCTGAAGAATCTGGAAGATTATGCTGCGTTCAACGGCGTCTATGCCGAATATTTCCCCGGCGCGAAGCCGGCGCGCTATTGCATCAAATGCGATCTGGTGAAGCCCGATTGCCTGGTCGAGATCGCTTCGGTCGCGCACATTGGCTGAAGCGGCCGGACTCTATTACGAACGACAGGGACCGTCCGACGCCCCGCCACTTATCCTGTCCTCGGGTCTCGGCGGCTCGGCGAATTACTGGAAACCCAACCTCCCCGCGCTGGCCGAACGCTTCCACGTCATCACCTACGACCATCGCGGCACCGGACGCAGCGACCGCGCCTTGCCCGAGAGCGTGACGGTCGATGATTTCGCCGACGATATCCTCGCGCTGATGGACGCGCTGGAAATCGACCGCGCGCATATCGTCGGCCATGCCGCGGGCGGCGTCGCGGGACTATCCCTCGCGCTCGAAGCTCCCGAACGGCTTGACAAGCTCGTCGTGGTCAATGGCTGGGCCAAGGCCGATCCGCACTTCCTGCGCTGCTTCGAGGCGCGGCTGAACCTGTTGCGTCATGCCGGGGTCGAGGCGTTCCTCCGCGCGCAACCGATCTTCCTCTATCCCGCCAACTGGATCTCGACGCACACCGCCGAGCTCGACGCCGAACTGCCGCATCAGACCGCCGACTTTCCCGGCGCGGCGACGATGGAAAACCGCATCGCCGCGCTCGCCGCATTCGACGTGCGCGGCCGGTTGCGCGATCTCACCGACGCGGTGCTGGTGCTGATCGCCGACGACGACATGCTCGTCCCAGCGCTCGCCGGCGAAAGACTGGCCGAGGAACTGGGCGGCGCGGACATGGCACGGATGGCGATCGGCGGCCACGCCTGCAACGTCACCGATCCCGACACCTTCAACGCCCACATCATCGATTTTCTGGGGAGCTAAACACAATGCAGGTCGGCGTCTTCGTGCCCATCAACAACAATGGCTGGCTGATTTCGGAGAATGCCCCGCAATACAAGCCGAGCTTCGACATGAACAAGCAGATCGCTCTGTCGGCGGAGAAGCACGGGCTCGATTTCCTTTTGTCGATGATCAAGCTGCGCGGTTTCGGCGGCAAGACCGAATTCTGGGAATACGGCCTGGAAAGCTTCACGCTGATGGCCGGCCTCGCCGCCGTGACCGAGCGCATCAGGATCTACGCCACCTGCCCCACGCTCATCATCCCCCCGGCCTTCGCGGCACGAATGTGCAACACGATCGACTCGATCAGCCATGGGCGCTTCGGGCTGAACCTGATC
The DNA here is from genome assembly GCF_001423845.1 of Sphingomonas sp. Leaf357. Classification (NCBI taxonomy): domain Bacteria; kingdom Pseudomonadati; phylum Pseudomonadota; class Alphaproteobacteria; order Sphingomonadales; family Sphingomonadaceae; genus Sphingomonas; species Sphingomonas sp. Leaf357. Next base: position 1,232,091 of record NZ_LMPM01000001.1, on the reverse strand, counting down.
ACCGGCTGGCAGCGCCCCGAATATAGCCAGATGGGTTTGTGGCCCGGCGACGAGCATTTCCGCAACCGCTACAAGATGCTCGACGAATATGCCCATATCCTGCGCGAGGTGTGGGAAACCGGAGAGAGCGACTTCAAGGGCGATTACTACCAGATGGACGATTGCCGGGTGAAGCCGCAGCCGACCGGCGACATGAAGATCATCTGCGCGGGGTCGTCCGAGGAAGGCCTCGCCTTCTCGGCGAAATGGGCCGATTACGCCTTCTGCCTCGGCAAGGGCGTCAACACCCCGACCGCCTTTTCCGGCAACAACGACAAGCTTGCCGCCGCCACCGCCAAGACCGGGCGCGACGTATCGATCTTCGTGCTCGTCATGATCATCGCCGCCGAAACCGACGAGGAAGCGCAGGCGAAATGGAAATCGTACAATGACGGCGTCGATCTCGATGCGATCGCGTGGCTCGCCGATCAGGGGGCGGCCGACAAGCACAACAAGGACACCAACGTCCGCCAGCTTGCTGCTCCGGAAGGCGCGGTGAACATCAACATGGGCACGCTGGTCGGTTCCTACGAAAGCATCGCTCGGATGCTCGACGAGATGGCGGCAGTGCCCAATACCGGCGGCGTATTGCTGACCTTCGACGATTTCATCGCGGGCGTCGAGACGTTCGGCACACGCATCCAGCCTCTGATGAAATGCCGCGAGCATATCGCGCCGGCCCCCTGAATCGGATCGGTCAGGACGGAAGGACGTTCAGTTTTTGAACGGCTCGATGCGAACATATTCTCCCGCGAAAGCGGGACCCGGAATTGTAAGCGATGCCCGTGGCCCCGGCCCCCCGCGTGCGCGGAGACCAGCGGATGTCGATTGGCCTCAGCCCTCCAGACAATCCCGAAGATTGCCCAGCGGCAGCGGGGTCGAAAAATGCATGCCGAAGGCATTGCCCTCCGCCCAGCGCACCGTGCCGAACAGGCAGATGTGCTGCGCGGACAGCATGATCTGACCGGTCTGGCCCGGCTCGACCGGCACATCGGCTTCGAGCCGCACGCCACCGGGCGAAAGGTTGACGATCCGCGCCGGGAACTGCCGCCCGCCCAGGCGGACGACCGCGTCCATATCGACGGCGAAGCGCGGTGCGCGGGCGACCAGCCCGTCTTCGCTCATCAGGCTGAACACAGGATCGATATTCTGCCGCTGCGCGAATTGCAGGCCGGCCTTCATCCCGTTGATCCAGCGGACGTGCGCCACGCACCGCGGCAGACCGCGCAATTCGATCTCCACCACATCGCCCACCGCCGGCGTGAAGCTCAACCGCGCCATCAGGCCATGTTCGGACAGGTTCAGCACCAGGCACGCACTATCGCTCGCGCCGTCGCTGACCTTGCCGATCAGCAACACGGTCGACGGGCGCGCCGTCGCGCGCCGGTCTGCAGGCTCCGCCGCGCGACCGCCGGGATCGACGGCAGCGCTGGATCGGGGTGAAGGGAAAGGCTGGTGGAACATCGTCATACGCTCCGTTCACTGGATCGATAAGTTCGGCGATCGTCGAAGTCCTCGCTGCCGGAGTCCGGCGTGATCGCGCGGAGCAAGCGGGCGCGAAATTTCACGCGTTGCCAGAACGTTGCGTCGTTCAGCCGCCATTGCCGGATCGCCTCGGTGCAGAAGGCCGTGATCAGGAGCTCGCTTTCGACCTGATCGTTCAGCGCGAAGCTCGCGGCGAATTGATCCAGCGCCGCCGCCTGTTCGTGAAGCGCCGGCGTCCGCATCGCGTGCAGCCCGATGGGATATAAGGTCATCGTGCCGCGCCTATTTCAACATCACGCGATAGCGCAGACGGAACGATCCGCCGGCCGTCATCGCGCCCGTGCTCATCGTCACGCGAATGCTTCGGACATTGCCGTCGTAACCGGTGCCATCGTCCTGCGGCACGTAGTTCCAGGATACGCCGTCATAATATTCGACGCCGGCATAGGTCAGGCCGCTCGAACCAAGCGGGATGGTCAGCAGGTTGCCGTTGGTGAATTCCACCGGACCCGATCCGCTGCCATAGGGCAGCACACGGAACTTGACCGAGGCAGGAATGACATCGACGATCACCACCCGTCTGATCACCACCAGATTGAGCGCCGGATTGGTAACGTTGAGCGAATAATCGATCGTCGCGCCGGGCAGGTTGCGCGCCGGGGTGAGCGTGTTGACCTGGTCGGCGACCGGCGTGCTCGATTTGTCGACCGTCAGGTCCGCGGCCTGCGCCGGAAGCGCGACACATGCCAGCATCAGCGCGACGATCAGCCTGAAGACGTGGCGTGCGATCATTTGCGTCCTCCGAAGATCGCGCGGGTGGCGTTGCCCAGCGTCCGCTGGTCGAACTTCAAGCGCATCGTCACATAGGGTCCCCGGCGGGTGTAGCGATCATCCTCGAAATCGCGGTCGCGATAACCGGAGATGTTGTAGCAGCCGGTGATCCACACGTTCTTGGCCGGCGACACGCCGACCGACGGTCCGCCGCTGAACGAGACGGCCCCGCGATCCCACGCATGCTGCACCGAGCCCTGCATCCCGATGTCGAAGCGCGTGCCGATATCCTTGCGCAATTCGAACCCCGTCACGTCGATATAGCCGGTATAGACATCGTCCTGGAACCGCCCACGGACATATTTGGACCCGTAATACACCGTCGCCTCGAACCCGTGCCCGTTGCCTTCCGGCCCGGAACGATAGTTGATCGCGAGATTGTTGATCACCCGGCTGGTGACCTGATCGCCCGCGCCATAGGCCGGCACGCCCAGCACATTGCTGTCGGTGAACCCGGCATCGGCGCTTTCGTGGCGCAGTTCGAGCCGTTCGAGGATCGACCAGCGGCTGTCGAATGGGCGCAGTGCCAGCGCCAGATCGGCCGAGACATAGGATGCGACCGCGCCGCTCTTGTCGGTCGACTTGTACGCGCGGATCGAGGAGGCCAGCGTCTGCCCCTCGCCCAGCGAGCGCAGGAAGTTCGAGGTCAGGCCGAGCCGGTCGTCCTCCGTCGAGTCGCGGTATTCGATCCGCCCGTTCCACGACCAGCGCGCCGCACGGTACGCCGCACCCAGGGTGGCGGCGGTGAAGTTGCCATTGGTGGCGTTCGTCCCGCTGCCGCTCGTGCCGCCGAACGACCCGCCGGTGAACGATCCGCCCCCAAAGGAACCTCCGGATGCGACCGGCTGGAACGCGTTGATCACCGCGCCGCTCGGGATCCGCCCGCTGATCGTCGAGGCCGCGTCCAGCGTCGCATCCACGGTCCAGCGCTTCCCGATCGGCAGCGACTGGCTCATGCCGTACTGCGCGAAGGTGCGCCCGCCATTCTCGCCCACCGCCTGCTGGTTGAGCGTGCTCATCAGCTTGGCCCCGGTCCACGGCGCGACGTCGAAACCGACCTGCTTGGTGTGGACGACGAAATCCTTGCCGTCGGCGATCTCATACCCGCCGATCAGCCGGATGCCGGGGGTGATGCGATAGGCGGCGGTCAATTGGTGGCGGATGGGGAAATCGACGCTGTCCTTGTCGCCGCCCGGCGCGAATTGCGTCTGCCCGGCCAGCGTCAGCTTGCCGCCGAACAGGATCTGGCTGCCGCCCAGGGTGAGCAGGCGGGAGTCGCGATCCCGGCCGTCGCTGCCGCGATCCATCGCCACCTGCGCGCCGACGAAGATCGTGCCGGTGTCGCGGCGATATTCCAACCGCACGTCACCGGCGGTGCGCGTGCCCGCGCCGTCCAGCTGCTGCTGATGCCAGGCCGTGCCGGTCACGCTCCAGCGGCTGTCGAGATGCACCTTGCCGTCGAAACCGAACTTGCGCGTACCGGCCTCGACGAAATTCTGCTGCCCGACGCCGAAGGTCGCATCCTGCTGCCGCGCATAGGCCAGCACGTCGATCGTCGGGCCGTGATGCTCGACCTCGGCCAGGAACGCCTGGCCCTCGCGGATGCCGCCACGCCCGCCGGTCGCGGCCTCGGCGCGGACGATCGTGTTCGCGGTGACGTTCGCCTTCAGGTCCACGCCGGCCACGGTCGCGCGGCCGATCGTATCGTCGCGAATGCCGCTGATGCCCACTTCGACCCGGCCCTTGGCCAGCTTGGCGGCGACCCGCGCGGCGGCGACCAGCTTGTTGCTGCGCCCGCCCTCGACCTCGTAATCGGCGACGATGAAGATCGGATTCAGGTTCAGGTCGCGGCTCAGCACGGGTTCGCGGAAGCGGATCGTGCCGGCCAGCGTGTCGATGTCGTAATCGATGTGGCGGGTCAGCGCGCGGCTCGACACGATCAGTTCGGAGCGGAAGCGATCGCGCACCTCGATCTGCAACTTGTCGCTGTTCGGCACGATGTTGCGACCGGACAGGCGATACGGGCCGGACAGGCCGTTGCCCTGGATCTCGTCGCGCGAATACAGCGTGTCGGTGCTGGCGGCGAAGCCGGTGGCGCGCAGGCGGTTGCCCTCGTACGCCGCCTTCACGCCGTTCAACGTGCGGCTGTAGCGGGTCAGTTGCGTATCGGTGAAGCCGGTCTCGAAATCGCCGAACAAGGCATAGAATTCGCGGCGTTCCAGGCGCAGGTACAGCTTGCGGCGCGTCGGCGCGTCGTAGCCCTGCTGCGATCCGTCGCCATAGACGGTGTAATAGCGGTTCGGGTCGATCACGCCGAGCAGGCCGCGATCGGGATCGTATTTCCGGTCGCTGTCATAGGCGATGGTCAGCAGCCACGAACCCTTGACGCGGCCCTTGGCATAGAAGCTCAGTTGGCCGTCGGTCACGACCTTGTTGCGCTCGTCGACCGGCAGGCCGCTGGCATGCTTGCGCAGCGTGTCGTAGCCGAGCGTGCCCGAACCGAAGCCGACGACCATCCAGTCCTTGGCCGAACCGGCCAGCCAGGCGCGGATCTCGCTGGTGCGCGTGATCTTGTCGTCGTTCAGATTGACTTTCAGGTTCACCGCACCCGCCTGCGTGGTCGGTTGCAGCGCGATGAACGCCAGGCCGTCGTCGCCGACGACCCGCACGGTGTTGGCGGCGCGATCCCGCCCGGCGAGCTGGCGGCCCTGTTCGAGTTCGGCTTCGACCGCGGCGGTATAGGGCTGGTCGACGGTGAACGGCACCAGGCTGCCGTCATGCACCGGACGTCCATCCTTGTCGGTCACGCGCACCGCGATCAGCGGACGGGTCAGGCCGTCGGCGATCAGGCGGCTGTGCGTGGCGTCGTACACGGCGAGCGTGGCATTGCCCGAGACGGTGACGGTCCGCGTGATCGTCTGCACCTCGCGGCCATCGGCAGCCAGCACGCGCGCCACCAGCCGGTTCTCCCCGGGCTGCAGCGGAATGCCGGACCAGCGCGTCACCGCGACCCCGCTCTTATCGTCCACGTCGGTGCCGTCGAACGCCAGAGTCTCGCTGCGCACGCCGTTGATCGTCAGCGCGACGTTCTGGCCGGGCGCGTGCTTCACGACGACGCGGGTGACGGGCGCGCGCGGGTTGTAGGTCTCGGTCGGGAACAGCATCGCGATGCCGGCGGTCTGGCCGGTCAGCCAGTCGCGGTTGCCCGCGGCCGTGGCGTCGTCCACGGGGGTAACCGGCAAGGCTGCCAGGGGTGCAGCAGCCTTGCCGGTCGGGCGGAGCTGGAAGTCCACGCGCTTCAACAGTCCACCATCTCCTTCGACGAAGCGCGAAATCGCGCTTCCGGCCTGTCGCGTGTCGACGTCGCATGCCACCGCCTCGTAGGAGGCGGGGATGCTCGCGGTGTCGATCTGCACGACGTGGCGGCCGGGCCTGACGCCCTCGATATGGTACAATCCGTCGCGATCGGTGACGACGAAGGTGCCGTCCTCCATCAGCAGGCGGATTCCGGCGATGCCCTTGCGATGGCTCGCGGGATCGCCGCAATTGCCTTCGCTGACGCGGCCGATGATCGTCATCGCGTCGGTGAACAGCAAGGCGCGCAGCCGTACCGAGGCCATCGCCTCGTTGCTCTGCACGCCCGGCCCGCGGACCTGCGCGCGGTTGAGCGCTTCGCCGATCGGCGCGCCGGGTGCGACGGTGACGACGTAGCGTACCTCCGCCGTGCCGCTGCCGGGGATGCTCGGAATGGTGAAGTCCAGCGTGCGCCCGTCGGTCGCCGCCACCGGCTCCGCGCCACCACGCGTCGAGCCGCGCTCGTAGCGCAGACCGGTGGGCAAGACGTCCGAAACGTGCAGGTTCGTCGCGGCGACGTTATCCCGATTGGTTATCTGCAGGCGATATTGGATGAAATCGCCGGGCGACGCGTCGCGCACCGACGCGGTCTTGGTCAGCAGCAACGAGGCATTGGCGGCCCGGTCGAGCGGAATGTCGCTATAGAAGGGTTCGGGCGTGACCAGCGTCAGCGCGCCGCCGAAACTGGTGTCATTGATGATATAGGCGAACCCATCTGGTGCCTTCAACTTGGCCAGCGTCGCCCGATCCTGCGTCGAGGGCGCGGTATAGTCGCCCGGCGGCTCGATCCGCAGCGAATAGGTGCCGGGCGCGGCCAGCGGAAAGCGGAAGCGACCGGTCTGGCCGGGATAGACCCGCCCGCTGCCATCGCTCACCGTCGCGCCGCTAACCACGCTGGAGGGATACAGGCTGACACCATCGTCGCCATAGACCGTCGCCGGCCGCCCCGATGCGTCGACCAGGGTGACTCGCGTGCCGTCGACCAGTGCGCCGGTGCGGGAATCGAACGTGAAGCCGGCCGGATCGATCAGCAGGGATGCCGTCGAACCCAGGCTGAAGCCGTCCTCCGCGAAACTCAGCGTGATGCGGTCGCCACGCTTGCCGCGCGGATCGCACGGCCGCAGCTCGGGATATTTGCCGGTCGCGGTCGCCGGTATGCCGCCGGCGAAGATGCCGGTGTTCGGCCCGGTCTCGACCAGCGTCAGCGTGGTGCGCACCGATCCGACCGTCGCGTTGATCACCGATGTCTCGCGCACCAGCGGATCGCGGTTGCCGCCCTGGTTGTCGAGCGCCAGGATCATGTCGGTATAGATGTCGATCGCCTCCACGACGGGCGATTCGGCAAAGGTCGCCTCGTCGATCGGCGCGGGCGTGAACAGGGGAACGGGCGACGTCTGGCATTTCATACCGGTCAGCGCGTATCCGGGCGGAACAAGGTGGAAACTGAGTTTCGTCGGCCGTTTCAATACGCTGACGTCGAGGGAAACCGTGTTGGATGGCACCGTGCGGCTGCCGCCTTCCACCTGATAGGTCAGGGAGGCGGTGTTCGAGACGCGCGTCGTCTGGGCCTGGAGCGCGGATACGCTGCTGCACAGGCCGAGGGCGACGGCGCCGAAGCGCGCAAGGGCATGAAGTCTGGACATAAGGGGTCGCTGTCCGGCGCGCGGGGTTTTCCGCGCGCCGGAGGGCAAGGCTCCTGTCTTGGGGGTCGGAGTTAGTTGATCAGGACCTGGAAACTCACCGCGAGCGATGTGCCGCCGAGCAACGTCGGAATGCCGGCCGTCACCGTCTTGGTCGTCGCGTTGAACGATCCCGAATAGGGACTGAGCGGCACCGGGGATCCGTCGTCGTTGACCGAGAAGCCGTTGAGCAGGCACACCCCGCCGGTTCCGAGCCCGCCGACCTTGATCGATCCCGGTACGTACGTGGTGTTTGCCGGGATGACGTCGGTCAGGCTGATATTGCTCGCCGGCACCAGCAACGTGCTGTTCTGCACCGTCAGGCAATATTGCACCGTTGCTCCGGGGATCGCCTTGGGATTGAGCGTGCTGACACCGTCGGTCAGCACGGTCGAGGTCTTGACGATGCTGAGATTCACCGCGCGCGCGCCGACCTCATATTCGAGATAGGCCCGGCCCTGCCCGTTGCGCGCGATATCCGCGCCGAGCAGCCCGTCCGAATCGTTGTCCGCGAACACGATGTCGAGATCGGCGTTCTGGTTGATGAGGTTCAGGTCGGTCGGGATCAGCGCCGCGCCCTGCGTCCCCTGCGCGCCGCCCGCCGCGACGGTCGCATTGAGCGATACGGTGGCGTAATTGGCGCCGTTGATCGTCGGCACATCGGATACGATGAACACGACCGCGGATGCGTCCGGCAGCAATTCGTCGATGAACGTCGCGGTGTCGACCCCGGCGTCGTACACGCCGTTATTGTTGGAATCGACGAACACCCGGACGTTGGTCACATCGAAATTGTCCGTCCCAGTGCCGCCTGCGCCCAGGTTCTGGTTCGCGTTGAGCAGGAAATCCTGCGTCCCGTTGGTGTTGTTGGTCACGCGGAAGGTCATCACGGCATTGGTCTGGCCGAGGTTGACGATCGTGTTGACGTTCGGATCCGCGACGACCGTAAGGTTCACCTTGCGATCGACGACGAAGGTCGCCGTGTTCGACTGTACCGTCGCGGGCGTGCCGTTGACGGTATAGCTGGCGTTCGCCTGGTTGCTGATGATCGTGCCGGCGTTGGTGCCCGACGCGTACGCCGTGCCTCCCGCGCCGAAAAAGGCGATCGCTGCCGTGCCCGACAGCAGGATACGCCGCATCCCTGTTGCAGTCATTGAAGATACTCCTCGATACAAAGTTTCTGGCTCTTGGGGGGGTGATTGGGGGGTCATTTCAGCACGGCCTGAAAGGCGAGTTGGCCTTGCGCGCCGGCCGCGACTGGGCTCGCAAGGCGCCACCGGACGGTGGTGACATCGTCGGGACCAGCCGCGCGCAGCGCCCCGGTGGCGGTCGCCACGCGCAGGCCGGACAGCGGTCCGAAAGTCTTGCCGTCGACCGAGACCTCGGGCGTGGCGGAGCCGGGATTGCCGGCGCGGTAGGCGATGTTGCGCGGCACCGGATTGGCCAGCACGAGGTTCGCGATCGGCTGGGTGCCGGTGTTGCGATAGGTCAGCACGAAGACGACGCGGTCGCCCGGCACGACCTTGTCGGCCTTGACCAGCACCGTCCGGGTCGTGCCGTCGGCGGCGGCGACGCGCTTTTCGACGCGCACCTCGCTGACCAGCGACAACGGCCCGGCGATCGCCGGCGTGGCGGCGGCCAGGGCCGCGGTCATCGCCAACGCGGCAGCGACCGGAACGATGATTGTACGCGAACACATCTTCACTCTCCTCATTGGATCACGACTTTGAACTGGACGGTGTGGACGGCGGGATCGGTCAGCGCGCCGAGCGCGATCGAGATGCCGGTGGCGGTGGCGACGCCCGCATCGCCGTCGCCCGCGTCGGTCAGCGACGCGGCGTCGAGCATCAGGCTGCCGGGCACGTAGCTGGTGCCGGCCGGGATCGGATCGTCGATCCGCACGCCGCTGGACGGTGCCGGCACGCTTGCCGTCAGCGTATAGGTGATGATCGCGCCGCGAATCGCGCGCGCCGACCCGTCCGGCGCCAGCACCGACTGCGTCTTGACCAGCGCGCCCTGCGCGCTCTGCACGATCGTCGGCACGACGATCTGCGCCTGCGCGCCCGTCGGCCCGACTACCGCATCGCTAGTGTTGTCGCCCTTGCCCGCGAAGACGGTGCCCGGCGCGCCATAGCCGGTCACCGCACGCGCGGTGATGGTGTTCTGGACGCCGTCGAACTGCCCGGCCACGTCGCCAAGCAGCAGCAATTGCACCGTCGCGCCGGGGGCCAGTACGGGGGTGGTGGCCCCTGGCAGCAGCTGGTCGCGCGCCGGGTCGTACAGGCCGTCGCCATCCACATCGATCGCGAACTGGGTCGGCGGGGTGGCCGTGCCGTCGACCGTGGAGAGCGTGAACGCCTCCTGCCCGTTGCCACGATTGGTCAGCAGCAGCGGAATGGCGGTCGTGGTGCGTGTGATCGGCCCGCTGCCGCGACGCGCCAGGGCGACGTCGAGCCGTTCCGCCACCAGGATCGTCGCCTGGTTGGACTGGACGACATTGCTCTCGCCGCCGACATCGTAGTGCATCGTGGCAGTATTGACGATGCTCGTTCCGGCGACTGTTTGCGCGGCGGCGTATTGGGGAAATGCACCGGCAGTCAAAATCAGCGCGGACGCCAGGCATGACTTGCCGATCGGCATGCCTTTCCTGGTCCCTTGTCCCACCTGATGTACGCCTGAACGCATTATTGCCCCGATATTCAAATCAGGGGAATTTTCGGCGATATGGCTTAATGAAAAGCTACGACTTCACTTTGGATTTACTTGCAACCAAAGCGGGATCGATACTGTTTTGGTTTGATTTCGCCCCGCAATGGGCGTCGGCCTTGTCTCCGTGAAATATCGTATGCAAGTCGAAATGGTTCGACTTTGCCGGTCGAACCGTCTGCGGCAAAAAGCCGTCGAAACGACGCATTTACAGCCGTTTACCATGATGGTTCAGCGCCGGGTCAGGCGTAAGGACGGTTCGCGGTCCGCAAGACCGCGCTAGGTCGGGCCGATCGCCGAGCCCGGGCGAATCACCCGACGACGACGTCTTTCAGATACCGGGTCATGGCGTCGTGCCCGCGCTCGCTGAGCGAGATGTCGATCCGGCGGCGGTCGATCGTATCGGTCACGCGATCGATCAGCCCGGATTTGTGGAGATGATCGATCCAGCGCTGCGACGTCGTCGCCGGCGCGTCGCTGCACGACACCAGCGCCTTGACGTTCATCGTATGCTCGCCCTCGTAGATGATGAACAAGGCCATCAGCATCTCCCACGCCGGCTCGTGGAACAGGTCCGCCGGGAAGAATTTCCGCCGTGCCTTGCGCGACGCCATGATGTTGCGCGCCCGCGCGACGAGATCGACCGGGCCATCGGCAACATTATCGGGCAGGATGCGCCCGGACGAAATGATCTGATCGGCGCGCGCACCGAACTCGCCGGCGATGCTGCCCAGCTTCGCGCTGAAGTCCCTGATCAGGTCTTCGACCGTTTCCATCCCTTTTCAGCTCCATCCGTATCAAAACAACACAGACCGCCCCCGGCCATTCGTCCCTTCGATCACTCCAGCTTGCCAGCCAACGACCGACACTTAAAGACATTTGTCAGTCTATTCCAACTTGCTTTCTACAATGGTTCGATTTTCTTACTATTACGATATCGCCGAGCATGAGCCGACTGCGTGCCCGCGACACGTTCGGTTGCCGGCTCGGCTCCCGTGAAAATGACGTCAAGATTCCGAATACGGTCGACGACCCGTTCCATCCGGGAAGATCGCCGATGTTCCGGTCGATCACGCGACCGAAAGCCCCGATTTGCGTCTATTCGCACCTGCAAGATTTTCCGGAAAGAAAATCCGCGATCGGCGTTGGGACCTCGCATGTATTGCCTGTTTCGGTGCGATGGGTGCGCGTGTAGACGAAACGGCACCGGGCGACCTCGCCCCGACCAACCCGAGTGGAGATCGAAATGGACGCCCTGCGAATTTATTCGCTTTTGCAGGAGGCTTGCCGCGCGCTCGAAGCTGCTGGCGATCACGGGATCGCCGCGCATGTCGGCCACAGCATGGCACTGGTCCAGGAAAAATACGGCGTAGGGCAGGACCATCTCGACATATCCGGCCCGGACTCTCGGCCGCACGCCTGACCGTTACCGTAGTTGCGCGCTCCCGAGCGCAAACCACGATCTCTCTTACAGCATCAAATCCCGCCTCCGGGCCACGGTGTTCAGCCGATACGAAATTGTGCAAGTCTTACAACACGATCGTGCGCCGGGCTCGACGACGTTGCAATATCGCGTTCGGGCCATACCGCTCACGCAAAACGCCGTCGCGACCATCGCGAGGGTGGGCGACGCGCTCAATATCGGTTAATGGCCGTGCGTTGGCGAAGTCGCGCATCCGATTGCATGTCGGTGCGAGCCAGGAGTCGGAATGTTTTCTTACATCATCTCGGGACTATCGGTGGCCTGCGACCTGGCATTGCCGGGCCTGATCGCCCTTCCCGACCTGCCGGCCGAGCCCGACGTCAGCATCCGCTCGGGCCAGGTGCCGGAGGCGCTGTCCGACGCATCCGGCGGCGGCCCGAACTGGTGGATCGCGGCCGATCGGTTTCTGATCGCGGTGCCCGGCATCATCCGCATGCTGATGGCCACCGGCAACCGCATCACCTATCAGCTCGAGCGCGACACCAGCCCGGCCGACGCCGCGATCTTCCTCAGCGGCACCGGCTTCGGCATCCTGCTGCAACAGCGCAAACGGATCGTGCTGCATGCCAGCGCGGTGCGGGTGCGCGACCAGGCGGTATTGTTCTGCGGCCCCTCGGGCGCCGGCAAATCGACTCTGGCCGCCGCGCTGGGAGATGCCGGCTATGATCTCGTCACCGACGATTTCTGCGGCATTTCGATCGAGGACGGCCTGCCGTGGGTGCAGCCCGACGGGCGGCAGCTGAAACTCTGGCAGAATTCGATCGACCGCCTGTCGCTCGCCGATCGCAAGACGGCACCGGTCCGCACGCGGCTCGAGAAATTCTACGTCGAACCGCGCGCCGCGATCGCGGCACCCTTGCCGCTGGCCGCCGTCTATGTGCTGCGCGAAGCCCGGCCGCCCAATGCGCCGCCGGGAATCGAGCGGCCCAACATCGTCGATGGCGCGGTGTTGGTCAGGACCAATGCGTATCGGCCGCAGCTGGTGAACCGGATGGGGCAACAGGAGCTCTATTTCCAGGCGGCGGCGACGATCGGGCAGCGCTCCGGCGTCTTCACGCTCACCCGTCCGCTCGACTTCAAGCTCTTCCCGACGGTGATCGGATGGCTGGAGACGCACTGGCGCGACCTCGGGTTGCTGGAGCGGGCGGCTTGAACCGGATCGTCTGGCTCGCCTCCTACCCCAAATCGGGCAACACCTGGTTCCGCCTGCTGGTGGCCAATCTGCAGCGCGACGTGCCGGTCGATATCAACGACGTGCCCGAACGCGGCGGCATCGCCAGCGCGCGCCACTGGTTCGACAATGTCATGATGTTCCCGGCCGGGCTGCTGACGCACGAGGAATGCGATGCGCTGCGGCCGCGCGTCTATCAGGCGATCGCGGCCGACCAGGAGTCGCAGGAGCCGGAGGAGGAGGCCGCCGAAACGCGGTTCGGCGGCGTGCGCTTCGTCAAATCGCACGACGCCTATACCTATACGACGGGCGGCGAGCCCTTGCTCGGCGGGCCTTCGGCGGCGGCGGGCGCGATCCTGATCGTGCGCGATCCGCGCGACGTCGCGCCCTCGCTCGCCAATCACAACAACCAGTCCGTGGACGAGGCGATCGCCTTCATGGGATCGGCGACCTCCAGCCTGTCCGGGCGCTCCGATCGACAGGTCAGCCAGCTGCGCCAGCAATTGCCGACCTGGGCCGGCTATAATGTCAGCTGGATCAACCAGGGCGACATCCCCCTCCACCTCCTCCGCTACGAGGATCTGCGCGCCGATACCGCCGGCGTGCTGCGCGAGGCGCTGGCGTTTGCCGGGATCGCGGTGTCCCGGGCCGATTGCGAGCAGGCCGCGCGCTTCGCCAATTTCGACGCCCTGAAGCAGCAGGAGAGCGAGCGCGGCTTTCGCGAGGCACCCCGCGCCAACCCGGCGGGCAAGTTCTTCCGCCGCGGCATCGCCGGGGGATGGCGCGACGAACTCACTGCCGAGCAGGTCGCGCGGATCGAGACGGATCAGGCTGTGATGATGGCGCGTCTCGGCTATGGACTAGTGCGCGATGACGAAAGGATGAAGGCGTGATCAGGCGTTCGGGAGACTGGCTCAGCGCGCGGGTCGGCGACGAGATCATGATGATGAGCGCGGCGCGCGGCAATTATCTCGGCGTCAACGAGGTCGGCGCGCGGATCTGGGAATTGATCGAAACGCCCAGCGACATCGACACGATCTGCACTACCTTGGTGCAGGAATTCGCGATCGACCTCGACACCTGCCGCGCCGAAGTGACCCAGTTCGTCAGCGAGATGGAGAAGCATGGCGCGATCGCCGTCGATCCTGCGTAAGCTGCGCACCCTCGCGGGCGTCGGGGCGAGGCGGCAATGGCTCGTCACGGAAGCCGCGGCGAGCATGCTCAGCGCACGCGTGATCGTGCTGCTGCGCCCGTTTCCGAAAGTGTCGGCGAAATTCGGCACCTTCGTGCCACCGAGCGACCCGCGCGTCACCGCGCACGGTGTAGGCGCGACACCCGAACAGGCGCGTATCGCGAAGGACATCGGCTGGGCCGTCGCCGCCGCCGCGCCGTTCATGCCGTTCCGTTCCGTCTGCCTGCAACAGGCGATGGCCGCGCACGCCATGCTCCGTCGGCGCGGGATCGCCAGCGTAATGCATTTCGGCGCCAGCCGCGGCGAGCAGAAACCGATCGACGCGCATGCCTGGCTCGATGCAGCGGGGGTCGAGGTCGTCGGCTATCCGGTGGCAAAGAACATGCCCGAACTGGGCTGCTTCGTCTGAGGGCTGGACGCGGCCCATCCCGGCGATAGAACGGCGCGGATCTTCAGGAGACAGGCATATGGCCCTCGCGCCGGCACACGACACGACCAGCGCCGACGCGGCGGAGCGGGGACATGACGAGCATGTCGATGCGCCCGATCTGCGCATCTTCGTCTTCGCCCTCTTCTTCACCTTCGGCGGCATCACCAGCCTGAACGACATCATCATCCCGAAGCTGCAGGAGCTGTTCACGCTCAACCATGCGACGGCGATGCTCGTGCAATCGGCCTTCTTCCTCGCCTACGCACTGTTCTCGCTGCCCGCCGCAGCGATCGTGCGCCGGCTGGGCTATATGCGCACCGCCTCGGTCGGGCTGCTTGTGATGACGGTCGGCTGCCTGTTGTTCATCCCGGCCTCGTCCTCGGCGATGTTCGGCATGTTCCTGCTGGCCTTGTTCGTGCTCGGCGCGGGAATCACGATCGTGCAGGTCGTCGCCAACCCGCTGATCTCGCTGCTCGGCAAGCCGAAGACGGCATCCAGCCGCCTGACGTTCGCGCAGGCCTTCAACTCGCTCGGCACGACGATCTTCCCCCGCGTCGGCTCCACCCTGATCCTCGGTGGTCTCGCCGGGGTCAGCGCGGCGTCGCTGTCGGGCGCGGCGCTCGACGATTACCGCGTGGCCGCCTCGCGCGTCATCGTCCACACCTATCTCGGCCTCGCGGTCGCGTTGCTGATCATCGCCGGCGTGGTATGGACGCGGCGCAACCGGCTGCAGGAAAAGCAGATCGCCGGCGTCGGCATGTTCCATCCGCTCACCCTGCTCAGCCGCCCGCGCTTCTCCGCCGGTGCGGCCTGCATCTTCCTCTATGTCGGGGCCGAGGTCGCGATCGGATCGATGATCGTCAATTATCTCAGCCAGTCGACCGTCTGGGCGGTCGATCGCCAGACGGCAGGCGATTATGTCGCGCTCTATTGGGCCGGCGCGCTGATCGGACGCTTCGTCGGTGCGCTCGCATTGCAGTTTTTCTCACCGGGCAAGGTGCTGGCCGGCGTCGCCACCGGCGCGATCGCTCTGGTCCTGCTCTCCGCCAATACCGATGGCGTCGT
The DNA here is from genome assembly GCF_001423845.1 of Sphingomonas sp. Leaf357. Lineage (NCBI taxonomy): Bacteria > Pseudomonadati > Pseudomonadota > Alphaproteobacteria > Sphingomonadales > Sphingomonadaceae > Sphingomonas > Sphingomonas sp. Leaf357. Next base: position 1,216,656 of record NZ_LMPM01000001.1, on the reverse strand, counting down.
GGCCGGTTGGGCGCTGCTGGCGATCGGCCTGATGAACGCGATCATGTTCCCGACGATCTTCACGCTGGCCAGCGAAGGCCTCGGCGCGCGCGCCTCCGAAGGGTCGGGCGTCATCGCCACGGCCATCGTCGGCGGTGCGGTGATCCCGCCGCTCACCGGCTACGTCAGCGACGTGAGCCACAGTCTGGCCTTCGCGCTGATCGTCCCGGCAGCCTGCTACGCGGTGATCCTGGCCTACGGCCTCTACGCGCGAAAGCCTGTGGCTTAGGTCTCCACCCGGCCGGCATAATGCCGGGCGATCACCGCACAGGCGATCAGTTGGATCTGGTGGAACAGCATCAGCGGCAGCAGCACGACACCGACCTGCGCCGCCGGGAACAGCACGCCGGCCATCGGCACGCCGGAGGCAAGACTCTTCTTAGATCCGCAGAATTGCAGCACGATGGCGTCTTCCAGCCTCAATCCCATCAGCCGCCCCAGCGCCCACGTCGCCAGCAGCACCAGCGCCAGCAACACGGTGCACAAGCCGAAGATGATCGCCAGATCGGTCGGCGACAGGCGATGCCACAACCCGCCGACCACCGCCGCGCCGAACGCGCTGTAGACGACCAGCAGGATCGACCCGCGATCGACGATCGACAGCACCGCCTTGTGCCGCGCCACGAACCCGCCGATCAGCGGCCGCAACAGATGCCCGGCCACGAACGGCACGAGCAGTTGCAGCACGATCGTCTCGATCGACGCCAGAGAGATGCCGCCGTCGCCCTGCATCAGCAACGCGACCAGAGCCGGCGTCACGATGATGCCGAGCAGGTTGGAGAAGGACGCGCTGCACACCGCCGCCGCCACATTGCCGCGCGCGATCGCGGTGAAGGCGATCGAGGATTGCACGGTCGAGGGCAGCAGCGTCAGGAACAGCATCCCCGCCGCCGCCGGACCGCTAAGGAACGGCAGCGTGCCGAGCCCCAGCCCGAGCAGCGGGAACAGCACGAACGTCACCCCCAGCACGGCGAGATGCAGCCGCCAGTGCCGCACGCCGTCATAGATCGCCGCGCGCGACAGCTTCGCCCCGTGCAGGAAGAACAACAGAACGATGCCCACATCGGCGGCGACCGAGAACATCTCGGTCCACGCGCCCCGCGCGGGCAGGAATGTGGCCAGCACCACGGTGCCGAGCAGCATCAGGATGAAGGGCTCGAAGATCGAGAGGATACGACGCATCATGCCCGCCGATGTCCGCGAGCCGGCCGGCGCCGTCAAGCCGCAAGCAACGCTTGCCCGATGCCCCGCACGCGCATAGTCCATGCCGCCATGACATCGCCAAAGACGCGCCTCCGCGCCCTGCTCGCCACAACCCTCCTCGCCGCCTGCGCCGCTCCGCTGCTGGCCCAGACCCCGCCGCCCGTCGCGCTGCCCGGCGACGGGCCGGAGGACGCCAAACTCAAGCAACTGTTCCACGACAGCGACGAAGCCGGCCTGAAACGCAACCCGATCGGCGCGATTTTCCGCGGCGACCTGCGCTACGCCGACCGGCTCGGCGATTTCTTCTCCTATCAGGCGATCGATGCCGAGCGCGCCGCCGGGCAGGACGATCTGCGCCGCCTGAACGCCATCGACCGCACGAAGCTCACCCCCACCGACCAGATCGCCTACGACGTCTTCCGCCACAGCACGGTGATCGGCCTGAAGGGCATGACGCCAGATATCGTCGCGCTCACTGCCGTGCGCCCGCTCGATCATTTCAACGGCGTCCAGGGTTTCTACCCCGATTTCGCCTCGGGGCAGGGTGCCGCGCCATTCAAGACCCTGGTCGATTATGAGAACAACCTGAAGCGCAACGTGCAATATGCCGCGCAGCTCGACCTCGCGATCGTACGCTTCCGCGAGGGTATGAAATCCGGCGTGGTCCAGCCCAAGCTCGTCGTGCGCAACATGATCGAGCAGTTCGACAATATCATCAAGGAGGGCGTCGAAGGATCGACCTTCTACGGCCCGGTGAAGAAATTTCCCGAAGGCATTTCCGCTTCCGATCAGGCGCGGCTGAAGACGGCGTACGCCACGCAGATCCGCGACGTACTGATCCCCGCGCATCAGCGGATGCGCGATTTCCTGGCCAACACCTATCTCGCCGCCGCGCGCGACAGCGTCGGCCTGTCGGCGATGCCGGGCGGCGCGAAACTGTACGACTACCTGATCGAATCGAGCACCACCCTGCCGCTCAAGGCCGACGAGGTGCACCAGCTCGGCCTGTCCGAAGTCGCGCGCATCCTGAAGCAGATGGAGACCCAGAAGCAGAAGGTCGGCTTCAAGGGCACGCTGCCGCAATTCTTCGAATTCCTGCGCACCGACAAGCAGTTCGTACCTAAATCGGCCGACGATCTGCGGTTGCGCTACGAGGCGATCGGAAAGCGCGTGGATTCGCGCGTGCGCGAGCAATTCTCGCTGATCCCCAAGTCGAAACTCGAGATCCGCCCGGTCCCGGCCTACAAGGAAAAGACCGATGCCGGCGGCTCCTACCAGCAGGGCACGCCGGACGGCTCGCGGCCCGGCGTGTTCTTCTACAACACCTACGATCTGCCATCGCGTTACATGTGGGAGATGGAAACGTTGTTCCTCCACGAAGCGGTGCCGGGGCATCACTTCCAGATCAGCCTAGCGGCGGAAAACGAGAAACTGCCGGCCTTCATGCGCTTCGGCGGCAACACCGCCTATGTCGAAGGCTGGGCGCTCTATGCCGAGAGCCTGTGGCCGGACCTCGGCATGGAGACCGACCCATATCAGCGCATGGGCGGCCTGAACGACGAGATGCTGCGCGCGATGCGCCTCGTGGTCGATACCGGCATCCATTCCAAGGGTTGGACCCGCGATCAGTCGATCGCTTATATGATGGCCAATTCCCCGATGGCCCGGACCGACGCCACCGCCGAGGTCGAACGCTATATCGCCATTCCCGGTCAGGCGCTCGCCTACAAGATCGGCCAGTTGACGATCCTGCGCACCAAGGCGAAGGCCAAGGCGGCGCTGGGCGCGAAGTTCGATCCGCGCGCGTTTCATGCCGAAGTGCTCGATACCGGATCGTTGCCGATGCCGGTGCTGGAAAAGAAGATCGACGACTGGATCGCGCGTACGAAGTGAGGCTCACCTCCTTTCTCCGGTCGTGCTGAGCCTGTCGAAGCACTGCCCTTCTTTTCCACCGTCGAGAAGAAAGGCATTGCTTCGACAGGCTCAGCACGGACGGGCTATGGGAATACCGGCTGGCTAAAACACAGCCTAAATCTGTCGCAACGCCCGCGCCGGCCGCGCACTCAGGATCGGCCACGCCCCGGCCAGTCCAATCGCCACGGTCAGGCCCAGTCCGGCGAACAAGGTCGTCGCCACCACCAGCGGATCGGGTGCCCAGGTGAAGCTGAACAGCCCCACCACGACATACCACGCTCCCGCCAGCCCAATCCCGACCGCGACCAGAGCCACGACACTGCCCAGCAGTAGATATTCGATCACCTGTCCGGCCAGCAGTTGCATCCGCGTTGCGCCCAGCATGCGCAACACCACCGCATCATAGGTCCGCGCCTCCCGCGCCGCCGCGATCGCGCCGATCAAGACCGCGATTCCCGCCGCGATCGCCACGCTGGCGGCGGCGGCGATGGCGGCGGCGACCTGCCCGACCAGATCCTGCACCTGCGCCAGCACGCCGCGCACCTCGATTACCGACACCGAGGGAAACGGCCCAAGCAAGGCCCGCGTCACCGCATCCTCGCGACCCTTGGGGAGGTCGATCGTCGCCGCCAGATTATGCGGCGCGTCGATCAGCGTGTTCGGCGAGAAGACCAGCACGAAGTTGAAGCCCAAAGTATCCCACTCGATCCGCCGGAGCGAGGCGACGCGCGCGGTACGCTCCACGCCGAGCAGGCTGACGGTGATCGCATCGCCCAGCTTCAGGTCGAGCGCCTGCGCAAGCCGCTCGTCCACCGAGACCAGTGGCGGCCCGGCATAATCCTTTGCCCACCATGTGCCGCTCACCAGCGTACTGCCCTCGGGCAAGGTCGCCGCATAGGTCAGCCCGCGTTCGCCGCGCAGCGCCCAGGCCCCCTCCGGCAGCGTCTTGAGATCGGCGACGCGCACGTCGCGATACGCTGTGATCGTGCCGCGCAGGATCGGCACGGTGCGGATCACGGCCGCGGGCGCGGCCCTGGTCACCACGCGGCGGAACTCCGCCTCACGCGGACGCGGCACGTCGAGAGCGAACAGGGCCGGCGCGCGGGCCGGCACGGTCGTCGCGATATTGGCGTCGATGCTGGTGCGGATCGCCGCCAGCAACACGAACAGCGTCAGCCCGAGGCCGAGCGCGACGACCAAAGCCTCGGTCCGCGCGCCCGGCCGATACATTGCGGTCAACGCCAGTCGGATCAGCGGCCGGCGCGGGCGTGGTGCACGCGCGGCAGCGATCCGGACGAGGCGGCCCAACCCCGCCAGCAGCAGCAAGGTGCCCGCGACGGCGGCAAGGAACATCGCCGCCAGCCCCGGTTGCTGCGACGTCCCGATCGCCAGCGCGATCGCCGCCAGCCCAGCCCCGAGTGCGACGATCCGCCCGCGCCACGACGGTGCGCTGAGCGGGGCGAGCGCGCCGCGCAACAGCCCGGCGGCGGAGGTGCGGCCGGCCGCGGCCAGCGGCGGCGCGGCGAAAGCCACCGCGATCAGCACGCCATACGCCGCCGCCCGCACCAGCGGCCACGGTTCGATCGGCAGGTCGGTCGCCACCGGCAGCACGCTCCCGAGCAAACGCACCAGCACCGGCACCGCCGCCGCGCCGACCAGCAGCCCGCCAACGATCCCGACCAGCGCCGCCACCGCGATCTCGATCGCATAGATTCTCGCGATATCCGCAGAGGTGGCGCCCAGCACCTTCAGCGTCGCGATCCCGGCGCGTCGCCCGGCCAGGAACGATCCCACGCCATTGCCAACGCCGATCCCGGCGATCGCCAACGCCGCTAGGCCGACCAACGTGAGGAATTCACCCATCCGGTCGACGAAGCGCGACGCCCCCGGCGACGCCCGGTCGCGCGTCTTGCCCTCCCAGCCACCGGCTGGAAACGCCTTGCGGAAATCGGACACCACCGTGGCGGGGGTGCGAAATAGGGGCAGGCGCACACGATATTTCGTGGCGTACAGGCTGCCCGGCTGGATCAATCCGGTCGCCGGCAGCGCGGACATCGGCACGATCGCCACCGGCCCAAGCGTGAAGCCCTCGCCCAGCCGATCCGGCTCGTCGGCGATGATCCCGCCGACCGCGATGCTTGCCGCGCCGATCCGGATCGTCGCGCCGCGCTTGAGGCCTAGCCGATCGGCCAGCGATCGCCCGATCCACGCCTGCCCGGCGGGCGGCGCGGCGACGTACCGCCCGTCCGTCAGCTTCACCGCGCCGTAGAGCGGATACGCCCCATCCACCGCCTTCAGCTGGATCGGCGCCCCGGTCGCGCCGGCAAGCGCGTTGGCCTGCATCCTAACGGTTTCCGAAACCTGCCCCAGCCGGGCCATAGCCACGCGCTCCGCCGGCTCGGCCAGCCGTTGCGACGTCGCGAACTCCACGTCGCCACCAAGAATGCTCGCCCCGCGCGAGGCCAGTTCGCCGCCGACCGCATCGGCCAGGCTGCCGATCGCCGCCAGCGCACCGACGCCAAGGAACAGGCAAGCCACCAGCAGCCGGAGCCCGCGAAAACGCCAGTCCAGTTCGCGCCGCGCCAGTCCCCAGGCAAACGACCAGCCCATCAAACCACCCGCCCGTCGGCCAGCGTCACGACCCGATCGCAACGCTCCGCCAGCGCGCGATCATGCGTGATCACCACCAAGGTTGCACCCAGATCGGCACGGCGATCGAACAGCAAATCCATGATCGAAGCACCGGTCGCGGTATCGAGATTGCCGGTCGGCTCGTCGGCGAACACCAGCGGCGGACGCGGCCCGAGCGCACGGGCGATCGCCACGCGCTGCTGTTCCCCGCCCGACAATTGCGCAGGATAATGATCCAGCCGATGCCCCAGCCCGACCGCCGCCAGCTCAGCCTCCGCCCGTGCCCAGGCATCGGCGCTACCGGCCAGTTCCATCGGCACGGCGACATTCTCCCGTGCCGTCATCGTCGGTAACAGATGGAAAGCCTGCAATACGATGCCAATCCGCCCGCGCCGCGCATGGGCCAAGGCATCCTCGTCGAGCGATCCGAAATCCAGCCCGGCGACCAGCACCTGTCCCGCGCTCGCGCGTTCCAACCCGGTCAGGATCGCCATCAGTGACGACTTGCCCGAACCCGACGCGCCGAGCAAAGCGACGCTCTCGCCCGGCACAACGGACAGGTCCACGCCGCGCAGGATCGCGGTGTCGCCCAGCGTCAACGTGACATTGCGGGCGTCGATCACCATAGAAGGTTCGGTCATGTCGGAGGATTTGCCTTGGTCGGAGCATTGCCGTTGAGCCGATATGCGGTGGCGTTCGCGCTTATCCAAGCCCTGTTCCTCTCGGCTTTGTTGTCTGCCTGCGGTGGCCCCGCCCCGACGCCCACGCCCACGCCCACGCCCTCGGCAAACCCGATGGTGGCGAAAGTGGCGCGACCCGCGGGTCCGGAACGGCTCATTCTCGCGTTCGGCGACAGCCTGTACGCCGGCTACGGGCTCGATCGCGGCCAAAGCCTGCCCGATGTCGTACAGGTCCGACTGCGGCGCGACGGGATCAACGCGACGATCGTCAATGCCGGCGTCTCCGGCGATACCAGCGCGGCGGGGCGGCAGCGTCTGGCCTTCGTGCTCGACAATCTGCCACGCAAGCCGGACCTCGTCATGCTCGGCCTCGGCGGCAACGACGTCCTGCGCCAGATCCCGCCGACCGAAACCCGTGCCAATATGGCCGCGATGCTGGACGAACTGGAGAAACGCGGCCTTCCGGTCTTGCTCACCGGCATGAAGGCGCCGCCCAATCTCGGTCCGGAGTACGTCGCCGCGTTCGATCGCATCTGGCCGGAGCTGGCCGCGTCGCACAAGGACACGCTCTACCCCTTCATCCTCGACGGCGTGATCGGCAATCCTGCGCTCATGCAAGGGGACCATGTTCATCCCAATGTTCAAGGCGTCGCCCGCATCGCCGACAAGCTTGCCCCGCTGGTGGGTGGGCAGTTCAAGGACCGCTGAGCCGTTGCCGCAGCCTTCTATGAAGCGTAAGTCTCGGACCATGGCGCATCAGGCGAGGGCCTCCCAATGAGCTTGAGCGACACCCGCGCCGACCAGATGTTCCCGACCTTCGACGCCGTGCAGATGGAGTCGGCGCAGCGCTTCGCCAGCGGCCCGGCGCGGAGCTTCGCGGCCGGTGAGCACGTATTCAGGATCGCCGACGAACACAGCCCGGCCTGGCTGGTGCTGGACGGGTCGATCGAGGTCGTCCGCCGCGACGGGCTGAACCATGAAACACCGATCGTCACCTATCATCGCGGCCAGTTGACCGGCGAAGTCGCGCAATTGTCCGGCCGGCCGGCACTCGCCGGCGGGCATGCCGGGCCAGAGGGTTGCCGTGCGCTGCCATTCGACGCGGCGCATCTGCGCGCGCTGATGATCGGATCCGCGGACATCGGCGAGATCGTCATGCGTGCATTGATCCTGCGCCGCGTCGGGCTCATCCAGGAGGGCGCAGGCACGATCCTGATCGGCGTGCCGGGCAGCGCGGACATCACGCGCCTGCAGAACTTCCTCAACCGCAGCGGCCATCCCAATCTGGTGCTCGACGTGCGATCCGACGAGGAAGGGCGCGCCTTCGTCGAGCGCGCCGGCGTCCTGCCGCAGGAATTGCCCCTGGTCGTGTGCCCCAACGGCGCGATCCTGAAGCGGCCGAGCGAAACCGAGATGGCGGCCTGCCTGGGCCTGACGCCCGAACTGGCTCCGGACGCGCTGTACGACGTCGCGATCGTCGGTGCCGGCCCCTCCGGCCTGGCCGCCGCGGTCTATGCCGCGTCCGAAGGCTTGTCGGTGATCGTGCTGGACGAACATACGATGGGCGGACAGGCCGGCGCGTCGGCCCGGATCGAGAACTATCTCGGCTTCCCGACCGGCATTTCCGGACAGGCGCTGGCCGGTCGCGCCTTCAACCAGGCGCTGAAGTTCGGTGCCGAAATGGCCATTCCGCTCGGCGTGAAGCAATTGGAATGCGCCGACGCGCACGGCGCGGGATCGCCCCTGTCGCTCCGGCTTGCCGACGATCAGCGCATTCGCGCGCGCACCGTGATCGTCGCGTCCGGCGCACGCTATCGCCGGCCCGACATCGCCGAACTGTCGAAGTTCGAAGGCGCCGGCGTGTCGTATTGGGTATCGCCGACCGAGGCGAAGCTGTGTGACGGCGAGGAGGTCGCATTGGTCGGCGGCGGCAATTCGGCGGGGCAGGCGATCGCGTTCCTCGCGCCCAAGGTGAAGCGGTTGCATCTGATCGTCCGGCGCCCTCTCGCCGCGACGATGTCGCGCTACCTAATCGATCGGATCGCCGCGCTGCCCAACGTCACGATGCATGTCGGAAGCGAGATCGTAGGACTTGAGGGCGACGCCGCCGGCGCGTTGCAGGCCGCGACCTTCCGCCGCGTAGCCGACGGCACCATTTCGCGCTGCACGCTGCACCACGTCTTCCTGTTCATCGGTGCCGATCCCAATGCCGGCTGGCTGGAAGGCTGTGTCGAGACCGACGACAAGGGTTTCATCGTCACCGGGCGGACCGGCCGGCCGCTGGAAACGAGCCTGCCCGGCGTGTTCGCGATCGGCGACGTCCGCGCCGGATCGACCAAGCGCGTGGCATCGGCGGTGGGCGAAGGCGCCGCCGTCGTCGCGCAGATCCACGCCACGCTCGCCGAGCATTTCCCCGCGGCGTGAGCCGGGAACCCTATCGCGGCCTGTACGCGATCGTCGCTTGGCCCGTGGCGCGCACCGGCATGAACAGCCCCTGCCCGGTCACCGCCAGCGTGCCGTTCTCCACCTTGGTCACGTCCGCCGAGAGCAGGAAATCGCCCTCGCGCCGCGCACCGATCGCCTTGCGCGCGGACGCCAGCACCTTCGCGTAATCCGGCGCGAAATCATGCGTCAGGCCCTGCGCGATACTGTCGCGGATCGAGGTGTCCTTGAACAACGCGACGAGCAGGTTGGTGATGCTATTGTCGGTGTTCGTCGCCAGGGTCAGATCGCGCACGCGCACGAGCTGCGAATTGGCCACATTGTAGGGCACGGCGGTCAACCAGACCTCGCCCTTGGTCGACAGCAACGAATTCTGCTTCGCCTTCGCCTCGGCGACGACGCCGACCGCGAGATGTCCGCCATCGGTGGCATAGACCGTGACCTTGCCGAACGTGACGTCGACCGGCCCGACACCGGCGAGCGTGATGCCCTTCTGCGCACGCTTGAGCAGAGCACGGCGTACGACGGGTTCCAGCTGCGCATAATCGGCCAGTACGGGGATGAAGAAATTGAGCCCACGCTGACCGATCGCGGCGGCAGGCGGCGGCAAGGGCGTGACGGCGGGATCGGCCGGCCGATCGCCCACGAACGTCTCCGTATACGCCTCGGCCGACAGCAGCAGTTCCAGATTGCGCCGCTGGATCCGGTAGCCGCCGAACCCGATCCGCTTTGGCGTGATCCGCATCCACGCCGGCGGGCGTTCGCGGTTGAGCATGATCGAGGTGAAACCCTGCTTCCAGGCGCCGGCCAGCTTGGCGCGGAGGTTCAATTTGTCGAGTTCGCGCGGCAGCGTCTGCTCGAGCCTGGCGATCACCGGCTTCAACCGTGCATCGGCCTTGCTCACGAATTCGATCCGCTGGCCGAGGAAATCGACCCCCGGCGGGGTGGTCCAGTCATAGGCGATCGACACCCTGGCGGACGGGCGCCAGTTTCCGACGATCGACAGCCGCGCGACGGCATGGACGACGGCATCGCCGGTCGCGGTCTTCGACACCACGCCGCCGACCTTCTGCGCCGCGATCGCCGCGTGGATCGGCATCGTGATCGTCAGCCGATCGCCGCTTCCGCCGAGCGTGATCTTGCCGCGCCGCACATCGCCGACGATGCGACAGCCAAGGTTCGGCACCACCTTCAGCCTGGCGATGCCCAGATCGACGCGCTTCTCCCCGACGCATGTGTCCAGCCGCTTGTCGATGCCCCACAGGCGGCGCGGCAGTTGCTGTTCCAGCGCGCGCTGCAGATCGTCGAGCGAGCTGGAAATCGGCACGACGATGGTCGAGGTCTGGAGCGGAAAATCCGGCGCGGTCTCCACCTTGGGCGGCGCGGGCGACGTGACCGAATGGCTGCACCCGGTCGCCAGCAACATGCCCGACATCGCCAGCAGATATGGAGCGCGCAAGCCCATCCCCTTTTCAAAGCCCCCCGGCCCAACGCCGTCAACCGCGCTAAACGCTGATGCGGCGCGAAGTTCCCATGTCGGCCAACGATTGTCGAACCGTCTTCGTATCACGCAAACCGCATCCGCAAAGGCCTGCTTTGCCCCGGCGAAGCATTTCTATGAATTCCCATCGTGTGAGTAGGATATGCTCAGGGTCGGAGGCAGCAATGACCGCGCAGCAGACCGACACCCGCCACGACACCCGGGCGGTCACCGTCAAGGAATTCTCGGTCGGCGACGCCATTGCCGATCTGCGCGCGGCCCGCGAAGATTGGCGGGCGCGGCAGGACGAAGCTCGCGACGTCGTCAGCTTTCCGTCGCGTGCGGCGTTGGAACAGATCGTGCGGCAATTGTCCGCCGCGCTCTACCCGCGCCGGCTGGGCCAGTTTCGCGGCAACCTCGCCGACGAAGACAATTTCGTCGCCGCCAAGCTGCTCGCCGCGCTGACCGACCTGGAACGCGAGATCGGCAACGAACTGGGCTATTGGCAGCCCGAGGCGGGGCTGTTCGATGCCGATCAGGCACCGGCGATCGTCCGGCTGTTCGCCGCGGCTCTGGGCGATATCAGGCGGCTGGTGGACAGCGATGTCGAGGCGGCCTTTCTGGGCGATCCGGCGGCGCGCAGCGTGGACGAGATCCTGGTTTGCTATCCCGGCGCGATCGCCAGCCTGCATCACCGCATCGCGCACGAACTGAACGCGCTGGGCGCGCCGATCGTCGCGCGGCTGATCTCCGAACTCGCCAACGAACGCACCGGCATCGACATCCATCCCGGCGCGACAATCGGCGAGAGCTTCTTCATCGATCACGGCACCGGCGTCGTGATCGGCGAGACCGCGATCATCGGCGCGCGCGTGCGGCTGTACCAGCATGTCACGCTGGGTGCGCGCAGCCCGATCGGCGCGACGCCGCACGACGTGCGCGAACGCCATGCCCGCCATCCGATCGTCGGCGACGATGTGGTGATCTATGCCGGCGCGACGATCCTCGGCCGCGTCACGATCGGTGCGCGATCGACCATCGGTGGAAATGTCTGGCTGCTGTCCGACGTGCCCGACGACAGCGTGCTGGTGCAGCCCGAGGCGCAGCGACTCGATACCGAAGCCGGCCTCGCGCTGCGCGACGTGCTCTTGCGGGCGGCTTCGGCATGAGCGCCGAGCGCGCCACGCCGCGCCCGATCGTCGGCGTCCTGTGCTGCAACGAGGCGGTCGTTCGCCCCGTCCAGACCGTCGCCACCCGCTTCGTCGCGCCGCTCTCGCGCTTTTCCGATGCGACGGTGGTGCTCGTGCCCGCGGTGATCGAGGCGGTCGATATCTCCGCGATGGCGATCATGCTCGACGGGCTGTTGCTTACCGGATCGCGCTCCAACGTCGCGCCGGCCCGCTATGGCGGCGCGCCACTGCCGGCCGGGCAATGCACCGATCCTGAGCGCGATGAGGTGGCGCTGGCGCTCGCCGGCAAGATGATCGAGGCGGGCAAGCCGGTGTTCGGCATCTGTCGTGGCCTGCAGGAGATCAACGTGCTGTTCGGCGGCACGCTCTCCACCGATGCCTGTCACGGGCGGCATCACCGCGGATCGTGGGACGGGTGCTTCGACGAACTGTTCGGCCATTGCCACGATGTCGAGCTGAACGACGCCGGTCTGCTCGCGCGCGCCACCGGTCGGCGGCGCATGTCGGTCAATTCGGTGCACGAACAGGGCATCGATCGGTTGGGCGGCGGCCTGTCGATCGAGGCGATCGCGGCCGAGGACGGGTTGATCGAGGCGATCTGGGCACGGCCGTGCGGCGCGGACGTGCTGGCGGTGCAATGGCACCCGGAATGGAATGTCGATCGATCGGCCGAAAGCCGCGCGTTCTTCTCGCTCGTCGGCAGCTCGCTGCGCGCATCGGTCGCAGCATGACGATCATCTCACCACCGAAGAAGGAGTTTCCATGAAGAAGATCAATCTGGCCCTGCCGATCCTGCTCGGCACCGCACTGACGGTATCCGCCTGCGCGAAGCAGGACGAGACGACCAACATCACGTCGAGCGACGTCGTGCTGAACGACGAGAGCCCCGTGACGGACGGCAATTTCGCCGGCGGCGCCGATCCGCTCGCCGACAATGCGGCCGGCCCGGACAATGCCGTCGTCGACAATGCCGCGGGCGAACTCGGCAACGGCCAATAGGATTTCCCGCCGAGGCGGCACCGAAACACGCCGGGTAAGCTCCCTAGCGTAACCTCCGGCCCGACAGCGCCCCTGTCGGGCCGTTTTTATGTCCAGCGAATGGCGGTTGCGCGGGCACGGCGATCGGGCATGATGCTCCGGCCTTTATCGAAGGAGCCATCCGTGCGTTTGTCCCTCGCCTTCCTGATCCTTGCCGCGACGCCGGCCGTCGCGCAGCAGCAGCCGAACGCCGCGCCCGCCGACGCGCCGTCGCGCGTGTTCACCGGCGCGGATCTATTCGGCCTGTCGATCGCCGCCGATCCGCAGATCAGCCCGGACGGACGCTCGATCGTCTATGTGCGGCGCTCCGGCGACGTGATGAACGACCGGATGCAATCGTCGCTCTGGCTGATCGATGTCGCGTCCGGCCGCCAGTCGCCTTTGGTTGCGCAAGGATCGAGCCCGCGCTGGTCGCCGGATGGCACGCGCATCGCCTATGCCGCCGGCGACGGCAGCGGATCCCAACTGTTCGTGCGCTGGATCGCGAGCGGGGCCAGCGCGCGGGTGACGAGCTTCCCCGGCGATCCGCAGGCGCTCGCCTGGTCGCCGGACGGCACGCGCCTGGCCTATGTCGCGACCGTGGCGGGCGAGGCGACGACGCTGGGCAAAGCGCCGCCCAAGCCCGAGGGGGCGAAATGGGCCGAGCCGCTGACCGTCATCGACCGGGTCAATTATCGCAACGACGGTCCCGGCTACGTCAAGCCGGACCGCGACCATCTGTTCGTCGTCGCGGCGGATGGAGGCGCGGCGCGGCAATTGACGTTCGGCGCGTTCGACGATGGCGGGCCATTGTCCTGGACGCCCGATGGCCGGGAGATCGTGTTCGCCGCGATCCGCGGTCCCGAGGCCGAACGGCAGGTGATGAATTCCGACGTGATCGCGATCGACGTGGCGAGCGGCGCGCTGCGCATGCTGACGACGCGCGACGGGCCGGACGGCCAGCCATTGGTGTCGCCGGACGGCAATCGCATCGCCTGGCTGGGGTTCGATGACAAGAGGCGCAGTTACGAGAATGCGCAGCTCTATGTGGGCGATCGCGATGCCGCCGGCCCGCGCTCGCTCACAGCATCGCTGGATCGCGGGATCGAGGCCACGGCCTGGGCGGCGGACGGGCGCAGCCTGTATGCCAGCTATGACGATCATGGCCGCCGCCGGATCGCGCGCATCGGCCTCGACGGGAAACTTTCGCCGCTGATCGACAATGTCGAGGGCGGCGGGCTCGACCGGCCCTATACCGGCGGCGAGTTCTCGGTCTCGCGCGGCGGCACGATCGCCTATACCGGCGGCGATGCCGGCGCGCCCGCCGACGTCTGGGTGTGGAGCGGCGGCAAGCCGCGCCGTCTGACGCAACTCAATGCCGTGATGACGGCGTCCAAGGCACTGGCTCCGGTGCGCAAGATCGCAGTGACGGCCCCCGATGGCCGGTCGATCGACGCGTGGCTGGCGACGCCACCGGGGCGCACGGCCGGACAGCGCGTTCCGCTGATCCTCGAAATCCATGGCGGCCCAAACAGCGCCTATGGCCCGAGCTTCGCGACCGACGTGCAACTCTACGCCGCCGCGGGTTATGCCGTGCTGTGGACCAATCCGCGCGGATCGACCTCCTACGGAGCCGAATTCGCCAACCTGATCGACAAGGCCTATCCGTCGGCCGATTACGACGACCTGATGGCCGCGGTCGATGCCGCGATCGCCGACGGGACGGCGGATGCGAACAACCTGTTCGTCACCGGCGGATCGGGCGGCGGCGTGCTGACCGCCTGGATCGTCGGCAAGACCGACCGGTTCAAGGCCGCCGCGACGCAGAAGCCGGTGATCAACTGGGTCAGCGAGGCGCTGACGATGGACAATACGTTGTTCACGTCGCGCTACTGGTTCACCAAGCTGCCGTGGGAGGATCCGATGAGCTATTGGAACCGGTCGCCGCTGAGCCTGGTCGGCAACGTCAAGACGCCGACCCTGGTGGTGGTGGGAAGCGAGGATTATCGGACGCCGGTTTCCGAATCCGAGCAATATTATGCCGCGCTGCAGATCCGAGGCGTACCCACCGCGTTGGTCAAGCTGCCGGGCGCGAGCCATGGCGGCTTCACCTCGCGGCCGTCGCAATCGGCGGCCAAGGCCTCGGCGATCCTCGCCTGGTTCGATCGCTATCGCGCGTCCGCCGCGCCCGCCCCCGCCCCTTCCCCCGCCCCTGCCCCCGCCATCGCCGGCAAGCAGTAAGAAAGTGATTCCGTTGACCGCCACCCGCCTCCTGTCCGCCGCTCTCCTGCTGTTCGCCACCGCCACCGCCGCGCATGCCCAGGCCGACAAGACCACCACCACGGTCGAGAAGAAGACGGAGGAAGGCCCCAAGCTGCCGCCGATGTCCGCCGACAAGACGATCACGCAGACCGCGAGGATCGGTGGCCGCGCGATCACCTATCAGGCGAGCGTCGGGATGATTTCCGTGCGCGACGACAAGGGCAAGGAGATCGGGCAGGTCGTCTACACCGCCTATACCGTGCCCGGCCGCGATCCCGCGCGCCCCGTGACCTTCGCGTTCAACGGCGGGCCGGGCGCGGCGTCGGTCTATCTGAACCTCGGCGCGGTGGGGCCGAAGCGCGTGCAGTTCGGTGCGCAGGGCGACGCCCCGTCCGACGCGCCGATCGCGCGTGACAATCCCAACAGCTGGCTCGATTTCACCGATCTGGTCTTCATCGATCCGGTCGGCACCGGGTTCAGCCGCAGCCTGGTCGACGAGGCGGAGACGAAGAAGGCTTTCTACGCCAACGACCCCGACATCAAATATCTGTCGAAGGTCGTCTATGACTGGCTGGTCAAGGCCGGGCGGTTGCGCTCGCCGAAGTACATCATGGGCGAAAGCTATGGCGGCTATCGTGCGCCGCGCATCGCCTATGAGCTGCAATCGCAGATTGGCGTGGGCGTGAACGGCCTGATCATGGTCTCGCCCTATCTCGACCCGGCTTCGGGCGACGATGCCACGGCGCTGTCGCCCCTGCCGTGGATGATCGACCTGCCCTCGATGGCAGCGGCCAATCTCGAGCGGCAGGGGCGGCTGACCCCGGCGGCGATGAGCGATGTCGAGGCCTATACGCGCGGCGATTTCGCGCGCGATCTGTTGCGCGGACGCTCGGACCCCGAGGCGACGGCGCGGATCGTGGGCCGCGTGACCGAGCTGACCGGGCTGGATCCCGCACTGGTCCGCCGGCTCGGCGGGCGGATCGACAGCCGCACGTTTCTGCGCGAGGTCCACCGCAACGACGGCACGATCGGCAGCGTCTACGATTCCAACGTCACCGCGTTCGATCCCTTTCCATGGTCGCCGCAACAGAAGTCGAACGATCCGATCCTCGACGCGCTGATCGCGCCGACCACCAGCGCGATGGTCGATTTCGTAACGCGCGAAGTGGGCTGGAAGACGGAGGCGCGATATAACGCCCTCTCCTACGCCGTGAACCGCGCCTGGGATCGCGGCAAGCCGGACGACACGCCGGTGTCCGATCTGCGCAAGGCGATCGCCGCCGATGCCAAGATGCGCGTGCTGATCGTGCACGGCTGGGACGATCTGTCCTGCCCGTTCTTCGCCTCGCGCCTGATCGTCGATCAGATGCCGGCCTTCGGCGTGGCGGAGCGCGTGCAGTTGCGCGTCTATCCCGGCGGGCACATGTTCTACAGCCGCGGCGACAGTGGCGCCCGCTTCAAGGCCGACGCGGAGGCGCTGTACCGCAATTAGGGCGATCAGCCCCGAACCCTACCCGTCTGCCCTGAGCTTGTCGAAGGGCCGCCTTTCTTCGGGCCGGTGGAACTGCCGAACGAAGAAAAGGGCAGTGCTCCGACAAGCTCAGCACGGACGGCATTAGACTATCTCAGCCCTTCGGAACCGTCCCGATATAGCGCGTGACGTTGTCCGCCAGCACGTTCAGCGGCACGTTGCCGCCTTCCACCACGGCCTGGTCGAAATCGCGCAGGTCGAAGCGCGCGCCCATCGCCTTCTTGGCCCGGTCGCGCTGGGCGACGACCTCGGTCTGGCCGAGCTTGTAGCCGCACGCCTGCCCCGGCCACGCGCAATAGCGATCGACTTCGCTGGCCGCGTTGCTGCGCGGCAGGCCGGTCGCGGCGATGAATTCGTCCAGTGCCCGCTCGCGCGACCAGCCCATGGCGTGAATGCCGGTATCGACCACGAGCCGCACCGCGCGCCACGACAGGCCCATCAGATAGCCGAGCCGCCCAGCGGGATCGTCGTCATACATACCCAGTTCGTCGGCGAGCTGTTCCGCATAGAGCGCCCAGCCCTCGGAATAGGCGTTGAACGCCAGGATCGAGCGGATCAGCGGCAATTGCTGCGCATAATCCCCCTGCCAGACATGGCCCGGTATCCCTTCGTGAAACACCAGATCCGGAATCGTGACCTTGTTGTGGATCTTGGGGTCCGCCAGATTGACCCAGATCCGGCCGGGATTGCTCCCGTCGAGCGACCCTGGCCCGCCATACGCGGCTGGCGCACCCGGCTCCTGCGCCAACGGCATGCGCCGGATTTCGAGATTGCCTTTCACCAGCCGCCGGAAGGCCTGAGGCAGGCGCGGGCGGATCGCGTCGATCTTGCCCTGCATATAGGCGACGATCTGGCGGCGACCCTCGTCATCGTTGGGAAAGCCGATGCCGGGCCGCTCCTGCAGCGCGGTGGCGCGCGCCGCGACGCTGCCTTCGGCGAGGCCGAAGCCCTTCAGGATCGTGTCCATCCGCGCCTGCAGATCGATCAGCTGCGCCCGGCCGATCGCATGGATCTCGGCCGGATTGCGGTTCGTGGTGGTGCTGGCACGCAGCCCCCAGGCGTACCATTCGGGGCCATGCGGGCGCGTGCCCAAACCTGCCGCATCGGTCGCCACCGCTCGTTCCGCGCGCAATTCGGCGAGTTGCCGCTCAAACGCGGGGATGATCGCGCTCCGCACGACCCGCACGGCGCGATCCGTCCAATCGCCGGGAATCGCGGTCACCTTGCGCGCGAGCGGGCCGATGAAGGGCCCGTCCCTCTGCGCCGCCTCGGCGATCGTTTGCGTCACGCCCACGATCGTCTTGTCGAGCAGGAAGGCGGGCGGCACCAGACCCTGCTGCCGCGCGCTCCCGATCCGCATCGTCTCGCCATCGAGCTGCGCGGGCGTGGCGGACAGGCGCGCGAGATAGGCCTCCGCATCGGCGGCGGTGCGCACGGGCTGGTCGCCGTCGAGCAGTTGCGGAACGTCGAGCCACGCCCCGACATTCTGGATCACGCCATAGGGCGTATTGCGCCAGCTGCCGATCGTCGCGACTCCGTACGGCAGCTCCATGCCCTCCAGTGCGTTGCGGAACGCGCTTTCCGTCACCGCCAGGCTGGTCAGCGTGGAAGGGTCGAGCCCGGCACGGGAAACGCGCTTCAGCGCCGTCAGCGCGTCGGACAGGAATGTGCGGCTCCGCGCGACCCCCGCCGGCGAGCGATCGTCCAGCTTGCCGCGAAGCGCTGAATGCACGCCGGTATCGACGCCGAGCCGGGTCGCCTCGCCCGGTTGCAGTTCGAGCAGTCCCCAGGCGAGCCGATCGAGCAGGGCGGCGGCGGGCGTTCGCGCCGCAGCAGCCCGGACCGGAGCGGCGGCGAGCGCGGCGGTGGCGGCGACCGCGGTGAGCGCCTCGCGGCGCGACAAGTCTGATGGGTTCATGGCCGTGAGACTAATGGCCGGAGGTCGGAGGTCAACATCGGCCGCAGCGAATGCGCTCTCATCCCGATCGAGCGACGATCAAGAATGTCTGCTGGCTCAAATATGCATCCGTCCGTCCTGATCCGGCTGGCGTCGGGAGAAAATTAGTCGGATGCGCAGGCGGGCGGGTCGCCCGTCTTGTCCGACAACAAAAGATTGAATCGCAATGGGGCTTTCCCGGTTTTTCTCGCTCGCGTCCAACGACCTGGCGATCGACCTCGGCACGGTGAATACGGTGGTCTATGTGCGGGGCAAGGGAATCGTCCTGAACGAACCTTCGGTGGTGGCGATCGAGACGATCGACGGCGTTTCCCGCACCCGTGCGATCGGTGCCGAGGCGAAGCTGATGCTCGGCAAGACGCCGGACACGATCCGCACCGTTCGCCCGATGCGCGACGGCGTGATCGCCGACATCGACGTCGCCGAGCAGATGATCAAGCATTTCATCGACAAGGCGCATGGCGGCGCGAGCCGCCTGCCGCGCCGCCCGAGCATCGCGATCTGCATCCCCGCGAGCGCGACGATGGTCGAACGCCGGGCGATCCGACAGGCGGCCTTCAATGCCGGTGCCGGAAAGGTCTCGCTGATCGAGGAATCGATGGCTGCGGCGATCGGTGCCGGCCTGCCGGTGACCGAGCCGATCGGGGCGATGGTCGTCGATATCGGCGGCGGCACGACCGAAGTGGCCGTATTGTCGCTGCGGGGCCTAGCGTACAGCAACTCCGTCCGGGTCGGCGGTGACCGGATGGACGAGGCGATCGCCTCCGGCATCCGGCGCCGCCACAATCTGATGATCGGCGAAGCCACCGCCGAGCGGATCAAGGTCGATATCGGCTCCGCGCGTGCGCCTTCCTCTGGGAACGGCACATCGTTGCGCGTGAAGGGACGGGATCTGCTGCATGGCGTCCCGGCCGAGATCACGGTGACCGAGGAGGAAATCGCCGGCTTTCTGGGCGATCTGGTGGGCCAGATCGTCGAGGCCGTCCTGTCCGCGCTCGAGAAGACCGAACCGGAACTGGCCGCGGACATCCTGGATCGCGGGATCGTGATGACGGGCGGGGGCAGTTTGCTGACCCGGCTCGATCAGGTTCTGTCGGATGCCACCGGCCTTCCCGTGATCGTCGCGGAGAATGCGCTGACCTGCGTGGCTCGGGGTGCCGGGCTGGCGCTGGAAGACCCCGTCTTCCAGGGGGTGATGACCGACACCTGACGCGCCTTGCGCCGGGGTTTTCGGCGTCGGCCCCTCGCGTCGCTCGGCGCTCCGCCCCGGGTCTTGTCTTTCTATCCCCGCAGAGGCACTCCCGACACGAATGGACACTGAGGCCGATCTCGAGACCATTTTGCTGGGGCCGGTCCTGCCCGATCGGGCGTGTGGCGAGTGCACGGCGTGCTGCACCGTCCTGACCGTGGACACGCCCGAATTCAAGAAACTCGCTGGCACGCCCTGCGTCCATCTTTCGGCCCGGGGATGCGGGATCCATGCCGAACGCCCGCGCATCTGCCGGACGTGGTTCTGCGCCTGGCGAAGGGTCGCGAGCATGCCCGATGCCGCCCGGCCCGACCGGTCCGGCCTGCTCGTGTCGCTCAATTTCGTCCAGCAGCCGCAAAACTGCTTCGAGGGCGTATCGATCACCGTTCGGGCGCTCAACGGTGCCGACGCGATCGAGAAGGGCATGGCCGCCGCCGTCCTTGACAGCGTGTGCGATCAACTGGTTCCCGTGTGGTTCAGCGATGGATCACGGAAGATGCTGATGCACCCCGAGAACGATGTCGCCCGTCTGGTCCTGTCGGGAGACCCTGCGCCTGCGCATCTGCACGACGAAGTCGCCGCCTGGCGCGAACGTTACGGCGTTTTCGCTTCGAACGGATAGAAGCCGCGCGGTCGCCTGCGCACGCCGGTCGGGCGGATCACCGACATGCCAGCCCCGATGCCGGCGGAAGCGATATCCCATCATGACGCCGGTACGATCGGCGTTCCCGACGGAAGGCTGCTTCCGCCAGCGGCGAACGGCAGATGTTGGCGAGACAGACGAGAAGCACCCGCGTCGCCGGCATGGCGAGATTATTCGAGGTCGTTTTCGCTGATCACGATCATCGCCGGATCGCTGTCACGCGCCAGCGCGGCTAGACCGGCTTCGGCGATCTCGTCGCTGAACATGTTGAACATCTGGACCGCATCGTCTTCCGGCTCATCCCCGCTCAGCGCCTTCAGCACCGAATATTGCACGCCGAAATCATAATCCTCGCCATCGACCTCGGCGCTGAATTCCACCATCCGTTCCTCGACATTGTCGAGGATCGTCGCCTGATCGATGTCCATCTTGTCGGCCGCCATATCATTTCCTTCCTGTTTCGTCTTTTGGTCGCGGTGAGTGCAGACCGTCCATCAGGTGGGTGCAACGCGTGGCCGAGCCTTATGTTCGAGGCAAGGTGTGACCGGACGCCTTTGATGAAATTTTACAAATCCAGGACGGGATCTCCCTTCATTTCCGAAGGGCGCAATGGGCGTGGGGCTCTCGTCGCCCAAACCGATGCGGTGCCCGCCGGCCGGGAAAATTACCGCTTACCGGCCTGACGCATCGGCATGGCATCGATGGTTCGTTCGAGCACGATGGCGGGAATGGGATGCGCGCTGCGCAGTTTTTCACCGCCGTCCTTGCCGATCAGGATCGCGGCGAAACCTGTCGCGGGCAACCGATACGTCTTGCGGAGCGCGGCGGCGGTATCGTTCGCGCCCGATACCGTCTGGGCAACCACTTCCACGATGCTCAGGTCGCGGGCCGCACTCTCGTCCTTCCAGCGAGCGATGATGCGGCGCTGCGCGGCAAGCTCGGCGGTCTTCGCGCTCGGTGCGCTGATCAGCAGCACGCGTCGCTCCCATTTCATCGCAGCGATGCTGCCGGGGTCGGCGACGAGCAGGGCGACCGAGGCGAGCAGAGGAAGACCGTTCATCCGAAGCCAACGCGTTGCCGGATAGGCCGTTCCAACGCTGGGGCCGGCCTGGACCGCCAAGGGCAGACTATTCCGGCACCCGCTCCGTCCGCGCCAGCAGATCGGCAAGATCGGCCTTCCAGTTGACGGCCCAGGTGTGCGTCCCGTGCCCGTGCGTGTCGGTCGTCTCGGGAATCAGGCGGAACCGCGCGGACTTCATCTGCCGAACCGCGCGCACGGGATAATCCAGATTGCGCGGATTGATGAAATCGTCCGCCGAATTGATCCAGACGAGCGGCGCGGTGATCGCCGCGAGCTTCGCCGAGGGATCGTAGGTCCGCGAGGCGTCGACCTGATAGATCAGGTCGTTCGCGTCGAGCAGCGGCAACGCCTTGGCGACCCGGTCCTGCGCAAAGGCAGATGCGGCATCGCGCATTGGATAAGATGCCTGAAGATTGAGCGGCGCGGCACCGGCGATGAACAAGGCGGTCTGGGCCGTTCGCAGACCCTGCAGCGGCTGCGTCTTGTAATCGCCGCCGGCCCATGCGGGATCCGCCTTGATCCCATCGATCACCAACTGCCGCCACATGCGGTTCAACCCGGCGATCGGCACCGGCTCGCACGCCAGTGGCATCAGCGCACGCGCGAAATCCGGATGCGTCTCGCCCCACATCAGGCCATGCATGCAGCCCATCGACGTGCCCATGATCAGCCGCATCCGACGGATCCCCAGCCCTTCGCTCAGCAGCCGATATTGCGCGTCGACCATGTCGGCATAATCGTAATGGGGGAACCGCATCCTCAGCCCGTCGGAGGGTTTGGACGACCCGCCATGCCCGATGCCATCGGGCAGGATGATCCAGTAGCGACGGATGTCGAGCGGCTGGCCCGGGCCATAGAGTTCGTCCGCGAATTGCGGAGCGAGGAACTGCTTGCCGGTGCCGCCCGTCCCGTGCAGCACCATCACCGCATTGTCGATGTCCCCCCGCGCATTGCGGTGCGGCTGGCCCAGCGTCGTGTAGTGGATCCGCAGGTCCGCCAGCGTCTCCCCCGAGACGAAGCGAAAATCCCTGATGCTGAAATCGGCTTCGCGTGTCGGCCATCGCGGTGCCGCGGTCGGCGCGGGAGCAGATACGGCAAGCGGGGGTGCCGCGGGGGCGGCGGCGGCCTGGGCGGCGAGCAGAAGCAGCGTGGAAAACATCGCAGCGGTGTGCCCGGACGCGGTGCCGCTGCCAAGAGGACTTTATGCGGCCCCGCACCGTCTGCCACCACCGAACCGGGCGACACGATGCGGTGCGACATCCGCGCGATGCCACGAATTCGCACGACGGGCGTTCCCGTTCGCATGTCCTTGTCCATTGCCTTTGTCGGTGCCGGCCCGACCACGATCTACACTCTGTGCGCGCTTCTCGACGAGGAGATCCTGCCAGGGGAGATCACCATCTTCGAGGAGCAGCCGCGCGCCGGGCTCGGGACGCCATACCGGCCGGGATGGAACGATCCGGCGATGCTGTCGAACATCGCCAGTGTCGAGATTCCGCCGATCGACGAAACTTTGATCGCGTGGCTCGAGCGACAGCCCCGTGCGCGGCTCGTCCGTCTCGGCATCGATCCTGACCAGATCGACGATCACGCTTTCTATCCGCGCCTGGCGCTAGGCGAATATTTCCTGGATCAGTTCACCGCGTTGATCGCCCGCGCACGCGACCATGGCATCACGGTCGAGATCGCGACGCGCTGCCGGGTCCTCGACATTGCGGCCGTGGCGGATGGCCTGTGCCTTTCGGTCGCTCCGACAAAGGGAGCACCATATCAAAGCAGGTTCGACCGGGTCGTGCTCGCCACCGGGCATCGATGGCCCGAGGAGCCCGAGGTCCGCCCCGGTTACTTCCTCAGCCCGTGGCCGGCGACCGCGTTGCAGCGTATTCCCGCCGCCAAGGTCGGCATTCGCGGCAGTTCGCTGACCGCGATCGATGCCGCGGTCGCGCTGGCGGTGGCGCACGGCACGTTCATCGAGACCGACCATCAGGCGATCGACTATCGCCTCAATCCCGGGGCCGAGGCGTTCGACATGACCATGATGTCCCGCAAGGGGTTGTTGCCGGAGGCGGATTTCCATCACCCGGTGCCCTACGAACCACTCGCGATCTGCACGCCCGAAGCAGTGAACCTGCTGATCGAAGAGCAGTGCGACACCTTGCTTGAACAGTCCTACGCGCTGTTCAAGCAGGAGTTGCTGCGGGCCGATCCGGACTACGCCGCCCGGGTCGGGCTCGCGGGGCTTGCACTGGAGGATTTCGCCGATCGCTACTTCGCCGAGCGCGTCGCGACCGACCCGTTCGCCTGGGCCGAGACCAATCTCGCCGAGGCACGCGCGAATTACGCGGCGGCCGTCACCGTGCCGTGGCGCTATGCCATCCTGCGCATGCACGAAGTGCTCGCCCTGATCGCGCCGCATCTCAATGTCGAAGCGCTCGAACGGTTCAACCGCTATCTGAAGCCGGTCTTCGTCGACGAATATGCGACCGTCCCCCATGTCTCGATCGAGCGGATGATGGCGCTGCATCGGGCTGGGCGGCTCAGCGTCACCGCGCTCGGCGACGGCGCGCGGATCGATACGCACGGCAGGGAATCCGGGGCCACCGTCCTATGCAATAGCGAGCGGGAGCATTACCCGGTCTTCATCGAAGCCACCGGGCAACGCCCGCTCGCCATCGACACTTTCCCGTTCCCGACCTTGCTCGAACAGGGCGTGGTCCGCGATGCCGCGGAGGGCGATGAGAACGGCCCCAAGGGAGTCGCGATCGACGAAACCTTTCACCCGGTTTCCGAACACCCTGCGGCGCGAGGACTTTATTGCCTCAGTATCCCGTACATCCTGGGACGACATCCGTTCATCCAGGGGATTACCAGCTCACACGACATGGGCAATATCGTCGGGGCGGAATTGGCCAAACCGATCGATACGCCGACGATATGATCGCGCCGCAATTGGCCCGTATTCCGGCACCGAGCCACAACCGGAGCCTTCCGCCAGCATCGCCCGTCCAACGTCGCGCTGTCCCCGAAGTTTCACACCGAGTTGAAACGCTCGTTCATGGTTGGGCGGTAGCGGCTCCGCGCCACTGTCCGGCAGGGCTTTGGCCACCCGATACCGCGATCGTCAGGCGGGCGTGGTGGATCGCACGTCCTGTAGAAACGCCTGATGGTCCTCCACGCGCGCGCGCTGCATGAATTCGATCAGATTACCCTCGTGATCGCGGATGAACGCGTTGATCCGCCCGCCGCCATTGTCCTTGATCCAGACGACGTCACCGCCGCGGGAACGGATGTCCTCGATCGCGGCCGGCACATCGGCGCAGGCGAACGAGATGTGCTTGTTGCCGCAGGTCTTGAGATCCTCGTCGGGGATGGTACGCTCCGGCGGGACCGGAACGGAGCCGGGCACGCACAACAATTCGACGTGCATGTCGCCGTTCCGCAGCATTGCCATGTCGGCCGGGATATTGGGGTTGTGGAAGCGCCCCTGGCATCGAAAGCCAAGTACCCGCGCATACCAGTCGATCGAACCCTCGAAGTCCGTCACGCTCAAGCCGACGTGATGAAACCAATATTCCTGTGCCATCTCTAAACCGTCCCGAAAGTCCCACGCTCTTGGCTGATCACCGCCGGCAAGAGCATTCCGGCCAAGACATGTAGTCCGTCGCAGCGACCGGATGCCGGCATCATGGCAACCTGCGTCGATCGGTTCGCGGCGGTTTCCCGATCGGATCGAGAGGCGGCAGCCGCACCGCTTCAGCCCGCAACGATGCGGCGGCGCGCGATCCACAGCAGCAACGATGCCAGCAGCGGCGTCACCAGCATCAGCGTCAATCCGTGACGCAGCGCCTCCTCGCCATAGCTCGGCCGGAACGCATCGCTTGCGGCGCCGACGATCAGCGGCGCGAGCGCGAAGGCGATGATCGTCTGTACGATCAGCATGATCGTCGAGGTCAGGCCGCGCCTGTTCGGCGAGACCAGCGACACCGCCAGCGCGACGCAGGGCCCGAGCGAACTCGACAACATGAAGTTCATCACCCCGATCCCGATCATCACCACCGGTAGCGACGGCGCGAACAGGAACAGCGCGAACGCCGGTACCGCCAGCGGCAAGGCAACGATCGGCACGATCAGCCCGGCCCGGCGATTGCCGCTGCGCGCGATCAGCCTGCTGGAGAAGATACCTGACAGGATCGTGCCGGCAAGGCCGCCGATCACTGCCGGCGGGCCGACCACGGCACCGATATGAGCGAGTTCCACGCCGTGGGACCGCAGCAGGAAGGCGGGAGCCCAGGTCGGCAGGCAGGCCAGCATCATGTTCGAGACGGCATAGCCGAAAGCGAGCCAAGCGAAGCCGGGAACCGTCAGAATGGCGCGCACCGCTGGCAGCAATCGACCGTCTTCGGGCGGAACCCCGCCGTTTTCCAGCTCCTTCGGGCCGTGCGCGGCGGTGCGCGGCGTCGGTCGCATCGTAAACGCGATCAGCAGGACGACCAGCGCCCCGACCACGCCGAAAAGTCCGAACGTCGCGCGCCAGCCGAACGATGCCGCCAAAAGCCCGGCCAGCACCGCGCCGGCCATGATTCCGACGCCGCCGCTCGCCTGGAAGATGGAGACCGAGCGTGACAGCCGGGGGCCTGGATAGAGATCGGCCAGAAGCGACAAGGCGACCGGAAAGACGGTCGCCTCGCCCACGCCGATGAGCATGCGGCACAAGGCGAGAGAGACGAACCCCTGTGCCAGGCCGGTCGCCGCCGTCGCGGCCGACCATAAGGCCACCCCCAAAGCGAGGATCAACCGGCGATTGCCACGATCGACCCAGCGCGCGATGGCGATCCCGGCGATCAGGTAGAACAGGGAGAAGGCGAAGCCCGAAACGATGCTGATCTGGGTGTCGTTGAGCAGCAATTCCTTGCGGATCGGCTCGACAACAATGCCGAGCAGGCTGCGATCGGCATAGTTCAGCATGTTGGCGAGGAACAGCAAGGTCAGGCCGTAGGCTGCGACCGGGCCTTTGCGCGGTAGCGTGCCAGTCTGCGTCACGTCCATATCCGTTCCTCTCCGCTCAGGCATCGTGTCGAATGGGCTCCGGCAGTATCGCCGCGCCCGCCTCAACCGGCCTGGCTGTCTTTATGCTGCGCGAGCTTCTTTAGCAGCCAGGGGACGATGATGTCCTTGATCGTCCGCTCCGGGCCCCATCCGGCACCGAAGCCCATGTGGACGCCCTTGGGATTGATCCAGGCTTCCTTCGCGTCGCCGCGCTGGAGCAGCAGCAGTTGGTCGGCGATCGGCACCTGGCTGTCCTTAGCACCGTTCATCACCAGCATCGGTGCGGTCGGCAGATCGATCTGGTCGTCGATCAGCAGCGACATGCGCGGGCCGTATTCGAGGAACTCGTCGAGCGTCTTGACCCCGAACACGTTTGCGCGCGCGCCGAACAGATCCATGAGATATTCACGCGTGCCGAGCGCTTTCAACTGCCATTCCGGCTGGAAGAAATGATGCACCGCGCCGCCATGGTTGATCGCGCCGAGCAGGCGATCCTTCTCGGCGATCGCGACCCGCGTCGCCCAGTGGCCGCCCCAGCTGACACCACGCATGAACATGCGCGTGCCGTCGATATCGGGGCGGGTCTGCGCCCAGTCGAATACGGTCGTGAACATCCGCTCCGCACCGACATCGCCCTTGATCGGGGCCTGGCCGGTGCCGGGCATGTCGAGCCCCATCACGCAGATGCCGTGCGGCAGATAGTTGAGCGCCTCGTCGGCGACCTGTTCCTTCCAGTAATCGAGGCCGCCGCACTGGACCATCAGCGGGAACGGACCGGCGCCTTCGGGCTTGCGGAAATACCCGATGATCTCCTTGCCTTCGAAGGGGATGCGGACGACCTCCAGCTTCTGCGGCAGCAACTCGGCGTAGCGCATGTATGCCTCGATCGCCTTGCCGTAGGAGGTCTGCTTGCCGGGCGTCGTGGGGGTCGGGAACCGCCCCATCGTATAGGTCGAAAAGGCCGTCTTGTAGAGCTCGCGCTGCGCGTCGGGGCTGGCGACGCGTTCGGCCTCCGCGATCACGCCATCGCCCGCCGCCATCCACACCTTCGCCCAATCGTCGGGGTCGAGCGAGGACAGTTCGGCCATCGCGACCTCGGCATCGGCCAGGCGAATGCCCCGGCCGGGATAGCCGTTGCCCTTGATCCGCCTGATCGTGTCCTCACGCAACTCTTCCAGCGTGCGGGACGGCGCAATGCGCGGGTCTGAAAAGCTCATGGATCGATCCTGTCTGTTTGCCGCCGCGAACGGTCGCGCGACGCCGCCATGTCAGTAAGGTTGCGCCAGCGTCTTGTTCGCGGCCGCCATGATGCCGGTCTGAGGTGCGCCCGCGATTTCCAGTTCGCCCGACTTGACCGAGGTCTCGACCACCAGTTTGGCGCGCTCGAACCGGCGATCCATGAAGCCGCGCAAGGCTACCGCGATGTCGTCGGTCTTGGACAGTTCGTCGGCGAGCACCAGCCCGTCCTCGACCGCCAACCCCGCGCCGGACGCCATCTGCGGCGTCGTCGCGTGCGCGGCATCGCCGATCAGGACGACGCGCCCCTTGTACCAGGGATCGGGCAGCAACAGCCATTCGAGCGGCCGATAGACGATGTTCGAATCGTCGCCGAGCGCCGCGCGGATCGCCGGGATGTGTCCGCCGAAGGGAGCCATCAATTCGCTCAGATGCGCGACATGCGTTTCCGGCGCGAACCACGGGTTGCCGGGAACATGCTCGAGCAGGAAGACATACATCTGGTCCTGCGAGATCGGCGACATGCCGATCTTCATCGGTCCGCCGAAATAGATCTCCGCGCGATCGATCTCCGGCGGTCGATCGGCGACGATCCGCCAGCACCCCTGATCGGTGAATTTGGGCTTCGGCGCATCCGGGAAGAGCATCGTGCGCATCGTCGAAAAGATGCCGTCGGCACCGACGACGAGATCATAGCGCTCCTTGGTGCCGTCGTTCAGGACGACATCGACGCCGGTGTCGTCCTGGTCGATGGCCTGGACCGCGACCCCGAGCCGCACGTCGATCCCCGTCGCCCGCACGCGCGTCGACAGGATGTCGTGCAGGACGGGACGCATGATGCCACCCCCGAGCATGACCGGTGGCGCATTTTCGGCGGCGAGCGGCGGTCCGGGCAGCACTTCGCCGGTAAAGCGGCGCGGCCGCATCCCGTTGTGCACGAAGCCGCGTGCGCGAATGTCATCGAGCACGCCGAGATCGTCGAACGCGCGCAGCGACATGCCGGTGATCGTGATTCCCGCGCCGTAGACACGCCAATTGGGATCGGAATCGATCAGCGCCACCTGCATGCCGCGCCGGGTGAGCGCCAGCGCCGCCGACATCCCGCCGATGCCGCCACCGACGACGAGAACGTTCTTCACCATGACCTGCCGGATCCTCGCGTCCCCCGGTTCAAGCCGGTACGCACCACAGACCCTTGTCGGCTTCCGCCGTCTGATGCGGCACGTTGCCGGGGATGATCCGGCCGGTGCCCCATTGATCGGAGATCTGGGCGTTCATCTCATAGGTGTTGGGCACCCATTCGTCGTCGCACTCTTCGACATCGGAGGTATATTCGACCGCGTTGCCGTTGGGCGTCAGATAATAAGTGAACGTGTTGTTGCCGGCGGTGTGGCGGCCCGGCCCCCAGCTCAGCGTCACGCCTTCCCTGGTCAAACGGCCCAGGCCGCGCATCATCTCATCGATGGAGCTGACGTCGAACGCGACGTGGTTGAGCGCCGGCTTGCCGGGCATGATGGCAAGCCGGTGGTGCGCCGGATTGCAGCGCAGGAATACCATGAACTCACCCAGCCAGTCCGAGACCTTGAAGCCGAGGACGTCCTGATAGAATTTCGTCAGGCCCTTGTGATCGGGGGAATGGAACACGACGTGGCTTATCCCGATCGGGATCGACTCGCCCTTGGCGAGCGTGCGCGACGCGCGCTTGGTGACGTCGCAGATCACTTCGAGCGCCCGACCTTCGGGATCGAAGAAACGCGCCGCATACCCCCCTTGCGGCCCCTCGGCCGGACCGGGCTCGCGGATCGATTTCATACCCGCGGCGATCGCCTGGGCGTAAATCGCATCCACGTCGGCCTTCGACTCCGCCGAGAATCCGATCAGATCGGTCTTCTTCTCGTCGTCCTGCCGCAGGCGAATGACGAACGGATGCTCGGAGCCTTCCGCCGCGAAATAGACCTTCCCATCTTCTTCCGCGACCTCCGTCAGGCCCCAGGTCTCGCCATAGAATTTGCGTTCCGCGACCAGATCCGGGACCGCGTGGGCGACATAATGAAGATCGGTGACTCGGGCCGTCATGATGCTTTCCTACTCAGCGTTGCTGTCCACGTAGATAATTGATGCATTCGTCAATTACAAGGCCCGCGAGCGTCTCGCTCGGGGTCCGGCCCACTTATTTGAACCGTCCCCCGATGCGGATGCCGTAGGTTCGCGGGGCCGTGGCGATGGCCGACTGCGTGCTCAACGTGCCGTTGACGTTGGACTGCGTGATGCGGCGCTTGTCTTCGATATTGTTGACGAAGGCTGTGACGAACCAGCCGTCCGAGTCGGGCGCGAGCGTCAACGACGCGTCCGACTGGAATGCCGCCTTTGAGATCACCCAGGGCTGGTAGGTAGTGGCAGCGTAGAAATCGCCGCGCCAGCGGGTTCCGCCCTGTGCGACCAGCCTGAAGCCGTCGAGCTTGATCGTTTGTTCGATATTGGCGTTAAACGACCATTTCGGCGAGAATAACGCCTGCTTGCCGGAACAATCCACGCGGTAGAAGCCGCCGACGATCGGCGCCGGGCAGGCGTAGTTCGGCGGGGTGGGAGCGGCAGTCGTAACGTTGAAGATGAACGTGTCGTAGCTTGTGTCGAGATATTGGACGCTACCGCCGATCCGCGTGGTCGGCGTCACCCGGGCGTCGAGATCGACATCGACGCCCTTGATCGTGCTGCTGCCGATATTGGTGGTGTAGAAGACCGAGATCGGCGGCGTGCTGAAATCGGTGCCGAACTGGCTGACCTGCTGGTCCTTGTACTTCCAGTAGAAGCCTTCGATGTTCAACTGCACGCGGTTGCCGAAGAACCGGTTCTTGGAGCCGACCGTAAAGGCGCGGATCGACTCCGGCTTGTAGGTTTCGACTCCCTTCCCGAAGCTGAAACCGCCGGCATGGAAACCGGTCTCGTAGCTGGCATAGAGCAGGTTCGACGGCGTGAGCTGCAGGTCTGCGGCGAGGCGATAGGTGAACTTCTTCGTCTCCAGCGTCGCGTCGATCGGAATCTGGGTATTCAGGACGCGCGGCGTGTTGAGCACCGGAGCCGGGTTCACGCCATTGTTGCCGACGAGGATTCCACGCGAGGTATAGAAGGCGATGAGCTCCGCCGGCGTACGGACGAGCGGCACCAACGGCAATGTCGGGCACAGGTCCTGCGGGGGCGCGAAGGGATTGCCGCAGTTCAGCGTGAAGACGTTGCTCAGGCCGCTCATGTATTTGCTGTCGTCGGTGTAGCGGCCGGCCGCCGTGAGCGTCAGTGCATCGGTGGCATGCAGCGCGAGGCGCCCGAACACGGCCTTCGAGTTGGTGCCGGTCTTGTAGGTCTGGAACGGGACCGTGACGATCTGGTTGATCGAGTTCGCGGCGTCGATATCCTCGTCGAACAGGAACGCGCCCACCAGATAATCGACCGGGCCGGCCTTTCCGGCGAAGCGCGCCTCGAGCGTGGCCTGATCGGTGTGCTCGTCAGCATAGGCGCCGCGGAAGTTGGACGTGGTCGACAGCGCATTAATGTCGGACTGGCGATAGGCGGCCTGGACCGTCAGCGTTCCCGCACCGGTCGTCCAGTTGGTTTCGTTGGTGATGCCCCATACCGCGTTGTTCTGGCTGGGCAGCGTGCCGGTGGCCTCGGAGGTTCGACCGACCTGCGAGACGAAGATGTTCTGGACGAATGCTTCGGTGCGGGGATCGTGTACCCCGACCTTGGGGCCGAACTGCGGCGTCGGCGTGAAGACGAAGCCGGTGGCCGGAGCATATGCATAGGTGCCGTAGAGATAGGAACCGGTGCCCCGGCCACCCTGATGCGCGTAATCGACACCGATCCGCGTGGTCAGCGCGGGCGTCAGATCGGCCAGCACCTGCGCGCGCAGGGCATATTCCTTCTGGTCGCTGGTGCCGTCCGACAGATAGCCGTCGTGCCGGTTGATCGCGCCCGCCAGGCGGAACGCCCCGCTGCCGCCGATCGGCAGGTTCAGCGCGCCTTGCGCCTGGATGGCATTGTAGTTGCCGTAGCTGGCCTGAACTTCTCCACTGGTCACGCCGAGTTCGGGACGGTTGGGCAGGACGTTGATCGCGCCGCCGGTCGCATTGCGGCCATAGAGCGTGCCCTGCGGCCCCTTCAGCACTTCGATGCGCTGCAGGTCGTAGAAGAAACCCTGGGTCGAGTTCGGGCGACCGATATAGACGCCGTCGTAATTGAACGAGATCGCCGGGTCGCTGTACGAATTGGTCGTGGTGTTGCCGACACCGCGCACGAAGAAGCTGGTATTGGCACCGCCCGATGCGGTCGCCACCAACGCCGGCACGACACGCGACAGATCCTCTGCGCGCGTGACGTTCTGGCGGATCAGCTCCTCGGGCCGGACCACCGCGATCGCGATCGGTGCCTTTTGCGCCGACTGCTCGGTCCGCTGCGCGGTAACGATAATCTCTTCGAGTTCTCCCTCGTGCCCGACGACGGTCTGCGGAATTTCCGCCTGCGGCCCGGAGCCGTTCTGCGTCGCATCCGAAGGCGCGCCTTGCGCGTGCGCCGGCACGGCGAAAATCGCCAGGACAGACGCCGATCCCAACATGAAGCCTTTCATAACCCTCCTCCAAACGGTTCTTTCCGACCGACTATTGACGGTAACATCAATTAATGTGGGAATGCAAACGAAAATTAGCAGACGTCGTCCTATCTCGACGCTTTCGGCGCTCCGCACGCTTTCGACCCCGCTTGTCTCGATAACAGTAATTGATTATGTCATCAATAAAGAATGGCGTGAGAGGATGACGATGAGAGTTGAGCCACGATGAAGAACCTGTTCGATCTTTCGGGACGGGTCGCGATCGTCACCGGGTCGAGCCGCGGCCTGGGCTATGCGATCGCCGAGGCGATGGTGGCGCATGGAGCGACGGTGGTCGTGTCGAGCGAAAACGCCGAGGACACCGCCGCTGCCGCCGAGACTCTTAATGCCGGCGAGAACACGGGTCGCGCGACGGGCATCGTTTGCGACGTGTCCGACGATGCCGCCATCGCATCTTTGGTGGCGCAGACGGTGGACCGGTTCGGCGGCATCGACATTCTGGTGTCCAATGCCGGCATCCAGGGTGGCCCGGCGGCGGATCCGCTCGACATGTCCGTTTTCGATCGGGTCCTGGCGATCAATCTGCGCTCGATGGTGGTGCTGACCAAGCACGCTTTGCCGCACATGGCCAAGCGCGAGGGCGCGTCGGTGATCCTCACCGCGAGCATTTCGGCGCTGCGCGGCAATGCCAAGATCGATGCCTATGCGCTCGCCAAGGCGGGCGTCACCCAACTGGCGCGCAACATCGCCGTGCAATGGGGCCCGAAGGGCGTGCGCGCCAACGCGATCGCGCCCGGGCTTATCGACACGCGCCTGGCCGACCATCTGAAAGCCGATGCCGCCTTTATGGCGCGACGGATGCAGATGACCCCGCTGCGCCGCATGGGCCAGCCATACGAGATCGCCGGCACCGCGGTCTTTCTTGCCGCGCCGGCCGGCGGCTTCGTCAATGGCCAGGTGCTCACCGTCGATGGCGGCACCGTGATTACCGATGGGAGCTGATATGCCGACCTTGCCCCCCGTACGCCGCATCGTCACCGGGCATGATGCCGCCGGCAAGGCTGTAGTGCTGTCCGACGCCGCGTTCGATGGCGTGCCCAATCCCAGCGGAACGTCGCTGCATACGACGATCTGGTCGTCGCAGGGCCTGCCGGTCGATAATGACGACGCCAGCGATGGCCGCGAACGGAAGCTCGATCTGACCCTGCCGGGCGGGTCGATCATCCGAGTTGTCGATATGCTGCCGGGCACCGTTGCGCCGATGCATCGCACCAACAGCTTGGATTACGGCATCGTCATTTCGGGTGCGATCGAACTTATCCTGGACGACAGACACTCCACCTTGGTCGAACCCGGCGGCATCGTCGTGCAGCGCGGCACCATCCACAGCTGGCGCAACCCCAGTGCGGACGTAACAGCACGGGTCGCCTTCGTCCTGATCGACGCCACGCCGGCCACCGTGAACGATGTCCCGCTGCGCGAGATTCATCCGCGCGAAGGCTTGAAGCCCTAGCGGGTGCCAGAACACTTTTGCCGTGACTGGCCAAGCAGGCGGGCTGCGCGAGCGTCGAAAGCCGAATCACGCCGACCCGCCGCGCGGCGCGCAACCCGTGGTTGCCAGCCGAGCCAGGAAACAGGATACCGCCGCAATGACGCAACCTGATCCAGTCTCGAAAGCGGCCCCGAAGCGTGGCAAAGGGCGGCCCGTGCCGGGCAAGAACGATGTCGGCCGCGAAGGCCTGCTCGCTGCCACGGAAAAACTTCTGCGCACGATACCACCGGCACGGGTGACCATTCCACGCGTTGCGCGGGAAGCGAACGTCACGCCCTCACTGGTCTATTATCACTTCGGCAGCCGCGATGCCTTGCTCCTGGCCGTGGTGGACCGCGTGACCGTTCACGACCACCGCGAGCCGCCGAAAGGAGACCCCGCCACCGCGCTGGCGGCTCATATCGCGCAAACCGTCAAGCTCGTTCGCCGCGCTCCGTACATGAATCGCCTGATGATCGACGAGCTGGCGCAGGCCGAACCGGACGAAACCAGGGATCGCGTCCGTCACATGAATCTCGAGCTGATCGACTTCTATCGCACGTTGCTGAAAGCCGACGGGGGCAAGCAACTGGTCGAGGCCGATCCCTTCTATCTGTTCGTCGCCGTGCTCGGGGCGAGCGACTTCCTGTCATCCGCCGGACCGCTGATCCAGGGGCTGCTGCCGAAGAATACCGACATGGATAAATTGGCCGATGGCTATCAGGCGTTTCTGGTCAAACTTTTGATGCATGGCATGATGAAGTCCGCAGCGGACTGACCGGCGGCGTCAGTCCGCCGTCCAGCCGCCATCGACGACCAGGCTTGTGCCGGTCATCAGCGCCGACGCGTCCGCGGCGAGAAACAGGATCGCACCCATCAGATCCTCGACTTGGCCGAGCCTGCCGAGCTTGATTTTCGCCAGCACGCTTGCCTTGAAGACGGGGTCTTCGAAGAACGGGCGGGTCAGCGGCGTCTCGATGAAGGTCGGCGCGATCGTGTTGCTACGGATATCGTGCGCGGCCAGATCGAGCGCGAATGCCTTGCTCATGCCCTCGAGCGCCCATTTCGACGCGCAATACAGCGATCGATTCGGCCCGCCGACATGGCCCATCTGCGATCCCATATGGATCAGGCTGCCGGCGATCCGATCGGACAGCATCCGCTTCACGCAATGCTGCGCGACGAAAAAGGCGCTCTTCAGGTTGAGATCGAGCACCGCATCGTAATCGGCTTCGCTCACCTCGACCATCGCCTTAGGCCGATTGGTCCCGGCATTGTTGACGAGGACGTGGAATGCCGGCCGCGCGGCGAAGAACCCGGCGACAGCCTCGAGGTCGGATACGTCGAGCGTTACGGATTCGGCCGTTCCGCCCGCCGTGCGGATCGCGTCCGCGCCCGCCGCGATCTCGTCGCCGGTGCGCGCGATCAACGTCACCGCCGCACCCGCTTCGGCGAGCGCGGCGGCCGCGGCGAGCCCGATGCCCCGCCCGGCCCCCGTCACCATGGCGCGGCGGCCGTCGAGCCGGAAGCTCGGCGTGCGCGGAAGTCGCTCAGCCACCAGTCGCCCCACGTCGACGGCCAGACGCCGGTACCGTGTCGGCAGACCAGGTCGCTTCCTCGTCGAACCTCGTGACCTTGATCGTGGGCGTATCGATCGCGCCGCTCTGCTTCACCACCGTGTCGAACAACATGGCAGCACAGGCCGTGGCGTCGGGATCGTCGCGCGGGCCGAGCATTTCCATGACTTCGTCATCTGTCATTGCGTGAACCGCGCCCGCGACCCGCGCCGCACCATCCCAAAGTACGGCCATGTTGGCCAGCGTGAGTTCGAGCAAGACACAAACTCGTCCAGTGTCGTCGCGGACCATGTTTGCCCCCAAGCAAATGTGACCATTACGGCGTAGGACGTCGGCGTTTACCGACGTCAAATGTGGTTTGTGGCCGGCTCGTGCCGCAGCGCCGTAGCCCCCGACGGCGCGACTGCGCCGGCATAGGGCACGTTCCGGCCGCCATAGCGGCGCACGCGGATGTTGGCCTGTTCGCCGTGGCCGGCAAAACCTTCCAAAGCGCACAGCCGGCTGCAATATTCGCCGATCAGCGCGGACGCCGCATCGGTCGTGACGTTCTGGTAGGTGCAGGTCTTGATGAACTTGCCCACCCACAAGCCGCCGGTATAGCGCGCCGCCTTCTTCGTCGGCAGAGTATGGTTGGTCCCAATCACCTTGTCGCCGAACGCCACGTTGGTGCGCGGGCCGAGGAACAGGGCACCGTAATTGGTCATCGTGTTCAGGAAATACTCCGGATCACGCGTCATCACCTGCACATGCTCGTTGGCGTAATCGTCTGCGATGCGGGCCATCTCGGCCTCGTCCTCGCAAACGATGATCTCGCCATACGTCTCCCACGCCTTGGCGGCGATCGACGCGGTCGGCAGGATCGTCAGTAGCCGCTCGATCTCGCGCATCGTGTCGCGTGCCAGCTTCTCCGAATTGGTGATCAGGATCGCCGGGCTGTCGGGGCCGTGTTCGGCCTGGCCGAGCAGGTCGGTCGCGCAGATCTCGCCATCGACGCTGTCGTCGGCGATCACCATCGTCTCGGTCGGGCCGGCGAACAGGTCGATGCCGACGCGGCCGAACAATTGCCGCTTGGCCTCCGCGACGAAGGCGTTGCCCGGGCCGACCAGCATATCGACGCGTTCGATGCTCTCGGTGCCCAGCGCCATCGCGCCGATCGCCTGGATGCCACCCAACGCATAGATTGCGTCGGCGCCGGCCATGTGTTGCGCGGCGACGATGGCGGGGGCGGGCTTGCCCTCGAACGGCGGCGCGCAGGTGATGACGCGCGGGACGCCCGCGACCTTGGCGGTGATGACCGACATATGCGCCGAGGCGAGCAGCGGGTATTTGCCACCGGGGACGTAGCAGCCCGCTGCATTGACCGGGATGTGCTTGTGGCCGAGCACGACGCCGGGCAGCGTCTCGACCTCGACGTCCTTCATGCTGTTGCGCTGGATCTGCGCGAAGTTGCGGACCTGCGTCTGCGCGAACTCGATGTCTTTCAGATCCTGCCCGGTTAGCTGGTCCATGCAGTCCTGGATTTCGCGATCGCTCAGCCGATAATCGTCGCGGTCCCATGTGTCGAACTTGATCGAGAGATCGCGCACGGCAGCATCGCCCCGCGTCTCGATATCGGCGAGCGTGCTTTCCACCACGTCGCGCACCTTGCGGTCCAGATCGGCACGCGCCGCCGCCGTCGACCCCTGTTTGAGCCAGATTGCCATGTGTCGTTCCTTTGGTCTTCAGAAGCTAATGATCACGCGTTCGACATGGTCGACGCGCGGTGGGGCGGCGAAATGCGGGCCGACAAGGCGGCGCCACGCCTGAAATCCTGTGCTGTCGCGGAAATGCACCATATGATCCTCGACGCTGTCCCAGCCGACCGTCAGGCGATAGCGCTGCGGATGCTCGATCCCGCGGGTGAGCGCGAAGCTGCGGCAACCGCGCGCCGCCTTGAAATGCGGCGCGGCCTCGGCGACGCCCGCTTCGAATGCGGTTTCGTGCCCCGCGATCACGTCGATCTCGGCGATTTCGAAGATCATGCCGGCACGACCTTCTGGTCGATCACGCCGAACAGCGGCGCGCCGTCGGGCAGCGTCGCTTCCATCCGCACGCGATCACCGAATTTCATGAATTCGGTCCGCGGCTTGCCCTCGTCGAGCGCCTCGATTCCGCGCCGCTCGGCGATGCACGACGATCCGACCTCGCGGTAATTCTCGTTCGAAACCGTACCGCCGCCGATGATCGTGCCGGCGCACAGCGACCGGGTCAGCGCGGCGTGCGCCACGTGCTCCGGGAACGACCAGCTCATATGATAGCCCTGCGCCGCGCCGAAGCGCTCGCCGTTCCAGTCGACCAGCAGCGGCAGGTCGACCCGCCCGTCGCGCCAGTGCACGCCCAGTTCGTCGGGCGTGATCGCGACCGGAGCGACGCTGCACGGCGGCTTGGCCTGCACCCAGCCGAAGCCGATCGCCGACTCGCGTCCTGCGAAACCCCGCAACGACCAATCGTTGATCAGCACGATCAGCTTGATGTGCGACGCGGCCTCCTCGGCCGTCGTTCCCATCGGCACGTCATCGACGATGATCCCGAATTCACCCTCGAAATCGATGTTGTGGCTTTCGCTCGGCGCCGGAAAATCGGCGGTGCTCGCATAGAAGGTGTGCGACACGCCCTGATACATCAGCGGCCCCGGAGGAGGAGCCGCGCGCCCCGACACCGACCGCAGCAGCGCGCCGTGGCTGTCATAGGCGGAGCCGTCGAGCCACTGCCATGCGCGTGGCAGCGGGGCGAGCGCATCGCCCGCCACGAAATCGATCGCATCGTTCAGGTCACCGCTTTCGAGCGCTACGGCACGGGCGCGAAGCGGTGCCTCGACCACGCTCCACCGCTCGAGCGCCTCCTGCAGAGTCGCCGCGATGCCATCGGCTGACGCTGCGCGCGCGTGATCGCGGGAGACGAGGAAAAGGCGGCCATCGCGGGTACCGTCATCCAGGGTGGCGAGTTTCACAGAATGTCTCCCAGCTGCACGTCTCATGATCGCTGCACGCCGATACCGCGCGGATCAGCGTCCTGGGCTTTGCACCTACATGCCCACAACCGGCCGTGCAAGCGTATTCACGTTTTCGTCAATTAAAGCCTCGTAATATCGAATTTGTTAGTAAATTTCTGCCATAAATATCGACGGATACGCTTCCACGATTGCTTTCATGATGGCGATGGACGATGCGGTGAGGATGGAGCGTGCGATCGGTAGCAGGATTGCGTTGGCGACCGCGGTCGACGTCGCGCATGCGGCAGGGGTCTCGCAGGCAACGGTCTCCCGCGCGTTCACGCCGGGATCGAGCATCAGCGAGGCGACCCGCGATCGTATCTTCCGGATCGCCGAACAACTCGGCTATCAGCCCAATCTGATCGCGCGCTCGCTGACCAGCGGACGGTCCAATCTCGTCGGCATTGGTATCGAAAATCTGCGCAATCCGTTCTTTTCCGAGACGCTGGAAGCGATGTCGCTGGAGCTGGCCAAGGCCGGCCTAAGGTCGATGCTGTTCACGACCCGCGACGATGAGACCGCCGACACGCCGGTCCAGGATGTATTGCGCTACCGCCTCGATGCGCTGGTGCTGGTGTCGGCGACGTTCTCGTCCGGCTTCGCTTCGCAATGCCAGGCGGCACGCGTGCCGGTCATCCTCTATAATCGCACGAACGGCGACGAGAGGATCTCCAGCGTCACCGGCGACAACGTCTTCGGTGCCCGGGCGCTCGCAGCGTTTCTGATCGCGGGCGGCCACCGGCGCTTCGCCTTCATCGCGGGGCTAGAGGATTCATCGACCAGCCGCGCCCGCGAAAGCGGCTTCAACGCCTATCTGTCGGAACACGGTTTCGCCGCCCCGCTGCGTGCGACCGGCGACTTTACCTATGAGGGCGCGGCCGCCGCCACGCGCCGTTTGTTGCTGTCGCCCGATCGTCCGGACGCGATCTTCTGCGCCAACGATCACATGGCCACCGCGGCGATCGACATCGCGCAATTCGAATTCGGGCTCGAGGTGGGGCGCGAACTCTCGATCGTCGGCTTCGACGATATCCAGGCGGCCAGCCGGCCATGCTACTCGCTCACCACCTTCGCGCAGCGTGCCGACCTGATGGTACGGGCGACGATCGACATTATCCGGGGATTGCGCGCGAACGACGCCCCCGCCGCGCCGGTGCATCGGATCATAAACGGCGAACTTGTTATCCGCACGAGTGCCCGACGCCCCACCCGCTCAGCCATCACTGCATCCACGACCTGAACCGCGCCGTCGCCCACGCCTCCGCAATGTTGCGCCGCAATTCGCACTGACCTCGATCAATCCCGGCAACGCTTGGGCGAGACGGCGCGTTGGCGAAATGAACGGTGGCATTTCCGCCGGTACAATCCTCGGAAAGTGGACTCGTCATCAGCATCTCGGATCTTGCCGGTTGGATCGCTCCGGTCGCGACGATGATCGCCGCGATCATGACCGCGGCCAATCTCGGCACGCGCATCACGGGCTGGGGCTTCATCGTCTTCATGATCGGCTCGGTCGCCTGGTCGACGGTGGCGATCGGCACAGGGCAGACCAATCTTTTATGGACCAACGGCTTCCTCACGATCGTCAACGCCATCGGTATCTGGCGCTGGCTCGGTCGCGAAGCGCGCCATGAGGACGGACGTGAAGCGGCAACCGCCCACAGCGCCGAAAGCACCGATGTCGCCACCTTGTTCGGCATGGGATCGATCGTCGGCGCACCGCTCACCGGGCGGGGCGGCGGCCGCCTGGGCACCATCGTCGATGGCATGATGCGATGCGATAATCGCGACCTGGCGTATCTCGTCGTGTCCGAAGGCGGCATGGCAGGCCTCGGGGAGCGACTACACGCACTCGATCCTAGTGCGGTTCATTTCTCGCCCGCCGGCGCACGCTGCGATCTGACTGCGTCCGATCTCCAAGAACTAGCGATACTCGAGCAGGGCGAGTGGCCCGCCGAGATTCCCAAAACCCGGCTCGATGTCCGACGATAGCGAGATGAACATGACCAACATCACCGATTGTCTGATCGTCGGTGCCGGGCCGGCGGGCCTCACGGCCGCGATCTACCTGGCGCGTTTCAACCTTTCGATCCGCGTCGTGGACGACGGCAAGAGCCGGTGCGCCACGATCCCTCGCACGCGCAACCATGCCGGATATCCGGGGGGGATAGCGGGTATCGAGCTGCTTGATCGCATGCGCGATCAGGCCGCCGAATTCGGCGTGCATGTCGTCGCGTCCCGGATCGATCGGATCGCACGCGACGACGCCGGGCACTTCGCGGTCGCGCTAAAGGGCGACACGCTGAGTGCCCGAACCGTCCTGCTCGCCACGGGCGTGGTGAACAATCGTCCGCGCATGGACGACGAGGATCATGATCGTGCCGTCGAGCGCGGCCTGCTGCGATACTGCCCGATCTGTGACGGCTACGAAGTCATCGACCGTCAGATCGGTGTAATCGGCACCCGTACCCACGGCTTCAATGAGGCCGTTTTTCTGCGGATGTATTCCAAGCGCGTCACGTTGATCGCGCCGGACTCGATCCACGATCTATCGCCGGAACAGCGTCGGACGTTGGCCGACCTCGGCATCGACGCGGTCGACGGCCCCTGTGACGACCTCGGCATCGATGGCGACGCTATCGTCGCGCCCACCGCTGACGGCTTGATTAGGTTCGACACGATCTACCCTGCTTTGGGGTCGGTCATTCGTTCGGATCTCGCCGTGGCGCTGGGCGCGAAGGCCACGGACGAGGGATGCCTCGTCGTCGACGATCATCAGCGCACCAGCATCGCGGGCCTCTACGCCGCCGGGGATGTGTCGAAAGGTCTCGACCAGATCAGCCATGCGATGGGCGAGGCGGGCGTCGCGGCGACCACGATCAGAAACGACCTCGCCAAGACGATCAGCTTGGTCCGCCAGTAGCGGAGAGCCCAACGGAATCGCCGAAGGCATCGATCGTCGCGCCGATCCTGTCGACCCCCCGGCTCGTTAAGGCCAACACTCCGGAACGTCCGCCATCGGCAAGCTGGACTAGGCCATCATCCTGCAGCGCGACGATCCAACGCCAGGTGACGTTGGCCGATCGTCCGCGACGTCTGATCGCCTCGTTGGCGGTGATGCCTTCATCGCCCGC
This sequence comes from Sphingomonas sp. Leaf357, assembly GCF_001423845.1. Taxonomy (NCBI): domain Bacteria; kingdom Pseudomonadati; phylum Pseudomonadota; class Alphaproteobacteria; order Sphingomonadales; family Sphingomonadaceae; genus Sphingomonas; species Sphingomonas sp. Leaf357. Next base: position 1,175,182 of record NZ_LMPM01000001.1, on the reverse strand, counting down.
GGCCGCCAGAAAAAGCTCGAGCATCAGCTCGAGAGCGATGTTCGCGGCAAAATGCGAACCGAATTTGCTTGCTATAGCCTCCTGCGCCGAAAGCATCTTCCGGCCGAGGACGAGACGCTGGTCGTCCTTGGCCTGGTGCGCGGCAGGCTCGTACTCAGTCATCATGATCCATGCCGATCTCGTGTGGAACATTCATCTGAAATCTCGCCGACAACGTCTATGACCGTTTCAAGTTGCGCCAGCGCGGCCGTCGCACCGACCTGTGATAGCGCGGCTGCCGCCTGGTCCAGTAAGGACCTCGCATGCTCGATCCACACGCCGTCGCTGAGCGGCCGCCCGTGCTGCGCTTCCTGCAAGTCGCGACGAATTTCGAGCGCGGCCACTGCGCGCCGAGCGAGCGCCTCGAGACTGACATGCTCGTCGGGCTGCAGACCGGTCCTGGCCTTGCTATCGATCACGCACAGCGTCCCGATCCGCGTGCCATCGCGAACCTTCAGCGGGATGCCGGCATAAAAGCGGATATCGCCGCGATTGACGGCTCGCAGATCGCGAAACCGCTCGTCGAGGCTGGCATCCTCCACGATGAAAGCATTGCCCTGGCGCACCGCTATCGCGCAAATCGACTGATCGATTGGGTCGCCATCGTGATCGAGGCCGACCTTGGCCTTGAACCATTGCCGCGTGTCATCGATCATCGAGATGGTCGAGATCGGTGCCCCGGTGAGAAACGCGGCATCCCGAACGATCTGGTCGAAAACCTCCTCCGGTGCCGTATCCATAATTTTATACCGGCTCAGGATTTTCGCGCGTTCGGCTTCGTCGTTCGCATCGCCCATATTCACATCGGCCCTATTTTCGACGACACCGTCGCGATTGCAGCTTTATTCACCGTCGATTTATCGATCGACTCGCGTTTCGGCAACAACGGGGCATCCAGCCTAAACAAAAGCGCCGCTCCCTTCGATATTCAGAGAAGAAGCTGGGCGTACAGTGTCGTCGGTAGGCGGATCATCTGGAGGACCGACACGAAATCCGGATCCGACTACATCGAAGAGGTTTGTCTTGGTTTCCAGAACAAGTGCAGTTGTTCGAACAGCCCCTCCATCCCAATTCAAAGCACACGACGAGCGCGCTGGCGGCGCATGGTCGATCGATCAGGCGTGGCGGGTCGGTTCGTGAGGCGAATCCTCGTAGATGGTCGCCCCGCCGCCCGATCCGCCGCCCAAACCGCCACCACCTCCTCCACCGTTCGCGCCACCGCCTCCACTGCCCTTCCCAGCATCCTCCTTGCCGCCTGCGCCCCTGCCGCCCCCGCCGGACGCACCGGGCCGGGTAGGCCCCTGGATCGACAGCGTCAGATCCGCCGGTATCGGATCGAGGTCGAGCGCTTCGCGGACGAACGCCCGCAACGAAACGACCAGCTCGTAGGTGTGTACCGGATGGCCGGCGACCAGCTCCTTCACCGCCCGGTCCGCGAGCCGCACATGCTCCTCGGTGCCCAGCAGGATGATGTCCGACAATGCCGCCTCGACGGCGTCGCGGATGCGACGATTGCGATCCGATCGGGACGCGCCCTCGGCGGAAAGGTCCAGCGCCGCCATCGGCTCGGTCGCACCGACGGTCGACCCGCGCGACCGCAGGTCGCGCTTGTGTGCCGGGTCGACGGTGAGGTCACCGGTGAAGGATCCGCCGAGCGTTTTGTAGGCCGCGATCAGGGTTCGCAGGCGCTCGTTGATCTGCCGGTTCAGACGTTCCCGGCGCTGCTGGAACGTCATCTGTGTCAGCAGCCGGATGCCGACGCCGAGCAGGGTGACGAGCGTCAGGCCGAAGAGCGTGGCAAGCAGGCTTTGCCACGAACTGAAATCGATGTTGCGCACACTATATCCTCCGCTTTCCCGCCGAACGCCCACCGACGGGCAATGTGCCGCGCGCCGGAGAAATGTCGATCGAACGGATCCCATAGTCGGTGTCGACACAGCCCCCCGGGGATCTTCGCGCAGAGGATAGCCGTTCACCTTGCGGAAACCGGGCGTTCCGGCCGGACTTCGAGATGTTCGGTAACGTCCGCCCCTCAAATCATCGGAGCAGCCATGCGACAGGCTTATACCAAATTGACGATCGGCACCCGCCGGCAGGGTCTGAGCGACATCACCCGCGACATCGCGGCGTGGGTCGCGGCGCAGTCGATCGAGACCGGGCTGCTGACGATATTCTGCCGCCACACCTCGGCATCGCTGCTTATTCAGGAGAATGCGGCGCGGGAGGTCCGCAGTGATATCGAAGACTATTTCGCGCACATCGCGCCGGAAGGCGCGGATTACGCGCATGACGACGAAGGCCCCGACGACATGCCGGCCCACCTTCGTACCGCCCTGACGCAGGTGCAGCTGTCGATTCCCATCGTCGACGCGACGATGGTGCTCGGCACGTGGCAGGGCATTTATCTGTTCGAACATCGCAGACGGCCCCATCGGCGCGAGATCGTCCTGCATGTGATGGGGCAATGACGGCGGTCTGCTGAGCTTGGGACGACACGAGACACCGCCAGTGACCATGCCGCCGAGCAAGATGTGCAGCAATTCCCCCGCAGCCGGGCGATCCGCGACGCGGAACCGACGCCGGGCTTAAGGCTTATCCTACAGGACCGCACGTCCCCCGACATCGTGCGAAGGAGATCGATATGCTCGAACATGTTCCTGGCTGGCTCGGCAATCTGCTTCGCAACCAACGCGCTGGCCATGAGAAACTCGTCATCGCCGATCGGGGGTTAGGGCTCGGCGTCGAGACGATCGATCTCTCGAGCCCGTCGTTCGCGCCGGGCGGCAGGCTGCCGACCCGTTTCACCGCCGACGGCGAGGGCGTATCGCCTGCCTTGAACTGGTCGGAGGTGCCGCAAGGTACCGCCAGCATCGCCCTGATCGTCGAGGATCCCGATGCCCCCACGCCCAGCCCGTTGGTCCACGCCATCCTGTGGGGGATGTCGCCCGACGAGCGCAGCCTCGCCGAAGGTGCGATCGTGCCCGACGGTGCCGGTGGTCCACATGGAGATGTCGGGCGAAACAGCTATCTACGCGAAGGGTGGCTTCCGCCCGATCCGCCGACGGGTCACGGCGAGCACGATTACGTTTTTCAGCTGTTCGCGCTGTCCCAGCATCCCGTGCTCACCAATCCTGGCAGAAGCGCGTTCATCAAAGCGATTTCCGGGATCGTCTTGGGGAGCGGGCTGCTGGTCGGTACATATTCGCGTAACGACTCCGCCAGTGACCGATCGGTAAACACGTCCGATCTCCAGCCCGCCCCCATCTAGATCTTGATGTAAAGTCGAAGGACAACTCTGCGATCGGATTGCGCTCGCAACCGAGCATTACTCTCGATCAATTTCCTTCGCGACGCTAGCTTGTAGCAGAACGCGACAGTAGGAGCGAAAGCGTGAAGAACTGTGCGACCGGCGTGGCCGGGCTCGACGAGATCCTAGCCGGCGGTTTGGCGCGCGGTCGGCTCTTCCTGCTGGAGGGAAGCCCCGGTACCGGCAAGACGACGATCGCCACGCAATTTCTGATGGCCGGCGCGGCGGCTGGCGAGCGCGTACTCTACATCACGTTGTCGGAGACGGATGAGGAATTGCGCGCCGGGGCGGCGTCGCACGGGTGGGATTTCGCGCCGTCGTTCGAGGTGTTCGAATTGGTCCCGCCCGAAACGTTGCTCGACGAGGATCAGCAGCAAAGCTTGCTCTATTCGTCCGATCTGGAACTCGGCGAGACGACGAAACGGATCTTCGAGGTGTTCGAACGGATCAGGCCGTCGCGGATCGTACTCGACAGCCTGTCCGAAATCCGCCTTCTGGCGCAGAGTTCGCTCCGCTATCGGCGGCAGATTCTCGCGCTCAAACATTATTTCTCGCGGCACGACGCGACCGTGCTAATGCTGGACGATCTCACCGCGGACGTCATGGACAAGACGGTCCACAGCGTCGCGCACGCGGTCATTCGACTTGAGGAATTGTCACCCAATTACGGCGCGGAACGGCGACGCATGCGCGTACTGAAGTATCGGGGGCGCAAATATCGCGGCGGATATCATGATTTCGTGATCGATACCGGCGGGGTTCGCGCCTTTCCCCGTCTGGTGTCGGCGGAACACCGCACGCCTTTCGACCGGACCACCATCGCCGTCGACAATCGCGCTTTGAACGGGTTGATCGGCGGCGGGTTCGAACGCGGTGCGAGCACGCTCGTTCTGGGTCCGGCGGGTACCGGAAAATCCCTGCTGGTGCTCAGCTTCGTGAAGTCGGCGATCGCCCGGGGCGAGAGCGCCGCCATGTTCATCTTCGACGAGGAACTCGGGCTCCTGTTCGATCGGGCGAAGGGGCTGGACATCGATCTGCAGGCGATGGTGGACAGCGGTCGGCTGCTGATCGAGCAGATCGACGCCGCCGAACTGACCCCCGGCGAGTTTTCCGAACGGGTGCGCAACTGCGTCGAGAAGCGTGGGGCGCAAACCGTGGTGATCGACAGCTTGAACGGGTATCAGGCGGCGATGCCCGAGGAGCAGGCGCTGATCCTGCACATGCACGAACTCCTGCAATATCTGAACCGGCGAGGCGCGATGACCTTCCTGACGGTGGCGCAGCACGGGCTGGTCGGTGACATGAAGTCACCGGTGGATGTCACCTACCTGGCCGACACGGTGATCCTGCTTCGATATTTCGAGGCATTGGGACGGGTCCGACGTGCCATCTCGGTCGTTAAAAAGCGGACCGGTTACCATGAAGACACGATCCGCGAATTTGTGATCGGCAGCGATGGCATCACGCTGGGTGAGCCACTGACTGCCTTCCAGGGGGTTTTGCGGGGCGTACCGACATTGGTCGGAGACGGTGAGCGGCTGTTGGATGTGGATTAGGGCCTGCCGTTGAACCGTACTTTTGCCGAAGGCGCCGTCATTCTCGCTCCACGAGGCCGCGATGCGTCCATCGCGATGGCGATGCTTGCGGAGGGCGGACTGGAGGCAAGCATCGCCGCCGGGCTGGCCAACTTCGTGGCGATGCTGCGAAACGGTGCCGGCTTCGCGATCATCACCGAAGAAGCGTTGCGGGGGGCCGATCTCAAGGAGTTGGCGGGCTTCATCGCCGATCAGGCGGAATGGTCGGATCTGCCCTTCATCGTTCTGACCGAGCGGGGCGGCGGACTCGAACGCAATCCGGGCGCGGTGCGGCTTCTCGAGACCTTGGGCAACGTGACCTTTCTGGAACGGCCGTTCCATCCCACCACTCTGCTGTCGCTGGCCCGGTCGGCGCGGCGGGCGCGGCTGCGACAATATGAGGCGCGCAAGCGGCTCGAGGACATTCACCGCGGCCAGGAGCAGTTGAAGCTCGCGCTCGCCGCAGGCGGGCTCGGCGCATGGGTGATCGATCTCACGACGCTGTCGTTGACCGCCGAAGCGGATAGCAAGGCGCATTTCGGTCGAACCAAGGACGACCCGTTCAGCTACGAGGATCTGTTCGCCGATATCCATCCCGACGATCGCGCGGCCGTCCGACAGGCTGCGGTGGCCTCGATCGAGACCGGCATCGACTATAGCGCGGAATATCGCTGTATCTGGCCGGACGGCTCGCTCCATTGGGTGCAGACCAATGGGCGGGTCGAGCGCAACGCCGATGGACGGGCGATCCGGTTGATCGGCGTGTCGCATGAAATCACCGATCGGCGCATCGTCGAGGCACGACAACAGGCCCTGCTGACCCTGAGCGACCGGCTTCGCGAGGCGGGCGACGCCGCGCAGATGTCGTTCGACGCGGCGGAGATTTTGGGAACGACGCTCGCGGTGAGCCGCGCCGGCTATGGCAAGGTCGACACGGTCAAGGAAACGATCACGATCGAGCGCGACTGGAACATGCCTGGCATCGAAAGCCTGGCGGGCACGCTGCATTTTCGCGATTACGGATCGTATATCGAGGATCTGAAGGCGGGCCGAACCGCGGCGATCGCGGATGCGCGGCTCGACCCCCGCACCGCCGGCACCGCGGCGGCGCTCGAGAAAATTTCGGCACGCTCGCTGCTCAACATGCCGATCGTCGAGAATGGCGCGTTCGTCGCATTGCTGTATCTGAGTCACGCGGCACCGCGCGCCTGGTCCGAAGACGATTTCGCGTTTATCCGCGACGTGGCCGACCGCACCCAGGCGGCGATCGAGCGGCGTACCGCCGAACTGTCGCTGGCCGCGCTGGCCGAGACGCTCGAACGGCAGGTCGAGGAACGGACCCGCGAACGGGACCGGACGTGGCAGAATTCACAGGACCTGCTCGCGATCGTGTCGTCGGACGGCGAATTCCTTGCAGTCAATCCGGCATGGACTACCATTCTGGGTTGGGTGCCGAACGAGGTGGTCGGACAGCAGCACGTCGATTTCAGTCATCCCGACGATCGTGCCGCCAGTGCGGACGCGCTGGGGCGCGCACTGCTCGGCCCGTTGCGGCAATATGAGAACCGCGTGCGGCACAAGGACGGATCCTATCGGTGGATATCCTGGGTCGCGACGGTCGCTGGCGACAGAGTGTATGCCAGCGGTCGACATATCACCGCCGAACGCGAAGCTCAGGCGGAGTTGGAACAGGCACAGGACCAGTTGCGCCAGGCCCAGAAGATGGAGGCCGTAGGGCAGCTGACCGGCGGCTTGGCGCATGATTTCAACAACCTGCTGACCGCGATTTCAGGCAGCCTGGAATTGATCCAGACGCGCGTGCGTCAAGGGCGTCCGGATGCGATAGATCGCTACATCGACATGGCGCAACAAGGGGCCAAGCGCGCGGCGGCGCTGACGCATCGCCTGCTCGCGTTTTCGCGACGCCAGACCCTCGATCCGCGCCCGACCGATATCAACCGGCTGATCGTCAGTCTGGACGATCTGCTGCGCCGGTCGGTCGGACCGGGGATCGAACTGGAAGTGGTCGGCGCGGGGGGGCTGTGGACGACGTTGATCGACCCGAACCAATTGGAGAACGCCCTGCTCAATCTGTGCATCAACGCGCGCGACGCGATGCCGGACGGTGGGCGGATCACGATCGAGACGGCGAACAAGTGGCTCGACCGGCGTGCGGCCAAGGAACGCGATCTGCAGCCCGGCCAATACGTCTCGCTGTGCGTCACCGATACCGGGACCGGCATGTCGGCCGAGACGATCGAGCGAGCGTTCGATCCCTTCTACACGACCAAGCCGATGGGCGAGGGAACCGGGTTGGGCCTTTCGATGATCTATGGCTTCGTGCGTCAGTCCGGGGGTCAGGTGCGCATCTATTCGGAGATCGGACAAGGCACGACCATGTGCTTGTACCTCCCACGATCGAATGCCGAAGCCGACGACGAGGCGGAAGCCGAATATCCCCGCGATCAGCTCGGCGCTGGGAGCGGCGAAACCGTACTCGTGGTCGATGACGAACCGGCGATCCGGGTCCTCGTCGCGGACACGCTCGCCGATCTCGGCTATCACGCGATCGAGGCCAAGGACGGCCCGGCCGGTCTCGCCATCCTCGAATCGACGACCCGGATCGATCTCCTCATCACCGACGTCGGCCTGCCCAAGGGGATGAACGGGCGGCAGCTCGCCGATGCCGCGCGGGTCGGCCGGCCTGATCTGAAGATATTGTTCATCACTGGCTATGCGGAAAACGCGGTGGTGGGAAACGGGCAGCTCGAGCGGGGCATGCATGTGCTGACCAAGCCTTTCGGAATGGACGTCCTGGCCTCGCGCATTCGGGAACTGATCGGCGCATAAGCGCATCATCGCGCATTTCGAGACGCTCTGGCAGGACAATGACGTCGTCGCGCACGGCGAACGGGTGAAGCGCATCCGTCACCCGGTCGCCGGATCGCTCGCGATGGCGTTTTCGTCGTTCGCCGTCGAAGGCGGCCGGAGCCCGGCATGATCATCTACAAGCCGGCATCGCCGGCGGATGCCGACCGATTGCGCATGCTATTGAATGGTCACCCGGACGGACCGGTATCGGACGATCCCGGATGATCTCGATTCCAGATATCGGGCTCGGTCAGAAAGAGCAGGAAGGCCGCCGTGGCCAATAGCGCGCCCGCCGACGTCGTCGCCGTCCAACCTCCCCAGTCCAGGCTTAGGGTGGCAAGCGTGGAGCCAAGGGCTCCCGCGAGGAACATCGCGGTCATGTAGACCGAGTTGATGCGTCCGCGCGCCTTCGGATTGATCGAGAAGAGTACGCGCTGGCCAAGCACCTGATTCAGCTGCGTCGCGCCATCGATCAGGACAGCGGCCGCCGCGAGCATGATCAGCGCCTGCGCCGCAGCGGCCCAACCCGCGATCAGGAAGGCGACGATCGCCGAGGCGAGCGCCGCCGCCGTTCCCGCCCGAACGTGCCCGCGATCCCCGAGCCGTCCGGCGATCGGGGCAGCGAGGGCACCGCCCGCGCCGGCGAGCGCGAACAACGCGATGCCACCCTGTCCGAGGCCGAACTGCCTCGCGAGCAGCAAGGGCACTGCCGTCCAGAACAGGTTGAACGTCGCGAACATCGTCGCCTGATAGGCAGCGCGTCGCCGGATTGCCGGCGTGTTCACCAGCAGGGAAAGGCTGGACCGCAAAAGCTGCCCGTATCGCAATTCTGGCTCGGGGCGTCGTTCCGGAATGGTGCGGGCAATCAGCAACGCTAGCGCGGCCATGCTAATTGCCGACAGCCCGAAGATCGCACGCCAGCCCGCCACGGCGGCGAGCCCGTTCGCCAGGGGGCGGGCCAGCATGATCCCGGTGATCAGCCCGCCCATGATGTTGCCGACCACCCGGCCGCGGCTGTGCTCGGGCGCCAGATGGGCAGCGAGCGGTACCATGACCTGCGCGCCGACCGAGCAGAAGCCCGTCATGAAGGAGAAGAACAGAAATTGTATTGCGTCGGCCGCCATCCAGGTGCCGAACAGTCCAAGGCATGCGCCCACCGTGAGCAGCAGGATCAACCGCTTGTTCTCGACCCGGTCCGCCAGCGAGACCACGAAGAACAGGCCCGCGCCATAACCCAGCTGGGTCAACGTGACGATCAATCCAGCGGCCCCGCCATGGAGGCCCAGCGCCGGCGCGATTTCGCCGATCAGCGCCTGAGCGTAATAGAGATTCGCCACCATCAGGCCACATGCGACGGCGAATATGGCGGTTAGCCCCATGCCGATGCCCGGCGCGCTCGTCGTGTTCGTCATCGTGCCCCCTTGGCGGCTCCACCGCTCTCGGACTGCCGATCACCAAACGTGCGCGACAAGTCGAGAACTATCGCTCAGCGATCGGTCGTCGACGGGCTAGCCGCGAAAGCAGCTCTGGTAGATACCGTCGAGCGCACGGTTCAGCATCAGGAGTTCGCTCGAGGTCAGCGATCGAAGAGCGGCATCCTCGGTTTCCGCGAGGATCTCGAAAACGCGATCGAGCATGATTTTGCCCTGGTCCGTGAGATGGATGGCATAACGTCGCCGGTCGTTGGCGACGCGGACGCGCTTGGTCCAACCGTTCTGGCCGAGTTCGTCCAGCAAGGCGACCGCCGCCGACGCATCCATGCCGATCTCGCGTGCGACGACCGCCTGCGATATTCCGGGATTGGCCTCGATGATCGCCAGGGCGCTCAACGCTCCACTGCGCAGACCATATTCCTGAGTGCGCTCCGAAAAACTGCGCGAAAGATGATTCTGGATCCGCCGTAAGCGAAAGCCGATAAAGCCGTTCAACCGGCCCATCTCCACCGGATCGTCGGCCGCACCCTCTTTGACGGCGGCTGGAGGTTCGATCGTCATGCGTTTTCCGTAATGAATGCGCGATCCTCTTTCCCGCTTCCGCCGCGATCTTCAATCCCCGGCATCATTTGGACGTTGCGACAGCACAGTCCGGGGGCCGGCCGGCGTTGATCGCCGCCAGAACGGCCTGAGCGCGACCGAAGATCGGACCGCCGTCGATGCCGAAGGCCCGCAGATGCTGTGCAGCCCGGGCGGCCTGAGCGTTGTAAAGCCGATCGAAGCGGGCTTGCGATGCGGGATCGAACGGAACGAACTGCATTCCTTCGCTACGTCCGTAGGCGGCCCCGCTCGTCTCCGCCGCTCCCAGTTCCCTGGCGATCGCCGCTTCCCAAACGGTTTGGCTACGCCGCACGATCGCCTGCAGATCCGGGGGCAGACGACGCAAGGCGACGAAGCCGATCGCTCGCGCGGGATACCCGCCCCGCGCGATTCGCACCTGATTGAAATAGCGTGCCACCTCGCCGAAATGCAGGCTCTTGAGCGTATCGGCCGGCGCGACCACGCCATCGATCACCCCCTTGGCCATCGCGGGATAGACGTCGGACATCGGCATATCGAGCGGATCGGCACCGAGTTCGCGCAGCAACGGCACCAATTCACCTGGCGCACGCAACCGCATTCCGCGCAGATCCTCCAGCCGACGCACCGGCCTTCCCCGCGTGACGATGCCGAGAACGTTCCCGCCCTGCACGGCGAGCACGTGCAATCCCGCGACCTCCTGGTTCAGGACCGGGAACTCCGCCGCGAGGCAACGATAGACGGCGACCTGCTGATCGATCGATCGCTCACCGCCATAGAAGCCGGCCTGACCGCGAATGGCGTGGGTGCCGCCTTTGGCATATATCGGGGTGATCGTCGCGACATCGGCCACGCCGTGGCGCAGTTCGACCATATTGTGCTCGGACGAGATGAGGCCGCCGGCCCAGGACGGCCGCACCTCGATGCGTCCGCCGCTGGCCCGTTCGATCCAACGCATCCACGTCTGGTCCGCACGGCTGAGCGGATGCCCCGGCGTATAGGGTGACGCATAGCGCAAGACATAATGGCCGGGCTCCGTTTGCGCGCCGCAACTCGCCAGCACGAGCATTCCGACCATCGCCAACGCAGCGCGGACCGCGCGAACCATCGTCATCGGGCGAGCATCCCGGGAAGCCACATGACCGTCGCCGGCACCGCGATCAGCAGCGCGATGTGCAGGAAATCGGACAGCAGAAACGGCATCACGCCGCGGAAGATCGTGCCGAGCGGCACATCCTTGGCGATCCCCTGGATGATGTAGACGCTCATGCCGAGCGGCGGATGGACAAGACCGAGCTCGATCGTGCGGACGACGAAAATCCCGAACCAGATCGGGCTGAGGCCCAGCCCCGCCATCATCGGCAGGAAGATCGGGACGGTCAGCAACATCAAGGCCATGCCGTCCAGCAGCGACCCCAGCAGCAGCAATACGATCACGATGAGGATCGCCGCCCCGGTCGCGCCGAGGTTCGTCGCGATGACGAGGTCGGTCAGATGCCGCGCGATGCCGGTCGCGCCGAGGAACACGCTGAAGATGACCGCGCCGATGATGATCGCGTAGATCAGTCCGGACGTCCTGAGCGTTTCGCGCAACGCGTGGGTCAGGTTCGCCCGGCTCAGCCGCCCGCGTTTCAGGCAGAGCAATAGCGCCAAGACCGATCCGACCGAGGCCGCTTCGGTCGGCGTGAACCAGCCGACCGAAAGCCCGCCGATGACGATCACGATCAGCAGGGACACATCGGCGACGCGGCGGATCGCCGCCCAACGCTCGCCCCAGCTCGCCTTGGGCGTCACCGGCCCCAGCGCCGGATCGAGCCGGCACAGGATGACGATCGTGGCGATGTAGAACAAAGCCTGGGTTGCGACCGGGATCAGCGCGCCGGTGAACAATTTGCTGATCGGCTGCTCGGCGATGATGCCATAGACGATGAGCATGCCGCTGGGCGGGACGAGCGCGCCAAGCGTTCCTCCGGCCGCGATCGCTCCGGTCGACAGCGACGGGGCGTAATTGCGTTTGCGCATCTCGGGCAACGCCACCAGCCCCACCGTCGCCGCCGTCGCCAGACTGGATCCGCTGATCGCGCCGAAACCACCGCAGCCCGCGATCGACGCGATCGCCAGCCCGCCGCGCCGATGCCCGAACAGCCGGGCGGCGGCGTCGAAGAAGTCGCGGCTGGCCCCGGCCGCGAAACACAGATGCGCCATCAGCAGGAACAGCGGCAGGACGCCCAGTTCGTAGCGCGAGATCGTTTCCCAGGCGACGACGCCGGCCTTGATCACGCCGGCCTCGGGCGAGGCGATCGCCGCCAGGCCCAGCACGCCGACCAGACCGAGCGCGGCGGCGATTGGAATGCCGGTCGCCAGCAGGGCCAGCAACGCGACGATCGCGACGATGCCGATCGATTCGGGGCTCATGCGCGACCCCGGATCGCACCCGCGAGCCGCACCAGGAAGATCGCGGCGGCCGCACCGAACGCCGCGGTGGCGAAGATGCGGAGCGGCAGGATCGGGAGCGCGAGCAATTCCGACTGTTCCTGCCCGGCGTGCAGATCCCACGCCACCCAGCCACAGCCGAGGGTCAGGATCGCGAAGAAGAGGGCCGCCAGCGTGTTGGCGGAGATCGACAGCAGCCGACGCATCGGCGGTGCCACCCGATCGGTGACGATATGGATCGACGCATGCGCCCCGACCAGGGTCGCACCGACGATCGCCGACGCCCCCGTGACGCTCGCCGCCGCCTGAACCACCTCGATCGATCCGAGGAGCGGTATGCCGATGTGCCGTCCTGCAACGGCGATCGCGTCGCTCGACATCGCCACGAGCAAGGCGACCGAACCGGTGACGAACACGATCCTGCCAAGCAGGGATCGCGGCTCCTCCAGCGGGCGGGGATCGTCCACGAGATCGGCGAGGGGTTCGACGGCGATGCGTGCCATCAGAAGCTTTTGCTCGCCTGTGCGGATGCCGCCAATACCGCGACCGCCTCGGGCAACAGCCAGCGTTCGGCGACCAGCCGTTCGGCGGCGCTCCGGACCTTGGCGACATAGGCGGCATGATCGCCGTGCAAGGCGCGTTTGCGTTGTTCGGTGAAGGGCGAGGTATAGCCGAAATTGCGGCATTGCCCGGTGCCGACGCCGTAGGCGGCGGCCGGCACGGAAACCGGCGGCAGCCGCAGGCCGCCGATCGCGTTGCCGTCGGGATCGAGCAATGTCGCGCCGGCGGCATCGGTGGCGATCAGCGGCGCACGGGGCGGAGCCACGCCCTTTTCGATCCAGTCGAACATGTTAGCGAGCATCGCATCCACCACCAGATGCACCGGATAATCGTTTTGCGACGATCCGGCCGGAAACCCGGCATAGCAGGCCGCAGGCGAGAATTTGGGCAAGCCCGCCGCCTCGGGCACGGTGATCGTCGGCGGCTTGGCACGGGTCAGTGGACGCTCGATCGTCACGTGCGAGGCACCGGCGAGTTCGTAATGCCGCGCGCGCCCGGCCATATCGTCACGATCCGGGGTGCGGGCGGCGATGCCGCCGGTACCGTTGAACTCGCTCTGCGTATTGAGTCGCATCACCGGCACGTCGAGCGGCTGCACGAAGGTGGCGCAGGCCATCGGCAGGTACCCGTCGATCAACGGGCGGCCGTTTGCGGATCGGGCGCGGTCGTGGTGGAAGTTGGCAAAGTTGGCGCAGACGACGCCGGTATAGGAATAGCCGGTGAGCACCTGGCGGCGGACGCGGCCGCCGGGCAGCAGCCCGCCGGGCGCGCGCGACAGCGTGGCGGCATCGATGACCGCATCCCACAATTGCGTCGGATGAACGGACGTTACGCCTTCGTAACGTTTCGGCGCGACCTGCAGGAGGCCGGGCAGCGTGAGCGGTGGCTGCACGCCGATATAGGCGTCGCCGCGCCGGGCGAGCATTTCGTGGCTATGGCCCCAGACGATGCTCCGCCCGCCGCCGCCGGGGTGCAGCACCTCGATCACCACGTTGCCGCTGAACGCCTTCCAGTCCGCCGGGCGATAGACGAGGACACGGGTCGCATAAGGCTGGTTGGCGCTCACCACCTTGCGGGTGAAATCGCGATTGGCGAAATCCGCCGCGCCGTCGCGCTTCGACATGTCGACCGCATCCGCCATCGATACCGATTGCAGCACGTCGGCCTGCCCCGACATCACATATTCCTCGGCGACATAGCCGAGGCCGCCGACGTCCCAAACCAGCACGCCGTATTTTCCGGCCTCGGGCAAAGCGCGCAACCTGGGCATCGCCCGCGTCGCCGCGCGGGCGATGCCGGGCAGCAAGGCACCGGCCCCGGCGGCGACCCCGAGAGCCAGCGCCTGGCGACGGTTGGTGTTCGGCATCATGACGCAGGATCCTTTTTCGGCAGACGATCGACCGGCAGCAACGTCAGTTCGACCGACGAGGCCGAGGCTCCGCCAGTCGTGATATCCCAGACGGGTGCCGGATCGGTCCTGAGCTCCGCCAGATTGCGCTGCCGCTGGTCGGCGCCGGTGAAGGAGAGACGCAGGCGATGCCCGGCGGCGATGATGCGCGAGGTCGGGCTCAGGTCGAACGCCAGATCGGCGGTCTTGCCCGGCACCATCGGCCGGGCATCGGCGCGCAGGCCGGTGTGCCAGGGCAAGCCGAAATTGTCGTAGGGCGGCGCACCTTCCTTGCGCTGCGACGCGAGCAGCCGGCCATGCGCGACCAGGATCGACGTGCCGTCCGGCGCGACATCCTCGAGATATCCGAAGAGATAGGCCTCGGGGGTCGAGCTGGCGAGCGCCAGGCGCACGACGGAAAAACCCGACAGCCACATGTCCGCCGTCATCGGCGCGGTGACATAGGGTTTCGCGGCGGCGGGATCGACACAGGCCCACAGGCCCGGCTGCGGCAGGGCGCCGGGCACCGGCTTCACCGCGAGGTCGGTCGCGGTCGGCCGGGGCACGCTCCACGCCGGCGGGGCGCAGCCGACCCGGTAGGTCACGGCGTAGCGATCCTTCGTCGCCCGGCGCGGCCGATCGGCGACCAGCATACCGCCCGGCGAGAGATAGAGCCGGCGCGGCGGATCCTCCGCCAGCGGCAGGCGGCGCGCGAAACGCCATGCGCCGTCCGCCGGCAGCCCGATCGTCTTGAACCAGATCGGCGGCTCGCGATCGATGCCGTTGTCGACCCCCTTCAGCACATGATCGAAGTAGCGCAGATGTTCGGCGAAACTGTCGATCGTATCGACGTCGCAATGCCCGCCCGGCCCCATGATGAGCTTGGTCAGACCGCGCCCGCCGGCCATGTTCCGATAGGCGATCATCGCCTGGTCGGCGGGCTCGTCCATCCAATTGCCCCAGGCATAGACCGAGATGCCCGCCGCCCGCATCTCCGCGATCTTGGGATAGGGCGAGGAGAGCGGCCAGTATTGGATATCCCCGGCTTTGGTCCGATCGTCTCGATAGGCGAGCTCGGCGACCAGATCCGACATCTGCCCGTTCGCCGCATGCTGGGCGAGCGCCGCCTGTTTAAACGTCCCGTCGCGATCGGCATCGACGGGTGCGGTCGGCAGGTCCTCGTCCACGCTTTGCGGCCGGGTGTTGAACTGGCCGGAAATGCCACCGCGCCGGACGTTGCGATAGCTGTCGAACTGCGCCGCCTGCGGGAAGATCGCGCGCAGATGCGGAGGCACGTTGCGCGCGGTGGCCCATTGCGTGCCCCCGACATAGGAGCATCCGAACATGCCGACCCTGGCATTGGCCCAGGGCTGCGCGGCGAGCCATTCGACCAGATCGCGCCCGTCCTCACCCTCATGCTGGTCGGCATAGCCCGAACGGACCCCGAACGAGGATCCCTTGCCGCGGACGTCGGCGACCGCGACGACATAGCCGTAGCGCGCCATCTCCACGAACGGCCGGTTACGCGGATTGGGCGTCGCCAGCGTGTCGACCGCCTTGCCCGCCGCATCGATGCGCCGGGCGAGGTAGGGCGTGAAACTGAACAGGACCGGCAGCGGATCGGTCACCGCCATGCCGTTCACCGCCGGCCGATAGACGCTGACCGCCAGCCGCACGCCGTCGCGCACCGGCACCAGCTCGGTCGTGCGCACGACGCCCTGATACCGTTCCGTGCCATAGCCTTCGTACACGCCGGGAGACGAGCGTTTCGGGCCGGCCTCCGCCATGCTCGGCACGGCCAGCAGCACGATCGTCGCGAAATACAGCCGCTTCATTGCGCGTCTCCCGAAATGCCTGGAGCTTCAGAACTTCAGCGTGACACCCACCGTGATCAGCCGCCCGAGCGGGTTTGCGTTCTGCACGTCGAACCCGCCGCTCTGGTTCGCGCTGGGCGCGAGCGCGTCATAAGGCGGATCGCGATCGAACAGGTTGGTCGCATTCACGTTGAACGTGGCCGTGTCCAGGCCGGGGAAGTTGGTGTTCTTGATCGTGTAGGACAGGTCCAGGTCGATCGTGGTCCAGCTCTTGATCCTCTGCACCGGCGTGATCGTGTCGTTGCGGTAGGACGGCACGTAATTGGCGAACGTGTTGACCGCAAAGCCGTCCTTCGACCAGCCGAGATTGCCGCGGACGCGGTATTTGACCGGATAGTTGATGAAGCCGAGCCGCTCCAGCACCGGCGCGGTGGCGGTCTGCGCGACCTTGTAGGTCGTGTAGTAGATTCCGTTCGCGCCGATCTGGAACGTGCCGGCCCGCTCCGTATCGAACCGGTACCGGGCCGAGAAATCGATACCGTCGGTCTGGGTGATGCCCAGATTGGCCGGTCGCGCATCGACGATCACGGCGGGGTTGGCGAGCGCGACGCCGCGGATCGGCAATCGCGACGTCAGCGATTCGACGAACGCGGCGGTCGGATTGCGAATGATGAAGCTGCTGAACAGCGCCGAGCGCTGCAACACCGACAGGTCGCCGAGCAGCGACGAGATCTGCCCCTCATACTTTACGTTGAAATAGCTGAGCGTCAGCGAGAAGCCCGGCAGCGCGCGCGGTGTGAGATCCGCCCCCAGCGACCAGGTTGTCGCCGTTTCCGGCTTAAGGTCGAGATTGCCCTCGGTCCAGGCATAGCCCTGCGTGAACCCGGTGGCGGACAGCGGATCGGGGAAATTCTGCACCGTGAGCGACGGGTTGCTCGACACCAGAGACCCGAGGTTCGGCGCGCGGAACGACGTGCCGTAACTGCCGCGCAGCATCAGCCCGTCGACCGGCGAATAGTTCACGCCGATCTTCGGATTCCACGTGTCGCCGACATCGCTGTAACTGTCGTAGCGGCCGGCGATATCGATATCGAGTTTGCGGATGCCGCCCACCGCATTGTCGTTGCCGAACAGCGGGATCAACACCTCGCCATAGGCCGATTTGAACGAGCGGCCGAGGTTGAAAACCGTCCCGGTCAACGATCCGATCGGCCCGGTGAAACTGCCGTTGGCGACGCGGACCCGATTGTATTCCGCGCCCACCGCGAGCCGGACGTCGCCGCCGGGCAGGGCGAACAGCGATCCGTCCAGCTTCGCCTGGATCTGCGTCTGCTTGGTCCGGCCGATCGCGGCGAGCGAGACGAAATTGCCGATCGCGCTGGAGACAGCGGCGGAGTTTCCGCCGCCATACGGGTTGAACGCGGTCAAGGGGTTGCTGCTGGCCAAGGCCGAGGTGAGCGCTGCGGCGTTCACGCCGTAATTGTAGGCCGAATCCTTGTTGTGGCCGAACGATCCGTTGACCTCCGCCTTCCAGCCGTGCGGCAGATCGACCTGAACGCCGATCGTGCCCTGATACGTTTCGGAGCCGCCGTCGAAGGCCAGCGTATTGCCCAGTTCCTGGCCGAAGAAGTAGTTCACGCTCTCGCTCGCCGGGTTTGTGCCGGGCGGGCGAACGTAGAAGGCGTTGCTGCTCGGCACGGTCAGCGACTGGGCCGTGGCGGCGACGTTGCGCACGAAGCTGCGCTTGTACCAGAAGGCGTCGCCGATGATCCGGATGCCGGAGGTGATATCCTGCGAGAAGGTGGCGACGACGCCGTCCTTGCTGATCTTCGGAATCACGTCGGTGAACGCGCCGATGTCGCAGCGGTTGATCGTGCCCGGCACCAGCGCGCCGGCCGTACCCGGCGTGACGCCGCCCGCCGGAATCGCATAGGTGACGCCGCCGGCGGTGATCGTGCCGGGATTGCAAGTGGCGACGCGGAAATCCGGACCGCCGAAGCCGCGCTGGTCGGACCGGATGTAGCTGCGGTCGAGGCCGTTCAGCGCCGAATGGTAGCTGTGTTCGTAGGTGAGCATCAACTGGCCGGTCGCCCATTTCTTGCCGACCGCGATGCCGTATTGCCGGGTGGTGTAGTTGTCAGCCACGCCGTTGCGGGCGTTCATCTCCACTCCGTCCAGATCGCGCCGCAGGATCAGGTTGACGACGCCCGCGACCGCATCCGACCCGTAGATCGCGGATGCGCCATCGGCCACGACCTCGACCCGCTGCAGCGCGAGCAACGGCACGATCGAGGTATCGGAAAGATTGCCGCCGGTGCCGCTGCCGGGCAGGCGATGCCCGTTGAGCAGGGTCAGCGTCGCGCTCGGCCCGATGCCGCGCAGATTGACAGAATTGACATAGGTGATGTTGCCCGCACCGCCTTGTGCGCCGCGATTGGTTTCGTTGACGCCGATATTGATCGCCTGCGGCACATCCTTGAACAAATCGGCGGTGGAGACCGCCGAGGTCGCCTTGAAGTCGGCACGGCCGACCGCGATCACGCTCGACCCGACCGGGGCGACGCCGCGAATGCGGCTGCCGGTGACGACGATCTCGTCGGCCGCGGCCTGATCGGCGGCCGCCGCCGTCGCGGCGGGATCGGCCTCGGCGGTGACGGGATCGGCGGACGCTGGCGCCTGAGTCGGCGGAACGGTCTGCGCCTGCACGCTGCCCGCGCTCAACGCGGCGAGCGCCGCCCCCAGCAACAGGCGACGTGTTTCGGATTGCATACGATTGCCCATCATTCTCTCCCGCCGATACGTCGGCTTGGACCCGACTGTTTACGTTCATAACAGTTTATATGATCCACTTTCGTTGTCAATCGGCTGATCCATGCGCAGCCAAGAAATCGTTTTTGCACCGCAGCAACAGGGTGTTCACGGAGTGGATGCGGATCTAGCGGCTTGACGCTGCACAAATAATAGTTGAACATTACAACTAATAAGAAACGCATATTTTGCCGGTATCGGCTGGAGAAGAGAATGATCGACGCCCTGTCCGCCTGCGGTCGACCACTCGAGGGCTTGCGCGTCATCGACCTTACCCGGGCGCTCGCCGGCCCTTATGCGACCCTGCTGCTCGCCGGGCTCGGGGCCGAGGTGATCAAGGTGGAGGATCCGCGGCACGGCGATCTGGCGCGCGAGAACAGCCCCTATGTCGGACGGGACGGCGTGGGGGTGCAGAAGGTGCACGACGACGACGTGTCGGTCTCGCATCTGTCGCGGGCGCGGGGCAAATACGGCGTGTCGCTGAACTTCAAGCAGCCGGGTGCGAAGGAGGTCTTCGCCGATCTGGTGCGCGGCGCCGATATCGTGGTGGAGAATTTCAGCAGCGGCACGGCCGAACGACTCGGCATCGGCTATGCGGACGCCCGGGCGATCAACCCGCGGATCGTCTATTGCTCGCTCAGCGGGTTCGGCCAGAATGTCGATGCCGGCGCGAAGGCGATGGACGTGATCGTGCAGGCGCTGAGCGGCGCGATGTACGCGAGCGGCGGGCCCGGCGAACCGCCGGTCCGCATGGGCATTCCGATCGCCGACATGCTCGCGCCCGTGTTCGGGGTGATCGGGATCCTCGCGGCGATCGAGCAACGGCACCGCACCGGCCTCGGCCAGCAGGTCGACGTCTCCATGCTCGGCGCGCTGACCTCGTTCGTCGCGATCGAGAATTGGCATGCCATGCGGCTGGCGGGAATGGAGGGGCGTACCGGCCTGACCGTGCATCGCCTGTCGCCGTTCGGCATCTTCGCCTGCCTGGACGGCCATATCGCGATCGTCGCGACGCACGATCCGCTGGCGATCGGATTGATTCGGGCGATGGGCGAGGAGGACATGCTGGCCGATCCGCGCTACACCAACCGCGATTCCCGCGTCGCCAACGCGCGATCGCTGGAGGAACGCGTCACGGCCTGGACCAGCACGTTGAGCGTCGCCGACGCGGTCGCCGCGCTGGACGCGCAAGGGGTGCCCGTCGCGCCGGTACGACATCCCGAAGCCGCGCTCGCCGACCCCCGCGTCGTGGCACGGGGCGAAACGGTGCGCACGATCCACCCCAAGTACGAAACCCCGGCGGATCTGCGCACGGCGGGCATTCCGATCCAGTTCTCGGGCGGGGCGACGGGTTTCGACGACGTGATGCCGATCCATATCGGCGAGCATAACGACCGCATCTACGGCGACCTGCTGGGCTATTCCGCCGATCGCATCGCCGCGCTGAAGGCGGAGGGCGCGATCTGATGGCGGGGGGGGCCATCGCCTGTATCGGCGGCGACCTGCCGAACGCGCTGATCCGCGCCGCCGGCCTCGAGCCGGTCCATGTCGTGCCGGACCGCCGACGCGCGACTCCGCTGGTCGACGCGCTCGGCCTTGCCGTCACGATGGGTACGGCGGCGCGCACCGTGCTGGAGACGATCGCCGAGAATGCCGATGCGTGGGGCGGCGTGCTGCTGTCCCATGCGGATGCCGCCGCCCCCCAGGTGTTCGCGGCGCTGCGCGCGCTGCCCGAACTGCGCCTGACGCCCGACCGCGTGTTTCTGTGCGATGTGCTGCGGCTCGATCGGCCGGCATCGCTGACGTACAGCCTGTGCCGGATGGAGCGACTGCGCCGGTGGCTGGAAGCGATCGGCACGCCGTTCGACGATAACGAGCTGCGGGCGGCGATCGCGGTGGAGGAGTCGCGCCGGCAGGACGCGATCGCCGCGCAGGCACGGCGGCTGGCGGTGCCCGGGCGGCGGATCCTGCTGACCGGCGGCACGCAAGGCGAGCGCTGGGCGTATGACGCGATCGCGGTCGGCGGGGCGACGATCGTCGCGGAGGACGGTGCGGCGGGTGCGCTGGCGCGGCCCGAAGCGATCGATCCCACGCTGCCGCCGATGACCGCGCTGACGCAACAGGCGATGCGGTGGCCGGGCGGAGCGTTCGCCGGCATCGCACGCTATCGCTCGGACCTCGCGGCGCTGATCGCCCGCGTACGCCCGGACGCCGTGCTCCATCTGTCATATGCCGATGACGAGGCCGCCGCCTGGACCGTGCGGCCCGCCGCAGAGCTTTGCGCCGAAACCGCCACGCCGCTGCTGGCGCTGCACGTGTCCGACACGCAGGCGGAGACCCTTGCCGCGTTCGCGGCGGAACGCCCGCTGCCGCCGCCGCCGCCCGCGCGCGCACCGCGCGCGGTCCGGCCCGTCGGGTCGCCGGCGCCGCGCGAGCGCAGCCGCAAGGCGCTTGCCTCGGTCGCGAATTTCGGCGCGTACCAACGCGAATGGTTCGCCACCGTTCGCGATCAGGCCGCCGCGGGCGAGCCGTTCGCGATCGTCAACGCCAACGCCCCCCAGGAAATCCTCCGCGCCTTCGACATCCCGTTCGTCGTCAATCAATGGTGGGCCTCGATCGTCGCCGCCAAGCAGCAGTCGAAACGCTATGCGGCGTTGCTGCGCGACCACCGCTATCCCGCGACCGTCGAAGCCTATAGCGCTCAGGGCCTCGCCGCCGTGTTCGACGAGGATGCCGCGCTGGCACCGTGGGGCGGCCTGCCCCGCCCGACGATGCTGCATGCCGTGGCCGACAGCGATGCCACGCGCAATCTGTTCGACCTGTGGGCCGAGGCGACCGGGGCGGACCTGCATCTCTACGAACGCTCGATCGAATCGCGCTGGGCCCTGCCGGACGCTTGGTGGGACCGGCTGCACGATGATTGGGAGGCCACGATCGAAACGGAACGGCTCGATCTCATGACGGCCGATCTGAACCGTTCCGTCAAACGCATCGAACAGACCACCGGACGCACGTTCGATCGTCAGCGCTTTGCCGAGGTGATGGCGCTGGTCAACGAACAGGAGGATTATTATCGCCGCACCCGCGATCTGATCGCCGCCACCCGCCCCGCGCCGGCCTCGATCGTCGACACGATGCCCGCGACGATGGTGCCGCAATGGCACCGCGGCACCGTATGGGCCCGCGACGCCGCGCGCGCCTTCTACGAAGAGGTACGCGCGCGTGTCGCGGCGGGCGATGCCGCCGTCGCCGGCGAGCGGCTCCGGCTGATGTGGGTGGGACGAGGTCTCTGGAACGACACGGCGTTCTACCAGCGCTGGGAAGCAAGCCATGGCGCGGTGTTCGTCTGGTCGATGTATCTCGGGCTCGCCGCGGACGGATATATCCGTCGCTGCGGGCCCGGGCAGGATCCGATGCGTGCGCTGGCCGCGCGCTTCGTCACGATGGGCGACGAACTGCGCATGCCGACCTGGGCGGGGGCGTGGCACGTGAAGGAAGCGTGGACGCACGGCGTGGATGCCGCGATCGCCATCGACGATGCCGATCCGCTGGTGCTGCGCGCGCTCGAAGCCGCCGGCGTTCCGGTCCTGAAGCTGTCCATGTCCAACCATGGCGACGACGCGGATATCGCGATCGACGCGCAAGTCGCGACGTTTCTAGACCAGCTTGCCGATCGCTGATCGACCTGGCTCGACAAGCCATTTCGGCGGCCCCACCCGGAACCGTCGCATTATTCTGTTTCGGACCTCGTCATTTCGCGATGGCGTCGAGAATGGCACGCCGCTTCGGAGACGCCTGGCCGGTATATTCGTGCTGCCCCCAACTGCCGTACCTGGTGGTCGTGCCGGTGGCATTGTAGAGCATGAGCGGGCCGGTGTGGACCGCCTTCAGATCGGCGAGGTAGCGATCATAGGCTGCGCCCATCAACGGGCTGCGCTGCATTTCTTCGTTGATCGCGGCATTGACGTCGGTCGAGACGGTACCCTGACCGCCTTCATAGATCATCGATAGCTTGCCATAGGCCTTGGCGCTCGCGGCGACGTTGGTCGTGTGGCCGATCGCCGCTACGCGCGCGGTTTCCACCAATGCGAACAGATCGGCGAGGGTCAGCGCGGTCGGCGTCTCCGTGTTCAGCACCTCGGTCCCGAAATAGGGTGCGTCGGCAAGCGCATCGACCCATTGCGCGGTGTCGCGGAAGGCCATGAACTGGTCGATGCCCGGGGTGTTGCCCGACTGGAAGGAGGCGACGCGCACCAGCCGGGTCGGCTGAGCCTTGAATATGTCGGTGATGATCTTGTTCTGCTCCACCGTCTTTTCGGCATAGCGCAGCATGACATTGGTCCACCGGTCTGGACTGAGATTTTCCGCGAGCCCCTCGTTCAATGCCTGGGTCGTGACCTTGAACGCCCAGTTCCATACCTCGTTACTCGTCTCAAAATACGCTTTGCCCTTCAGGGTGTCGCGGATCAGCGTCGCCATGCGCCGGACGTAATCGTCGTCGGCATTCCATGGCACGGTGAACCACGCGTCTGCTCCGGCGGCGTTGGCGATCTCGATCTGATCCTCCAGCGGCTGGTCTTCGTTGACGTACGCGGTGCCGGGCAACGCCCGTGTCGCCCAGGTGATGGGGAGGTTGTTGTTTGCGTTCGACCAGTCGAGGAAGCGGATGACGCCGTACAACTTCATATCGTCGACATAACGCTGGTCGAGGCGACCATTGGCGACGACCCCGGCCTCGCGGCAATCGAGATTGCGGAACGTACCGTCGCTCTGCGACAGATCGAACCACAAGACCCCATGCTTGCCCGGCACGCCCTGCGGCACCCACACCACCGTCGCGGTATGATCGCCATAGGTCGTCTGCGACATGCCGCCGAGATGTGCGATGCCGGCACCTTCCCACGTGCACGTGATCGCAGTGGACTGTCCGCTGTAGACGGCATTTGGTGCCGCGAGATAGATTCGACCGGCCGTGTTGGGATTGCCGACAGAGTTGTAGCCGCCGACCACGTTCATCCACTCGCTGGAGCGGTAGGCGAGATTGGCCCAGATCCGCTCGGTTCCATAATAGATTTGCGGCACCGCGCTAACCCCGACCGGCGACCTGGACGGGCTGGCCGTCGGCGTCGGCGTTGGGGTGGGTTGCGGCTCCGGCGTCTTGGGCGCTCCCAGGGCAACGACAGAAACGTCGTCGGTCGTGCCCGATCCCCCACAGGATGCCAGTAAAAGGGCGGCGGAGATCGCACCCGCCCAATGCGTCGCGAGCCCGCGAGGGTCGCGCTCTTCCTGCCCCGGTGCCACGCCGTCCGCGCTGATCATCTCAAATTCTCTCTGGATCTAATGGATTGATGCATGAAGATCGATGCCCGGCGCGACGATCCAGCCGGCAGGCGCCTGCGCTCCGCGCGAGATCACGGCGAGACGATAGCCGACAAGCCGATGGCATGCCCCGGGCATTGCGGAACACGCGAAGACGACGCGTTAAACGGTGCGGCCCCATGCGCACGATCCCCCTATCGGACCGCAAATCGCCGTCCGATGCCGTCGTGTAAGCGGCGACGGAGGCGAGGATAAACCCGTCGGCATACGACACGTCGCCGACAGAGACCGGACTGGCGACAATTGTGTGATAAATCAGTCGGGTAGCAGCATCCGACAACGCGATCTCGCATTGGACGACAGCGGAATGTGCTCCCGACCCACTTCGCCCCATCTTTCCCTCGCGCCTCTTCAGCCGTCGCGAAAAAACCCTTGCCGCGACGCCTGCGACAAGCCCAACGTGGCGACGTTTCCGCACACCGCAGGCACGCTCATCAGCGACGGACTATGCTCGACCTCTTCGACACCCCTCTCCTGCCCGGTCTTCGATCGATGGACGCATTCGTGTCACGGCAGGACGCGCCGGTGCTGATCGCCGCGATCGACGACGCCCCCCTCTCGCCGTTCCGCTTTCAGGGCTGGCTCGGCAAGCGGCTGACCCACAGTTTCGGTTGGCACTATGATTTCGACACCGGAGCGTTCGCGGCGGTCGCGCCGATCCCGGACTGGCTCGAACCTTTGCGCGCCCGCGCGGAGGACTTTGCCGGGCTGACGCGCGGATCGCTCGTCCAGGCGCTGGTGATCCGCTACGACATCGGTGCCGGTATCGGCTGGCATCGCGATCGCCCGCATTTCGAGCATGTCGTCGGAATTTCACTCGGGAGCCTCGCCATCATGCGGTTCCGGCGGCGCATCGGCGCGCGCTTCGAGCGGGTGAATCTTCCGCTCGTCCCATGCGGCGCTTATCATCTGAGCGGCGAGGCGCGCCACGACTGGGAACACAGCATCGCCGAGATGAGCGAACCGCGCTGGTCGATCACCTTCCGCAGCCTGTCCGACACGGGCCGCGCGCTATTCGCGGCCGCCACGGCGCTAGGTGTAAATCGCCGATAGAATACCCATATCGGTCAGATACTTGATCAAAGCGAAGAAACGGAAAATGGCAGGCGGTTGGACGCGCGATGGCGCGGTACAGGATCAGATCGACGATACGGTGATGGACGCCGTGCTCGCCGCGCGTGCGACGATGCCGAGTGGGGACAGCGAACCGTGGTGCGTGGTGTGCGGCGAGGACATTCCCGAGGGGCGCCGGCAGGCGCTCCCGGGGGTCAAAACCTGTGTGACCTGCCAGAGCGGACGAGACCGACCCGCGGCAAATCTTTTCAACCGGCGTGGCAGCAAGGACAGCCAGTTGCGGTAACCTCGGCGGCGGCGGTTGGCAGGGGCAGCGCGCCGATGCTGCCGCCAGCGCCTTTCGCGCGTTGGGAATCGATCATGGCGCGCCAGCAGAAACTCAAGGTCTTTCGAACTCCGATCGGGTTTCACGACGCCTATGTCGCTGCGCCGAGCCGGAAGGCTGCGCTGGAGGCCTGGGGATCGGACCGCGATCTATTCGGGCGCGGTGTCGCCGAGCAGGTCACCGACGAAGCGCTGATGCGCGAGCCGCTGGCGCATCCGGGCACGGTGATCAAACTGTCGCGCGGCACCATGGCCCAACAGCTGGCCGCCCTGCCCGACGATCCGCCACCGCCGTCCGCGAAACCGGACGCGACCTCCTCACGCGCTGGATCCGATGACCGCGTCAAACCAGAAAAAAAGGCGTCAAAGCCCAAGCCCAAGCCCGATCGCGGACCGCTCGATCGCGCCCGGGAGGCGCTCGACGCGGCAGAAGCCGGATTCGAGGCGGAACGGACCGACTTCAAACGCCGCGCCGATGACCTTGCGCGCGAGCGGGCCGAGATGGAAAAGCGCGAAAAGGCCGAACGCGACAAGCTCGACCGTGCGCTCGACAAAGCCGATGCCGAATATCGGCAACGCATGCGCGCATGGCGGGGTTGAGCGCTCGAAGATCGCAACCCTTCGTGATCGACGAGAGCTGCTTGATCTAAGTTGTGTGGGTTTATCAATTCGCGACGTATGACAAATGCGTCACTGGCGTTCTTGGCTGCCGGTGATTGTGAGACAGGGCTTGTGCTCCCGCCGATCGCGTGGAGTTCCTATGCCCCTATACCATTTCGCTGTCGCCGATCGGTTTCCTCCCCAGGTTGCCGACGCTGTCGAACTGCCCACGATCGCGCTTGCCCGGGCACACGCGTTGCGATTTGCAGCCCAGACATTGAACGATCAGCTTCCGACATTCTGGGACGCGGACGAATGGGTTCTGACGGTCAGCGACGCGGAGCGGCTCACGCTCTTCACGATTACCGTTCTTCCTTCGAATGCAGCGGGGACGGCGCCAACCGCCAAACATCGTTCAGCATCGTCTACGGATTGTCGTCTATCCGGTAGTGGATCGGCTTGAACGTACCGCCATTGCTATCGGGTGCCGAACAGGCGGTCAGGCCGATGATCAGATCCATCTGCGCCCGAAACACGATGTGGTCACCCGCGCGACTGAGCGGAGGCAACACAGCCAGCTTGCCGGTGGCGCCGTCGATCGGCACGTTCATGAAACAGTTGAACGCTACCGGGATCTGGTCCGCCATAATGCCATATGGCTCCAGCGCCGCCGCCAGATTGCCGAAACAGCCACGATGCGGCTGAAGCGTCGGATAGAAGTGGTGAAACGTGTCGTAAGAACACGGCGTCAGCAGGAAATCGTGCCGCCCCACCGTATCCTGTTCGATCACCAGCATCGGGCGACTGCGGTTCGAATAGAGCGTATGTCCTTTCGTCAGATACAATGTCTCGGCATAATCGAGCGTGCGGCCGGAGGAGATGACATGGCCGGTATCGGCCTGATCGAACGCCAGCAGATCCGCGACCTGCTCGCCCCGAGGATCGATCACGGAGAGCAACTCGCCTTTCCTGATGGTGAATGCCGTTCCGCTGCGCTTCGGTATCTCGATCGTCTCGCTCATCGCGGATCGCCGCTATAGTGAAACGGGCACTTCCACGTCTCGTCGACATGCCGCCCCGAATATTGCGGGGCCGCGCTGGCCGCGCCGTGCCGCTCGAGCATCGGGTTTCGCGTACCGGCCAAAGCTTCGTCGCGAGACATGATCTTTTCCCGCATCGTCTCGTATTTGTTCTGCGCACGCAGGATCTCGAACTGGTCGTGCAGATTGAAGATCATCGCAGGATGCGGAAACCGGCGGGCCGGCCGGCTGGCGTTCGGATGCAGGCCGACGATGAAGAACGCCTCGCCACCGAAGCTCAGCGAGAAATGCGGGCTCTCCGGGTCGTGGCTCACCGCCTCATCATACGACTGACCACGCCACACGTCCTTGTCTGAGATCGACTGCACACGCTTCCAGAGCTCCGCTTCGAAGGCCGCCTCGGAGAGGTTGTCGGGGCCCTCGAACACGACGGCGAAGCTTCGGAAAAGCGATGGCTCCTCGTTATACGCCGAGGCGAAGCGCAAGAGTCCGTCATGGATCCGCAGATCGTCCCATCCGCTGTCGATGCGGTTGCACGCCAGGACCTGAAGCGTCCCCTTGGCAAGCGCGGCCTTCGCGCCGACGCATGGAAATGACGGGTCGGCGACGTGCGTGTGCATCAACGCTTCGAGGTCCGTCTGGGCGTCGTGTCGCCAGCGGTACAAGGGTGTTTCTGGAACGGGCATGGGGATGAAGACTCTTGGCGACGCGCGAGCGTTCCAGAAAAGATCGCTGATCCGGATCAACTAAAATGGTCGGCGGTCGCGCACTTGCGGTCCCGCAAGGCATATACCGCACCACCATCCGGCGGCATCTCATCGTCGGCATTGTGCCATCGATCGTCGACAATGTGCTGCGTCGCCAGGTCATCGCGAACACAGGGCACGATCAGCGAAGCCTTGACATCGACACCGGTCGCACAGGAAACATGAACCCGCCCTAAGCGCGCCAGACCTTGTCCCGGAGATCGTGTGACCGAGCCCTCGTCCGACCTGACATCGCTGCTGAGCGCTCTTTTCGGCCATTTCACGGTCGATGACAAAACCGCGATGGGTCGAGTGAACGCGGCACTGCTGGCTGGATTGGTCACAACCGGTTTGGGGGCGATGGCCGCGGTAGGTGTAGCACTCGGCAAAGCGCTCATCACCCTGGCCAGCGCGATCGTCAATCGGCACATCATCGTGCAAAAGCTGACGCTCGCTCCGGTACGACTGACGGAGGAAGATGCGCGCCGAGTGGCGGTCCGCTGCCTGTTGATACGCTTCGGTACCGACCTCTATTTCGAAAAACTCGCATCGGATCAGGAACGCTACGAAGGGCGGCTGCAAAACCGTATACTTCGCAACCGCGCCACCGCGGCCGATCGGGACAATGGATGGGTCGCATCGCAGTTCAACCTCCCGATCCACAATCGGCTTGGAACCCAGTTCAAGTTTTTTCTGGAGGTCGAGGAGCCGGACGCGCCGCTTGGCGGCATCATGATGCAGGTCAGCGACAAGATCGAGGAGGTCGCCCGCCGCGAACGTTATTTCCGCATCCGGCTCCCGCGCGAAGGCATGGCGCCCGAAATGCTGGTGACCATGGGAGAAAACGCCGAGCAGGCAGCGGCGAGTGCATCTGCTCCGTCCTCCGAACGGGCATATGACGAGCGATCCGAGGCCTATCGCATCGCGTGCACATTGGCCGATGCTTACAACCTGCCCAAACAGGATATCGTCAGACGCTATAAACGCAAGGCGATGCGTCGCAGCGTCCTGTGTTACCGCCTGTGGTTCACGCTAGCGGACTTTCCGCGCGTGAAGACTGCCGATGGATTGGAAAACAATATGGCGTTTCCGATCTGACACCCGCAAGGCGATGGTGCGATCCATAACATCCACCAATCATGAAAAGGGCTGGGCCGCGACGTCGAGAATGGCGTCAGGCTTCCAGGGCGCCGTCCTCCGGAACTTGTGACTGTTCGCGAACCAGCCTTTCCGACCAGCAGAGGACATCGTTAAGTGGTTAGGATCCTGTAAGAAGTTCTTACGCTTCCGCTGTCCGCCGTTGCCGTTTACCATCGTCCCCTTCGCGAAAGCACCGATGGCACGGTGATTGCTAAGATCACGTCGACGCCTGGGAACAGGTTTTTGCACGAGGATCCGACGATGAAGATGACGAACTTGTTGCTCGCTGCCACCGTGGCGATTTCCGGGCTGACCGCGGCGACGGCGGCGGACGCTGCGGTGACGATCAACATTACCCAGCTGGGCGCGAATGTGGCGCTGACGGCCAGCGGTACGTTCAACACCGCGCTCGCGACGCTGATCGATTCACCGGCGTCGTTCGGTCAGCTGGTCGGCCCCTCGTATGCCTTTGCCGGCTTCGGCACGCAGGGCAGCGTCAACACGTACGTCGCGACCGGCCCATCCAGCTTCGGTCCATCGAGCACCCTGACGAACACCACTGGCAATACCGGGCTCGGGATCGGGATCTACGGAGCCTTCCCCGACTTCATCCTGTCCACCGCGTATGTGAGCAACTCGCAGATCAATTCCGCTGGCTTCGTCAACAATGCGACATTGGCATCGATCGGTCTGACCGCTGGCGTGTACAATTATACGGTCGGGGGCAACACCGTCACCGTCAACATCGGGCAGGCCGCGGCCGTTCCCGAACCGGCGACCTGGGGGCTGATGATCCTCGGGTTCGGCATGATCGGCGCGGCCGCCCGCAGCCGCAAGATCAAGACGACCGTCGCCTACGCATAAGAGTTTCTTCTCCCGAAGAACGCTGAGCCGCTAGCCGAAAGGCTAGCGGCTTTTTGCTGCGATACGGCCCGGACACCTGCAGACGCGATGAGGTCGATTCGTCGCGGCGAGCGCCTTTTCGAGGCGGTTGCGTTCGACTCCGCAAAGGGCTCTCTATGTCGCCGGACAGCGATGACTTTATGACACCGCTGTTTTCGGATTGCACCGGTATCGTGATATGCGCAGGTCAATAAAATAGGGGCTGAGCCTGATGATCACGACGAGCGACCGCGTTGGAAATCCCGGAAACTGGCGCGTCGCGATGTGGGCCGCGATCCTCGGGTTGCTCGCCTGTCCGTTGATCGCCATGCAGTTTACGACCGAGGTGCGGTGGGATGCGGCCGATTTCGCCGCCGCCGCGATGCTTCTTTTCGCTCTCGGCGCAGTGGTCGAATGCGCTTTTCGTTTCTCCGCCCGATCACTGACGCGCGCGAGCATCGTCAGTGCCGCCGTGCTGATCGTCATGGTTATTTGGGCCGATGCCGCCGTCGGGATCTGGTGACCTATCGCCGATCGCCCGAAACGGGTTCGCGATTAAAATCCCAGCTGTCTATCGTCCCGTCGCGATAGGACGTGCCCGGCGAGCAGACCGAATGCCCAACGCCTACGCATAGCGACGGATCAGGGCGCGGCGCAGGATGCGATCCTCGAGCGAGAAATAGAGTGCGATGCGCTGCTCCTCCATCACGGTCGAGGCGGCAAAGGCGATATCCGTCGAATCGCGGTGCGTGGGTGGCGGCGGGACCAGCATCGGCTCCAGTCCGCGCCCGGTCACTCGAGTGAAATCCCGGTCGAAGCTCACCCAGCCGATCCGCCAGCGCGCGTCGTGCGTCGCGCCATTGTAGAACATCACCGGATCCTGGCCGTCGATCATGGTCATCGGCCCCGTGGACAGGTGCCAATTGTCCCAGCTGTCCTCGCGAATGCCGAACGGGTCGGGCAGCACGGTCCATGGACCTTCGGCCGTCGGTCCGCCGGCCATGCCGATCCGCGAGGCCTCGTGCGCGGCGTATTCGTAGAACAGTCGCCACTCGCCGGTGGAAGTCTGGGCGAGCGTCGCTTCCTTGATATTGCCCTCGTCGGGTGGCGCCTTCAGCACCAGCTTCGACTTGACCAGGGATTCGAGATTGGGCCCCTCGGCCATGATCATCGAGCCTTGCGTACGGGCCGCATCGACGCCGGTATAATAGACCAGGACGCGATCGTCGGGTAGCACCACGACGGTGGGATCCTCACATCCGCCGGCATCGTCGGGGTCCGGCCCCGGCACGATGGCGAGCTTGTCCTGCATCTCGAAGGTCAGCCCGTCGGCACTGCGCCCGCCGGCGATGATGCCGGTCGGATCTTTCGGCCCAAGCGGCCACGGCACGCCGCGCACCATGATGCGATAGCCGCCGCCCTCGCGCCAGACGAACGGGCTCATCAGGTCGAAGCCCTGGCCGAGCGGTCCACCGATCAGCGCGACCTCGTCGAGTTGCTCCACCGCATAGGTGACCATGTCTCAGGCCCCCTGCGCTACGGTCAGCGACAACGCGCCATCGATCGTGACGGTCGTGCCGGTGATATACTCCGCCGCCGGCGAGAGCAGGAACGCGACCAGATCGGCGACCTCGTCCGGCCGCCCGGCCCGCCGCCACGGGATCGCCGCTTCCTTCGCGGCCAGTTCCTGCGGATGATCGAGCGCGGACTGGTTCATCGGCGTCAGGATCATGCCCGGCGCCACGCCGTTCACCGCGATACGCTTGGGCGCGAGTTCCAGCGCGAGCGTGGCGGTCAGTTGCGAGAGACCGCCCTTCGCCGAATCGTAATCGACGCCGCCCGGACGCGGAGCGCGTTCATGGATCGAGGAGATGTTGACGATCCGCCCCGTCACGCCCCGGCGTTCGATCGCGCGGACGAAACGGCGGCACGTCAGGAACGGCCCGTAGAGATCGGATCGGATCACGCGGTCGAACTGGGCAAGCTCCATGTCGACCAGATTGGTGCCGCTCATGTTGAGACCGGCCGAATTGACGAGCAACGTGGCGGGGCCGAATGCCTGTTCGACCGTATCGAACAATCTGCCGACCGCAGCCTCATCCGCAACGTCGGTCTGGATCGCGATCGCTCGGTCCCTGCCGCCGATCGCCGCACAGATCGTCTCGGCCGCCGCCGCGTCGCGGTAATAGGTAATCGCGACCCGCGCGCCCGCCGCCCCCAGTTTCGTGGCGCAGGCCGCGCCGATGCCTGATTCTCCGCCCGTGACGATGGCGACCGCGTCAGTGAACATGCCGAGTTCCAAATTCTGTTCGGAGGAGCCTTCCTTGCCGTCGTACAGGCGCGATGATGACGCCCGGCGGAAGGTCGCATGTCGTAATGTTCATACTGACGCGCGCCCCCGCCGCCTGTTGCGGTCCGAAACCAGACGCCGCCTGATGCCGCTACCGGGCGACGCACACGGCCGGACGACCGTGGCGGGTCGATCGCCGAAGGTTACCGCAGGAAACGCTTGAGCGCTGCGGCATGATCGGTGCGGGCGCGGACCGCGACCGCCGCGGTCGGATGGATGTCGAAGCCATGAAACGCGCCCGGGTAGACATGGAGTTCGGTCGGCACGCCTGCGCGGATGAGCCGTCGGGCGTAATCGAGATCCTCCTCCAGGAACAGGTCGAGTGCGCCAGTCGTGATGAAGGTCGGCGGCAACCCGGCAAGATCGTCCGCCCGCGCCGCGGCTGCATAAGGCGACACGCCTTCGACCCCGGGCGCGTGGCCGAGCAGGGCCGACCAGCCGAAATGGTTGCTGGCGGGCGTCCAGATATATCGCCCGACATGCGGATGAGGTTCGGCGTTCACCGTGCGGTCGTCGATCATCGGATAGACGAGCAGCTGAAACGCCAGGGCAAAGTCACCGCGGTCGCGCGCCAGAAGCGCCAGCGCCGCGGCGAGCCCGCCGCCTGCGCTTTCACCGGTGACGCCGAGCCGAGCGACATCGACATTCAGGGTTGCGGCGTTGGCGACAACCCAGGCCAGCCCGGCATAGCAATCCTCCACCGGCCCCGGGTGCGCCGTCTCCGGCGCGAGACGATAGTCCACCGACACGATCACCGCGCCCAGGTCCTCGGCGAGCGGGCGGTGGCGGAACTCGAGCGACGCGGCGTCGCCCATCACATACCCGCCGCCGTGGATGTGATAGATACAGGGAAACGGACCCGCGCCCTGCGGGGTGTAGACGGTCAGCACGATCTCGGGGGCGCCCGGGGGTCCGGGCACGCGATGCTGGGTCCTTAAGACCTGATTGGCGACGATCGGCGGGATCGGCAAGGTCCGTCCGCCGGTACGGATGTCGGCCAGCATCGCCGCGTCGAGCGTCAGCGTCGGCCACATATCGAGCAACGGGCGGAGTTCGGGATCGATCAGGTCAAGAGCTTCGGACATCGCTACCTCTCGTCAAGCGCATACGGCGGACGCTTTGCACGAAAATCCTGCCCGGGGGCAATTTCGGATCGAACGAGAATGTCGGCACCCGCCTCGCCTCGACGGCCGTGCCCGGCGCCTCGGCCTCGGTTCGGCTCACGGAGCTTGCTGCCGAAGGCGCGCGGCCCGCATCCAGGGTGCCCGACGGCCCAAAAAAAAGGCGATCGCTTTCGCGACCGCCTTCTTTTCCCGTTCACATTGCGATCAGGTCGCGATGTTCGAGCTCATCGGCTTGGCCGTCACGTCGAAGCGGTCGGCATCCATCACCTTCACCCAGGCCTTGACGAAGTCCTTGACGAACTTTTCCTCATTGCCGTTTTCGGCATAGACCTCGGCGGTTGCACGCAATTGCGAGTTCGAACCGAAGACCAGGTCGGTGCGCGTGGCGCGCCACTTCTCGCCCTTGCCACCGCGGTCGTGCCCGACGAACTCCTCGTCGCTCGACGGATCGACGAGCTGCCAGAAAGTTTCGTTGTCCAGCAGATTGACGAAGAAGTCGTTGGTCAGCTGCCCCTTTCGGTTGGTCAACACGCCCTCGGGCTTGTCGCCGTGATTGGCGCCCAACACGCGGAGGCCGCCGAGCAGCACCGTCATCTCGGGAGCCGACAGACCCAGCAGCGAGGCCTTGTCGAGCAGCAGTTCCTCGGTCTTCACGGTCTGGCGCGTCCGCAGATAGTTGCGGAAGCCATCGGCCTGCGGCTCCATCCATGCGAAGCTCTCGACCTCGGTCCAGTCCTGGGTCGCATCGCCGCGACCACCGGTGAAGGGCACCTTGACCTCGAAACCGGCATCTTTCGCAGCCTTCTCGATCGCCACCGACCCCGCGAGGACGATCGCGTCGGCAAGCGACATGCCACCGCGCAACTCGTCGAGCTTGGCAAGCACCGTCGCAAGCTCCGCGGGCTCGTTGATCGCCCAGTTCTTCTGAGGCTCAAGCGCGATGCGGGCACCGTTCGCTCCGCCACGATGGTCGGATTTGCGATAGGTCGAGGCGGATGCCCATGCTGTCTTGACCAACTGGCCGACGCTGAGGCCGGAGGCTAGCACCTTCTCCGCGAAGGCCGCGACTTCGCCGTCGCTGGGTGCCGTTCCCTCGGGCACCGGATCCTGCCAGATGAGCGTTTCCTCCGGAACCTCTGGGCCGAGGTAGCGAGCCTTCGGACCCATGTCGCGGTGGGTCAGCTTGAACCAAGCACGCGCGAATGCGTCGTCCAGTGCCGCCTGATCGTCGCGGAAGCGTTCGGAGATCGCGCGGAATTCGGGATCCATCTTCAGCGCCATGTCGGCGGTCGTCATTATCGTCGGCACGCGCTTGCTGGGATCACGCGCATCGGGTGCCATATCTTCCCACTCGGGATTGACCGGCGTCCATTGCTTCGCGCCGGCCGGGCTGGACGTCAGCTCATAGTCGTACTTGAACAGCAGGCGGAAATAATCGCCGGTCCACTGCGTCGGATTATTCGACCACGAGCCTTCGATCCCGGACGTCGTGATATGGCCCTTGCCGATCTCGTCACTGTCGGTGAGCCAGCCGAGACCCTGCATGTGCACGGCTTCCGACGCAGGCTCCTTGCCGAACGTATCGGCGGGTTTCGCTCCGTGCGTCTTGCCGAATGCGTGGCCGCCGGCGGTGAGCGCGACCGTCTCCTCCGAGTTCATCGCCATGCGGGAGAAGGTCGCGCGCATGTCGCGAGCGGACCCGAGAGGATCGGGGTTGCCGCCCGGGCCTTCCGGATTGACGTAGATCAGGCCCATCGAGTCGGCGGCCAGTGGGCCGTCCAGATCGAGCTGCTCGTCCGGGCGGATACGGGTCTTGTGATCGGCATGACCGATCCACTGCTCCTCGGCACCCCAATAGGTGTCGCCCTCGGACTGATAGACGTCCTTGCGGCCGCCGGCGAAGCCGAAGGTCGGCCCGCCCATGCTCTCGATCGCGACATTGCCGGCCAGGATGAACAGATCCGCCCAGCTGATGTGCTTGCCGTATTTCTGCTTGATCGGCCACAGCAGGCGCCGCGCCTTGTCGAGATTGCCGTTGTCCGGCCAGCTGTTGAGCGGTTCGAAGCGCTGCTGGCCCGAAGCCGCGCCACCGCGCCCGTCGGTGACCCGATACGTGCCCGCGGCATGCCAGGCCATGCGGATCATGAACGGACCGTAATGCCCGTAATCCGCCGGCCACCACGGCTTGCTGTCCGTCATCAGCGCGGTGAGATCGGCTTTCAGCGCGTCGTAATCGAGCGCCTTGAAGGCCTCGGCATAGTCGTAATCCTCGCCCATCGGGTCGGGCGACACGCCGTGCTGGTGCAGGATCTCGACGGGCAATGCATCGGGCCACCAGTCCTTGTTGGTACGACCAAGCAGTGAGCGAACGGTGCCCGCACCGCCGCCATTCCGGCCCATCGGGCAGCGCTCGCTTGGATCTTCGTCAGCCATGGTCTCACTCCTTTTGTGGGGTTGTTGCCGCTTTAATGGCCGGGGACAAATTTATCTAATGAATTGAAACAATTTCTGCTATCGGTTCAATCGATGAATCCAATCCCGTCGCTCAGGCAATTGTCCTATCTGATCGCTCTCCATGAGCATGGCCATTTCGGGAATGCGGCCACCGCCTGCTTCGTCTCGCAATCCACGTTATCGGTGGGCATCGCCGAACTCGAGCGGCTCTTGGGCACGCGCCTGGTCGAGCGTTCCAAACGCCATGTCCGGTTCACCCCGATCGGGGAGGAGATCGTGGTGCGCGCCGGGCAAACCGTGCGCGCGGCGGAGGATCTGTTTGCCGCGGCCCAACGCCCCCATGAGCCGCTGGTAGGTCCGCTACGGATGGCGGTGATCCCGACCGTCGCGCCGTTTTTGCTGTCGAGCATCCTGCCAAGCCTCGAACGCGACTGGCCACGGCTGCAATTGTACGTGCGTGAGATGGTGACGAGCGTCGCCTGCGAGGCGATGGAACGCAGCACGATCGATTGCGTGCTGCTCGCCCTGCCGGTGGAGTGCGGCGACGTCGAGAGCATGGACATCCTGGTCGACCGCCTGATCCTCGTCGCCGCCAAGGGACGGGACGAGATGGCGTCTCCGTTATGCGACGCCGACAACGACCGACTGCTTCTGCTCGGAGACGGACACTGCCTCAAAGCGCATGCTCTCGCGGTTTGCAACCGTGCGGCCGCGGAGGCCGACAGCCGGCTGGTCGCCGCCACGCTGCACACGCTCGTTCAACTGGTCGATGCGGGTCTCGGCTATACGCTGCTTCCGCAGATGGCGATCGACGCCGGCATCCTCGATGGCACGTCGGTCGAGACGCGGCCGGCACAGAGCCTTCACGCGACGCGCACGATCGCGCTGGTTTGGCGTAGCGGCCATCCGCGTACGAGCGATTTCAGGCTGCTCGGCGAGACGATCCGACGCGCGGTGGGTGCCTAGTCGGCCGCCGCGCCGATCAGTCGTTCCCAGTTGGCAAAGGCGAGACCACGCCGCGCCGCATCATCGAGATCGACCGTCTCGAGAAATCGCCGGGGTTCGCGGCCGGGACGATATTGGTAGGGGAAATCGGTCGAGAAGAGCAGGCGATCCGGCCCGACGATCTCCAGGCACCGCTTGAGGTAGGGTTCGCTCCACATGCCGCTGCCCGTTACATAGAGATTGCGACGCGCGTAATCGCCGAGCGATCGATCGAGCTTCAATGCCCGATTCAGAACGGCCTCCGTCCGTTCGAGGTAGAACAACACCACCTCGCCCCAATGGCCAAGAATGATCTGGAGTCCGGGCAGTTCATCGAAGACGCCCGCCGCCGCCAGACGAACCCATTCCAATCCCGCCTCGTAATGCCAACCCAGGCCGAAGGCGGCGAGGGCGAGGTCCGCCTGCGCACCGATCCCGGAATAATTGGCCTGGCGAACCTCCGGCGACGGTGTCTGCGGATGGATGAAGAGTGGAACGCCCAGCTCCGCCGCCTTTGCCAGCATGGGCTGGAGGGCAGGATGGTCGAGATGCCGCTCGCGTGTCCGCCCGCACACCAACGCACCTTTGAGGCCGAGTTCGCGCACGGCGCGCTCCAACTCGCGCGGGGCCGCGTCCGGATCAGCCGTCGGCACGGCCGCAAACCCTTGGAACCGGGTCGGATGACGATTGCACGCATCCGCGATGAGATCGTTGACGCGACGCGCCTCTTCCACCGCCGAGCGGGGTTCCAGATTGTGGAGGCCGGGCGTGGTCAGCGAAAGCACCTGCACGTCGACGCCCTGCTCGTCCATCAACGCCAGACGATGTTCACCGAGATCGGCCAGGCGCTCGCCCGTCTCGCCCCCGTCCGCGATGGCGGATACCGGGTCGTGCGGCGGCGGCGCGGAAGCCCACGCCTCGCGGACGTGGAGCGGCAGGATATGTTCTTCGATCGCTATCAGGCGCATATACGTCTCGCATTTGGCTGGCGAAGAACCATTGGGCGCGGCGTAAGGTTTCCGCAGTTCGTCTTCGCCTGGCGCGCAGGGAGCCGATGAGCCGCCAGGCATCCCGCGAAACGGAACTGCGCTATTTGATCTTGGACACGGGACCGCTCTTGAACTCGATCCGGATCGCGACGAACGGCGCCTGTCCACGGTTCGTGACGGCATGCAACCCTTCAGGCTCGCCTCTCACGGTCTGAGACGTCGTGAAGGCAGGCGCATCGAAGCGCTCCGTTTCGACCGGCTTTCCGTCGATCAGCGTGTAGGTGATGTAGGTGATCGGCTGAGGCCGTTCGAAATACATCACACTCGGCCAGCGGTGATCGTGAACGGGTTCGGTCACGCCGGGCGGCACCTCAACCCGCAAGACGCGGATCTGTTCGTCTTCCAGAAGAACGCGATGACTGTTCGGCGCAGCGACCACGGCATCGAAACTCGCAGGCGCAGCCTGAAGAGCCAAAAACACTATACCGAACATCGCATCCCCCAATTACCGGCTCAGACTATCACCGATCCGATAGTGGACGCTAGCTCGGCGGACCGTCGCCCGCGCGTTCCGCGATCGGGCGGGCGTACCGGAGGAGGGAGACCAAAACCTTGCCAGGCTCTTCGCTCATGACCTCATGCGCCGAGTTTTCGAACCAAACGAATTGTTTGCTCGGCGCGCGAACGCGTTCGAACCATTCGTGGGCGAGTGCCGAATTGACCGTGCGATCGTAGCGCCCCTCGAACAGGATCAGAGGGCATTTGAGTTCGGTGAGCGTGCTGAGGTTCAGACTTACGATAGAGCTGAACAAATACTTTTGAGAGAAATCGTTGCCGTCATAGACCCGCATGGCCTCTTCGTCGGTATAATCCGGCGACAAGCGTGCCGCGATCCCGTCGCTCTGTCCGTTGCGGAACGCCATTGCGCCACCGAAAAAGTCAGACCATTTCCTTTCCAAGGCGATATCCTTGAGCGGGATCACCGCACCCGGCGAGGCATACGGGATGATCGTCTCGAGTTCCGTTATCGCCGTCTCGTTCCGCGCAGCCTTGGCCGCCGCGAGTGTGGCCGCGAAGCCGCGCCTTTCGCTCTCCGGCGAGTTGGTCGCTTGACCGGTACCGATATAGGCATGAAGCCATTCGGGACGTCGACGAGCGAGCTCCAACCCGACATAGCTGCCCCAAGAATGGCCGAGAACGAATACCTTCTGCTTGTGCAGATCCTTGCGCAGCCAACCCACCAATTCTTCGGCATCCGAAACGAAGCGTTCCGGCTTCATAGTCGCCGCAACAGCATCGGGATCGTTCATGAGGTAGGTCTTGCCGGATCCTCGTTGGTCCCATTCCACGATCGTGAAATATTCTTCCAGCGTTCTAGTGTTCCACCATGCGAGGGGGGTTTCGGGAAAGCCGGGGCCCCCGTGCAGGATGAGGAGAACCGGATTTCGCCGGTCGGTTCCGCGGATATTTACGTATTGGTCGATGCCGCCGATGCGCACCCGTTCCGCGCGCTCGATGCCGTTCGGCGTAACGATGCGGCGCAGATCGCGGATAACGGCGGTCGCTTCGGCCCGATTTCTCGGTTTGGCCAACTCCGCTGGCGTCGAGACTGGCGCGATCAACGCGAGGACGAGCGGCAACAACATGATGTATCTCCATCTGCGAGGTCTTAAATCGCATTAAATCCAGCAAGATCGGGCGCGTGAACGGTTGCATTGGTCCGATCAGCGGTACGATGATGCGGAAGCCGGTGCCGCGACCGATCGGCGCGTGCTTCGTTCTGTCGGAGTGCTCGTGCCACGGGGCCGCCGGGTTTCCTTGGCGGCCGATATACGAGCATCGCGCTCGTCGCGAGCCGTGCGGAGCGCCGATCGGTCGCGTGGTTTTCCGATACGCAGTCGGACAGACAAAGGTTCACCGTCCACCTCGAAGCGGTCCTGCTTCACGTATGGCAACGATCAGGCCGAGCGCGCCGAGCACGACCGCGGCCGTCCACGCGAAGAACCCGTTGCCGTGCGCGATAAGCGGTCCGGGGCCGCCATCATTCGGATAATCATGCCACGCGACTGCGTCCGCCAGTGCCAGGAGCATGATGATCAGGACGAAGGCCTTTACTCGCGGACCGGAGGAACTTCGCCTCGAGAGCGCGGTCACGATCGCGAATATCAAACACGGCGTCGCAAGCCATCCGAATTGTCCATCGAGCATGCCGAATGGACCCATGTACAATAGCTCGTAGCCCATGATCGTGGTGAGGCCCTGGGTTTGCCGTGCGGTCGCAACCGGCAGCACCAGCGATGCGGCAAACAGTGCGGCCGCCGCCACCCCGATCGCCGCGTGCCACCGATTATGCCCAGAATTTACCATCGAACGATCCTGCTGTGGCTCACGTCAAGCGCGACGGGGGGCCGATGCGGCCTTTGCGATCGACGCTATGACGCGGTCCATCCCTTCGCGCGCAGCCATGTCGCCAGCGGACGATCGGGATCCAGCCCGGTGGTGCCGGGCACAACGGCGACCTGACTGCCATCGGGTCGGACCACGACATAGGGGTCATAGGAACCCGCGCCGTCGCGGCGATAGCGATGTTGCTGGACCACGAGATATCCGCGCCACGACCCGTTGCGCAACACGCCGTACAGGCCACCGTCGGTGACATACCGCGCAGTTCCGGTCCGAACGTCTATCTGATGGATCGCCGGCGAGGTCACATAGGCGTCGGCCTCGACATAGACATAGCCGCCATCGAGAGAAAAGTCCGGATTCGCCAGACTTGCGCGGTTGCGCTTCGGATCCGCGGAACCGCTCCCACGAAACACTTGCCGGCTGACGCCCGTTACCGTGTCGGTCAACCAGAGCGCGGTCGCTGGTTCGCCGCTCGCGCCCGCCGGGCCTTCGACCGGTTTGACCCATGCCCTAAGACGACCATCGGGCGATCTGGCCTCGCGTCGATCGGCGGCCGATGCCGGAACGAGTGTAGCGAGCAAAATCCCCGAAACGATCGCATACCGTAAGGCCATCATGTCACTCTCCATCGTCTGGACACAACCGGAGACGTGATCAGCGTCGGTTCAATCGACAATCGATCGCGCCACGACCGGTCGACGCGTCCCAGTCGAGGAACGTCACGGTCAAGCTGCGCACCCTCCCCGCCGGATCGCTCGCGGTGCATTGCTGCGTCGCACCGGGCCGGGTCGGCAAATATCGCGGACACTGGACATGGTTGGTGCGGAAGCCGGCCTTCCACAGCGGCGTCATGCACGCCGGGCCCACCTGCCCCGACGGCATCATCGTACCACGCGGCCCGGGGCGGCCGAGCCGTGCTCGCCGAGCGTCCGGAGAGGATCCAGCCGGCGTCGGCGCGTTCACATGAGCGCCCGGGCCAAATCTCGGCACTGGGGCGACCGGCTCGACCACTTGAGCAGCCGTGGCGCCCCCGAATATGATGCTGGCCAGGAAGATTGCGGTACGCTGCATCTCACTCTCCGTCGGTATCCGCACCTTATATCGGCATGTTTCCGAGCGTCCAATGCCGCGAAACCGGGCGCGTGAGGGTCTTTCCTTTGCTGTCGGTCAAATCGACGGGAACGCACCGCTGCCATGCCATCGCGCGGAGCCGTGTGTCAGAAGCTGATCCCGCCGCCCACGAGCAGCACCTGCCCGCTGATGTAATCGCTCTCCGGCTGGCACAGAAGGTACACGCTGCCCGCCGCTTCCTCCGCGGTCCCGGCGCGGCCAAGCGGGATCATGGACTTGAACGTATCGAGTGCTTGCGCCGGTACACCGGTCTGGATCGTCCTCCCCTCGATCTCGATCCGCGTCTCGGGGTCATCGTTCGCCTTGGTCAGCCGGGTTTCGATGAAGCCGAAGGCAACGCAATTCACGCACACCTTGAACCGGCCCCATTCCTTCGACATCGTCTTGGTCATGCCGACCAAAGCCGCCTTGGCGGACGAATAGTTCACCTGTCCCGGATTGCCGTTCGTGCCTGCCATCGAGGAGATGTTGACGACCTTGCGGATCACCTCGCGACCTTCGGCCGCTTCTTGCTTGGCCATCAGTCGGATCGGCTCGGCCGCAGCGCGCAGGATGCGGAACGGCGCGGTGACATGCACGTCGATCATCGCCTGGAACTGTTCGTCGGTCTGCTTCTGGATCACACCGTCACGCGTGTAGCCGGCATTGTTGATGATGATGTCCAGCCCGTCGAAAGTATCGATCGCGGTCTTCACGAAGCGCTCGCCGAAGTCCTCGGCGGTAACGTTGCCGACGCACGCGACCGCCTTGCCCCCCGCCGCTTCGATCGTTGCCACCGTCTCTTTGGCGGGATCTTCGTCTAGATCGTTGACGACGATCGACGCCCCTTCCGATGCCAGCTTGAGCGCGATCGCGCGTCCGATGCCGCGGCCCGATCCTGAGATGATCGCGACCTTGCCCGTGAGATTACCCAAGTGCCGTTCCTTCGAGTGTCACGACGGCTTCGCCGTCGAGCGTTTGCACGCCTGTGTCCGTCCACGCGCCGATCCTGATCCGCGCACGGCGTTCGCCGTCTTGCTCGTAGATCTCGTCGACGATCCCCCGGCACTGCACCACCGCGCCCAACGGCGTGATCGCGGTGAAACGCGCGTTCCACGTTTCCAGCCGTTCCTGCGGCACCCAGCTTTTCAGGGCCTGAGCGAGATAGGCCATCGACAGCATCCCGTGCGCGAACACGTCGTCCATGCCGAAGCCCTTCGCCACGTCGCTGTCGATGTGGAACGGCACGTGATCGTGGCTCGCGCCCGCAAACAAGGCGAGCGTCGCGCGCGTGATCGGGCCTCGGACGAGCTCGGGCAAGTCCTGCCCCTCAACCATGCCGCACCACCGTCACCATGCGCATCTCGGCGCATGTCTCACCGGCATCGTTCACCGCTTCGGTATCCTGCACGATGAATTCCAGCGTGCCGCCCTTCTTGGTATAGATGTCGCTGGTCGTGGTGGTCAGCGTCAGCCGGTCGCCGGCATGGATCGGCTTGTGATACGTAAAGCTCTGTTCGCCATGCAGCACCTTGGCCAGTTCTACCCCGATGCCATTCTCGATATCGAACACGTCGCCACGGCTCGAGGGCGCGGAGAGCGCAAGCGAGAAGAGATAGGTCGGCGGCATCGGCAAGCCTGGATGGCCCGCAGCAAGCGCCGCCGCCTCGTCGAAATAGACCGGATCGGTTTCTCCGGTCGCTTTTGCGAAGAATTTCAGGAAGCCCGCCTCGACCTGCACGACGCGAGGTTCAGAGATCGTGCCGACATGGCGCTCGCGATCGATCGCCATTACGCCCGCCCATACAAGGTGACAACGCACGCACCGCCAAGCCCGACATTGTGCTGC
Organism: Sphingomonas sp. Leaf357; assembly: GCF_001423845.1. Classification (NCBI taxonomy): domain Bacteria; kingdom Pseudomonadati; phylum Pseudomonadota; class Alphaproteobacteria; order Sphingomonadales; family Sphingomonadaceae; genus Sphingomonas; species Sphingomonas sp. Leaf357. The sequence goes on along the minus strand of NZ_LMPM01000001.1, from coordinate 1,131,925 downwards.
AAGCCGTAGCGGATCCCCTCGACCTGTCGCGCCCCCGCCGTCCCCCTCAACTGGTGCGTCAGTTCGTAACATTGCGCGAGCCCCGTCGCCCCCAGCGGATGCCCTTTCGACAGCAAGCCGCCAGACGGGTTGGTCACATGCTTGCCGCCATACGTGTTCTGCGCGTCGCGGATATAGGCCTCGGCCCGCCCTTCCCCACACAGGTCCAGCGCCTCGTAGGAAATCAGCTCGTTCGGCGTGAAGCAGTCGTGCAGCTCGACCGCCTGCACGTCGTCCGGCCCGACGCCCGCCGCCTCGTAGACCTGCCGCGCGGCTTCCTTCGCCATGTCGTAGCCGACGACGCTCATCATGCCGCGCCCTTCGAACGTACCCGGCACGTCGGTGGTCAGCGCCTGCGCGACGATCTCGACCGATGCGGCGAGCCCGTGCTTCGCCGCGAACGCTGGCGACACCAGCACCGCCGCCGCCGCACCGCAGGTCGGCGGGCACGCCTGGAAGCGCGTGATCGGGCCGTAGAGATGCTTCGACGCCATCACCTCGTCCAGCGTGATGGGCGTGCGGAACAGCGCCAACGGATTGTTCGCCGCGTGACGGCGCGCCTTGACGCTGATCAGTCCGAACGCCTCGTCGCTGGTACCGTAGCGCGCCTGGTGATCGAGCCCGGCACCGCCGAATTGCTGCGCGGCGAACGGCGAATGATCATCCTTCTCCTGCAACTCGTCCTGCCGCACCAGCGCCATGTCGAGCGTGCGCTTGCGATCGGCAAACACCATGCCGAGCGCGCCCGGCAGCATCTGTTCGAACCCCAATGCGAGTATGCAGTCCGCCGCCCCGCTCGCCACCATCTGCCGCGCGAGATACAGAGCGGTCGATCCGGTCGAGCAATTGTTGTTCACGTTGACGATCGGTATCCCGGTCACGCCGACGCGGTACAGCGACGACTGGCCGGCGGTGGAATCGGCATAGACATAACCGACATAGGCCTGCTGCACCTGAGCGTAGGTCACGCCGGCGTCGGCCAGCGCCTGCCGGACGGCCTTTTCCGCCATCACGTCCCAATCCTCGCTCTGCCCCGGCTTGGTGAACGGGATCATGCCGACGCCGGCGACGCGTACCTTGGTCATTTTGAACCTCCTGTCGTACCGCGCGCCCTCACAGAGCGCGCGCGATGATCAGCTTCATGATTTCGTTGGCGCCGCCATAGACGCGGCTCACCCGGGCATCGGCGAACAAACGTGCGATCGGATATTCGGTCATATAGCCATAACCGCCGAACAGTTGCTGGCACGCGTCGATCACCTTGAACTGCGTGTCGGTCGTCCACAGCTTCACTTTCGCGGCGGTGACCGGATCGAGATCGTCGGCCAGGAGCCGCGTCATCATCGTATCGATCATCGCCCGAGCGACGGTGGCCTGCGTCGCGCATTCGGCGAGCACGAACTGCGTGTTCTGGAACTCGATCAGGGCCTTGCCGAAAGCGTTCCGCTCCCGCGCATAGGACGTGGTCAACGCGACCGCGCGCTCCATATTGACCACCGAGTCCAGCCCGATGATCATCCGTTCCCATGCCAGCTGATTCATCAGTTGCGGAAAGCCGGCACCCAGCGGGCCGAGCACATTGTCCCCGGACACTAACACGTCGTCGAAGAAGAGTTCCGACGTGTCCTGCGCATGCATGCCGAGCTTGTCGAGATTGCGCCCGCGACGGAAACCCTCCGCTTGTTCGGTTTCCACGACCAATAGCGAGATGCCCTTGGCACCGGCATCCCCGGTACGCGCCGCGACGACGACCAGATCGGCATTCTGTCCGTTCGAGATGAACGTCTTCTGCCCGCTCAGCAGCCAACCGCCCTGGGCCGGCACGGCGCGGGTGCGGATGTTCTGCAAATCGGACCCCGCCCCCGGTTCCGTCATTGCGATCGCCCCAATGCGCGTACCGGTCGCCATGTCCGGCAGCCAACGCCGCTTCTGGTCTTCGGCCCCATAGGCCAGGATGTAATGCGCGACGATGCCCGAGCTGATCGTATTACCCACGCCGAAACCGCCGCCCAGTCCCGCACGCGCGATCTCTTGGATGATCACGGCTTCGTGCGCGCGCGTGCCACCGCCGCCGCCATATTCCACCGGCACGCTGGCGCACAGGATTCCCGCTTCGCCCGCCTTGATCCAGGCGGCGCGATCGACCAGCCCTGCGCAGTCCCACCGTTCCGCCTCGGGCACCATTTCACGCGCGAGAAAGCGCGCGACCTGATCGCCGAGCATCGCCAGTTCGTCGTCGATCCACGGAGATCGGAGGCTCGCGTCAGGCGACATTGCGTGTTCGTCCTTGCCAATGGGGTGCGCGCAGATCGGCTTTCAGCACCTTGCCCGCCGCCGACAGCGGCAGCGCGTCCCGGAATTCGATGCTGCGCGGAACCTTGTACCCGGCGATCAATGTGCGGCAGTGCGCGACGATCATGTCGTCGCCGACCATATCGCCGGACCGGAGCACGATCACCGCATGCACCCGCTCGCCCCAGCGAGCATCGGGCACGCCGATGACCGCAACCTGCGCCACCGCCGGATGCAGTCCGATCGCGCTTTCGACCTCCGCGGAATAGATATTCTCGCCGCCCGAAACGATCATGTCCTTGATCCGGTCGACGACGTACAACACCCCGCTGTCGTCGATCCGCCCGCCATCGCCGGTGTGCATCCAGCCGTCGCGGACCGCAGCCGCGGTCATTGCGGGCTGGTTCCAATAGCCCAGCATGACGCCGGGCCCGCGCACGATGATCTCGCCCACCGCCCCCGTCGGCATGTGCGCGCCCTCGTCGTTCGAAATGGCGATCTCGGTAGTGCCGAGCGGCAGCCCCGCACCACGATGCCGCCCAGCCGCGCGGTGCTCGCCACGATGATGCTCGGGCCGCAGGAGGGTCGCGGTGCACGAGGTTTCGGTCATGCCATACGCCTGGTAGAAATCGACATGCGGCGCGGCGGCGATGATCCGGTCGATCACCGCCTCTGGCATCTGCGACGCGCCGTACAGGATCCGCTGCAGCGACGTGAGCTTCCCGGCCGCGAAGCCCGGCGCGTCGATCAGCAGCTGGATCATCGTCGGAACGAGCAGCGCATCGATCACCCGCTCCTCGGCAATCAGGTCGAGTGTCCCGACGGGGTCGAATGCCGCGGCGATCACCGCCGTCCCGCCGGCGAGCATGGTCATCGACAGCGCCGCCCCGGCTGCAAGATGAAACAGCGGCGCGACGATCAACATCCGCGTGCCATCCGGGCAAAGACCCTCGTCGCGCATCGCCTGGCAATTGCCGACCAGCCCAGCATGGCTGATCATCACGCCCTTCGACCGCCCGGTCGTGCCGCCGGTATAATAGATCGTCAAAATGTCGTTGCCGTCGCGCGGCACTTGCTCGGCCGGTGCGCTTGCCAGCAATGCGTCGAGCGGGGTCCATTCCGGTCGCCCCTTGCCCAACGCCACCACGGTCAGGCGATCGGCGCGTTCCGCCAGCATGTCGACATTGGCCGCGGCGAAATCGTCGCTGAGGAACAGTACGCGCGGGCTGCAATCGTCGAGCGCGAAGGCGTTCTCGGCCACGCTCCAGCGGTAATTGAGCGGCGCCAGCACGCCTCCTGCCCAGGGCACGGCGAGATACAAGACCATGTATTCGGCACTGTTGGCCGACAGGATCGCCACCCGATCGCCCGGCTCCAGCCCAAGCGCCAGTAACCCGCCGGCGATCCGCGCCGCGCGATCGAGCGTTTCGCGCCACGATCGCTCGCCACCGTCGAAGATCGAGGCGGACGCATCGAGATTTTTCTCGGCTGCCGCCCTGATCGCACTGACATAATTCACCACGACCGCCCCCTCGCCCGACATGCCAGCGATCGAATCGCCGCTCGGGAATCATCTGGGTAGCCATGTTACCGGCGAGTAGCAATATTTCTTATTTTATCGAAATTCGCGTCGTTGAGGTGCGGCGTTTCCGCGAAACGCCGTACATCTTGCCTAGGTTTTTCGTATGAAGAGAGACGCAGCACCCAATTGAACATTGCCACCGACATCAGCGCGGCCGAAGCCCCGCGCCCAACTGATTGACGTAAATCTCGGCGATCGACGCCGTATCCAGCCCCTCTCCCGCGCGATACCAGCGCCCGATTCCGTTGATCGCCCCGGCGATCATGAACGCGGTTAGCTTCACGTCGCAATGCGCAATCGATCCATCCGCGATACCTTGGCTCAGCAGGTCGCGAATGCGCCGATCGATCGTCGCCTTGCCGTCCCTCACGCCCCTACCGACGCTGTCGCTCAGATCCGCGCTGCTGAGCTGCGTAAGGCACATTCCGAAATCGGTCGCCGAGATTTCGGCATAGTTGCGCAAGAAAACGCGCAATTGTTCATAGGCGCTGGAATGCGGATCGAACGGCAAATCGACGAGCATCTGCTGCAACGCGCGCTCCATCACCGCGACGATCAGGTCCTCCTTGTTCTTCGCGTAATAATACAAGGTGGGCTTGGTGATCCCCAACTGCTCGGCAATGTCATCCAGCGACGTGCGGTAATAGCCGTTCCGTCCGAACGCCTGCGCGGCAGCATGCAGCACCGCCTCGCGCTTGGCCTCGCGCTCGCTCGATCGATCGCGGCCTGCCCAGGGCGAAGCACCCGATTTCACTGTCGCCTTCGCCATACCGACCTTTCCATCCGGTGCCGACCGACCCGGATATCTCGTTCCCGCGAGAATCCAATGGTCGTCCTCGCGGCCTTGCTACCGTGCGGTAACTCGAAGCTGCGGTACTCCGAGAGATCCGCCCAAGCAAGAACGAGCGCTTGCTCGAAGGAGAATGACAAGATGGGCATTGCCGGAATGGCCAGCGTGACGCTGTCAGTCTAATGCGAACCGCTCTCCGCACGATGCAGTTCGTTCTTTGAGGGCAACCGCCTAGCTTGCGACGATGCTCCACTCAGCCATTGCGGCTGAGCGGCGTTCCATATAGATCTGGCGGTCAACGAGATAGAAGTGATTGTGAACGTTGGCATGTACGTCGGCTAACTTCTGTTGCGTCTTCATTCGCCTGAACCAGAGTATTGCGCGCTCTCGTCGTCGGAATGGCCGATGGCTGTTCTCAACTCGGTTATTAGCTCAGCGTCCGACCTCCTGCTTCTCGCTATAACCAAGCTCTTTCATGGCTGACGATGGGAGCGCAGACCGTCTTTAGTGATCGCCTCCGGTGTGCGGTGACGGTTCAGCGCCTTCTTCACGAAGCCAAGCGCCGCATCCTTATTGCGAGTCTTGGAGCTGTCACTCTCGAGGATTTCGCCCTCCTGATCCACCGCCCGCCAGAGGTACACGCACTCGCTGTTTAGTTTCACGATGTTAGTGACTAAGCCATTGAATTCGTCTGAATCAGCTCGACCGGATAGCCGTCCGGATCCGTGATGAATGCGACGGCAGGGCCGCCCACCACCAATATCGTCGGTGCCATGGTAATCTTCGCGCCGGCGGCTTCAAGCGCCGCGATCGCCACGACCATATTAGGCACGCCGATCGCGAAATGGGTTGTGCCGGGGATGATGTCCGAGTCGTCCCATTTGTGCGTCAGTTCTAGCAGCCCGCCACGATCGAACCCACCATACCCTATATACGCGCCGGAGACACGGCGGACGGGTACATCGAAGCGATCGAATACCGTCATACCGAAACCTTCGACGTAAAAACGCAGCGAAGCCTCCATGTCGCGTACCCGGATCATCGCGTGGAGCAGGCGGGGTGCGGGATCGGCGGTGCCCCATTGCCAATAGCGCAGATCAAATTCCGCAGGTGCCGCGTCGGCCATTCCGCGCTCCTCCCATTCGTGTGATGTGCACGTGCCGCGATGGCTTATGGTGGCGAACTTTCTTGGTCTACCGGCGTCCGGCGCGCTGACCTGGAATGTCCTGTTTATGTCGGCTGCTGTCTGCCGTCCTCACATTGCGGCGCTTTAATCGCCGTCACTTCAACAGTACGATCGGGGACAAGAGGGGATGCCGGCCACACGAAACAGGTTCGTGCGCATGCGTGCAGACGTGTCCGACCCCGCCCAAAGGGAGATCGATATGCCCACGCCCCCTGCCCAAGTGCCTTTCTATGGCTGGCGCATGGTGGGCCTCGCCTTCCTGACCTACAATCTCGGATTGACGGTGGTGATCAACGCGTTCGGGCCGGCCTTGCCGGTGTTGCAACGCGAACTGGGCTTGTCGCGTGCCGCCGCCTCACTGCCGTTTGGCGTCCTGCTGCTGGCGATGGGGGTGATGGCGCCGTTCGTCGGAAATCTGACCCAGCGCTTCAAGCTCCGCACGCTGATGATGACGGGATCCGCCTGTCACGCGCTCGGCTTCGCATTGCTCGCCTTCGCCACCACACTACCACAGGTCCTGTTGTTGTTTGCGGTGATGATCGGCGCGGGCTGTTGCCTGATGGCAATCATCTCGGCGCCGACGCTGATCAGCCGCTGGTTCGAACGGGATCGCGGAAAGGCGCTGGGGTTCGGGCTGGTGCAGGTGTTCGGCATCGCCGCCGCCCCACTCGCCGCATGGCTAGTATCGCAGGGCGGGCGGCAGTTGCTGTTCCTGTGTCTCGCCGGTTTGTTCGCGGCGATGATTCCAGTGATGCGTTTTGCGATCGAATTTCCAGAGGATGTCGGTCAGCAACCGCGCCGCGACGCCGAGCAACCGGTTGTTGCCGTTGCCGTCCAACCGCTGCTCGGCAACCGCGCGATCTTCACCGATCCGGCTTTCTGGCTTATCAGCTTGGCGATCGGCATCGTTTCCGCCGCCGGCACCGCCTTCACCGCGCACGGCCCTGCGATGGCGGCTGCTAACGGCATCAGCCCAACGCTCGCTTCCACTATGCTGTCAGGTGCGGGGATCGGGGCGCTTTTCGGGGCGTTGCTCTACGGCTGGCTGATCGACCGGATCGGACCGTTCCATGCGCTCGTCCTGGTCCTGCTGCAGGCCGCAGCCACTTGGTTCCTCTTCTCGCTGGTGACGTCACCCGGACCTATGATCCTCGTGTCCGTGCTGCTTGGTGCGGCGATGGGCCCAGCAATTACCCTGCACAGTGCTTGCATCAACGAACGCTATGGCGCAGCATCGTTCAGCCGCGTGATCGGTTACAGCTATTTCACCAAGATCCCATTCATGTTCGGCTCGGCGCCGCTGGCGGGCAAGCTTTTCGACATGTCGGGGAGCTATGCCTCAACCTATGTAGTGATGATCGCGGCGCTCCTGCTTGCAGGAGGCGCGGCGATCATGCTTTCGATGCCGCGCAACAGCCGCCGGATCGGGACGCTGGCGACAAGTCCCGTGCTTTAACTAGAAAGGGGCGCACTTTGGCGAAACTGCGCCCAATTTTTGTGCCAAGCCGAACGGATCAGGCAGCCACGGCATCCGGCCCGCGCAATTCCAGGCTGAGGGAAGCGTCCAGCTTGTGAATTACGGGCAGTACTTCCTCAGCGAACAGGCGAACGCTCTTGATCGCATCCTCATACGGCATGGTGCCGAAGTTCGGGACGAGCGTAAGTTCGGAGAAGCCGCACGCCTTTTGTGCCGCGATGATGCGTTCGATCACTTGGTCGGGATTACCGATCAGCAAATTGGAGGGGTGATAGCCCGGCATTTTGGGCCTCTCTGCAGGCTGGTCGCCGGTGACAGCGGAGGCGAGGATCGCCGTTGCCGCGCCGGCCCGTGCCGCATAGGATTCATAACCCTTCACACCGACGAAATTGGACGGATCGGCGAACTTGTAGTGCAGCGTGACGTCGCGATTGGCCGTCCACATCCATTCGTCAGTGCGCGCGACGTCGCTCGCATCGGGACTGCAATACATGAACATCACGTTCTTCGGCTGGCACGGAGTGAAACCCTCCTCGGCGCGGAAACGGTTGACCTGCTTCACTTCCTCGCCTGCCGCCTCGATCGGCTTATTGCCCACAAATAGCGGCACAATGCCGCGTCGCGAGAGGATTTCGAGCGACTCCGGCGTAGCGGCTGATCCGAAGACGCGCTCGCTCAGGTCTGCACTGAACGGTTGCGGGCGGAGCGACATTTCCGGGATCTTGAAGATCTCGCCATCGTAGGAGAAGCGCTCAGTGGTGAGCGCAAGCTTGATGATGTCGAGCGTCTCGTTGAAGCGTTCGCGGCTTTCCTCCCGCGGCACGCCCAACGCCTCGAACTCGGACTTGGCGACGCCACGCCCCATGCCGATCGTGGTGTAGCGACCTTTGGAAACGATATCGAGGTAGGCTATCTGATGTGCCAGCCGCACCGGGTTCCACCACGGCGCGACACACACCATCGTGCCGAACGTCACGCGTTCGGTTCGGCCGGCAAAATAGGTCAGCGTCTGCAGAGGATTGGGGCACATCCCGTAGGGCGTACCAAAATGCTCGGGCGCCCAGATCCCGTCATAGCCGAGCGGCTCGGCGAGATCGGCGATGGCTAGCGCCGCCTCGACGCTTTTCCAATCCGGGCTTTCCGGCGGGACGCTCCAATTTTCGTTAGCGATGCGTTCCCAATCCTGGGAGTTCTGCACCGAAATGCCCATGTTCACTTTCATCTTCTCTCTCCCGGTCGGGTATTTGATCCGAGGCTTGTCCTGCCGGCCAGGCGAGTCAATCGCGACGAGCCGCGAGACGCACGGAGGCATATCTTTGTCGCGTGATGTGCAGTCCACGTCACGATCCGGTCCAGCGCGGGGTGCGCTTCTCGGCGAAGGCGCGGGGTCCCTCCTGAGCATCATCGCTGCGATACAGCACTTCGGCGGCATGGCGCGCGGCCGTAAGCGCAGCGGCGCGCCCCATCTCCGTAGCCAGCATCACCATCTCGCGCCCGACGCGAACGGAGAGCGGCGCGCCTTCCAGGACCTCGCGTGCCAAAGCCAGTGCGATGTCGAGCAGAGTTTCTGGCTCGGCGAGGCGATTGACCAGCCCGATCTCATAGGCTCGTCTGGCATCGATCGGCCTGCCGGTCAGCACGATCTCCATCATGATCCGCTGCGGAATCATGTGGATCAGCGGTGCAGCCCAGGGGGAACTGCGCCCGACCTTGACCTCAGTGATGGCGAAGCGCGCGTTTGTGCTGGCGACGCACAGATCGCAGGCCTGCGCAATCATCCAGCCCCCGGCAAAGGCTAAACCATTCACCGCCGCGATGGTCGGCTTGGTCAGCTCGATCGTGTCGCCAGGCAGCGGAAACATATTGCGCGGCGGCACCGCCATCGCGGTGTCGGTCATCTCCTTTAGATCGCCACCGGCGCAGAAGGCGCGGTCGCCGGCGCCGGTGAGGATGGCGATACGAAGATCGGGATCGCGCTCGAAACGATCCCAGGCGACAAACAGCCCTTCTCGGATCTCCCGCGAGAGAGCATTGCGTGCCGCAGGCCGGTTGAGTGTGATGATGGCGATGCCGTCGGGGCGCGCATCAAACAGAATGGCATCGTCCATCAGAACCCTCTGCGTGCGATGTCGTGCGCGACCCGATCTAGACCCGCGCGAAAGTCTGGATGCGCGATGGCGACGAGGCGACGGGCGCGATCGGCCAGCGTCCGCCCCTTCAGTTCCGCGGCACCATACTCGGTGACGATCACGTCGACATCGCTGCGCGCGGTGGTGACCGGGCCGGTAAGATGCGTGACAATGCGGCTGACCGTGCCGCCACGCGCGGTCGCCGGCAGAGCGATGATCGAATGGCCGCCGGGTGAGCGGGCGCCGGCGCGGACGAAATCGACCTGCCCGCCGGTGCCGCCGAGATAGGAATCGCCGCTCTGTTCGGCATTGACCTGTCCGGTAAGATCGACTTCCAGCGCGGAATTGATCGTCACCAGCCGGTCGAGCCGCGCCAGCACCGACGGATCGTGCGTGTAGTCCGTGCCGCACATTCGAACCGCGGTATTGCGGTGCGCAAAATCATAAAGCCGTCGCGTGCCGATCAGCGCGCCGGTGATCGAGACACCCGGATCGATGGTCTTACGCGTGTTGGTAACCACCCCCGCCTCGACCAATTCGACCAAGCCGTCGCCCATCATGCCCGAATGCACGCCAAGATCGCGGCGGTCGCTGAGCAGGCGCAGGATCGCATCGGGCACCGCGCCGATCCCGGTCTGAAGCACCGCGCCATCGCCGATAAAGGCTGCGGTATGCGCGGCAATGGCAGCGTCAACCGCGCCGATCGCGGCGGGAACGACTTCGACCGGGGCACGCGACGTGGGCACCGCGAGGGTGATGCGCGCCGCGGACAGCATCGGGCCATTGGTGAACGGAACGCGATCATTGACTTCCGCGATCACGATGCGCGCCTTGGCGACCGCCGCCCCGACATGATCGTTGATCAGCCCGAAGCTGTGATTGCCGCCTGCATCCGCCAGGCTGACCTGCACCAACGCCACGTCGCAGCCGATCCGGCCATCGGCGATCATCGGCGCGATCTGGCTGACGTGACAGGGGATGATACCGAGGCGATTGGCCTTGGCGACGCTACGCAGCGCGCCGATCGCCCCCATGCTGCCAAGCGCGAAACTGCCCGTCGCCGCAGGGGTGAACAGGCCGGAAAAGCTCGTCGCGATGAAGGCGGAGAGATTGCCGATCGCCGCCCCCTGATCGATCAGCGCCTCGACCAGACTGGTCGGCTCGCCGCACGCCTGGCCTATGACGATCCGGTCGCCCGGGCGCAGGTAGCGGGCAAGATCCACCGTCATCCGCCCGCCCGGGCGAGCAGCGCCTGCGCCCGCGCCAGATGCGGGCGATCGAGCATCGCACCGTTATAGCCGATCGCGCCCACCCCCGGATGCGCGGCGAACAGAGCGACGATCTCGCGGGCGGCGGCGATTTCCCCGGCGCCGGGCGTGAAGGCGGCATTGATCACGTCGACCTGCGCCGGGTGGATCGCCAGCATGCCGCGATAGCCGTCGCGTCGGACCTTCTCGGCGCGCGCGCGCAGGCCGTCCAGATCGCGGAAGTCGCCATGAATCGTCTCGATCGCCGCGACGCCGGCAGCCGCCGCGCCTAGCAAGCAGAGGCTGCGCGCCAACTCGTAGGTGAAGGAATAGCCGCCCTGCCCGTCGCGATTGTCGCTTGCGCCGATCGAATCCGCCAGATCCTCTGCACCCCAAGTGAGCGCGACCAGGCGGGGTGCGCCGCGATAGCTGCCAGTGGTGAACATCGCCTCAGCCACCTCCGTCACCAGCGCAATTACCCGGGTGCACCCGCGCGGCGCGTCGCCCGCTGCCTCGAATGCGGTGAGATAATGGTCGAGCAGTTCGACATCGGCGAGACCGCTTACCTTTGGCACCATGATACCGCCGGGCCGGCCAGGCATGATCGCGGCGAGATCATCGAGCGCATGATCGCCGTCCAACGGATTGATCCGTACCCAGAGGCGATCGCGAGCAAGGCCGTCGCGGGCCAGAAAATCTCGCACCATGCGACGCGCATCGGGCTTATTGTCTGCCGCAACGGCGTCTTCGAGATCGAATATCACGGCGTCGGCCGGTCCGTTAACGGCCTTGTCCATTTTGCGCGCGCTGTCGCCCGGCGCGAAGAGCCAAGATCGGGGTGGAGAGTGTGGCGGGGGCGTCGTCATGTCCGCATCAATAGGATTTCGGCAGGCCAAGCGCCTTTTCGGCGATGAAGTTCAGGATCATGTGCGGGCTGACCGGCGCGGTGCGTGGGATCAGCACTTCGCGCATCAGCCGCTCGACATGATATTCTTGGGCATAGCCCATGCCCCCAAGCGTCAGCATCGCTGTATGGCACGCTTCGAACGCGGCCTCGGCGGCAAGATACTTGCCGGCATTCGCCTCTAGCCCACATTCGTCGCCGCGATCGAAAAGCGTCGCAGCCTTCAAAACCATTAGGTTAGCCGCCTCCAGTTGTGCCCAGCATTTGGCGAGCGGATGCTGGATGCCCTGGTTCATACCGATCGGGCGATCGAACACGATGCGTTCGCGGGCATAGCGTGCCGCACGGGCTAGCGCGGCACGACCGATCCCGACCGCCTCCGCACCGAGCAATATGCGTTCCGGGTTCAGCCCCTTCAGGATGATGCGGAAGCCGTCGCCCTCCGCGCCGATTCGGTCCTCTTCGGGCACGAACAGGTCGTCGATGAACAGCATATTCGAATCGACCGCATGGCGGCCCATCTTGTGAATTAGCCGCACGTCGATCTTCGTCCGATCGAGATCGGTAAAGAATAGCGACAGGCCGTCGGTCTTGCGCTTTACCTGATCGAGCGGCGTGGTGCGCACAAGCAGCATCATTTTATTGGCGACCTGCGCGACCGAAATCCAGATCTTTTCGCCGGTCACGCGGTATCCACCGTCGCAACGTCCGGCGCGCGTCTTCAGCTTGGTCGTATCGAGCCCGGCATTAGGCTCGGTGACGGCGAAGCACATCACGTCGGTGCCTCTCAGAATCGGCGGGATCATGCGCTGCTGCTGCGCTTCGGTGCCGAACAGTGCGACAGGCTCCAGGCTGAAAACGGGGCCGTGGATCGCCGATGCGGCGGTCATCCCGCCGCCGGCTTCGGCCACAGCCTGCATCATGATCGCGGCTTCGGTGATGCCGAGGCCAGAGCCGCCCACGGCCTCCGGCATGGCGATGCCGAGCCAGCCGGCATCGGCCATCGAGCGGTGGAATTCGGTGGGAAAGCGCGCCTCGTTATCGAGCGCCAGCCAGTCATCGTCGCTGAACTGCGCGCAATGCTTCAGGACCGCATCGCGAATATTCTGCTGATCGGATGTCAGGGCGAAATTCACTGTCTATTCTCCGACGGCGGTACGGCGCGTGGCCAGTTCGGCGCGGATCGTGTCATTATGTTCCCCCAGCATCGGTGCGCCGGAGAGTATCCGACCCGGCGTGACCGACAGCGACACCGGCACGCCCGGAAAGCGCACCGGGCCGTGCTGCGTGGCAACCGTTTCGAAAAAGCCGACCGCGTCCAGATGCGGGCTGTCGAACAACTGCGCCGGCGTCTGGATCGCGGCTGCGGGGATTTCCAGGCGGTGGAACAGCTCCAGCCACTCAACGGTGGTACGCTCCAGCATCGTCTCGGCGACGCCAGCATAGACGCGTTCGATTACGCGCGCGCGTTCCCCCACGGTGGCGAAGCAGCGGTCGGCGGCCCAGGCCGGGCGGACCGCACCGACGAACGCATTCCAATGCTTGTCGTTGTAAATCAGCGCGGCGATATATCCGTCGCGCGTACGGTATGGCCGTCGATCCCGCGCAACCGGGCGGCGATAAAATGCCGGGCCTGTCGGTGGATCGAACAGCGCACCATTGGCATGTTCGACCAGCATGAACGAGGCCATCGTCTCGAACATGCCGACCTCCACTTCCTGCCCCTCCCCGCTACGTTCACGATGGAACAGCGCCATCATCGTCGCGTAGAGCGCGGTGAGGCCCGTTACCTTGTCGGCGACTATGCTGCCGACGAAACCAGGCGTGCCGGTGAGCATCTCCTGCACCGACGCCAGCCCGCATTCGGCCTGGATCGTGTCGTCATAGGCGGGCCGGCCGGCGTCAGGCCCGCGCCGCCCGTAACCGTAACAATTGGTGTAGACGATTTGCGGATTGATCCGCGCCACTGCGGCGTAATCGAAACCCAGCCGAGCGATTGCGCGGGCGCGCATCGAATGGATGAAGACGTCGGCCGTCTCGATCAAGCCCCGCAGCACCGCCCGGTCCGCCTCAACGGCGAGATCCAGTACGATGCTGCGCTTGCCGCGATTGGCGTTGGCGAACACCCCGCTCATGCCGTGTTCCGGCCCGTCCGAGATATAGCGAGTCACATCGCCTGCGGGGGGCTCCACTTTGATCACGTCTGCGCCCATGTCCGCCATGATCTGCGTGCAATAAGGGCCCATCACCACCGCAGTCAGATCGACTATTCGGATGCCCGTTAGCGGACCCGAGCGTGTTACCACCGGAATGCCATAGGCCTGCGCATTCGCTTGTCGCTCGATCAGAAGGTTACGCTTATGCCGACGCCATATTCGGCCTGCGGCGCATATTTGACGGAATCATCACCGCGCGTATTGGCGACAAGATCGGTGTGATAGAGTTTGTTGGTCAGATTATTGCCGAAAATTGAATAGGTGACGCGCTCGTCGGGCTGGGTCCAGGCAAGCCTTGCGTTAAGAAGGAAATACGGGTTTTCAGGCGAAAGATTGCCCGGCTGCCAGAAGAATTTGCCCGTATAGGAGCCGTTGACATTGGCATTCAGTTTGCCGCCCCCCACGTCGCCCGCATAATTGATACGGCCGTTCGCGGTCACCTTGGGCGCGCGTACCATCTGACTGCCCGTCGCATTATAGTTTGTACGGGAAGCCTTGTTAATACCGGCCGTGGCAGGATTTGCGTTGTTGGCGGCGATTTCCGCAGCCGTTAGCGGAGTGACGGCCAATGCGGTGTTGTAGAGCCCGTAATTCAACTTGGGCTCGTAACTGACACCGGCATTGAAAGAGAAGCCGCCGCCGATGTTCCCGTCAGCCGTGAACTCGACTCCGCGCATCTTGGCCTTGGTCGCGTTGCTCAACGCGACGGTCAACGTGCCGTTGACGGTTACGTATGAGGAGAGCTGGATGTCCTTGTAATCATAGGCGTAGGCGGCACCGGTAAAGGTGATTCCCGCAGCACGGACTTTCGCGCCGATTTCATACGCCTGAATCTTTTCCGGATTTACCGCGGGGTTGGTCGGCGAATATCCGTTGAACACGCCGGATTTGAAGCCGTTGCTGACCGACACATAGACGTTCGCATTGGGCGCGAGATCGTAGCGCGCGACCGCACGGTACGTCGCGCTGTTCCAGCGCCGTGCCTGATCGTACACCGTGGTGTTCGTGACGCCGCCCAAGATCAATTGCTGATAATGGAAGTCCTTACGCTCAGTGTTATATCGCAGACCGCCGGTCAGGTGCAGTTCCGGCGTGACGTTATAGGTAATTTCGCCGAATGCCGCGATCGCTTCGGTCTTCACGTTGTTGGTGAAATTCGATGTGATCCGGCTGCCTGCTACCGACGTCGAGGGAAGACCGGTGAAGCCTTGCGCGTCGCCAAGACCCTGGCGAAAATACGGATTGCCGGCCGAGCCATGGAAATAATAACCGCCCAACAGCCACGTAAATGGCGACGTGGCGCTACCGCCCGAAAGGTTGAACTCCTGGCTGAACGCGTTCTCATATTGGTTGAGCGCATTCCAGCTACTGGTCACGCTCGTCGCGGGCGTCGTCGGGAAGACGTACGTGCCCGACAAGCTCGTGCGATCCGTATCCGACTGAGAAACCACTTGCACGCGGCGGAAGCCAGTCAGCGAGCGGAGCGTGATATCGTCCGTCGCCTCCCAGTGCGCGTCGAGGCTCGTGCCCCAGCCATGCAGGTCAGCCTTTGGCTGCGTGCTGCCGGCGTAGCGGTTGGTGGTGCTGGGAATTACGCCAGGAACCGAAGGGAAGGGATTAACGTCGTTATTCACTTCCGAAATGAAGACGCTGTCATTCTGTTGGCTGAACGTATCGAGCGCAAGCACGGCCTCGAACCTCGTTGATGGCCTGAACAGGAGCTTCCCTCGGACCAGATAATTGTCCGGTGCGCCGTAATACCGCCCCGCATTCGGACCGCTGCCGCCGATGAATCCCCTACCCTTGCGTACCGAACCCGAAAGCGAAGCGGCGAGAGTGTCCGATAGCCCGGTCGTGACATAGCCGTTCAATCGGAGTTCGTTGAAATGGATACCGTAGTCGGCACTGACATTGCCGCTGGTATTGAACGACGGGGTTCGCGTGATGATACGGATGGCGCCGCCAGTCGCATTGCGACCGAACAGCGTTCCCTGCGGCCCTTTCAGAACCTCGATGCGCTCGATGTCGCTGAGATCGAAGAAGCCGGCGATTGGCGCGCCGACTGAAATATCGTCAAGATAGATCGCAACGTTCAGGGCGTCGCCCGGCGAAGTGCCCGACGACGCGATCCCGCGGATCAGCGGCAGGAAGCCAAAGCCGTTGTTGACGGTGACCAGACCCGGCGTGGTCTGCTGTAGATTTACGGTCGAGACGATGCCTGACTTGACGAGTTGTTCGCCGGATACGACCGAGATCGACATTGGCACATCGATCAGACGTTCGGATCGCTTCTGTGCCGTGACGATAATTTCAGGGGCATCTTGCGGCTCAGCGGTCGCAGCCGACTGTCCTTCCGGCGCGGCGGTGGCCGGCTGCGCGACCGCGCTTTCCACTTGGGCGGAAGCAATGCTAGCATGACTGGCGCAGCCCATGATGGCGGCAATCAAAAGCGCGCAAGGTCTTGTGGTCACGATTGGTCCTCCCCGATTTGCGTGTCCGGTTGGCCGATCTCGCAAGAGATGCGCATCAGCGTCCGGTATCTGTCCGCCGACGCTATCAACCTCGTCGTACGGGGTCTTGATGTTTGGCGACATGCGCATCGCTGGCGACGACATCACGACGCATCGCGCGCATTGGCGCGATCGTGCCACATCGGAATATACATCGCCGGTGCCGGACCGGCGGATCACTTCACATCAAGTCCGGCCATGTCGCCAGCCGCCCGCCAATTCTCCAACAGGGTGAAAAAGGCGGCGGGGCCGTCGCCATAGCCGCCGTTGCGTTTGGCGGCCTCGGCGCGGATCTGTCCCTCGGCGTTCATATAGCCGGGCGTACAGCTTGCTAGAAAGTCGATGTTGATCTGGGCGTGATCGATGATCGTCTGCACCCAGTCATTCTCGGCTTCCCATGTCGCCTCGATCCGCGTCGCGCCGCGGTCGGTCGCGCTGCGCAGAAGATGCGCGAGATGCTTGGCCTGTTCGTCCAGCGCATGCGTGAAGTTGGGCGTATGGGCCGATTGATCGCGCATGAAGACGAAGAGATTGGGGAAGCCGTGGACGTGCATGCCGTGCAGCGAGGACAGGCCGTTGGCCCATTTCTGCGACAGCTTCACCCCGCCTGCGCCGATGACGTCATAGCCCGACCGGCTGATATAATTGGTGCCCAGCTCGAAGCCAGTGGCAAAGACCAAGCAATCGACCTCGTACTCCGTGCCATCCACCACGACGCCGCGTTCAGTGATCCGCTCCACGCCCATGCCGCCGGTATCGACCAGCGAGACGTTGGCGCGATTGAATGTCGGCAGATACTGGTCGTGGAAACACGGCCGTTTGCAGAACTGCCGGTAATAGGGCTTCAGCGCCTCTGCCGTGCCGGGATCCGCGACGATCGTATCGACGCGTTTGCGGATCTCCTCCATCTTGGCGAAATCGGCCAGCTCGACCGCCTCGGGTGGGGCCTGGGTCGGCGCGCCCGATCCGTCGCTGCCTGTGATGCTCGTCAGGCGCAGGAACTTGGTCGTGACGTCGGTCCAGCCATCCTGGATCAGATCGACCTCGGCATAACCACCCGTCACGATCGTGGTGAAGTTCGCCATCCGCTCCTTCTGCCAGCCGGGCTTCAGGCCGTTCCACCAGTCGGGATCGGTCGGCTTGTCGTTGCGTACGTCGATCGAGGAGGGCGTGCGCTGAAAGACGTAAAGCTGTTTGGCGGCCTCGCCCAGATGCGGGATGCATTGCACTGCCGTCGCGCCGGTGCCGATCACGCCGACGCGCACGTCGCCGAGCTTGTCGAGCCCGCCATCCGGGCCGCCGCCGGTGTAATCATAGTCCCAGCGCGTGGTGTGGAAGGAATGGCCCTTGAATTCCTCGATGCCGGGGATGCCGGGCAGCTTGGGCTTGTGCGCCGGTCCATTGGCCATAGCGACATATTTCGCGCGCATCTCGTCGCCGCGATTGGTTCGCACGATCCAGCGTAGCGCTTGCTCGTCCCAGCGAAGCTCGGTCACTTGCGTCTGGAAGCAGACGTTGCGGTACAGGTCGAACCGCTCGGCGATGCGATGGCAATAATCGAGGATCTCCGCCGCCGGCGTGTATTTACGGCGCGGCATGAAACCCATTTCTTCGAGCAGCGGCAGATAGATATAGGATTCGACGTCGCAGGCCGCGCCCGGATAGCGGTTCCAGTACCAGGTGCCGCCGAAGTCGCCGCCCTTCTCGATCAGGCGGATATCCTCGAACCCCGCCTCGCGCAGCCGCGCCCCCGCGAGCAAACCGCCGAAGCCACCGCCGATCAGGATGATCTCCGTTTCGTCCTTGAGCGGATCGCGTTCGAACCGTTCAGTATAGGGATCGTCGAGATAGGATGCGAAGCGGCCACCCATCTCGATATACTGGTTGTTGCCGTCGGCCCGCAGGCGCTTGTCGCGTTCGGCCTCGTATTTGCGGCGCAGGTCCTCGGCATTGAAATCGAGCGGGCGGGGCGTGTCGATCGTCACGTGATGTCTCTCCGCTGTGGGGTCACACGCCTGGGTTCGGCGCGCCTCTCCACATTTGTCCCCGGGGATATGACGAGTGGGCGAAGGCCGCCACGACAGAAGCTTGATGGCTGGCGACAGGCGGCGGATCAGGTCAGCGCGACACCGCCGTCGACGAGATGGATGCCGCCGGTGACGAAACTCGCCTCATCGCTCAGTCACCAGGCAACGAAGTTCGCGATCTCGCCCGGTGCGGCGACGCGGCCCAGCGGATGGCTCGCCACCGCACCGGCCAGCCGATCGCCGAACGACTCGTCCAGCATCGCAGTGTCGGTGAAGCCGGGGCAGACGGCGTTGACGCGAATGTTCTGGGCTGCGCTTTCCAACGCCGCGACACGGGTGAGATGGACGACCGCCGCCTTGGACGTGCCGTAAGCGGCGGAGTTCAGATATGCCTCGATCGTCGCGATCGAGGCGGTATTGACGATCGCCCCGTGTCGTCCACCCGCGATCATCGCGCGCAGCACCGACTGCAGTCCGAGGAACACCGCGCAGGTTCACCGCCAATACGCGGTCGAAATCCTCCGCCGGCATATCGATCAGCCGCGTACGAGGCTCAAGAATACCGGCATTGTTGGCAAACATATCGACCCCGCCGAACCTTTCCACCGTCTGCTCGACATAGAATCGGCAACCCACCCTCGGTGGAAACGTCGGCGGCGATGACAATCAGGCCGGCATTCTCAGGACAAGCGCGCCGCATCGCCTCGGCATCGAGATCGACTCCGGCGACTGTGCATCCTTCGGCAAGCAGCCGCGCGACGATCGCCGCACCGATACCGCCGGTCGCTCCGGTGACGATCGCCGTCCTGCCCGCCAAACCGGATAGCTTCATCGTGCCGGCCGAGAGCGTCGAGCGGAAATGACGTCCGGCAGCCGAAGGCGAGCGTGGAGATGCCGATGGTTGCACCACCAGCGGAAGGCGTCCTTTTCCATGAGCACAGCGCGGGTCAGGACGACGTATTGGAGTGTTTGCATCGCCAGCCTCCTTTCGATCGGTGGATTGTCACGTGAAACACTGTGCAGCGCCAACCCGCCATGCTGTGATACATCTCTGGAGAGGACGAGCCCATGACGCAGCGACGGCCACTGGCGCTGGTGACGCTGCCGCGCGATGTCGGGGCAGCGGATGCGGCCGCGCAGATATGTGAGGTGGTTGTCTGGCCGGAAGTGGCGGACCCGGCGACGTTTCTTGCCGAGCGCGCTGGCATGGTGCAGGCGATTGTCACCGCCAGCACCCTGCCTTTTCCGGCTCCCATCAAAAGCTTCCCTGCCCTTAGCCTGCTGGCGTTCTTCGGCGCAGGCTATGCGACCCCGGCGACGGATGCCTGCCGCGATCGCGGCATCGCGGTGAGCAACGGCCCGGCGACCAATCATCTCGACGTCGCAGATATGGCGGTGGGCCTGACCATCGCCACGATCCGGCGGATCGCGGAGAGCGACCGATTGATCCGCGCCGGCGGCTGGAGCAGGCTGCACCCAGTGGCGATGGCACCATCGCTCAGGACCTTGCGCTACGGCATCGTCGGGCTGGGCGCGATCGGCACGGCGGTGGCTGAGCGGCTGGCGGCGTTCGGTGGCGGCATCGCCTGGTGGGGTCCGCGCGCCAAGCCGGACGCCCGCTGGCCACGCGCCGCCAGCCTGATCGATCTGGCGCAGACGAGCGACGTGTTGATCGTCGCGGTGCGCGCCGACGCGGACAGTCACGACCTGATCGATGCGGGGGTGATTGCGGCACTCGGGCCGGGCGGATATCTCGTAAACGTCTCGCGCGGGTTCGTAGTCGACGAGGACGCCCTCATCGAGGCGTTGCGGCATCGCCGCCTGGCCGGCGCGGGCCTCGACGTGTTCGCGCAGGAGCCGACCGGTCCGGCGCGCTGGGCCGGGATCGAAGGCGTCGTCCTCTCCCCGCACATCGCCGGCTGGACGCACACCAGCATCGCCGCCGCGCAGGATCTGTTGACCGAGAACCTGCGCCGTCACTTCGCCGGCCAGCCACTGCTGACGCCAGTGACAAGCTGATTGCGCCGGCATCTTTTCAGCGTGAGGCCATCCGGATTACCCCGTCCAGTCGGATCACACTGCCGTTCAGCGTCGGATTGGCGAGATCGCTGCCCCGCCACACAGCCCTTGGACGAACCGAAGGCGGCCTGTCCAATGCGTCCGTAAAAGGCGGCGACCAAGGCGGTGTTGACGATCACACTCGGTTATTGCCGGCGATCTGGCCCGCGTCGAACTGCGCGATCATGTTAAACCGGGTCGATCAGGTTGATCTCGATCGCCTTGCGGTACGCAGCAAGCGGCTGTTCCATTCCTGCTTTGCTGACGATCCGGATCGCACGCGCAAACCCCAGCGCAATCGGCCCGGGTGCGCGCTGCCGTTCGCCGCCAACATCGTCGCGGTCGCCGGACCCATTCCGGATGCGCTATCAGTCGCAATGGCTGCGCAGCTCCTGATGCCCATCTCGCCTCTCCCCCTTTCCCGCCTGGCGGGATTCCGCAATTGCCTACCAGAACGAATAGACTTACCAGCGAGTAGCTTTAATACGCATGCGATGCTGTCAAGGACGCGGATGACGACCCGTAATGCTTCGACTCCTGCGATCGCCTCGCCGTTTCGAGCGACCCGCTCGACTGCTGAGGAACGCCAGGACAAGCGCGACGCTTTGCTGCTGGCGGCGGTGAGGATGTTCAACGAGCGCGGATTTCACGCGACATCACTGGAGGATGTCGCGGCCAGCCTGGGTGTGACCAAACCAGTGATCTATCATCACCTTGGCAACAAGGATCAGGTATTGTTCGAATGCGTGCGCATCGGGCTTGAGGAACTGCGCAGCGCCGCGGCGCACGCCCGCGAGATGCCGGGCAGCGGGCTCGATCGGCTGCGTGCATTCCTGTGCCGATACTCCGAGATAATTATGGGCGCATTCGGCACATGCGTTATCCGCACCGGCGACGAACTGCTGTCGCCCGACGCGCGGCGGCGCTTCCGTGCCCTAAAGCGGGAGATCGACGATGCCCTGTGCGACGCAATCACCGAAGCGGCGGCGGACGGATCAGCGCAGGTGCCCGACGTGCGTATCACAGCCTTCGCCTTTGCCGGTGCGCTCAACTGGCCTGCGCGTTGGTTCGACAGCGAAAAAGCGACACCGCCGGGTAAAATGGCCGCCGCCTTGGTCGAGGCGCTCATTGCCGGAATCGAGCGTACGGCACGACCGCGGAATTGACCGCGCAGCTTACCGACCCCGCTGAGCCGGCAACCGATTTCGCGGCCGACCTCGCCATGGCGCACGGATCCTGTGCCGTTGATTCGATCTGACCTCGTCGCTGTAGGCTAGCGCCGGCGAGGAGGTCGCGCGCGTGGCGCGCGAGGGGTGGTGCCAAGGCATCCACGATCATACCGAACTCAGGATTTCCACATCACTGCGCACCCGCCCGTGTCGCCAAACGTCAAACCTGTGTCGTGGTGAGCTTGCGCGCGGCGGGGTAGGGGTTGGCAATAGGACAAACATGTCGGCAGCGGCATTTCAGGGGAAGAGGGCACGTGGCAAGATTAAGCCGCCGACAGGGCTGTCACGGCAGGCCTCGCCAAGCCTATACTGACCGAGCGCCAACCGCGTGAACGTACCCGTCGCCGTTGCGCCGGGAGATAGCATTCCTGTCAATTCGGACGGCGCGCCGACATCGCCACACGCTTACCCCCTGTCCGGACGCGGCGGGGTGATCGTCGGGCTATTGCTGCTGATCAACGTCGTCAATTTTGTCGATCGGCAACTGCCCTTCATCCTGATCGGATCGATCAAGGCGGATCTGCGGTTAAGCGACGCGCAGATCGGGCTGATGGCCGGCCTGTCCTTCGCGATCGTCTATTCTTTCGCTGCCTTGCCGCTGGCTCATATTGCCGACCGCTGGAGCCCGCGCTGGGTATTGATCCTGTCGCTTGGAACATGGAGCGCGATGACGGCTGCCGCCGGGCTCGCCAACAGCTTCGCGCATCTGGTCTTTGCCCGTGCCGGCGTCGCGGCAAGCGAGGCAGGCTGCACGCCGAGCGCGCACGCACTCATCGCCCGGCTTATTCTGCCGCGTCGGCGCGCGCTGGCGCTGGCGATCTTCTCTATCGGCGTGCCGATCGGCAGCACATTGGGTCTCATGCTCGGCGGCTGGATCAACGATGTCGCGGACTGGCGCACGGCGTTTTTCGTCGTTGGACTGCCGGGCCTTGCGATCGCGATGATCGCGTGGCTGACGCTGCCGAGATTGCCGCCTGCGCAGACGACGCGGATCGCGCCACCGCACTTCCTGGCCACCGTGCGGCACCTCTTCGCGATGCCATCGTTCCGATACATGGCGACGGCCAGCGCGCTCTACGCCTGTGGCAGCTATGCGATCAATGTCTTCGCCCCAGCCTTTCTGATGCGCGTCCACGGCCTCACCGCAAGCCAGGCCGGATTGCGCATGGGCATCGTATTCGGAGTCGGCGGCCTGATCGGCACCTTTGCCGGCGGCGTGCTGGCCGACAAGCTGGCGCAGCGCGACGAAGCGTGGCGGCAACGCTTGCCCGCAATCGGGCAATGGTTATCCCTGCCATTCGCGATCGTCGCGTGGCTGACGCCGAACCTCGATCTAGCGGTGTTCGCTCTCACGATCAGCTATATGATGGGTCTGCTCTATTTCGCGCCGACCTTCGCCGCCGCGCAGTCTCTGGTGCCGGACCGGATCCGCGCCACCGCATCGGCGGTGCTGATTTTCTGCCTGACAATCGTCGGATCGTCGGTCGGCCCGTTGTTCGTCGGCTGGCTTAGCGATCTGCTGGTGCCTACTTATGGCGCGCTTTCACTGCGCTATGCGCTGTGTTCGATGGGCGTCACGATCACACTGTCGGCGATCTTCTTCCACCTCGCCAGCCGGGCTTTGCCCGGCGACATGCGCCGCTCGCTCTGATTGGGGGACGATCCATGGCTTCGCTCAAATCCGTACCGCACTCCGATCCACAGCCTTTGTTGTTTACGGTCGACGAAGGCATCGCCCTTCTCACGTTTAACCGGCCGGCCCGGGGGAATTCACTCAATCCGGACCTGTTGCTTGCGCTGGAGGAGGCGTGGGCGCGCGTCGAGGCGGACGATGCGATCCGCGTCGTCGTGATCACCGGCGCCGGCGAGAAGCATTTTTGCACCGGCGCTGAGGTGCAGACGCTGCGCCTCGGAATGGGTGGTTTGCAGAACCAGCCTTACGAACAGGCCAATCGTTTCTCGCCGCGCATGGCCAAGGTGAGCAAGCCGGTGATCTGCGCAGTCAACGGTCTGTGCAACGCCGGCGGACTACACTTCGTCGCCGACAGCGACATCGTCATCGCCTGCCGCGATGCACAGTTTATGGACAGCCACGTCACGATCGGACAGGTTTCCGCTCTGGAGGCACAGGGGATCGCGCGTCGCGCGGGAATCGGCAGTGCGCTGCTGATGGGGCTGGCCGGGCGCAATTACCGAATGCCCGCCGAGCGCGCGTGGATGCTGGGCATGATCGATCTGCTGGAAGAGAATGCCGCCGCCGTGATGGCGCGCGCGATGGACCTGGCGCGCGATATTTGCGGCAATTCCCCGCAAGCGATGGCGCTGACCAAACGCGCGATCTGGGCGACGACCGAGCTGCCGGATCCCGCCGCGCCGGTTCACGGCTGGGAACTCCTCAAGTCGCAATGGGCGCATCCCGATTTCGTCGAAGGCCCGAAGGCGTTCGAGCAAGGCCGCGATCCCGTTTGGGACCCGAACCCCAACGCTCGCATCAAGCCCTGAACCTGCGGCTCAGCGAGGCCCCTTGGGCAGGCCGAGCACGCGTTCGCCGATGATGTTGCGCTGAATTTCCGCCGTGCCTCCAGCAATCGTCTCGGAAAAAGCATCAAGATAATCGTGGCCAAGACCATGCGTGCCGAGCACCTTGGCGGATTGTACCCCGTACAGGTCGATCGCGGCGGCCTGCACCTTCTTGCCGAACTCCGCGAAGGCGAGCCGCACCAGCGAAGCGCTCGCATCCGGAACCGACTGTTCGGCATCCAGTGCGACGCGGTACGCCATCGCCTGGATCGCCGCACCCTCCGCGCTCAAGAGCGCGAGGCGACCCAGCATCAGCGCGCGCGACGATGGGCAGTCGTCCAGCATCGCATCGACCTGCAGCGTCAGCGCGATCATCAACCCCAGGCTCGCCGTGCCGCGCTCGAACGCCAGAGTCGACATCGCAGTTGCCCAGCCATTGTTCAGCCCGCCGACCACGTTGGTAAGCGGAATCCGCACGTCGTCGTAGAACACTTCGCAGAATTTGTTGGGGCCGGCGATGGTGCGGATCGGGCGGATCGTGATGCCCGGTGCGTCCATCGGACAGATCGCCCAAGTCAACGCCGCGCCGGTCCGCGCATCGGGGTCGGTGCGGACAAGCAATTCCTGATAATCTGCCATGTCGGCAAAGCTCGACCAGATCTTGTGCCCGTCGATCACCAGATCGTTGCCGTCCACCCGGCCGCGCGTACGGATCGCGGCAAGATCGGAACCGGCCCCAGGTTCGGAGAAACCCTGGCACCAGATCGCCTCGCCGTTCAGGATGCGCGGCAGATGGAAAGCTTTCTGCTCGGGCGTACCGCACGCGAACAGGGTAGGCCCGGCATGATTGAGCGCAACGAACATCGCGCTCAGCGAAGACGGCGCACCGGCCCGGGCATATTCCTCGAACCAGACGATCTGTTCCAGTACCGACAGGCCGCGCCCGCCAACGTCTCGGGGCCAGGCCAGCCCGGCCCAGCCGCCCTCGGCCTGCTTTCTCTGCCAGGCAAGCGCGAAGGCGCGGCCCTCCGCACCGTGGGCCGGTGCCGGCCCGGCGGGCACGTTGGCGGCCAGCCACGCGCGCGCGCTGTTCCGGAACACGGCGATATCGCTCACGCTGATTCACCCCAAACTGCATCGGCCAGTGCCCGCGCCTGCAGGCTTGCCCCGCCTAGGTCACTGGCCAACGCGCGTAATCGGTACGTCCACAGGTGCAGCGGGAACTCCAGCGTCAGCCCCATCGCCCCGGCGAACTGATGCAGATCGTAGGTAAAGCCGGCGATGCGGCTCTGCGCGAATCCGGCGGCCAGCGCCGCATCCCCGTCATCATCCGACCATGCCGCGCGCAATGCCAACCAGCGGGTCGATTCCGCAGTTTCCGCCGCCATAGCCAGCCGGTGGTGGATCGCCTGGAACGACCCCAAAGGTCGCCCGAAGGCGAAGCGCGACGTGACGTGATCGACGATCGCCGCCAGCGCCGCCGCCATGCACCCTGCCGCCTCCGCCGCAAGCGCAATGCGCCAGCGCCGCCGCACCCCGCCGATATCGTCAAAGCGAGTGCCTCTGCCCGAGTCGCCTTCGGGAAGCCTGCCGAACGGATAGGCGAGCAATGTCTCGACCGGCACGACGGTATCGGGATCGACCGGCAGCAGCAGCGCATGATCGCCGCGATCGACCACAAGCAGTTTCGCCATCGGTAGGAACCGCGCGGCGCCGCCGGCATCCCCCGACAGTATTGCGATCGGGCGGATACCTACGTCGACGGGCAGCAACGGTGCGATCAATGCCGAGACACCAACCTCCACCACCTGAATCGCGCGCGCGACACGTTCGACCACCAGTGCCGCATCGAGCGGCCCGAAGCCGTCCTCGCGCGCGATGTCGAGAAACCCGGCCTCGGCGAGTGCCGCGTCCAACCCAGCCGAATAGACATGTGTCACGGCGTGCTGCAGCCCATTCTCGCCGGCCTGGCCCAGCAACTGGTCGAGCCCGGACATGACGCTCGCCTGATCGTCCGTGAGGGAAAAATTCATGTGCGTGCCGGCTCCCCGGGAAGGCCCAGCCAGCGGCGGGCGATAAGGTTCAACTGGATTTCAGCCGCACCCGAGGCGACCCCGGCGGCAATCGCGCGCTGATGATGCGCCTGCTGCATCGGATCGGCGCCGAGAAGTCCGTCGGGAAGGAATTCGGTCATGAAGTCGTTTACGCCGTTATCCGCCTGGACCACCGCCCAGCGCGCCACGCTGGCGAAGGCGTCAGGCGGCAGGTTGCGCGCCTTGCCATCGACCACGCGGTAGACCAGCATCCGCGCGGCCTCGCACAGCATCAGCGCGCGCGCCGCCCGGTCGCGGATAACCGCATCGCCCCAACGCCCCTGCGTCTTCAATCGCTCGACGGCGCGATCGAGCATGCGGCGCGAAAACTCGTAGCGCGCGATCCCGACACGTTCATTTTGCAGCGCGAAGCCGATGATTTCCCATGCCTGCCCCTCCGCACCCAGCCGGTCGGCAGCAGGCACGAATACATCATCGAAGAACACCTCATGAATATCGCCATCGCCGAGCAGAGCCGGGATCGGCTTCACCTGAATTCCCTGCGATCGCATGTCCGTCAAAAGGATAACGATCGCAGCCTTGCCCGCGGCACCACCTTCGACGGGCGGGATGCGCGCGAGCAGGAAGCAGGTGTCGGCCTGGGCGGCATATGACGTCCAGATCTTCGCGCCGGTGACACGGTATCCACCCTCCACCGGCACGGCGGTGGTGCGCAATGCCGCCAGATCGGAGCCGGCGGACGGCTCCGAAAACCCCTGACACCAGATCGATTCACCGCGCCTGACCGGCGGCAGATATTTCTCCAGTTGCGCCGGCGTGCCGAATTTCATCAGCACTGGCCCGACCCAATTGACGTTCATGTATTGCGCGCCACGCGGTTCGCCCGCCGCCCACATTTCCTCGCCCAGGATGAACTGCTGCCACACCGGCGAATCCTCGCCGCCATGCTCTGCGGGCCAGTGCGGCACGAGCAATCCCCGTTCGGCAAGGATCGCGCAGAACTCCTTCGAGTAGGCAGTCTGCGCATCGCTGCCCGGACCATGCAACGAGATTTCGTCCCAATCCGGCGGCAGCGTTTCGTCGAGCAAGGTACGGATACGGCGGCGATGGGCCTGCTCCTCCTCGGTCCAGCCGAATTCCATTATCGCTCCTTTGCGGCGAGCAGCGCCGCGCGTATCTCGTGTTTCAGGATCTTGCCGGTGGCGTTCTTCGGTAGTGCGCTGAGCAATTCGAGCCGTTCCGGCAGCTTGAAGCTCGCCACCCCCCGGGCCTTCAGAAACGCGCACAGTGTCGACAGGTGGAGCGCGGCGCCGGGTGCCGGGACGATGACTGCGCACGCGCGCTCGCCCGTCGCCGCATCGGGCAGTCCGACAATCGCGATTTCGGCAATATCGGGATGGCCGGCGAGTAGATCCTCGACCTCCTTGGGCGAAATATTCTCGCCGTTGCGGATGATAATATCCTTGGCACGGCCAGATATGACGAGAAAATCGTCGTCCACCCAGTGTCCGAGATCGCCGGTGCGGTAATAGCCATCGGTATCGAACACGCTCGCCTCGTCCGCGGCATGGACATAGCCCACCAGCATTTGCGGGCCGCGTGCGTATATCTCGCCCTCACCCGCACCGGTCGCCGCGACGTGAGCGACCAGCTTGACATCGGCCGCCCCGCGCCGTCCATCGGTCTGCGAGGCGTGTACCACGTCGCTACGATCGATCGTGCCAACGGTTGTCACCGGAACCTCGGTCGATCCATAAGCCCGCGTCACTACGGCGCGTTCCAGCCAGTTTGCCGCCGCCTCGATGAGAGTCGGCGCCACCGCGGCACCACCGCAGATGAACACTTTCAGCGAGGGCAGGCGATCGTTCGCGTTCCGCGCCGCGCCAAGGAGTTGTTCCAAGAACGGCGTTGCTCCAGCGGTGTGGGTACAGGCATAGCGCCCTATCAGATCGACCGCGACCTCCGGCTCCCATCGCTCCATCAGCACGGCGGAAGTGCCGCGCAGGATCGGCAGTTCGAAGGCATAGATCGATCCACCGATATGACTGATCGGCGATGGCACGAGAAACGCGTCGCCTGCCCCCACGAGCCAATGGTCGCCAAGCTGGCGCACCAACGCATGGATCGAATTTTCGCTGTGCATCACGCCCTTCGGCGTACCGGTCGTGCCCGAGGTATAGAGGATCATGCGAACCGCATCGGGATCGACCTGCGGCAGCGCGGCGTCGTGCGTCTCGCGCAGCATCTCGTCGTAAGCAACGCCGCTGGAAGCCGTGCCGCGCAGTACCACCACTTCTGGCGGCGCGGCGATCCCGGCACATACTGCCCCGAGCATTGCAGCGAAATCCCGGCCGCGGAAATCGGCCGGCACGAAGATCATCCGGCTGCCGATATCGGGCAGCATGAACGCGAGATCGCTTTCCCTAAGCGACGGCAGGATCGGGTGGATCACCATCCCGGCAAGACTCGCACCCAGATAGATCGCCGCCGCCTCATGCCAATTGGGCAGCATAAAAGAGATCACGCTACCTGCCGCGAAGCGCGACAGCATCGCGCCGGCCAGCGCGCGTGCGTCACGGTACAGCGTCGCGCAATCGACATGCTTTTCGCCGTCGATGAGCAGCACGCGGTCCGGAGCGTCCGCCGCCGCCCGCTCTAGCGCCGCGCCGAGCGTATCGCGCGTCCACCAGCCGGCTCCATATGCAGCAGCGGCGCGTGCTGTATCCCAGCGAACCGAGCGTCCACAGATCTCACGACGGCCGGCCACGACCGCGCGCTCCCGATCCCCTGCCGCGTCGCTGGCCAGCATTATCTCTCCATTCTCATTGTCCTGTCGCTGCGCATAGGCTGCGCCCGCCGCCCCGTCTTGATCGTGCACGACAACCGCGTCGCACACCGCGACCCGCGATGGCTACCCGCCGGTAGGTTTGCCTTGCGTGCGTGTCGCGTAAAGTCTATTTCTGAACTTGCGACCGCGTCGTGCAAGCGCGGCGCATCAGGAGAGATCGTCGTGACACACGCGATACGGACGCAGGACCGGCATACCAGCGACGATGCGGGCTTCGACATCGTCCATGCCGACGCATTGAAATATTTCTCTGAACTGGTTGTCGAACTCGGCGGCTCGCCCGAACAGTTGATGCGAGATGCGCGGATCGACCCGGCGATGCTCGGCCAGCCGGACTACGCGCTCGAATATCGCTCGCTCGTCTTCCTCCTTGCCCATGCGGCAGCGCGCACCGGCGTGGTCGATTTCGGCCTGCGCCTTGCCGAGCGACAGCGCGGCGGCAAAGTGATCGGTCCGGTCGGTGTAGTGATGAAGAACTCCGTCACAATGGGCCAGGCGATCGGTTATTGCGCCAAGCACACCCATGCCTACAGCCTAGCGACAAAGATCAGCTTCCGCCCCGACCGCGCGAATCACAAGCTGTTCCTCGCTTTCGATCTGTTACTGGATCAGGTCGCCGATACGCGACAGGTGGTGGAACACGCATTGTCGCTGGCCAACCTCAACATCATCGACATAACCGGCGGCAAGGCGCGGGCCCGACAAATATCGTTCCGTCATGAGCCGGAGATGCCGGTGCGGCAGTATCGCGACCATTTCGGCTGCGATGTTCTGTTTGGCCAGCCGGCCGATGGCCTGACACTGACCGAGACCGACCTGCTGTGCGAGATCTCCGATCCCGACCAGCAGGTCTACGAGATGGCGACCAGCTTCATCGACCAGCGGTTTCCGCGCGAGGCGCCTCCGGTCCACACCCGCGTTCGTGGTCTGATCCTGCGTCATCTTGGGAGCGACGAATGCACCAACGAGCGCGTCGCCTCGCAACTCTGCATGCACCCCCGCACGCTGCAACGACGGTTGCGTTCCGAAGGGCAATCATTCGAGAGCATCAAGGATGAGGTCCGCCGGGAGGTCGCCTTACGCTATTTGCTGCAGGGCGAGATGCCGTTGACCCGCGTAGCCGAGAAGCTCGGCTATGCCGAAACGTCGGTGTTGTCACGCAGCTGCTATCGCTGGTTCGAGGCATCGCCGCTGCAATTGCGCCGCCGTCATGCAGAGGCCGGGGAGTTGCCCAGTTAAATAGTCCGGACTCTCGATATGTCGCGGTAAGTCGTGTCTCCGTCTCGTCGGGTCAATACGCTCCTACACCCTTGACGATAGGCCGGCATGCGAGACGGAGGGGACACTGCGCCATGCGACCAGCGCTGCAATATCAACCGGATCAGGAGCAATTGTCGCTCTCCGCCGCGCTGGAGGCGCCGCTCGCCGATCTACTGCCGATCGCGCGGTTGCACGCCGGGGCGATCGGTGAGGATCACTCCGTCTGGCGTCAATTATTCGACCTGGGTATACTGACGGCGGGGCTGGACGAAGCGCGCGGCGGCAGTGGGCTGGGCGCAACCGAACTGGTGTTGATCGCGATTGAACTCGGCAAGCACCTTGTTTCGCCGGCGATCATCGCAACAATGGTTGCGCGCGATGGCACGGAGGAATCCCTGCGCATAGCCACGGGCTTTGGCGGCGAAGAGCCGGTGTGGATCGAAGAGCCGGGCGCCAGCGTGCTACTCGTCCGTACAGATGCCGGCGCTACTTTGCATGCGATGCCCAAAGATGGCCAGATCGCGGACGATTTCATCTGGGGCGTCCGCTTGATCAACGGCCCGATCGGCGCACCTTTGCGCGAACTCGACATGCGCGAAGCCAGCTTGTTGCGCCTGCTCGAAGCTGCGGCTCTCGCGGGCATAGCCGACGCGACATTGGCGATGGCGGTCGATTACGCTAAAACGCGCGAGCAGTTCGGCCGCCCAATCGGCAGCTTTCAGGCCATTAAACATCACTGTGCCAATATGGCGATTTCCGCCCGCGCCGCACGCGACCTGACCACCTTTGCCGCCGTCGCGATGGACACCGGTCGGGCGGATGCTGCGCACCGCACCGAAAGCGCCTTCCTGGTCGCCGCCAACGCCGCGGTCGACAATGCCGGCATGAACATCCAGGTCCATGGCGGCATCGGGTTCAGCGCCGAGGCTGATCCGCACCTATTTCTAAAGCGCGCGCGATTGATCGTCGCGCTGGGCGGCGGCAGCGAGGCCGCAGCCTTGCGCATCGCCGCCGCACACATCACCAACCATTCCGGAACGGACATCTAGATGCAGGTCGCGATCATCACGGGTGCCGGTAGCGGTATTGGGCTCGGCACGGCGGAAAAACTGGCGGCGGCGGGCATTGCAGTGCTCGGTGTCGGGCGGGACGCGGACAAACTCGCGCAACTGGACCATGTGGTGCCGCCGGAACAACTGGCGACGTTGCCGGTCGACCTGACCGACGATGACGCGCCACGCCGCGTGATCGATCTCGCGGTCGAGCGCTGGGGGCAGATCGATATTCTCATCAACAATGCTGGTATCGGTAAGCCCAAACCGGTCCACGAAACCGACGATGCGACGCTCGATTATGTGCTGGCACTCATGCTGCGCGCGCCGTTCCGCCTGATCCGCGAAGCCCTGCCGCACATGCGCGCCGGCTCGGCAGTGATCAACATCAGTTCGACCTACGCGATCGTCGGCGGCATCCGCGGCGGCGCCTATTCCGCCGCCAAAGCGGGCCTTCTCGGCCTCACCACGCACATGGCGGTACAGTACGGACCGCAAGGCATACGCTGCAACGCCGTTGCTCCAGGGGTCATCAACACCCCAATGACCGAGGATAATTTCGAGAGCGAGACGTTCAAGAAAATGAACGACCATATGACGCCCTACCCGCGCCTTGGCACTGTCGAAGACGTGGCGAGCACGATCGCTTTCCTATGCTCGCCCGGCGCAGAATTGATCAACGGCCAGACGATCGTGGTGGACGGCGGCTGGTCCTCTACGAAATACCTGTCTGACTTCGGGCGCTCGTCGAAATGGGTTGCGGCAGAGAGTTGATCAACGGCTATTTGCGGCAACAATTAGAAATCATCGCCTATCGATCTGATATGATCATATAATGATAGGCTCACTGCAGCAATATCGATAAGTAAAGTTATAGCCAGAATTGGTACTACAAGGTGGATAATTTCCATTTAAAAATAATGCTAAATAAATACGTTGCCGCTGCTAAAAACCAATCAAGATTGGCAATACGAAGGGATATTTATGAACAAATTATCGAGAAAATAAAAACCTGCACTTATGTCCGCAATTTTCAATTTTCCTAATAAGATTCCTTAGTGAATAAATATCAGAAAAAACTATCAGTGCGGCAACAAAGAAATCGGCCATCACTTAGCTCCGCAGCGGACAATGTTAGAGAAGGCCGAGAAGTAATTGCTCGCGAGCGCTCCTCCTGTCGCTGCTTTCGCCCCCCTAAATCGCCCACCTAAATCATTCTTCATAAACCGTCCGGTTGCCCCGTTTCGCCACGCGCCGGTGCCGAGCTTCGCAAGGCTTTTTGTTGCCAAACCCGACGCCAGCCGAAAGAACATCACTGAAAATCGCACCCCGATCGCCGTCGGCAATATCTGAACCAAATGTTATAGCTTGCCCACCATAGTCCAAAGTAGCGCCGATGAGGCCAATTGTTGCCCCCACCGGGGGCACAAACACGCCAACTACCAAGCCACCAATTTCCAATGCTGAGCCAAGTATTGAAGCACCGCCGCCCTCAAGGCGCCCCGCACCGGAAAGCGTATAATTCGAGACGCAACCGTTACTCTGCGGCTTAGCTTTAGATTTTGACCTCTTTGCGGTGACAACGATCTCATCATCTCGCTCAGATCTCTCGAAGCCTTTGTTGAAAACTGTCCACAAAATTTCGGATGTTGTCATAGCCAGTAATCGACATGCAGCCGGGACCGAGTGAGCAAACATTAGCTGTCACGGAGATGTATTCCGTCAGTCCGCTAGGATCGCTCCGATTTACGGGGTCGCCGCCGACATAGTCGTACATATTCATTCCATCGCCGTATCCGATCGGATCGGTCTGCATGAATCGGCCAAGCGTCGGCGAGTACATGCGGGCCTTGTAATACCACATGCCCAGTTCGGGAACCCAAGCCTGCCCTGTATAGCCGAAACGTCCCCCGGCATTCGGCACAGCGTTGGCTGCACCAGGGACACCGTTTTCGTCGTAAGAATTGGCCGTCTGCTTGTTGCCGATGCAATCTGCCACCGCCACGATCGTGCCACGCTCGTCGGTGTGGAGAAACCGGGTGCCGGAACAGTTCATCGCACTGCCCTCATCGACGAGGATCGGCTCGTCCGCGCCAAGGCCGAACATATAGCCACGGCGCAGGGCGCCGGTATCGCCGTCATATTCCGCTGCGATATGATCGCCATCGTAGAGGAACTGTGTCTTACCTTGGCTTGGGCTCGCCGTCTGCCACAGGCGGCCTAGTGGATCGTAGCTCAACGTCACTCCGTTTGGCCCCGAGATCATCCGGTTCAGCGGGTCGTAGGTGTAAGTCGACAATCCGAAGTAGCAGTCTTGCAGCGTTGAACGTCCGCAAGTGGGTCAGAGCTGCTTAAACAAATTCAACGTGGCCGTCATCTTTATGCGCAGCGCTCGCAAGCGCGGGCTAGATGGAAATCCATGAATACGTCGAGGTCTCCGAGCCGCTCTCGCACCCGGTTGGTAAAATCAAAGGTTCGTCTTAGCCTGGTGACACCATCGATTGGGAGAATGAGAAATGGCGTTGCACGGAAGCTGTCATTGCAGTGCTGTCAGTTTCAAGGCGCCCGCGCCCGAACAGATCACGCGCTGCAACTGCACTTATTGTGATCGGGTGGGTGCGCTATGGGCGTACTGCCCGCCGGAAGACTTTACCCTGCTGAGTGAACCGGCCGCACTCCTTACCTATGTGCCGAATGAAGGTAGCCACTATAGCTGCTCGACCTGCGGAATGGTCACGCATGGCCGTTCGCCCAACTGTGAGGATCGGGACGGCGAGAAGATGAGTTACAATGTCCGGATGGATGTCGACTTCGACCGGACCGCTATCCATATCATCGATCTCGACGGTCGCCACCAGTGGTAGAAAAATAGTTCTTCATGCGGCTTCGACTTTGGTGACTTCGTCTTAGAGGGATTTTCCATGACCGACCCTTTTTTAGCCACGTCGAGACGTGCGCACGTATGAGCTGATCAGTGAATAACGGTCTTCCAGCCGACGTGAACGAATGACGGAAGTTGGAGAAGGCGAGGAGCGCTCCGAATGACCGCTTCTGGGTCAATGGCGGTTGAGCCGCAAATGGGTCAAGCCAATCACAAACGTTCGTTCCTAATCACTCTTCGAAGACACGCGTCACATGGACGCCCCCGAGCCATTCGTTTGACTGTTATAGCCCTATGGACGGAATGAGCATACATTGATGTCGATCGGTCGCGCAGGACGCGGCCGAGCGGAGGATCGCCGTGCTCATCACGCTCTTCGCCCCTGACAACGTCCATTTGCTTGAGATTGCCGGCGTGCGGGACGCGCTGTTCGAGGCAAATTGCAAGGCACCGATCGGCCGGCCGTATCGAGTCCGGTTGATAACCGAGCACAATACACCTGCCAAAAGTGCCTCCGGCGTAAGCTTCGTCCCGGATGGCGGTATAGAGCAGGCCACCGATCCGTCTGATACGCTGATCGTCGTCGGACCATACGGCATACCGGGCCCACCGACCGAACGGGTCACGGACTGGCTTCGAGATCAGGCCCGACGAGCGCGGCGCTACGGCTCGACCTGTACCGGCGCTTTCCTGCTCGCGCATGCCGGGCTGCTTTCGGGACGACGTGCGACGACGCACTGGCAATATGCCGAGCGTTTGGCCGCCGCCTATCCCGACATATCGGTTGAACCCGATCGCATCTTCGTTCGGGACGGACCTGTGTTCAGTTCGGCCGGAGTGACCGCGGCGATCGACCTGACCTTCTCGTTGATCGAAGAAGATCATGGCCGTGCCCTCGCTCTCTTCGTGGCACGGCGGCTGGTGGTATTCCTAAAACGGCCTGGTGGGCAATCGCAGTTCAGCAACGCGTTGACCGCCCAGACGGCGACGACCGGCCCCATCGACAGGATACGCCTGCTCGTGCTTGAGAACCCTCGAAGGGACTTGGCGCTTGCTTCGCTCGCCAAGGAAATCGGGGTCAGCCCGCGGCACCTGTCGCGCCTGTTTCACGCCAGGCAGGGACAGAGCCTTGCCGCCTATGTCGAAAGCACGCGCATTGAAATCGCCCGGCGGCTGCTGGAGGAAAGCGCCTTTCCGATCAAGGCGATCGCCTTCGCTGCGGGCTTCGGTTCCACCACCACCATAAGGCGTGCTTTCGTCCGCAGCCTCGGCGTCACGCCGCACGAATATCGTATGCGCTTTCAGACGACCGGCGCCGCGCGGTGGAGTGAGGACGAAGGTGATGCTGTTTTGTCCTGAGACGCCGCACCGCGGATGTTGAAGCCGAACCCCCGGTCCCGCACTGTCGCGTCCGGAGGCTCATCCCATGCAATTCACATCCATCGCTCCCTGGGCGCGCTGTTGCGCGCGGAGGCTCGCGCGCCTTTCTCTCGGTAGCACCGACCGCCCAGACCCATCTTCTGGCCTGCCACTGATTGCCGGCTTCGAGCACCGGCATGGCTCGTGACATAACCGACCGGCCGCACACGTGGCGCGTCGTCATCGTTGACGATTCGCGAACCATCCAGGCCATGCTGGACAACGCCTTCAGCAAACGGAAGGACTTCAAGGTAATAGGCTTCTCGGGCGAAGCGACCACGGCGGTCGAACTGATACGACGCCTGCAGCCGGACATCGTGACGATCGACCTTAATATGCCGTATATCGACGGGGCGGCCCTGTTGCGAATGATCGCCGATATGAAGACGGTCTGCAAGATCGTAGTATCGGACGCTCCGCTCAAGAACCTGGCATTGGCGGCAAGCCTGATCCAATCCGGAGCCGCGCTATGCCTCGGCAAAAGCGATCTCGCCGCCAATCCGGACAGATTCTTTGCCCAAGTGAACGCTGCGGTGGAGGATGTTCGCCGGAACAGGATGCTTTATCTAGGCGCGAACAGCGACTTCGGCGACAGAACGGTCGCGGCCCAGGTGCCACCGAACAGCGGAGGAAAAGACTTTCCGATACCAATTGACGAAAAGGACCGTCTCCAGTTCGTCCTGAGGAACAGCCTGGCAAATGGCGAACGCGAGCGGCAATTCGATCTAGTGACCAGGCATGTGACGAGAGTAACGGGCTTTCCCGTCTCTCTGCTGACATTCATGGACCGAGACACGCAATGGATAAAGTCGGCAAGCGGCCTGGACCCAGGGAGTACTCCCAGGGAGGAGGCGTTCTGCAACTACACTATCGCTCAGGGCGGAGCCTTTGTCGTGGCGAACGCGGCCAGCGATCGGCGGTTTGCGCATTTTTCTTCGGTGGCCGGCCCGCCCAGCATTCGATGCTACGCAGGATACCCCGTGACGACCCGTGACGGCATAAATGTCGGAGCTTTATGCGTGATCGACAATCGCGTTCGCAAGGTGTCGAAACAAGTGCTCGATCAGCTTGCCGGGATGGCGGATATCGTGGCCGAGATGATCGATCGGCGTCCGCCCGCTGATGCTTGAAACGAAGTTTACGGCAGTTCGCCGTTGGTCCTGCGCATAAGTACAGCCTTCCGCTTCGCTACGTTCGGAGAGCGCCTAGAACCAGACGGCATTAGTCGCATCGCTATGAACGATCGGGTCCGGAGTCTCCAATGATCAGGACGTGGTGTGGACCGAGCGAAGGCTCCGTCGCTCTCCTTCACAGTTCTGGCGGGGATCGTTAGGCTCGGGGATATGCTGGACGATGCGCCCGACGAAATTGCCTTCGAGGGCCAAGTGATCGAGTGGCGCGGCCCGGCACCGTTCTACTTCGCCAGGATATCGGCGGAGGATGCGCGCGCCTTGCTCCTCGCGGCGCGGCGGGCGAGCTATGGATGGGGATGCGTACCGATGGCCGCGACGATTGGCGTTGTGGAATTCCGCACCTCGCTCTTTCCCAAGGACGGTGGCTTCCTGCTACCGCTGAAGGCCACGGTACGCCAGGTCTTGGCGGTGGTGCCGGGTGACCGGGTTGAAGCCGTCGTGCGAATAGTCCCATCGCGCCGGACCGGACGCCGCGGGTGACCGAACAGGACGCCCGTCGTGTTGCCATGGAACTTCTCGCGCGGCGTTCACCGTCAGCGACCGTGTGCCCGAGCGAGGTGGCACGAGCGCTTGCCAACACATCGGGCGCTGGCCAGACGTTGGAAGACTGGCGCAGCGCGATGCCGATGGTGCACGCGGCCGTCGATCGACTATTGTCCGAAGGGAGCATACAGCTCAGTTGGCAAGGCCGCAGGATGCAGGCGCGCGCCGGTCCCTACCGGATCGGTCGCCGCCAGGACGGCGCAGATTGAGCGGCTCGAAGCTTCTGAGCGACTGCCTACGACTTGGCGCACATTGCGTGGCTGGATCTTCTGCTGGGGTCACGGCGCACGCTTGCCTCACCGACCGGGAGGGCGTGACGATCGGTGTTCGCGCCGAACGAGCAACGAATGTGACGCTCACGAGGGCCCGCAACGGGTCTGAAGCCGCGAACCTGCACGGGAGGGCTGTCCTCGAACTGCCCGGTCGTTCTAAGGAACCTTCATGGCTGGCCTGTTCCATCGCCTTTTACCGGCTAAACGCTGGACGCCGTCGCGCTACCGCGCGTTGTTGCGCACGCGGGGGCCGCGATCAACGCAATTTCGGACACGCACCGCGATCCTTACGGGCGCGATCCTCATCGGTATCGTCGCGACCCTGTTTGCCGAGGCCGCCGACTGGGCTGGCGCGATTTTCGGCCGCTTTGCCACGTCCTGGCACTGGATGCCGCTGATCACGACGCCGCTCACCTTCATGGGGCTGGTCTGGATCACCGGCCGCTATGCGCCGCCCGCCCGGGGATCGGGAATCCCCCAGGTCATCGCCGCCCAGACGAATCCGAACGATGCCACCGGAACGCTGATCTCGATCCGGACGGTGGCGGCCAAGGCGGTGCTGACGATCGGCGCGGTACTGGGTGGCGCCTCTGTCGGCCGGGAAGGGCCGACCGTCCAGCTGGCGGCGGCCGTCATGGGAATCACGCACCGTATCGTTCGCGTGCCCTTGCGCGGCGGCGTCGTCATCGCCGGCGGTGCGGCGGGCGTGGCCGCCGCCTTCAACACGCCGCTCGCCGGGCTCCTGTTCGCGATCGAGGAACTTGCCTCAGCCTATGAGCAGCGGGTGACTTTGCTCGTGCTCGCCGCGATCGTTATCGCCGGTATGGTCGCCCAGTCGGTGCAAGGCGACTATATCTATTTCGGGGCGATCGCCGCGCATATGCCATTGCTGTCCGCACTGATCGTCGCCCCGGTCGCGGGCGTCGCCGGTGGTATGACGGGCGGCGCCTTCTCCCGCACTCTTCTGGCGATGGCGCTCGGCCGCAATCGACTGACGGGTTGGACCCGCGCACGCCCGGTGATGTTCGCCGGGATTTGCGGGTGTGTCGTCGCGGTGCTGGGCGTCGTCACCGGCCTGACCTGGGGAACCGGCTATGCGTCCGCCCGCGCGATGATCGTCGGCGTGGACGCTCCGCTCTGGTTTGGGCCTGCCAAGCTTATCGCCACCGCCGCGACCGCGATTGCCGGCTTGCCGGGCGGGATATTCGCACCCTCGCTCGCCGTCGGCGCTGGCGTCGGCAATCTGCTGCGAGAGATATTTCCTGGCAAGCCGGCCAGCGCGGTCGTGATCCTCGGCATGGTCGCATATTTCGCCGGGGTCGTCCGCGCGCCGTTGACCGCGGTGATAATCCTGTCGGAGACGACCGCCAGCCGTGGCCTCATGCTGCCGATGTTTGCCACGGCCTTCATCGCCGATGCCGCGAGCCAATGGGTGTGCCGGGAAAAACTGTATCACGGCCTGTCCAAAACCTTCGCCATGACGGAGACGACCCGATCCGCCTGCCCCCCCCGAAATTCGTTGCGCTTCCCCGGACGTGGATGGCAATGGCAACAACAGGCGTCGATCACGACGGGGTCCTGCGGCAGATCGCCGAGGAATCGGGCTGGTCGGGCCGGTATGCCTTCCTGATCGTCATCTCGGCGGCGATCTCGCTGCTCGGGCTGCTGATGCCGTCGGTCGCGGTGCTGATCGGCGCGATGCTGCTTTCTCCGCTGATGATGCCGATCATAGGGCTGGGCTTTGGCATCGCCACGCTCGACTTCCCGGAGATACGCCGCGCGGCAACGGCGTTGATCTCGGGCGCGACGATCGCGGTGGCGCTATCGGTCGTGCTGATCCTGCTGTCGCCAGTGCAGACGATCACAAGCGAAATCGCCGGACGAACGCAGCCGACGCTGTTCGACCTGCTCGTCGCGCTGCTCTCGGCGATTGCTGGAGGCTATGCGCTGATCCGCGGACGAGGGGGTACGGTCGTTGGCGTGGCGATCGCGATCGCGTTGATGCCGCCGCTGGTCGTCGTCGGGTTCGGCATCGCGACCTGGAACTGGGTGGTGTTCTCGGGTGCGCTGCTACTGTTCCTGACCAATGCCGTCACCATTGCGCTGACGGCAGCACTCGTGGCGCGCTGTTACGGCTTCGGCAGTCATCTTTCACCCCACCATACCGGCTGGCAGCTCATTCTCTTCGCGGTCGCGATCGGGATCCTGTCCATCCCGCTCGGTGCCGGTTTGCGCCGGATCGCCTTCGAAGCGGTCGCACAGCGACAGGTCCGCGATGCGCTCAATGCGGATTTCCCGACAGGAGCGCGGCTGAGCCAGTTCGAAATCGATCATGGAGCGAACCCCGTACGGGTCCGCGCGGTCATGCTGACGCCACGGATCGAACCGGGCGCGGATCGCAAGCTGGCAGAAGACCTTCGCCAACGGCTCTCCCGGCCGGTCGATGTCCATGTTGATCAGGTGCGTCTGTCCCCCGAAACCGGCATCGTCGAGGCGGCGCAGATCGCGCGGGCGGGCAACAGCGATGGGTTGCGTGCCGCGCGCGAGAGCGATCGTGCCCTGGCGGACGTCGCGCTGATCGCAGGCGTTCCGGTATCGTCAGTGCAACTGGATGCCGCCGAGCGAACGCTCCGCGCTCCCGCCGCGCCGCTGACTGGTCTGGGTCTCGCTGGCTACCGCGACCTCGAACGTCGCGCCGACGCTGCGGTCGCCGACTGGCATGTCATTCTCGATCCGCCGAACGATGTCGTCTTGCCGGAGGTGGCGATCACGTCGGGCGTGATCGACGATCAGGCGCTCGGCCTGGCCGGCTGGGCATCAGCGAGGCTTGCCCGTACGCTCGATGTCCTTGGCGGGAGCATGGCGCAACGCAGGGCGGTCGCGCGAGCCATTGTCGAGCGGGGCGGTCGGGCGACACCCGGCCGCGCCGGCGGTCGCCTGCGCCTGATATGGTCGAGCGACACCAAGCCGTCGGCGTTGAGATCCAATCAGAGCAGGCCATAACTTCGCATAAATTCTTTCGAATACGGCAATATCGCCATGACCCTGCATTGTCTCTCTGATGCGCCTGACGTGGCGCTCCGCCCAGCTCTTGATCGGCTCGCGTATCGTGGGCACGTCGCACGCTTAGCCGCAAGTATGCTGGTTAAACGGAGTAACATCTCAATTTCTTTTCGGCCTTTGCGAAGTATTGGTCCGAACACATCGTTCAGCATTTCGTCGATGGTTGGCCGACGTCAGATTCGTACCAATTCTCACCATTCTCGCCCTTCCATGGCGGCGGTATTTGGACGGTAAAAATACTCTCGATAGCGCATCTAGAACTTTGGTTCCCGCATCTGGGTCATTCGTTGCCGGGGAACGCTGATTACGCAGCTCATTCCGGGAGTCTCAATTAGGCCCGTGGACGGGCCGATTGCCGATTAACGAATGACCGAAGTTGAGCCCCGCCCTCGCGCCGGTGAATGACTACTTTTGGGTCTCTATCCCCCCGCTCAACATAGTCGGCTTCGTTCCCGTTGCTCGAGAACGAGGGCAGCATTCGCCAGCGAGCGGACATCGTTGGCAGCAGCAAGTATGGCGGCCACACGGTCGCCTACCGTAAGGTCACCCGCGTCCATAATCGCAATCGCAGACACATCTTCCATGATCTCGCCGGCTATCGTCAGCAGCCGTTTTTTAAAACGTTATCGTCAGTCATGCCGGGTACGAAGCGACATCTGCCGCGCGCAGTCCATACGCAGCTTTCGACGTTCTTGGTTCAGTCTGCGGGATTACCGAACAAATCGGTGATCGGCACCTCCAGCGCGTCGGCAAGTCGCTGCGCCACGGTATGGTCGGATTGCGCTTACCACGCTCGATGCCGCTCACGTAACTGCGATCGATATCGAACTCGAGCGCGAACCGTTCCTGGCTCATGCCCTTTGCCTTACGCAGACGGCGCATGTTCCTGCCAAAGCGTGTCCGCACGTCCATCATCCGGCATGAGCAAGAATTGCCGGTTATCGCCGGACCATCTGCACCCTGTCGACTGAACAGCGCGCGCTCTGTCTGCGCTACATCAACGTTACGGCAGATGAAGACCAGCGTGCGGTGGCCGTTGCGCAGGATGCTCTGCAACACGGGCTGACCGCGCTGATCCGGCGCCTGTCATGGCGCGACTTCGAGGAACTGGTCGATTCGCTTTCCAGCGCAGCGGCTGGCGTCGCGTGTCGGCTCTCGGGGGCACCGCAAAGGACGTCGATCTTGTCGTCGAGCAACCGCTGACCCGTGCGCATGGCAGTGCAGATCAAGTCGAGGGCCGATCAATCTATCGTCGATGATTATGCAAGGCGTCTCGGCCAGCGTCCAGGCAAAGACCAGCTTATGCTGGTATGCCACTCGCCGACGGGCACCCTCTCCGAACCTGTTGTGTCGGACGGTCGCACGCTTCAGCTGATGCTGACGGAGCAGTTCGCCCGGCTCGCGATGGACGCGGGCTTGGTCTCCTGGATTTCCGCTCGGGTACAATGACAAGCGCAAGTCATTCGTACTCTGCAATCAGATGTCAATTTCTGTTTGCGAAGAAAAATCGAGAGGCCGCCCCGATTGATCCGCTACGGATTAGATGGCCATAAATAAATAAGCGCAAAATTCTGGTGGCCGGGCCGATAACGATTGCACCCTGCTCGCCTTCCATTCACCCATCGGAGACCGGCCGTCCCGCCCTGTCCGGGACGAAGCCAGTTGAACTTCTGACAGGCCATGTTTTAAGAATCGGAGT
Source organism: Sphingomonas sp. Leaf357 (assembly GCF_001423845.1). Classification (NCBI taxonomy): domain Bacteria; kingdom Pseudomonadati; phylum Pseudomonadota; class Alphaproteobacteria; order Sphingomonadales; family Sphingomonadaceae; genus Sphingomonas; species Sphingomonas sp. Leaf357. Next base: position 1,089,435 of record NZ_LMPM01000001.1, on the reverse strand, counting down.
TTTCGCGCAGGCCTGACCGACTGGATCGTTCAGCGAACGCGCTAGAAAAGCGCGTCTTCTGTCTCGCGATCGTACCACCACGGGATCTTTGCACTTGGTGCCCATGATGGAAGCGGTTCCGGGCAATGACGTTCAGGGAGAGCGAGAGCAGTTAGGCCTTCAGGAGCCATCAGGCGGCACAGATTCGTCGTGAATCTCGGTATTTCACGTGTAAGGTGATCTTCGCCGACTAGAACGTACTTCGCACTTGATACTGCACGGGCTAGTATTTCAGCACCCGGCCCGCCGAATTCGCCATCGTCCACCGTCAACGATGTCCGCACTTCCGCCAGTCTGGCTTCGAAGGTCGCGGCTCGGTCGTTCGCTCTCGCCTCGCCTCCGAACAAGAGGAGGCAAACTCCTGCTATCAACGATCCGCGCACGCTTTGATCCCCGTCCCCGATCTAGGCACCTTATAGCCACTCTAATCCCCCAAGAAAGCCGATCTCACACGAGAGCGGAGCGGCAAGAGTGGGACAGTTGCCGTCATCATCTTCATCGAGCACCCCGTATCAAACCTGGACACCAGCCCACCGGAGTTCTGCAATGTCGCCCAAGGACCTGTACAAATAGGCCGACTATTAATGCCGGCATCGCTCCGCATCACCGAGCGATTGCGCGTTTCGTCCTTGTTTCGCTGGGTCCAAAGTCGTGACGGTAATCGTAAATAGCGTGACACTCCGTTCGTCGCTGACGGTAAGAACCCATTCGTCCGCGTCTCAGAAAGGGGGAAGCTGGTCGCTTAAAATCTGAGCAGCGAAACGCAGGGCGTGTACCCTGGCGGAAGCCAATGTTGGAAATTCCACCGCGTCCGCAATCTGCGGAGCGAATCGATCGGCGACGGCAAAATAATATAAGTCCATGGAAACTCCACGCTGCTTGCGGGAGCACATGTTCTGTCTCTCAAGCACTGCCAGCCAAACACTCAGCAGCGACAATAATCTGATGTGCCTCATGTCGAAGCTATTTTACAACCTGCATCAAGCTGGGACGTCTTAGTTTGTTAACTGAAGGAGTGCCTTCTATCAAACAATGCATCGCATGCAGCAAAAAGCCGCCGGCCTTTCGGCCAGCGGCTTTGCTGGACGAAAGGACAGATTAAGCGAACGAGACCGTGGTGCTGCGGCGACGCCCGCGCATCGCTGCGCCCATCATCCCGAAGCCTGCGATCATCATGCCCCACGTCGCCGTTTCTGGTACAGCGCCCGCCACTGCCGAGGATGTGGCTGTAACGAAGCCCGACTGGAACGGATTCGTCGTGTTGATCCGATACTGACCTGCAGAATCGAAAAGGTTCGCATTGGTACCTGCCGCCGTCACGAAGCCCAGTCCGTTGCCGGAGACGAACTTGCCCGTCAGATAATAGAAATTGTCTGATCCGGTGACGGAAGCGAGACCCGTGATGGCCGAACCGTTGTAGGTTCCCGTAATGCCGGTGATCATCTGAGCATCGCGACCATTCTGCTGCACCGTCACACCGCTGGTCGTCAGCGTACCCGATCCCACGAGCGGCTGGCCGCCGAAAAGGTTCGTTCCAGAAAACGAGAAGATGTAGTCCGCTGCTATTGCAGGAGAAGCTGCAAAGACGATCACCGCCGCCAAACCAAGTGCCAACTTTTTCATATGTGCTCCCTGCCGATCAGGGCCGCGAAATGCTGGCGTGACGGCTGAAGAGGTACGGCTGACGGCACTAATAGTTGCTGCGGAATTAACGATTTGCGTCCCGTGTTGGGATAGCCCTCCTCTAATTTGCTTTAGACCTATCTTCGTAGTTGCGGCGATCAGACGCGGTCGACCACTCACATGAACGAGCGGCTGGATTTAGGGGGCGCCTTATCGGCGCTGAGCGGCCGAAAAAGTGGGTCATATCTTCACAACTGAACGAATCCAGTCTATCATAAGATCTAGTGCCTTCGGAGCGACGGTTGTCGTAATCGTACCATATTCACTAGGCGATCCGGTCGTGGCCGGTTGCAGCAGATGGTTCAGTCCGGGCAGCTCGACGATCTTTGCGTTCTTATTACCCGCCAAAGCCCGACGGATCAGTGGTAGGTTGCGACCGGGCAAAACCTGAAGGTCCTTGGATCCCGCAATCACCAGTGTCGGAACCGTGAGCGTTTTCAGGGCGGGTAACGGGTCGTCGTTGAGAAACGCCCGGTACCAAGGCGAGGCAAGACCCTCGGCTTTTACGACAGCGCGGTCGGTCGGCATGCCCGCCTTGATGAGGATGTCCGTTGCCGCATTTTCGGCGGCGATGCTGTCCGGTGCCGCAGCAACCGCTGCCAGCAGGCGGCGCTCCAGCGCGTCGTTGACGGTCGCGGTTGCCGCCGACACTCCGTTTGCCAGTGCGATGGCGTTAGCCTGCGAAGCTATGGTTTCGATGCCCGTTTCCGCCGGGGCTGATAGCAAAACAGTAAAGGCTACCTTCCTATCGGCTCCGGCAACGGCAGGCGCGATCTCGGCTCCCTCGCTGTGTCCCAACAGACCAACCCTGGCGGCATCAACAAAGGGCTGTTGACGTAGCCACCGAAGCGCCGCGGTAGCATCGGCAGTGAAGTCGCGTTGCGTGGCGTTTGCATAGCTACCGCTGGATTTGCCGACCCCGCGCTTGTCGTAGCGAAGGACAGCGACTCCTTGCCGCGTCAGGCGATCGGCGATCACGAGGAAGATGCGGTGGCCGTCGACGGTCTCGTCGCGGTTTTGAGGGCCCGACCCTGCGATCATGACAACGGCGGGAAAGGGGCCCGTTCCTTTCGGCATGGTCAGCGTTCCAGCAAGCGTCAAGGCACCATCAATTATGCTAACGTCAGAAGCGTCATAAGGGAATGGCGGTTGCGGGGTCTGGGGCCGGGAGATCGCAGGTGCGGCCGCCCCGGCCGGACGGCGTTTGAAACTGGCTTTCATTTCCATACCGCTCTGGCGGAAGGGACCAGTGAGCGTGCTGCAGTCCGTCGAAATGGCTCCGGTGAACTGGGCCTTAGTCGACGGTATGACTACCAATAGGCTGTTGCCGGTCGCGGTGACGTCAATGGATATACCGCGTGCACCCTGGTCTGGGCTATCGATCGTGCTGCCCGTGTCCTTTAGATGTAGTATTAGTGGAAGCTGGATCCCTGCGGGAACGGTCAGCGAACCATCCCAGTCGCCCGCCGGCGAACAGGAGGTTGCGGCGGCAGCAAGTAGGGCGAGCGCGATCATCGTTAGATGATACTCTCAAAGACCCAGCCTACAACTGATGCTTGTCGATAAATTTGAAATTGGTAAGCCAAAGGCTCGGCGCTGGATGGCTGTTGTCTGCCATCGGTGATGAAGTCGATCACTTGACCGCTAGCGTGGCCGTCCTGAACGAACGACCGATTTTTGGGTCGACTGATACCAATCGCAGGGGCCGGTTATGGGTCAAAAGCACTTATTGCGAAGTCGAGAGGATTTAACCATCCAAAGGCCGAAACGGTTTTGGCAATTCCGCTGTACTCTCTGCATCATAGCAAGTCGTCAACACGGAATGGCATCTCCCGCAGCCGTTTCCCCGTGGCATGATAGACTGCATTGGCGATCGCAGCTGCGCACCCGGTCATGGCGACCTCACCCAGTCCCTTGGCGCCGAGCGTGTTGAACTGCAGGTCTGGACGATCGATGAACCCGACGTCGATCTCGCCTATATCCGCATTCACCGCAATGACATAGTCGGCCAGGTCGTTATTGAGCCAGCCGCCAAAACGCGGGTCAACTTCACTCGCTTCGCGTAGGCAGGCGCTGACGCCCCATACGACGCCGCCACGGACCTGACTGGCGGCGGTGCGCGGCGAGATTACGCGGCCGCAATCGGCGATGCTGACGACGCGTGGCACGCGGATGCGCCGGGTATATGGTTCGACATGCACTTCGACGAAATGGGCGATGTAGCTGAAGCTAGTGAATTCAGGATAATCGGGCCCCGAAACTGCCATGCCGCCCTGACGCAGCCTCTCGACCTCCTTCCCGCCCTGGCCAGGACCTGTCGTCGTTACCTCAACCTGCACGAACGGGCGGCGCACCGTCGCGAGCTGACGGTGCAAATTGCCGCCGGGGGTCCGTCCGGCGAGCAGCTGGGCCATCGCCGCCTTCAGCTTGGCGGCGGCCTGTTCGGCGGCGGGCACCGCGCTCGCCGTACCCCACGATCCGGCGGTGACGTGCTGCGGTGCGACCGAGGTGTCGCCGATGGCGATCTCCAGTCGCGCCGGATCGATCGCCAGATCGCGGACAAGGATCTGCTCGATCGTCGAGCGGATACCCTGACCCATCTCATGCCCGGCGGCGGCGAAGCGGGTGGTGCCGTCCGCACCGACGCGAAGCGTAGCGATGTTGGGATGCACGTTCGCGGGATAGGCACCGCAGCCCACGCCCCATCCGATCTGCGTGCCGTCGGGTCGCACCATCGCGCCTGCTGCCAGCGGGCGGTCCTTCCAGCCAAACCGGCGCGCGCCTTCGATCACGCAATCACTCAGGTAGCAGGACGAGAACGGCTTGTCGTCGATGGGATCGCGCGTAGCACGGTGGCGCAGCCGGAACGCGACCGGATCGACGCCCAGCTTTACCGCAAGTTCGTCGACCGCGCTGTCGAACGCGAAAGATGAGGGATGCGGTGTCGGCGCGCGCATGTAGCCGGGGGCCTGCGAGTCGATGCGGATGTTGGCGGCGGTGCCGTGATAGTCGGCGATGCCGTACATCATCGGCGGCGACTCATGGTATTTGGGCGGGAACTGGCCTTGACGCGACTGCTGCTGGTCGGCGTCGTAGCGCACCGCGATCATGCGCCCCCCGGCGTCCGCGCCGATCTCGATGCGGTGGCGGTTCTTCGGACGGAAGGTGGCGTTGTGGAAGATCTGCCCGCGCGGCACGACCAGCTTAACCGGGCGTCCGAGCAGCATCGCCGCGCGCGCGACCAAGGCGGTTTGGCGCTGCGCGGCGCCCTTCTGCCCAAACCCGCCGCCGACTTGCGGGCTCTTGACCACAACCTGATCAGCGCTGAGGCGGAGCGTGCGCATCAGCGCGCCCTTGACCATGTTGCTGCCCTGCGTGCCCTCGTAGACGGTCAGCACGCCGTCTTTCCACTCGGCGGTGGTCGACAGCATTTCCATCGGGTTGTGGTGCTGCGCGGGGCTAACATACTCGGCACGGTGGCGCGTAACGGCGCGGTTCATAGCCGTTGCCGCATCGCCACCAGTGATCGGCTCGACCGGCTGGCGAACTGCGCCTCTGTCGTTGATCGTCGCAGTGAAACTCGAGTCCGTGGCGTAGACCGGGCGGATAGCCTCGGCACCCTCGATCGCCGCTTCCAGCGTCTCGGCGATGACCAAGGCGACCGGCTGGCCGCGATAGGCGATTTCGGCGGTAAGCGTCGGCGGCGGCGGCGGGGCGCCCGGCTGCGCGGCGGGCGGCGGGGGGAAGTCGGCGCTTGTCAGCACCGTGACCACGCCGGGCACCTTGAGCGCGGCGTCGAGCGACAGCGCGGTGACGCGTCCTTTGGCGATCGTCGCCGGCACCTGCATTGCATAGAGCAGGCCAGTCATCCCATAATCCGCAGCGTATTTGGTAGCGCCGAGTACCTTCTCGCGCGCATCGACACGCGGGCGGTTCGGGAAAGGAGCGCTCGTCATGCCGGTTTCTTCTCCGCAGCGATCATCAGCGCGTCCGCTACGGTGCGCGCGGCGAGTTCGATCTTGAAGCCGTTGCCGCGGCCCGCCTTGGCACCGGTAAGCGCGACGCGTCCGGCAGCAAGCGCGGTTTCGCGCGTCAATTGCTTGCCGGCCAATCCTGTTTCCGCCGCTAACGCCCGCCACGGCCGGGTCGCGACACCACCAAGCGCTATCCGCGCCTGCCGGACGTTGTCACCCTCCATGTCAAGTGCGACGGCGGCGGAGGCCAGCGCAAAGGCATAGCTCTCGCGGTCGCGGATCTTATGATAAGTCGATCGCCGGCCGACTGGCGCCTTCGGCACAACGATCGCAGTGATAAATTCGCCCGGCGTCAGCGCGAACTCGATGTGCGGTGTATCCCCCGGCAGACGGTAGAGTTCGGCAACCGGCAGCGATCGAGTTCCCGCCGGCCCGAGGATTTCAACATAAGCGTCTAGCGCGACCAGCGCGACCGGCCAGTCGCCCGGCGACACCGCAGTGCACGAAGTGCTTTGTCCCAGCACCGCCTGTCCGCGATCGAGCCCGCCAATCGCCGCGCAGCCCGATCCGGGGTCGCGCTTGTTGCACGGATAGGTCGTGCCGGCCGATACCCCGCCCGCGCCGTTGCGGAAATAGAGACACCGCGTTCGCTGCAGCAGGTTGCCGCCGACTGTCGCCATGTTGCGCAACTGCTGCGACGCGGCCTTCGCAAGCGACTCCGCCAGAACCGGATAGTCGCGCAGCACAACGCGGTCGGTCGCCACCGCGCTCATCGGCGCCAGCGCTTGAAAACGCAGCTTGTCGCCACTGGTGTCGATACGATCTAGCCCGCTGATTGCGGTCACGTCGATCAGATGTTCGGGCCGCTCTATATCGAGCTTCATCAGGTCATAGAGCGTGGTACCGCCGGCAATGTATCGGGCACCGTGGCCTGCGGCGGCAAACGCCGCGATCGCGGCCTGTGGGCTGTCGGGGCGGGCATAGCTGAACGGCCGCATCAGACCCGACGCCCCTTGCCGGCGACGTCCTCGATCGCATCAACGATCCCGACATAGGCGCCACAGCGGCAAATGTTGCCGCTCATTGCCTCGCGGATCGTGGCGCGGCTCGTCGCTTTGCCTTCGCGGATGCAGGCGACGGCGGCCATGATCTGGCCAGGCGTACAATAGCCGCACTGTAACGCGTCGTGGTCGATAAACGCCTGTTGCATCGGGTGTAGCCGTTCCCCCTCGGCCAATCCCTCGATCGTCGTCACAGCTTGCCCGTTTGTCTTCGCGGCCAGCGTGAGGCAGGAGACCACACGGCGGCTATTGATGTGAACGGTGCACGCGCCGCACTGGCCATGGTCACAGCCCTTTTTCGCTCCAGTGAGTTTGAGCTTCTCACGGAGTAGGTCGAGTAGCGAAGTGCGCGGGTCGATCGTGACTGGGGTCGCACGTCCGTTCACGATCGGCGTTATCGCGAGCGTCGCGCCGCTCGGCGGTATAGATACCTTTGCTTGCACCGCGTCCCCGTCGACCAACACGAACGCTGCGGCCAGGCCTGCGGTGCTGCCGATCGCGGTACGTCGTGTTATAGTCGTGGGATCGTTCTCGGATCGTTCGCCGCCGTCCATTCGCTGCACCCTCGATCGTTTTGCGCCATTATGCAGATCTTGTAGCGCAATAATCGGGCCTTGCCACGCACTCCGATCACCTCGTTGCGCAACGACCGTGAAGGGCACATGGCAGAGCCGTCCACGACGCGTCTATCTTCATCACCGGCGCAAGGCTCGCTGGAAACATTGGTACATCGCCTAAGGCCGCGCTTAGCCCCTCGGTGGTCCTGAGATCTTTCGCCAGCCCCCGTTCTGCGCACGGGCGCTTACTGACACACCATTAAGGGCTTCGCGATACGCGGGTTGTCAAAGCATGTCAGAGCATGAACGAACGTCCGGTTTCGGGAGCGCTGAGATTACGCTGAATGTCTGGACCTGGGTCAAACCAACCGCTTGATCGGTCTGATAATCCGATTCGGCCGGCTGATTTAGGGTCACCTTCGGTCACTTCGCGCATGCTATCGGTGCAACTTCGAGCGCAAGCGCCCATATGAAGATCTTGGGAGCGCACCGATGAACAAGATGATGATGGACGAGCCGTTCCGCCCCGTGGGGCTGACGCACGCGCAACAGGGTCTGCTCGGCCGTCCTTTGGCGCGGATCGACGGGCCAGCGAAGGTCACCGGCTCGGCGACCTACGCGTATGAGGGAACACCGGATGGCATTACCTACGCCGCGATCGTCGGGACGCCGGTGGGTTCGGGCAGGGTCACGGCGATCGACGCCACCGCGGCAGAGGCAATGTCGGGCGTGCTCGCCGTCGTCCATGGCGATCCGCGAATGCCGGCTGGCGAGGCGAACAGCCGTGCGATGCCCAGCATGGCAACAGACCGCATTTTTCACGCTGGCCAGCCTGTCGCGATCGTCGTCGCCGAGAGCTTGCTCGTTGCGCAAGAGGCCGCCGCGCTCGTTCGCGTCTCGACGGAGCCGGGCGAGGACCGCTTTGACCCGCGTGCTCAACCAGTAGACCGCAAGCCGGCGATTGGGTTCCTGCCGCCAGTTCGCAAGGGCGATCTGGACGCCGCGCTGGCTGCGGCCGCCGTCGTCTTAGACCGGACCTATACGACGCCGATCCACTTTCCCGCCGCCCTCGAGCCGCACGCGTCTACCGTGTGGTGGGACGAAGGCCGCCTGACGGTGCGGTCGAGCAACCAAGTGATCGGCGCGGCACGCACAACGATCGCTCAGGTGCTGGGGATCGATCCTCACAACGTGCGCGTCCTCGCGCCCTATGTCGGTGGCGGCTTCGGCGGCAAGACCGGGGTCGGCCCCGAGGTTATCCTGGCCGCGATTGCCGCCGAGCGGGTCGGGCGGCCGGTCAAGATAGCTCTGCCGCGCCGCCAGACGGCTTACATGGTCCACCACCGCTCCGACACGGTGCAGCGATTGCGTATCGCCTGCGATGCGGATGGTCATATTAGCGCGATGGCGCATGAAAGCATCGCCGCACAGAACGACGATGGCGAATTTCTGGAACCGGTGCCGTTCGGCACGATGCCGCTCTACGCCGGCGAGACGCGGTGGTTCACGACCGACCTCGTCCGCGTGGACCTGCCCGCCACCGGCGCAGTGCGCGCGCCCGGCGAGGCTGTCGGCACCTTTGGGGTCGAGTGCGCAATGGACGAGCTTGCGGAGCAACTCCGGCTTGATCCCGTCGAACTGAGAAAGCGCAATGAGCCCGAGACCGATCCGCTGAACGGCAAGCCCTTCAGCACGCGCCGGCTGCTCGACTGCTATGATGAGGGCATGCGCCGGTTCGGCTGGGCCCCGCAACCGGTCGCGTCTGTGCGCGAGGGTGAGTGGCTGATCGGGACTGGTATGGCCGCGGCGCTACGGGGCAACTTCACGGTCAACGCTGAGGCCCGGGTGACGTTGGCGGCGGACGGCCGCGCGGTAGTAGAGACCGACATGACCGACATCGGCACTGGCACCTACACCATTCTAGCACAGACGGTTGGCGAGATGCTGGGCCTCCCGCTCACTTCGGTCGAGGTGCGGATCGGCGACACCGATCTGCCACCCAGCGCCGGCTCGGGCGGGTCATTCGGTGCCGGCTCGGCTTGCGCCGCCGCAATTCTCGCCTGCGAGGACATCTTGGCCGAACTTGCGCTGCGGATGAATGCGGCACCCGACGAGCTGAGGCTAAAAGACGGCTGCGTCAGCGTCGGCGGCCGACAGGTAAGCCTGCTCGACCTCGTGCGCGGCAAGGCAATTGTCGGTAACGGCAAAACTGGCCCGGGAGCCGAGAGCAGGCGCACCAGCCAGGCAAGCCACGGCGCGCACTTTTGTGAGGTCGCGGTCAACGCCGTAACTGGTGAGGTGCGCGTGCGGCGCATGCTCGGCGTGTTCGATGTCGGCCGCGTCATAAACCGCAAAACCGCCGCGAGCCAGCTGATCGGCGGGATCGTCTGGGGTATCGCCTATGCGCTATGCGAGGAAGCGGCCGTCGACCCGCGCTCGGGGCGGTTCGTAAACCCGGACTTTGGCGAGTATCACGTAGCGACGCATGCGGATGTCCCAAATATCGATGTGCACTTTATTGAGCAGATTGATGACTCCGCCAACCCTGCGGGCGCCAAGGGGGTAGGTGAACTTGGCATATCGGGTGCCGGCGCGGCCGTCGCGAACGCAGTATACAACGCCACGGGCGTCCGGGTGCGCGACTTCCCGATCACGCTCGACAAGCTGCTGGACGGACTGCCGGCGAGCTGATGGGCGACGAGCCTGAACCGGTACAGTCTGTCCCGCTGAACAATGCCGTACGGCACCGGCAGGGTGTAGTGCATCGATCGTTTGGTTAGGCCGCGATGGGATGAATGACCCATTTTCGGCCCTTCGGCGATCGCTGATCTTCGCCTAACTCCGGACGCTCATTCATTCTTGCGGGCTTCTCGACCTCGTCCCCTGTAAGGCGAAATGGACGCAAACACCCAAATTGCGCATCCCGCGTACTACGGCAATCGAATGGCGATAGGCGCTTCGGGTAAAACTTCGGCGTTCAAGGGTCAGCTGCGGAAATTAACGGAGAACAATGGTGTGAGAAACGACATGAACCGCCGCGGTCAATCTGGGTCATGTGCGAGTGGACGGCAACGATCGTGCTGACAACCAAACATGCCGCCGCTCTAGTAATCATAGTTATCTTTGGAGGCATGGCCGCCGCCGCCCTGACCTCGCCGCCCGGCCTGCTCAGCTTTCTCGACGGTATCGTCGGAGGTGGCCGGGGGACTCACCGGACGGGCACGGGCGTGCCGTTCGGCACCCACGGTCAGGCTTTGGACGTGTGGCAACCGTCCGGTGGACCGCGTAAGAACCTGCCCGTCGTGATCTTCTGGTACGGCGGCGGCTGGGCACATGGATCGCGCGGGGCCTATGCCTTTGCCGGTCGCGCATTGGCACGCCGAGGCTTCGTTGCCGTCATCCCCGACTATCGCAAAGTACCGCAGGTGCGCTTTCCCGCGTTTCTGCAGGACGGCGCCGAAGCGGTCAGGTGGGTGCGTGATCATGTCGCCGATTACGGCGGAGACCCGAACCGCATCGCCCTCGCTGGCCATTCGGCCGGTGCGTACACGGTCGCGATGCTGACGCTCGATCAGCGCTGGCTGCGCGCCGAGAATGTCGACCCGCATGTCATCAAGGCGGCGGTCGGGCTATGCGGGCCTTACGACTTCTATCCCTTCACGGTACAGCGCGCCGCCGATGCTATGCGCGGTGCAGCAGATCCCGTGATGACCCAGCCAATCCAGTTCGCCCGCGCCGATGCCGCGCCGATGCTGCTGGTCTCCGCCGGTGACGACGTACAGGTTCGCGCCCACAACGCAATCAATCTCACCGCCCGGATCAAGGCGATGGGAGGCCGCGTCCTGCACGAAGACTATCCAGGGCTTAGCCACGAAAACATCGTCATGGCATTGTCCAAGCCGTTTCGGAGCAAGGGGCCGGTTCTGGACCATGCCGTGGCATTCCTGAACCGGGAGATGCCGCCGCGCGCCAAATAGTCAGGCCAACTGGAATACAGCGGAGTTGCCCGGTGGCTATCGGTGCGACGGTGGCCTTCAAATAGACCTCGGCTGCCGGAGAAATTCGAACCAAAAAGGCGCGAACGTGAGGGGAGCGGGTGGATCGGAACGCAAGGCATCTGCCGGGCGTATGATAGGTTCCTCAAAGACGGACGAACGTCATGGCGACCGAACCTCTCTACCGTCAAGCCTCTGGCTCCCATCCGATTCACGGCATGCTGGCCGCTTACCCTCTCGCTTTCTTCTCGGCCGCATTGGTCAGCGACATAGCCTATGCCAACACGGCACAGATGCAGTGGGCGAACTTCTCGGTGTGGCTGATCGCCGGCGGATTGTTAATGGGCCTGCTGGCCGCCATCGCCGGTATAGCCGATGCCGTCATGCATCGCGGCGTACCGCGCCGGCGGCCCTGGCCGCACAGCATCGGCGTCGGGTTGATGATGATGCTCGCCTTGATCAACGCCTTTATCCATAGCCGCGATGCATGGACATCGGTGATGCCCGCCGGGCTGATCTTATCGGCCATCGTCGCGGTTCTCGCGGTAGCGACGAGCTGGATGGGATATTCGCTCGAAGCCCGGCAGGAGTTGAAGTAATGCGCGCGACGTTAATGTTCGCCAGCGCCGTTGGCGCCCTTGCCTTGACCGGTTGCAGCGGAGCCGGCGGCGATACCACCGAACAGATCGGTCCAAACCCGAAATTGCCCGCGCAGAACCAGTATCTCGTTCCACCGATGCACGTCGCCAGCCCGGAAGCCTGGGGCGACAGGATTCCAATGGTAGCCCCGGGCCTGAAGATCTCCGCTTTCGCGACCGGCCTCAAAAACGTGCGAAACGTCTATGCGCTGCCCAATGGCGACATTTTGGCTGTAGAACCGAAGCCGCCGAGCGAGCCGGTGACACGTCCGAAGGACATAGTCGTGGGGTTCGTTCAGAGCCTTGGTCACAGCAAGGTGACCGGTGCCAACCAAATCACCCTGCTTCGTGATACGAACGGCGACGGCAAAGCCGATGTCCGCACCGTGCTGCTCGATAATCTCGTCGCGCCGTTCGGCGTGGTGCTGGTCGGGAGGGACCTCTACGTTGCAAACACCGACGCGATCGTGCGGTATCCTTACGTCACCGGGCAAACGAAGATCACAGCACCCGGCACGGTCTTGACCGAATTGCCCGGCGGCCCGATCAACCATCACTGGACCAAGAGCCTGACTGCCAGTCCCGACGGCAGCAAATTGTACGTCGGCATCGGATCGAACAGCAACATCACCGAGGCGGGGATGGAGGCCGAAAAGGATCGGGCAAGGATCTGGGAGGTTGATCGCAGGACCGGCGCGCACCGCGACTATGCGACGGGCCTGCGCAACCCGAACGGCCTTACCTTTAATCCAGCCAGCGGCGAGCTGTGGGCGGTCATCAACGAACGCGACGAACTCGGACCGGATTTGGTGCCAGACTATATGACCTCGGTGAAGTCCGGCGCGTTTTACGGGTGGCCGTGGAGCTATTGGGGCCGAAATGTCGACCCTCGCGTGATGCCGCGCCGACCGGACAAAGTGGCGAAGGCGATCATGCCGGATTTCGGCCTGAGTTCTCACGTCGCGCCGCTCGGAATGCTGTTTTATGATGGCGCAAGCATGCCGGCCTATCGCGGCGGCGCTTTCGTCGGCGAACATGGGAGTTGGAACCGGGGTCATCTGAACGGCTACAAGGTCGTTTGGGTGCCGTTCGCCGGCGCACAGCCAAGTGGGAAAGCGAAAGACGTGGTGACCGGTTTCATCGCATCGGACGGTAAGGCGCTTGGCCGACCTGTGGCATTGACCGTCGACAGGGCCGGCGCGCTGCTGATCGCCGACGATCTCGGCAACATCGTGTGGCGAGTTACCGGGGGATGACAGGCTATAACAGAGTGCTGCCGCTCCTAATTGGCCTTTACACGCGCGCCGCGACGATTGGCCGGCAGCTGGACGCGTGAGGCCTACCCACCGGACTGGGTCGCGCTTCGGTTATAAGCGCGCTCACCGTGCAACTCACTCGGGCCTGTGGCCACCGAACTGCAGCGATTGGTCAAGGCTGGCGTGAAAGACCCACATTCAGACATTCGCGGTCTTTTGGCCCTTTCCACGAATCGGACTCTCATTCATCAGAGCAGGAGATTGGGAAAGCGCCCATTTAGGCCCATTGATTCACTCCTTCGGTACAGTGTGACGAGTAATCGGTGATAGAGGCCGGCTTGTCCCGGATAGCGCGCAAATAGAGACGCGAGTTGTGAATTGCCCGCCGACGCTGGAACAACGCGGGATCGAAAGCCGGCGTTGTCGCAATTTCCGATGCGATTGTTTGATCGCCGATGTCGCGATGATTCGGAAGGCCGGGGAAGGGCCGACGCTTAAGGCGCCGGCCCGTTAGACAAGGTGGGTCCGTGGCGTGCAACCGATCTGAACCTGCGGCGCAGCACGCAGCTTCTCGCGCATCCCCGCAAGTAGCTATTGCTTTCTAAGCGTGAACTCGTCTGTGGTCCCAGCCTTCAAATTTACAGCCTTCAATGTCATGGTCGTGGCATTCACCGGCATATAAGTATAGGTTCCAACAGCTTTGCCACCGACATAATCCGTCTCGACAAAGCCCCCGCCAGCCTTGGTCAAAGCGACCATCGCGTTTGCCTTGTCCCCCATGAAAGCCACCTTTGGTCCGCCTAATTCGGCGGTATAGTGCTCGCCTGTACCGAGCGTCAGCGTGACGGCTTTGCCCGACGTAGTGATTGTTGCAGTTAGGTTCTCTTCTGCGATCTGGGCGCCATCATTGACAGCTACCCACGATCCGCTGGCGGCATGCCCGCCAACTGGCGCCGTCCCGACACGCTTCGACATACTGGTGCTGGTCGTTGTTTTACCTGATGCGTTGTCTGCCGAGACAGACGTATAGGTTAGCATGCGACCATCATTCGACGCCGCAACCTTCGTGGTGCCGACTAGCACTCCCTTACGAAAGCGCTTCCACTCCAACGTGCTAGCATCCAAAACAGTGACAGCGGCTGCATCCCAATAGTCGCGCCCAGCCACTGGGTGAGGCTGACCATCAGCAGCAATCTTATACGGGGGTGTGCACGAGGTGCAGTCGTAAACGCCGTCCTTGACGACGAAAACGTCAGGTTTTGTCGATAGTTTAGCGGTTGCAGTATCCGCCTTCCACGTCCCATCGATCTGGCCGGCCGCATGGGCCGGCACGGAAGCAACGAGTGTCAGGAAGCTCAAAGCGACATTAAAGCGGTTCATTATAATCCCCCTAAATCAATTGAAGACTCGATTCTTGGGCGACCCGGTACCGAGACTACCCTTAGGTTTCCCACTGCGCAATCGAATGCTTTACTGGCCTGCACCCGAAGATTTGGGCCATTCTTGAGGCATCTGGTAATCAACCTACGGCAATGCGCGGCTTACTGGTGACCTTGAGACAATGTCATTTTCGGTGTCGCCGGACGGCCTCGATGAATCGATCAAGTCGTCCCGCAATCTCTCGTGTACGATCCGTCATATCCGGAACGACCCAATGGCGGACGTTCCCAGTACCTCGGTCGCCTGCCCAAAGCGGAAGCTCGTTCAGTTTTAGATTTCGGCTCGAATTTCACCATTGGTCTATGATCGGCGGGTTTGCGCACCCGCGCGCGAGCAACGGTTGTTGACGAAGGCGCCAATCAATCTCTGTCCGGGTCATCCACGCACGAAGCAAGTCGGTTCGGCTTAGGGACCTTTAGCGGCTGGCGGTCGCTACTGCGGCCAGGAAGCCAGGGTATGTCACGGCTTGATGAACCGGTAGGCGAAGCGATCCGTCTCGCCGTTGATGGCCGGATCGAACACCCGGATGGCGTGCGTATCGTCCGCATTGGCAAACATGTCGCTCTCCGCATCCAACACGAAGCCGGCTGCTTCGACTTCCGCGCGGACCAGCGCCGGGTCGATGCGATGCATCGAGGGGGTGTCGCTGCTGCCTGACCCGGCTGCGGCGGCGTGATCGACGATGACGTAGCGGCCGCCGGGCTTTAGCGCGGCAAAGACGGCGCGATTGAAGGCGTCGGCCGTGGCGCCCTTGGCCTGCATCAGCGAAGTGTGCAGATCGTGATAGAATAAGTGCATCCACACGACATCTGCGGCCGAGGTCGCGTCCGCGATTGCGACGACATCGGCCGAGACGGCGTGGACATTCTCCCGCCCCGCCTCCTGCGCGAGCGTTCGCATAAGCCCGACCGGATCGTTCTTGAAGTGGGCGACTTCGGCCGGGACAAAGGTGTACACCCGCCCTTCTAGCCCTACGACGTCGGAATAGATGCGGGCCCAGTCACCGCCCCCGGGATAAACGTCGATGACGGTGTCGCCCGCCGTAATCGTGGTGAACTGGATGAGCTCGCATTGTTTGTCTTGATCGTACATCGAAATTTCCTTTGAATTGAGTGGCGATAGGCGCGCGCCGCGCGGGCGGTTAGCCCCCCCTGCAGATCGCGTGTCTTATGACGCGCGTTGTGCGGCTCCGATCTCGGTCGGCGATTGCTTGGCGGCGGTGTCGACCGTCGCCGCCCACGCCAATGCCTGCGTATCGACATATTCCCGGATGATGGTCAGCTTGCCGTCGCGAACAGTGATTGCGAACACCCATTCGTCGACGAACGGCTTGTTCGTGGCTTTGACTTTCCCGGTGGCGACGCCGAGCACGAGAACACGGTCCCCTTGAGCGATGATCTCACGCGGTTCGGTCGATGTCTCAAGCGACCGGGATGCCGTCTCGAGTAGGTCGGTCACGCCAGCATGTCCCTGGTGTGACCCTGCCAGCGGCCAGTCGCGCCCCGGAATGATCCATTCAATGTCTTCGGCGACCAGCGCCAGGAGAGCCTCCCGGTCGCCGCGACCGATCGCGGCGAAAAAGTCTTTCACGGTTTTAACGGTGTCCGCGGTGTTCATGAGAGGCTCTCCAATTGGTGGTTAGGTTAGGTCAGACCTGCGCCATGCCCCCATCGACGGCGAGATCGATGCCGGTGACGTACGAGCTCTCATCGGAGGCGAGGAACAGCACGGCGGCAGCAACTTCCTCGGCCTTGCCCCGTCGACCGAGCGGAACCTGCGACGCGAAGCTCGCTGCCGCCTGTTCGATCTGGTCGGCAGTGAGCCCGACCTTTTCCAGAGCCGGGGTTTCGATCGGGCCGGGGCTCATCGAATTCACGCGGATCTTTCGATCCTTGAGTTCCACCGTCCAGCCGCGCGCGAAGGTGCGGACCGCAGCTTTGGCAGCCGCGTACGCGCTGAACGCCGGATCGCCCCTAACATTCGCGACCGAAGCGGTCAGGATGATCGAGCCGCCGTCCTTGAAGAGCGGAAGTGCTTTCTGAACCGTGAAGAACGTGCCCTTCGCGTTCAGGTCGAATGTCTTGTCGAAATGCTCTTCGGTCGCGACTTCAAGCGGCGCAAGCTCGCCCCAGCCGGCATTCGCGAAGAGCACGTCGACATGACCGTACTTTTCCTTCACGACGGCATAGAGCCGGTCCAGGTCCTAAAGGCGCGTCACGTCACCCGCGACCATCGTGACGTTGCTGCCGATAGCGGCAGCAGCCTCCTGGAGTTCCTTCTCGCGCCGCCCGGTGATGACTACCTGCGCGCCTTCCACGACAAATCGCTTGGCGGTGGCCAATCCGATGCCGCTGTTTCCGCCGGTGATAACGGCGACCTTGCCTTCGAGCCTTTTCATTTCGTCGATCCTTCTGTGCCTGGGGATATCTCCCGACCGCCTCCAGATGGGTCGACTTCGCTTGCTTCAGCAGTGCGACATCCAGCACATCGGTGGTGCGTGAATGCACCGGCCACCAACCTGATTGGCGCTGCGGAGTTCAGTTCATGCAGCGGATCGTCGGGAAAAGGCTTCCGAACTCAACACTGTCGGTGCAACAGCGCACCATGATCGATTGGGATGATGTCCGCTATTTTCTCGCTGCGGCGCGCGGTGGCTCGGTCCGCGCCGCGGCCAAAGAGCTGTCGGTGAACCACGCAACGGTGCTGCGGCGCATTTCTCAACTCGAGGAACGCCTCGGCGCCCGGATGTTCGAAAAGCTACCCACGGGCTATCGCCTGACCGAAGCAGGCGAGGAGGTGCTCGAACTCGCGATCCAGATGGAAGCGTCGTCGCATCAGCTCGAAACGCGCGTCCTCGGGCGCGACCAAAGCGCGCGCGGCGCGCTGCGCGTAACGTTGACGCCAATCCTCGCGACGCACCTGCTGATGCCGGATTTTGCCGACTTCGCTCGCCTCTACCCGGAAATCGAAATGGAGATCCTGTCGTCGGGCGAGTTGGCGAACCTCACCAACCGGGAAGCGGATGTTGCGATCCGCGTCGTCTACGACCGCAAGACGCTGCCGCTCAATTTGCACGGCCTGAAGGGTCCCGAGGTGTTCGGCAGCGTCTACGTGTCGCGCGATCGGCTTGCCGAATGGCAGTCCGGTGCGGGCGAGTCGCTGCGGTGGATCGTCATCGCCACGCACGGCATTCCGGACTGGGCGAGCGAAGGTGCGGTGCGGACCGCGGGGGTGCCGTTTAAGGTCACCGACGCCGGAGCGGAGATCGCGGCCGTCAAAGAAGGTCTCGGTATTGCGACCCTGCCCTGTTTTGTTGGAGATGCGGACCCTCAGCTCGAAAGGGTGCCGGACACCAACCTACACATGTACGGGACGCTCTGGCTTCTGACACAAGGCGAAACGCGGAAAACTAAGCGCGTTCGGCTTTTTACAGAGTTCATATCAGAAAGGATCGTAGGGTATGGGCGGCGTCTCACCGGTCAGTTACCGGCGGGCGGGTCCTCAGCTTAGATGACACAAAAGCGGACGTTCTGGGCACTTTCTGCACAGTCCGGAAGCGGACGTTCGTTAAGCTCGGCCGCGCGGCCCAATCTCGGCTCTTTTTTAGCGGGCGTCGACTTAATGAAATCAATGAAGGCTCGCAGCGGGGGCGGTACTAATCGGCGGTCGGAATAATAGAGGAAAGGGCCTGAAAAATGGTTGCCACCAGTCCTCCAGCACAAGCTCCAACGCTCCGCTGTTGAGATGTGGTCGCAGCCAATCTTCAAACAGTGTGATGATTCCCAAACCGGAAATGGCAGCTTCGACAGCAAGATCAGTCGCGCCACCAACCTGCACGACAAGTGGCCCGCGAGGTTCGATCCGGACGATCTCGCCGGCACGCTCGAACTCCCACGGACTCGTCAGTGCGCCACTCGCAAAGCGCCCGAGCAGGCAAGCGTGATCGAGCAGATCGCGCGGATGTCGAGGGCGACCCTGACGATCGAGATAGGTCGATGCAGCGGCGGTGGCCATGCGCTGCTCACGCGGTCCGATCGGCACCGCAATCATGTCCTGCTCCAGCCTATCGTCGTATCAGATTCCGGCGTCACACCCCGCAGCAAGAACGTCGACGAAGCTGTCTTCCGCCACGATCTCCAGCCGGATGCCGGGGTGCGCGGCCAAAAAGCCCGGGATGATCGCGGGCAGCACCAGCCGTGCGGCGCTGACCGGCACGTTTAAGCGAAGCGCTCCCGCTAAGCCTCCCCGAAAGTTGCCGACCGCTTAGAGCGCCGCGCCGACTTCGCCAAACGCTGGCGTCAGCCGTGTGATAAGCTCTGCACCGGCCTCGGTCGGCGTAACGCTGCGGGTCATTCGGTGAAGCAGGCGCACGCCGAGCCTCGTCTCCAGGCGCCTTACGGCTTCGCTCAGCGTCGATGCGCTCGTCCCGCTTACACGTGCCGCGTCACGAAAGCCGCGCGCTTTCGCCACCGCAATAAAGGAGGTCAAGTCTCCGAGATCAGCATCCATCGTCCGGTTTTCTGTACAACCCGTGCGGATCATGCAGGATTATCGCGCGCTTCGCCAATGGCTATCTCAAGGAAGAAGAGGAGAACGACATGCAGACGATCGATCAGGCGGGCAGCTTTCGCTTAGGCGACCGCACCGTGAAGCGGCTGGGTTATGGTGCCATGCAGCTCGCGGGCCCCGGCGTGTTCGGGCCGCCGCGCGATCGCGATGCGGCGCTTGCCGTGTTGCGCGAGGCGGTTGGCGCCGGGGTCGATCATATCGACACAAGCGACTTCTACGGTCCGCACGTGACAAACCAGATTATTCGCGAGGCACTTCATCCCTACCCTGACGACCTGACGATCGTGACGAAGGTCGGGGCTGTGCGTGGCGAGGACGGTTCCTGGAACCCAGCACAAGACGCCGCGTCGCTAACCGCAGCGGTTCACGATAATTTGCGCAACCTCGGCCTGGACGTACTGGACGTCGTCAATATGCGCTTCATGGGAGGCGGTGACGGGCATGGGCCGGCGGAGGGGCCTATCGAACCTCAACTGGCCGCGCTTGCGGCCCTCAAGGACCAAGGACTGATCCGCAACATTGGGCTAAGCAACGTAACGGCTCTACAAGTCGAGAAGGCGCGTGATGTCGTCCAAATTGTCTGTGTGCAGAACCAATATAATCTTGCGTACCGCGACGATGACGCGATGATCGACGCGCTGGCGGCGGACGGAATCGCATATGTTCCATTCTTCCCGCTCGGCGGCTTCAGCCCGCTGCAGTCGCAGACCCTGTCCGACGTCGCTGCGAGCTTTAGTGCGACGCCGATGCAGGTGGCGCTCGCATGGCTGCTCCAGCGGTCGCCCAATATCCTTCTGATCCCCGGCACGTCTTCGATATCTCATCTTCGGGAGAACCTCGCGGCGGCGGGGTTAAACCTCCCCGCCGAGGCTGTCACCGCTCTGGACGACATCGGATGACAAACAGGTGGCTTCAGTAGCTGCGAACATCAAATTGACCGAGATTCCGAAATCGGAGGCTCATTGAGGTTATTCCAGACAGCGGTCATTCGTTTATCGGTCCGTTACCGCAGAGAAATTTTCGGAGATCCGAAAATCGACCGAAGTCGTTCGCCAAGAAAGGCGTCGCTCCTTTGCTTTATCGATTCCAATCGTCGGCTGCTCGGCATCTTACCTCAGGGTTTGTCCGGTTAGCCGGCTCCCTTACGGCGTCGGTTCGAATATTGGAACGGGTCGGCTGTGCAGCTGTAGCTGAACCAATCTCCGTGGTCACTTGCGTTTGCGAGCGGTATAAAGGACCCAGAACCCGACGCTCAGCCGCCTCGAACGCCTTCCAAGCTTCTGTCGTTCGTTCAGGTTGACAGGCTCCCTTTTGGCGGCCGAAAAATTGCTATTAATATGCGAACGTGCGGGGGCGTCTTATGCGGAAGTGGATCTGGGGCGGCGTCGTAATAGTCATCGTCGGGCTCGGCATCGCGGCGTGGCCGTACGCCCGCTTCGCTTATCTTTGGCACTTCTATGGTCCGTCTGCCCTCGAGCGCATGGCGGTGAACGCTCCGACCGATACTGTCCGCTACGGCCCCGCACCGAAGCAATATGCCGATCTGCGCGTGCCGCCCGGCAAAGGACCCTTCCCGATCGCCGTGATCATCCATGGTGGTTGCTGGGACGTCAGCTTCGGCAGTAGCGGGACGATCGCACCCATTGCCGATGCACTGACCAGACGAGGCATTGCCACCTTGAACGTGCAGTACCGCGTTGTCGGCGATCCCGGCGGTGGATGGCCCGGAACAATGCGCGACGTGGGCACTGCAATCGATGCGGTGAGGCAGCTTGCTCGGCGTTACCCGCTCGACCTGAATCGAATGGTGGTGGCCGGGCACTCGGCAGGTGCGCAGCTCGCACTCTGGAGCGCGATGCGCGACCGGCTGTCGCCTGGCAGCCAGATAGCGTTGCCAGATCCGTTGATGCCAAGGGCGGTGGTAGCGATAGACGGGCCGGGCGCGCTGGCCGAATTCATTGGCCAGGATGCGGACGCCTGCGGCAAGCCAGTGATCGTACCCTTCATGGGCGGCACTCCGGCCCAGGTGCCGCAGCGCTACCGTGACGCTTCTCCCCAAGATCACCTACCGCTGCACGTCCCTCAGTACCTCGCTCAGGCAGCGTTCGCCGATCTCATGCAGCATTATATCGATAAGGCACGTCGATCAGGCGATCCGGTCACTGCCTACCGTCCGGCTAATACCGGCCACTTCAGCATCATCAATCCGACCTTGCCGCAGGGCCAAGGAACGGTGGCGCCAATAACAGATGCGGTCCGGAAGCTGCCAAAATAGGCTGGCCAGCGTGTGCCGGATAGAAGGTTGACCGATATTTAATCATTAAAAGCCGCTCTACGGCATACCGATAGAGGATATTCGTTCAGATGATCGCCTTTCGGGATTGCTCTCGTTTGATCGTGAAAAGACTTATTGGACTGCTCGCGGTATTTTCGGTCGTCCGAGCGGGCATTCGAGAGCTTCGCGGTTCCCATCGCCTAAATCGGCTGCGGCATTGTAGGTGGATCGGCAGAAGGACAGGAGCGCATCGTCTGGGTCTGACGCGATGCGTACCGCTTCATAAGGCAGGATAAATTCGCCTAGAGCCGCGTCATAGCGCCGCATCCGGCTCAACACGAGCCTCGGCATAGCCAAAAAGTGCAGGCCAAGCGTAGGCATAGGAGGCGGCATGTGGATATGCGTCGCTTTCTGGCCAAAATCCCAGGCTCGACTCTTGGTCACTATAGACCTCGACCGTTACGGCGTCGGGCAGGCCGGGAACGCCGCCGGGATGACGCGGCGCGGTTCGCCCCGAAAACCGCGTCGAGGCAAGATCGAAACTTCCCCAGAAGAAGTGCGTCGGGCTCGCCTTGCCAAGAAAGCCAGTGCGAAAATCGTCGAACACGCGCGTCGCCTGGATCAGCGCGCGCCAGAAGTCGCGCACCGCGTCCCCGTCATACGGACGTTCGGCGTGGTCCTCGGCAAACGGTACCGCGTCCGGCATCTCGATGGGGCTGCCATCCACCGATACGACGATGTTCAACTCGGCCAGCACGGCGAGCACGGCCGCGTGAAAAGCGGATGTCCGGCCGGCCACGAGAGGAATGCGACGCTCATCACCGTCGCTGGTCGTGAAAATCAAAGTATCGGCGAGAAAGTCGAACTCAATCTCGAGGATGCGCCCGCCCAGCCGTATCGGCGACGTCGTCAGCCCCCGAGCCGAGACGTAGAGCGGCACGTGCCAACTGTGATTGAGCCAGGGTGTGAGCGCGAGCCGGACCTTGCCGACGATCTGCGTGCGCAGCTGCAAGGCGATTGCGGTGTCGCGCCAACGCGACCATTCGATGTTAGGCCAGGCGTCAGGCATCGGGCGGCTCCGAATGGGGAATGTGGTGCCTTGCATAGGCGCAATGCGGAGAGTGTCCTCTCCGATCGGCGGCACTCCCCTATCATTGATACCTCAGCGTCCTAACAAACCGTCATTCGCCCTGGTCCGCCGACAAGCTCGGCGTAATAAGACTTTCACCTCGACCACATGATGTGGCGGTCTACCTTGGCGGACGGCAGGACGCCGAAGCTTCGCGCGTGCCCTTGCCTCTCCCTATTGCTCTCCACTCTAACCGCGCGCATCCTATCGACGATCCACTGACGCGATGGGGCAAGCGGCATGGCGACGGCAATTCATCGACCCATCAGAATGGCGGAGGAGCGCTGGTTCTTCTTCGTCATGTCGATTGTGATCTTCGCGACTGCGATCGCGGAATTTGGCTCCGACATCGTCGTCGGCCACGTCTGGTTCACTGATTTTCCATGGCAGGTCCATGTCCACGCGGTTGTCTTTACCTCCTGGATAGTTCTTTACGTCGTGCAGAATTGGCTGGTCGTGAATGGCCACAACATCATGCTGCATCGTCGGCTCGGCTGGCTTGGCGCGGGGATCGCGGCAATCATGGTGCCGCTTGGCATTGCGGCGACTGTGATGGCGATTGCGCGCGGGAGCATTGCGGGCATTTTTCCGCTCGGCTTTTTTCTGGCGATGGACATCCTCGGCATTTTCGGGTTTGCCGCGCTCACCTTCGCCGCGATCCGGCTGCGCAACCATGCGGGATGGCATAAGCGGCTGATGCTGTGCGGGACGGTGCTGGTGATCGCGCCAGGGATTGGGCGGCTGGTAGGCCCGCTGCCGCTTGGGGATTTCACACCGTTCGCGCTGTTCGCCGCAATCATGCTATACATCTTGATCGGCATCGTCTTCGACCTGATCGTTTTGCGGCGCATCCACCCCGCCTACTGGTGGGGCGCCGCCACGGTAGCGCTGCTACAGATGCTGGCTGGTCCTATCGGCTTCAGCCCGCCGGTCGTCGTGTTCGCCGAAAGGCTTGCTTCATAACCACCGCACGGGTCATCGGCGCGTTGGATCGAGTGCTAACGTACAAGAGAGATTGCACGGAATTACGGTACAGCTCAAACGACCCAAAAAGCGATATCGAGCGCCCCCGCGCCATTACCCCCAACCGGACGTTCATGCATCATGGGAGCCGGAGCTACTTCATCTGCCGCCGTTCACGGAGTGTAAGCTGCTGGCGAGAATGGTGATGCTAGATCCGCTGATCATCGAAGCCTACGAACACTGAAGCTTCTTCGAATGAACTCCGCTCCGACACAACAGAATTTGCGGGGAAGCTGTCGTTCGGCCATCCGAGCGCAATACCCTTCATGATAACCTGATAGTCGGCAATTCCGGCATGGTCCCGGACGACGGGGGATTGCATGATACCTTGGCTGTTGATTACCGCGCCCAGCCCTCGTGACCATGCGGCGTTCACAGCGCGGTCGCGACCGCCCCGCAGTCGAACGCGGTGTCGTCGCTCGTGGCGAGACTGCGGTCGTAGGTAATGATGATGCACACCGGTGCGTCGAACTGACGAAAACCTCGCAACACCCAGTCCTGCCGCGCATCTTTATCGTCGCGGGCGATACCCATGGCTGCGAAAAGTTGCTTAGCCACTACAATTTGTCGTTCGCGATGCGATCCGGCGAAAGCTTCGCCAGTGCGAAACTCGCGTGAATGTGGGAGGCCGGCGACCATCCGCTCGGTATTTCAAGCACGGATGCGGTCTAGCGCGTCGCCGGTCAGGACATAGAAATGATATGGCTGCGTGTTCATCGACGAAGGCGCTCGCATCGCAAGGGCGAGCACGTCTTCGATCAACGCGCGCGGTACCGGATCGGGGTTGTAGCCCCGGATGCTCCTTCGCCCGATGATCACTTCGTCAAAATTTATAGCGTGCCTCGTGGAACTGATGTCGTTGACTCGATACAAGCTTATCGACTGATGGCCATCTTACATGCCGCAGAAATGCCGACTTATTGGATTCGAACTAACCCGCTGGCACACGATTGCCGAAAAATCCGAATGACCCGTCGTATGATAGATATTCCCCCTGACGCGTTTCTGGCGATAGGGTCGTGCCTGCGGTTGATGGTGGCCGCGACGGCTGAGGCAGGATCATGGCGGCGCACGGCGAGGCGAAGGGGAACGACGGCGGCCCTGTCACCAGTAACGAAGTGGCCAACTGGGTAAGCGATCGCGTGAAGACCGGGCGCTTCGTTCCTGGCCAGCGCCTGATCGAAGGCGACATCATGCGTGCTACCGGCGCGTCGCGCAGCCGTGTCCGAGAGGCGTTGCAACGCCTTGAGGTCGAACGCTTGATCGTGATCGAAGAGTTTCGAGGCGCGTCGGTCCGAACGTTCAGCGATGCAGAAATGCGCCAGCTCTATCGGGTACGGATGGCACTTGAAGGCTTGGCTGCGCACGACTTCGCCGACGCCGATGAACCAAGTCTCAAGGCCGAACTCCAAGCGCTGCAGGATCAGCTCGATGCGTGCGAGCGCGCCAGCAACCGTGCCGGATTTAGCGCAATCAACGACGCGTGGCACGACCTGATCATCGCCGGCTCTCGCAACGACTATATTGCGACGTTCGTTCAGCGGCTACGCGTCCCATCCTATCGGCTTCTGTTCGCGACATTTCACAAATGGGATCGCATCGAACAGGCCAATGCCGATCATCGCGCGATCACCGCGGCGATCACAAGCGGGCGCGCCGAGGAGGCCGAGCGGCTGATGCGCGCGCATATCGGTGACGCGTTGGTCGCGATCGTTGAGGAAGTACGCCTCGCCGACTGATCTTAGCTGACGGCGAGCGGCACGTAGACCGGCCCGACTTCGGGCATACCGCTCATCCGCACTTCGCCTGCCAGAGCGATCTCGCGGGTATTGGCCAGCATCTCTCGGACGCCTGCCTGTAGAATGACGCGCGCCATCGCCATGCCGGCGCAGCGGTGCGGCCCCCTGCCGAATGCGAGATGTTCGTTGATATTGCGGCGGCCGAGGCGAAATTCGTCCGGATCCTCGAACACCGCCGCGTCCCGATTGGCCGACGTATAGGCGAGTGCGATCGGTTCGCCCGGCGCTATTTCGCGCCCATGCAGCACGACGCCGCTGCGCGAGGTTCGCGCGAAACCACGGTACGGCGTGTAGAGCCTCAGCATCTCTTCAGTCGCGGCGGGGATGAGTGACAAGTCGGCGCGCAGTTGCGCCTGCAGCGCGGGATCGCGCGCGAAATGCACCGCGACGCTGCCCAGGAACACCGGCGGCGCGACCAGCCCGACGACAAGGATCTGACGGACGCAGCCCAGCAGCATCTCGTCGTCCAGTGGCCCGCCGTCCTCGTCGCGCGCGGCGAGCAGCGAACTGACCGGATCGCGTTCGGCGTCGAGCGGTGCCACCCGGCGCGCAGCGATCAACGCGGCGGCAAGATCGTAGATCACTTGGCTGGTCCGCTCGACCGCAGTGACATCGAACGCTTCCCACGCCTTCACGAAATCCTTGGCGGTATGCCACAACAGATCGGTCTGGGTGTCGTCCAGCGCGAACCAATTGGCAAAGGCGAACGCCGGCAGCGGGCTGGAATAGAGTTCGACCAAGTCTCCGCCGCCCTTCGCCACGAACGCCTGCATGAGCCGCCGGGCATGTCCCTCGATCACCGGCGCGATGCCGGCAACCCGCTTCGGTCCCAGAGCGCGATCGATCGCGCGGCGATAGGGCGTCTGGGCGGGTGGATCGAGATGCAGCGGCGGGCGGCGGCGCGTGGCCGAACTTCCCGGCACCACGTTGCGAACCGTCGTCGTATATTCCTGCCAATCCTCCAACACCGCGCGGATGTCGGCATGACGCGTCAGCATCCAGAAACCATTGAACGCATCGCTATGCGCGACCGGACATTCCTGTCTTAAACGAGCGAACTCGCGGTGCGGCGAATCGAAATCTTCATGCGCCAGCGGGTTGTAGTCTTGTTCGCGCATCGGGGGATTATCGTGATCTACCACAAACATCTCGATTGTTGATGATTTCGTCGACATTATCGTGCAGCGTGATTTGGTCGGTGTCAATCGAGGAGAGGGATGTGCCAGAAAGCATGGCGGGTATTTTCGAGATGGATCGACCTAGAATGGAAGCTGCGTATCGCCGAACCTCGCGACGCGTCGTTTTGCCGCTGGCCTTACTGATCGTCCTGAGTTCGATCGACCGGGTCAATATCAGTTTCGCCGCGCTTCGCATGAACGCCGAACTCGGACTTGATCCCAAAGCCTATGGGTTTGGCGCCAGCCTGTTTTTCGTTGGGTATTTGCTGTTTCAATTGCCCAGTATGGCATTGCTCGCGCGCTGGGGTGCGCGCTGGTGGATTGCCGGTAGCGTGATTGGCTGGGGCAGCGCAGCGACGGCGATGGCGTTCATCAATACGCGCGAGCATTTCTACGCGCTGCGGTTCGTGCTCGGCATGTTCGAAAGCGGCTTCGCGCCGGGAGTGGTCTGGTACGTCAGCCAGTGGCTGCCACAGGAATATCGGGGTCGCTCGATCGGGCTGACTCTGCTCGCGATCCCGACGTCGGTGGTCATCGGTGGCCCGCTGTGCGGCGCGCTGATGACGCAGGACTTCGGGCTGATCGGCGGCTGGCGCCTCATGTTTCTAGTCGAAGGGCTGGTGACGATTGCTGCCGGGATCGCCGCTGCCTGCTGGTTCGTCGACCGGCCCGACCAAGCGCGCTGGCTGCCGGATGTCGAGCGCGAATGGACCAAGCGCACTATTGCCGCCGAACGCGCTGCGGTGGGCCTGCGCGCCGAGCCGGAGCCTCTATTGTCGGTACTGCGGCGCCTGCTGCCCTGGCTATGCGCCGGCCTCTGGTTCGTGCTGGTAACGGCATCGAATGTTATCATCTTCTGGCTGCCGACCGCGATCAAATCGTTCGGCACGCACGATCCGCTCGTTATCGGCTTGCTCAGCGCGCTGCCGTGGCTGGGAATCGGATTGGGCATGTATTTCAATGCCCATCATTCCGACCGCACCGGCGAGCGTTTCCGCCACATCGGCGCTGGCGCGCTACTCGGTGCCGCCGGTTTGACTGGTGCCGCACTCGCCAATAGCGGCGGTCCGGCGATGCTGTTTCTGATGGTCGGTGGCTTGGGCATTGGCGGTGCGCAGACGGTATTTTGGACCGTGCCGACCCGTTTCTTCGCCGACAATCCAAAAATGATCGCGACGATCAATCTCGTCGGCAATTTGAGCGGAGTGATCGCGCCGGCTCTGATCGGCTGGATCATCGCCAAGACGGCGAGCGTCTCGCTGCCGGTGTATCTGCTCGCGGCCTTACTGTTGGCTGGAGTCGGGCTGCTCGTTGCCATCCGCCAAAGCGAAAAAACCGATCATCAGCGAAATCGTTGACAATCTTTTAGCTATGCGACAAAACATGTTCCGACGAAGCGCGAAAAAGCGCTCACGTGCGGGGAGGATACACATGCGCCACACATCAATAACGGGCATCGCCCTCGTTATGGGCGTATCGACGCTATCGTTGGGGACGGCGGCGGCGCAGACCACCCCACCAACCGATTCCAGTCCGTTGCCCGACGCTACGGACGATGACCGGCTCGCCGAGATTGTCGTGACTGCTGAGCGGCGCGTCCAAAATCTTCAGGACGTGCCGATTTCCGCGACCGTGCTCGACGCCGACGCTCTAGCCAGCAAGGGCGTCAATTCAGCTGCCGACCTGCAGCAGGTGGCGCCATCGCTGGCGATCAGCACGGTCAACCGCTCCACCTTTGTCAATATCCGCGGTGTCGGGCTGGCGCAGTCGGCGCCGACGTCGGCGCCCGGCGTCGCCTTCTACATCGATGGGCAATTGCTGCCGCACGAACAATTCATCGCCCAGGCATTCTACGATCTCGGCTCGATCGAGGTGCTGCGTGGGCCGCAAGGAACGCTGACCGGACAGAATTCGACCGGCGGTGCGATCTACATCCGCACGCCCGAACCGAAGTTCGACGGCATCTCCGGTTACATCGAACAGAGCGCCGGAAATTACGACAGCTACAAGACCGTCGGTGCGATCAACCTGCCGTTCAGCGACAATGTCGCGATCCGTGTGGCTGGCACTTATGATACACGCGACAGCTTCACCCGCAACATCGGCCCCAGCGCGAGCCAGCCGGGGCGGGGCAACCTGATTGCCGGTCGCTTCAATCTCGCCGCGCGTTCGTCCGACGATCGCATTCACGCCAATCTGCGCTTCGATGCTTTTCGCGGCCGGTCGGACAACAATGCGGTCAAGCGGCGCGGCGATCTCGTCTCGCTCGATCCGTTCGTGATAGAAGAGGATGCGCATTCGTTTCAGAACCAAGATGGCTACCGTATCGCCGCCGAGTTCAAATTTCCGGTAACCGACAATATCGGTTTGCGCACGATGAGCGCGTACCAGAACATGAAGACGGTCGATCAGGCCGACGGCGACCGCACCGCCACCGCTCTGCCGCGCCCTCCCGCAGCAAACGTTGGCCGCGTTTCCGATGGCTACACGAAATACGACACGCTGATCAATGAAGTGAACTTGCTGTCGACGGGTAAGGGACCGTTCAGCTGGGTGATTGGCGGTTTCTACCTTGACGAAAACATCGATACATCGGTGACGCGCGACAACAACAATGTTCGCGATTTTGTGTCATCGACCTCGACCATCGCGACACGCGCACGTAACGTCTCGAAATCCGTTTTCGGCCAGGTCAATTGGTACATCACCCCAAAGATCGAGCTGCTGGCTGGGGCCCGCAACAGCTGGGACAAGCAGATCTACGATCGCAATATAGTCGCCAGCGTGGTGCAGAACCCCGCGACGAAGCGCGGCATCCAGAAATCCAACGAGTGGACCGGCAAGGCGGGTATCAACTACCACGCCGGTGCGTCCTTGGTCTATGTCACTGCATCGAAAGGTTATAAAGCGGGCGGCGTGAACCTTACGGTCGGCACGCCGGGATTCCTGCCCGAGCGCAACATCGTTTATGAGGTCGGGTTCAAGACGACGATCCTCGATCGACGGTTGCGCCTGAACGGCGACGTGTTCCATTCGGACTACAAAGACATTCAGCTGAACAGTCTGTTGAATGGGCTGCCGACCACGCAGAATGCGGCGTCGGGCAAGGCCAAGGGCGCGGAGCTGGAAATCACCGGCCAATTTGGGGGGTTGGGCTTCAATTTCGGCGGCGGTTATCTTGATGGTGAATTCGCCAATACCAGCTGCATCAACGATACCAACAATCCTGCGGGCAACCGCGCTTCCTGCCCGTCCGCTTCATCGACCCAGGCTGACAGCGTCGTCACCAAAGGCAATAGATTGCCATATTCGCCAAAGTGGACGCTGAACGGCGGCGTGCAATATGCCGTGCGAGCCGGTGACACGTTGACGCTCACGCCGCGTCTACAGTGGAACCACCAGTCCGAGCAGATCACCACGCCGTTTCGCAGCGTCCGCACGATCGTACCCGCGCGCGATGTTTTCGACGCGCGGTTGACCGCAGACTTTGACAATCGCTTTCGCCTTGAGGCGTTCGTGATGAATTTCACCGACAAGACCTATATCGCCTCGCAGATCCAGAGTTCATCGAGCGCGGACGGCGGAATCATCTATGGTGCGCCTCGGACGTACGGGTTGCGCGCGGTCGTCAAGTTCGGCCGCTGAGAATGCGATATCGCGTCCTAGCTACGGCATGCGCGATCTTCGCCATCAGCGTCGTCGCCGCGCAGCAGCGGACGCCGCCTGATCGTTGGTGGCAGCCAGGCGATGGCCGTATCTTCCCCGCGTCGTTGAGCTACGAAAACCCGACCGGCAGCGTGAAACTGTTGCTCGATGGCGG
The DNA here is from genome assembly GCF_001423845.1 of Sphingomonas sp. Leaf357. Taxonomy (NCBI): domain Bacteria; kingdom Pseudomonadati; phylum Pseudomonadota; class Alphaproteobacteria; order Sphingomonadales; family Sphingomonadaceae; genus Sphingomonas; species Sphingomonas sp. Leaf357. The sequence goes on along the minus strand of NZ_LMPM01000001.1, from coordinate 1,058,999 downwards.
CCCGATGGCGACGAAGGGCCACCCGTTCTTCACTGCACTCGGTCCCAATGGACGCGCCTGTGTCACGTGCCACCAGCCGGCAGCGGCGATGACCCTGTCGGTGGTAGACGTGCAGCGGCAATGGACGCGCGCGGGAGCGCGCGATCCGCTGTTCGCTGCGGTGGACGGTTCGAATTGTCCCAGTCTGCCGCAAGGCGAACGAGCATCGCATTCGCTGCTGCTCGACCACGGGCTGATCCGAATCGCGCGGTCGTGGCCGCCACGCGACCTGTCCGGCGCACCGATCGTGCCTGATTTCACGATTAGCGTGGTGCGGGATCCCGCTGGGTGCAACGCCGATCCCAAATGGGGCCTGAAGTCAGCCGATCCGCACATCTCGGTCTATCGTCGCCCGCGCCCGGTGGCCAATTTCAAGTTTATTGAGGCGATGGGCTTCGCCTATGATCCAAAGGCCGGCCTGCCGCTATCGCTTGATCCCGACACGAACAAGCCAGTCAGTGGCAATCTGATGGCCGACGGGCGGGTGCCGTCGCTGACCGCGCAGATGCGCGATGCGGCAAGCACCCATCTGGCGTTCCTGAAAAAACTGGATCGCGCGGACATCGCGCGGATCCTCGATTTCGAGCGGCGGGTGTATGTGGCGCAGGCCGTCGATATCGCGGGTGGCGCGCTCGATGCCGATGGCGCGGAGGGCGGGCCGGGCAAGCTCCAGCGCTCGGCTCCCGGCCGGCTTGGCAGTCAGGGCACGCCTGTGTGGAGCGAGTTTGCCGCGTGGGAAAAAATATCTGACGCCGATCGCGCGAAGTTGTCCCCCGCTGTGGTCGCGTTTCGCGACTCGGTTGCGCGCGGTGCCCGCGTGTTCCGCGACAAAACCTTCCTGATCAGCGACACCGCCGGGATCAATTCGCCCATAGGCTTCGGCAACCCGGTCCGCAACAGCTGCGTATTCTGCCATAACATGACCTATATGGGCATGGACGTCGCGCCAGGACAGGTCGATCTGGGTACAACAAATCAACCGTTCGCCGATCCGATGCCATGGCTTCCGCTGTTTCGCGTGACCTGCACCGGCAAACCTCATCCGCATTACGGCCGGACTATCCTGACGAGCGATCCAGGATATGCGCTTACAACGGGGCGCTGCGCAGATGTCGGGCGGATCACCCTGCAATCCATGCGCGGTCTGGGCGCGCGCGCGCCGTACTTCTCGAACGGTAGTGCGACGAATTTGCGCGGGATCATCGATTTCTATGAGCGTCGCTACAGCATCGGCTACACCGAGCGCGAGAAGCAGGACCTCGTCAACCTGATGCGGGCGCTGTGAATTCCGTCTGGGCCGCGATCGTGGCACTGGTCGCGACCGGCGCCACGCCTGCGAGCGAAGACCTGCGCTTTGTAGCCTGCCCGATCTACCGCGACACCGATGCCGGCAAGAAATCTGGCTGCTGGCTGGCCGACGACCCTGCCACTGGTCTGCGCTACGACGTCAGCCTTTCGCCGACCAAGCCAGACTGGAACCACGCGGTGCTCGTCGAGGGGCGGGCGGCGTCGCCCGGCGCTCAACCCTGCGGCGGTGCGGTGCTCGAACCGGTCCGCGTGTCGGTCCTCGACGAGTCCTGCACCCGGTTCAAGCTGGAGGCTGAAAGTTTCCCCGGCCGGACGTTCGCGCTCCCCACGCGCAACGTGCGCCCGCTGTACGAAGCAAGGGTTGCGCAGACGCGGCCTTTCCTCCCGCGTCGTTTCTCGATTCCGTTCGATTTTGGCAGCAGCTTCATCGTTTATCAGCTCGGTGACTATTATCTCGACGGCGCCATCAACTACGCGCTCGACGTTTTGCCGGTGCGCATTACTATCACCGGTCATGCCGATACCGAACCCGCAGAGGTGTCAGGACGGCGCATCGCCGAGCCGGCCTCCTTAGCGCGCGACCGCGCCGATCGCGTCGCGCAGGCGCTGGTCTTGCGCGGAATTTCGCGCGCCGCAATCACGATCACGACCGACGACCGCGAAGGTCCAGGCAATAACGAAGCATTCGACGGCTTAAACGCCGCGTCAGGGCGCCGCGTCGAAGTAGCCATAAGCCCGCAGTGAGGCTGAGACGAGGCAGATTTCGCAAAGTTTAATGCGATGAGCGAGGCTCGCAAAGCAACAAAGAAGGTCAAGAAGCCGACACTTAAGGGAAACGCAGAGTCGTAGCCGGGTTCGACCGGCAGGACTACTGGTATTCGAAGCGAAATCGTTGAGCGGGTAAATCCTCACACGTTGTCGAACAATATCATGCTTCACGAATCTCGTCGAGCGAGCCGGGGCGGCGGCAGTCGGCGCAGCAGTTTCCGGGTACCTCGGCTGAACGAATGGCGGCTCACCGCTTCCGGTCTCTTAAAGCGTCCATTCCGCTTTCCACCAATAATCCAACGATCGGATGCTGGGCTATGGCCGCAATGCAGGGCTCGGGAGCGACCACCTCTCGCTCAGCTCAGCGCTTGCGCAGCGGATCAAAGATACGCAGGTCGACGCACATGTTCGCGGCTGGGAGAACACCAGCGACCACCAGCCCGTGTGGATCGAACTCAAATCAACGCGAACCCGCCGCCGCTAATCAATCGACGTCCGCGTCAGCGAACCAAGCCGCGTAGGGCGTCGTGCGGGCCATGCGTCGATTGAAATCTGGCGCCCCGTCCGTCCGCCAGACAGGCTCGCGTTCGCCGAGCGCCACTTTAGCTGCATCTACCTCGGCATGCGCGAGGTCTTACGCCGCCGCATCGTTTATGCTGGCGCGGCGGCGACAGCGCGCCTGGCATCCATCAACCGCGCCACCAGTACTTCCCGCTGGGCAGCAGACAGTGATGGCTCTGACGTACGCCAGAGCCGCCCCCGCACGACAATGTACCGACCATCGGGAGTGGTCAGCGGCGGTACGGCATCACGCCTTTTTGAGATGGCGTTCGACCGCGTCAGCACTGTTTCCAACCGCCGCAACAGTGCTGTCAGTCTAATGCGAACCGCTCTCCGAACAATGCAGTTCGGTCCTTGAGCGCGACCGCCTAGCTTGCGACGATGCTCCACTCAGCCAGCGCGGCTGAGCGGCGTTCCTTGTAGGTCTGGCGATCAACGAGATGGCGCTCGAGATTGAAGTGGTTGAGGACGTTGGCATGCACGCTGGCAAACTTTTGTAGCGTCTTCATCCGCCTGAATCTAAGCATCGCCCGCTCCCGTCGTCGGAACGGCAGATGGCTGTTCTCGACCCGGTTGTTAGCCCAGCGTTCGACCTCCTGCTTCTCGGTGTTGCCAAGCTCTTTCATAGCTGCACAATAGGAGCGCAAACCGTCGGTGGTGATCGCCTCCGGGCAACCGTGACGCTTCAGCGCCTTCTTCATGAAGCGAAGCGCTGCGTCCTTATCGCGGGTCCTGGTGATGTAGCTTTCGAGTATCTCGCACTCGTGATCGACCGCCCGCCAGAGGTAAACCATCTCGCCGTTCAACTTCACGTACATCTCATCGAGATGCCAGCGCCAGTGACGAAACCCGCGCATGCGCGAGGCGCGCTGCCGGCGGATGTCCCCAGCGAACATCGGCCCAAACCTGTTCCACCACATTCGCACCGTCTCATGACAGATGTCGATGCCGCGCTCGAAAAGAAGGTCCTCCACATTGCGTAGCGACAGTGGAAAACGAACGTACATCATCACAACCAGGCGGATCACCTCGGGCGACGAGTTGAAGTAGCGGAACGGGCTGGCAGGCTTGCGGGGGCGGGGCATGCCTACGGCCCTGCCCCGCCCCGCCTAACGTTTGGTGCATTTAGTCTGACAAAGCCGTTAAACGACGTCGGACGCGCCCTGATGCCCGTTGAAAATTCCCTGTTATTTCGTCTAGGGAATTGACACTCCAAGCCTCTGGAAAAATCGATATTTGGTCCAGCCGAACGGCTTGTCCGGTGACGCATTTTATCTGGTTTCCCTGTAAAAGCGAGGTTGTCAGGGATTTGCTCGCTGTAAAACAAGTCCTATTGGCTGCTCTGGCCGGCGGCCCGGAAGCGTCGGAGAAGGCTTGAGCCGACCGGAATCACGATTGCTGTCAGCTCATATTTGGATCTCTCAAACGAAAAATGGCGCAAAATTGCGCCATTTTTTTGGGACTGAACGCCAGCTCATCCTCGAATTGTCGGCTTCTTCACGGCGGCAAGTGGGTGGTTTCTTCGCGCCAGTGCATTCGATACCAAACGAATTTGCCGCAGAGAAAAATTCTGAGAATTGGGTACTTTCGGGTTTTCCCTGACTCTCCGCAGTACCAAGTCAAAACCACAACGCGCGAATTCGCGCCATTCTCGGCGCCTTTTCGCGAGAAAATCTATGCAGTTCAATATGTTAGAACTGACTGGCGGTGCTGTCAGTCTAATGCGAACCGCCCTCCACACGATGTAGTTCGGTCTTTGAACGCGTTCGCCTAGCTTGCGATTTTGCTCCACTCAGCCAGCGCGACTAAGCGGCGTTCTTTGTAGGTCTGGCGGTCGACTAGATGGCGTTCGACGTTAAAGTGGTTGTGGACGTTGGCGTGTACGCTGGCGAACTTCTGTAACGTCTTCATCCGCCTGAACCTGAGCATCGCCCGCTCTCGTCGTCGGAACGGCAGATGGCTGTTCTCCACCCGGTTGTTGGCCCAGCGTCCGACCTCCTGCTTCTCGGTGTTGCCAAGCTCTTTCATGGCTGCGCGATAGGAGCGCAAACCGTCGGTAGTGATTGCCTCCGGGGTCCCGTGACGCTTCAGCGCCTTTTTCATGAAGCAAAGCGCTGCATCCTTATCTCGTGTCCTCGTGATGTAGCTCTCGAGGATCTCGCCCTCGTGATCGACCGCCCGCCAGAGGTAGACCATCTCGCCATTCAGCTTCACGTACATCTCGTCCAGATGCCAGTGCCAGTGGCGGAACCCGCGCATACGCGAGACGCGCTGCTGGCGGATGTCGCCAGCGAACATCGGCCCGAACCTGTTCCACCACATGCGTACCGTCTCGTGGCAGATGTCGATGCCGCGCTCGAAAAGGAGGTCCTCCACGTTGCGCAGCGAAAGTGGGAAACGGACATACATCATCACTACCAGGCGGATCACCTCGGGCGAGGAGTTGAAATAGCGGAAGGGGCTGGCAGGCTTGCGGGGACGAGGCATGCCAAGGGCCCTACCCCGCCCCGCTTAACGATTGGTGCATTTGGTCTGACAGAGCCCTCTCCTATCATTGTGGGTTTGCGCATTGCAGCGCCGGAGCGGTGTAAGTCTTCTGCAAGATCGCTCCCGGTGAGGCCTTGCTGTTTCAGACCCTTTCATGCAGCGCAACGCCGCGTCCCATCGATATAGTGTATGTGCGTATGATATGCTAATTTCCGGTTGACTGAATTTGCGAGAGTCGCGAGATGGGCGGATGGGATCTTCACCTGCAGACAGCGTTGAACGGATGAATACTTTTGCGGCGCAGGTCGCCTTCGTCACGGGCGGTGGCAGCGGTCTTGGCGCCGCCATCGCGACACAATTGATCGCGCAGGGCGCCTCTGTGGCGATCGCCGACCGCGACAAGGAGGCCGCGGAACGGATCGCCGCCGCGCTCGACCCCTCGGGCGAGCGCGCCCTCGCCATCGGCGTGGACGTGACGGACGACGCTCAGGTCGCCGCCGCGATCGGCACAGCCGACGCGCGGTTCGGGCGCCTCGATCTGGCGGTGAACAGCGCCGGCATCGTCCATCCCGCCAAGCGCGCGGGCGACCTCGCCGAGGCGGACTGGCGCCGCGTGATCGACACCAACCTGACCGGCCTGTTCCTGTGCCAGCGCCATGAAATCGCGGCAATGCTGCGTGGCGGCGGCGGCGCGATCGTCAACGTCGCATCGGCCTTGGGCGTGATCGGCGGAGTCGGCAGCGCGGCCTATGCCGCGTCCAAACACGGCGTCATCGGGCTGACCAAGGCATCAGCGCTCGACTATGCGACGCGCGGCATCCGCATCAACGCGGTGGCGCCGGGACTGATCGAAACGCCGCTGCTAGACAATTGGATAGACGACGCAACCAAGGCACAGCTGCGCGCGCTGCACCCGATTGGGCGGCTCGGCACGGCGGCGGAAGTCGCCGAACTCACCTGCTTCCTGCTGTCCCCCGCCGCCGCCTTCATCACCGGATCGGTGCACATGATCGACGGCGGCTGGACCGCGCAATGACCAAAACCGCGAGGCCGATGTGAAAGCCGCTATCCTTCATCAACCCGGAACGCCCCTGACGATCGAGGATGTGACGCTCGGCGATCCCGGTCCGTTCGAGATCAGGCTGCGCACCGTGGCGTCGGGGCTGTGCCATTCCGATCTCAGCATCATCGACGGGCACATGCCGTGGCGCTTTCCCGCGCTGATGGGGCACGAGGCCGCCGGCGTGGTCGAGGCGGTCGGCGCCAGCGTCACCCGCATCAAGGTCGGTGATCACGTCGTGACCAGCCCATCGGCCTATTGCGGCGCGTGCGAGGATTGCCTGGGCGGGCATATGAGCCTGTGCGAGACGCCGGGCAATCGCCGCGCCAAGGGGGCGCCGCCCAAGATCGCGCTGGGATCGGCCACCGTCTTCCCGTTTTTCGAACTGGGCGGTTTCGCCGAGGCGATGCTGATCCACGAGCGCAATTGCGTCGCGATCCGCAAGGACATGCCGCTCGACCGCGCCGCGCTGCTCGGCTGCGCAGTGACGACCGGGTTCGGCGCGGTGGCGCGCTCCGCTAAGGTGCAATTGGGCGAGACGGTCGCGGTGATCGGCTGCGGCGGCGTCGGCCTCGCAACCATCAACGCGGCCGCGGTGGCGGGGGCGTCGCGGATCATCGCGATCGACCGCGTCGCCGCCAAGCTTGATGCCGCGATTCAGATGGGCGCGACCGACATCGTCGATGCCAGTACCACGGATGCAGTCGAGGCGGTGCGCGAACTGACCCGCGGCGGCGTGCATCACGCGATCGAGGCGATCGGGCTGAAGGCGACGATCGAGCAGGCCTTTGCCATGCTCAGGCGCGGCGGCACCGCGACGATCCTCGGCATCCCGCCGCAGGGCGTGAAGCTCGAACTCGCGGCGATGGATTTTTTCGGCGAAAAGAAAATTCAGGGATCGCTGATGGGATCGAACCAGTTCCCGGTCGATATCCCGCGCTATGTCGACCTGTATCTGCAGGGCCGCATGAAGCTCGACGAGCTGATTTCGCGTCGCATCTCGCTCACCGATATCAACACCGCATTCGACGAGATGCGCGGCGCCACGGTCATCGCGCGGTCGGTGATTGAGTTCCCGGCATGATGCGGGCAAGTTTGACGTTTACCCGGCAACCGCCTGGCATGGCCGGCAACCAAAAGGCGAGAATGCGCATGGCCATCGGTAAGCCGCGGATCACCCGCAAAGACAAGCCCCAGGCGACGCCGTTTCGCTTCGGCTTCCTGGTCCACGACGTCTCCCGTCTCAGGCGAACGTTGTTTGATCAGGAAATGAAACCGCTCGGCGTCACCCGGTCGCAATGGTCGGCGTTGGCGGCCTTGTCGCGCCACCCGGATCAGGGGGTGACGCAGGTCGATCTGGCGCGGTTGCTTGAGGTCGGCAAGGTAACGATCGGCGGGCTGATCGATCGGCTGGAGGCGTCGGGGCTGATCCGGCGCGTGCCCGACAAGATCGACCGGCGGGTGAAACGCGTGTTCATCACCGACAAGGGGTACGACGTGATCGAGGAGATGCAGATCCACGGTCGTGTGCAGAACCAGTATATCCTGGAAGGCGTCTCGCCCGAGCATCTCGCGATCACTCTGGAGACGCTCGATCGCGTGCGCTCCAATATCCGCAAGAAGATCGTCACGGCGGTCGAGCTGGATGTCGCGGATGACGAGGGCGGACCGGCGATCGGCGAATGACGTTCCGCCGCGACCGGCGCGCGGACCGGATCGTCGTGGGCGTCGCGGCGCTGGCCCTGGCGACCGCCTGCACGCCGCGCGATGCATCTCGGTCGAACGATGCGGTCGCCGGCAAGATCGACGGCGCGTTTCTCGCCGGCGGTGGCGATGGCCGCGACTGGGCGATGACGGGATACAATTATCAGGAGCAGCGCTTTTCGCCCCTAAAGCAGATCAACGCCGGCAACGTCGCGCGGCTGGGCCTTGCCTGGCACGCCGACCTGCCCGATGCGCGCGGCCAGGAAGCGACGCCGATCGTCATCGACGGCAAGTTGTTCGTCAGCGGCCCGTGGTCGAAGGTATTCGCGTTCGACGCGGCAAGCGGCCAGCCGCTCTGGACGTTCGATCCCGAAGTACCCCGCGACAAGGCCGCCGAGGCGTGCTGCGACGTCGTCAACCGCGGCGTCGCGGCGTGGAAGGGCCGACTGTATGTCGGCACGATCGACGGGCGGTTGATCGCGCTGGACGCCGCCACCGGCAAGGCGGATTGGTCGGTGCAGACCACCGACAAGACCAAACCCTATACCATCACCGGCACCCCTCGCGTGGTGAACGACATGGTGATCATCGGCAATGGCGGCGCCGAATTCGGCGTGCGCGGCTATGTCACCGCGTATGACGCCGCGACCGGCGCCAAAAAATGGCGCTTTTATACCGTCCCCGATCCCAGCGGCGCGCCCGACGGCGAAGCGTCCGACGCGGCAATGCGCCGGGCGGCGCCGACCTGGTCGAAGGGCGGACAATGGCGGCAATCGGGCGGCGGCGGCACGGTGTGGGATTCGATCGTCTATGATGCCGAGCTCGACCAGCTCTATCTCGGCGTCGGTAACGGATCACCGTGGAACCACGGCCTTCGGTCGGAGGGGCAAGGCGACAACCTCTTCCTGTCCTCGATCGTCGCGCTGAAGCCGGAAACCGGCGCCTATCTGTGGCATTATCAGGAGACGCCGGCGGAGACGTGGGATTTCACCGCGACCCAGCCAATCAATCTGGCGACGCTGACCATCGCCGGACGCCCACGCAAGGTGCTGATGCAGGCCCCCAAGAACGGCTTTTTCTTCGTGATCGATCGCACGAACGGGCAGCTGATCGATGCGAAGACATTCGTGCCGACGGTCAATTGGGCCAGTGGCTATGACATGAAGACCGGGCGGCCGATCGAGAACCCGGCGGCGCGCTATTACAAGACCGGCAAGCCGTTCCTCGCCATGCCCAGCGCCATCGCCGCGCATAACTGGCAGCCGATGAGCTTCAATCCGCGCACCGGCCTGGCCTATATCCCGGCGCAGGAAGCCGGTATGGTCTATAGCGCGGCGGCGACGCCCGACGCGCGGGCGCGGCGGCCGATCGGCTACAATACCGGCATCGATACCAGCGGGATGTATCCGCGCGACGCGGCGGTGATCAAGGCGGCGACCGCCGCGACGAAAGGAAGCCTGATCGCCTGGGATCCGGTCGCCGGCAAAGCGCGCTGGCGCGTGGACTATCCGACACCGGGCAATGGCGGCACGATGACGACGGCGGGTAATCTCGTTTTCCAGGGCACGGCCTTGGGCGAATTCCGCGCCTATGCCGCCGATACCGGCAAGCAATTGTTCGCTTTTCCGGCGGGATCAGGGATCATGGCCGGCGCGGCGACTTACCAAATCGGCACGCGGCAATATGTCGCGGTGCTGACCGGGCGGGGCGGCGCGCTGCCACTGTCGATGGGCTATGCGATCGGCGCGGCGCGCGACGTGCCGAACGTGCCGCGACTGCTCGTCTTCGCGCTCGGCGGCAGCGCGACGCTGCCCGCCCCGCCGGCCAAGGATACATCGCTGCCGGCGGCACTCCCGACGGACACCGGCAGCGCGCAAGAGATTGCCGGCGGTCGCGCGCTGTTCGGCCGCTATTGCCAGGTCTGCCACGGGGCGAGTGCCGCCGGCGGCGGCGTATTGCCCAATCTGCAGCGCTCGTCGACGCTGGGCAATGCCGATGCCTGGCGCGCCATCCTGATCGACGGCGCGCTGAAGGAGCAGGGCATGGTCGGCTTCGCCCGCGTGATGACCCCCGATCAGGCGCAGCAGATCCGCCGCTACGTCATCGACGAAGCCCGCTGGGCACGCCGCCACATCGACGGCGCGAAGGTCACTTCACCACGATCGGATTGACTGGCGCGCCCGTGCCGCCGACCACCTTCAACGGTGCGGCGGCGTACAGGAACGTATATTGCCCGTCCGCCGCGCAATCGTCGGCCAGCGCATCGAGCTGCGCGATCTCGGTAAAGGCGACACCGAGATTGCGCATCAGCGCGATGTGTAGCGGCAACATCACGCCGCTGACCGGATCGACGGTTGTCTCGTTGGCCATCGTATCGGTGACGAGGTTGGGGATCTCCATCTCGGCAAACCACTGCGCCAGTGAGCGCGAATAGGTCAGCCCCGGTTCGCGGAAATCGCGGTAGAATTCCGCCGCGCCCATTTCATAGAAGGCACCGATCCAGCCAGTGCGGATGATCAGGATGTCGCGCTTCTCGATATCGACGCCCTGCACCGCCGCCGCCGCGAGCAGATCGGTGTGATCGAACGTCTCGCCCCGATCCAGCACGCGCTTGCCCCGATGCCGCGCGATGTCGATCAGCACCGCGCGGCCGACGACGCCGCGCTCGGCGATCGGCAGCACGCTGGCTTTGGTCATGCGCCGCGCGGTGGTCTTCGCGTCATAGCCGTTCCACAGCTGGTCCTCGCACCAGACATGGCCGAGCGCGTCATATTGCGTCGATCCCTGGAGATACATGATCAGCATGTCGTCCGCCGCCTCGGCATGGCCAGGCACCTCGACGCCCTTGCCGCAGGCGTAATCGCCCTTGTCGAGCAGGTTGACGTGCGTGCACTGCGCGCGTCCCGGCCAGATCGGATCGCCGCCGGGCGCGCCGATCTGCACCTGCAACGTGAACGTCCGGCCCTGCCGCACCGCCGCGACGCCGCGCAGCACTTCCGTCGGGCCGAGATAGTTGAGCGATCCGACCTCGTCGTCGGGGCCCCATTTGCCCCAATTCTTCGGCGCATCGCGCGTCAGGTCGGCGACCGAGGGGGGCTGCACATCCTGCGTCATGCCGCGCCTCCCTTGGCATCGGCGAGCGCCGCGAACTCGCGGCGGCGCGGGCCGATATACCCGAACAGATAGGCCGCCACCTTGCGTATCTGGATTTCCTCCGCGCCTTCGGTGATGCGGTAGCGGCGGTGATGACGATATATATGCTCAAACGGCTTGTGGCGGGAATAGCCGATCCCGCCATGCACCTGCATCGCCCGGTCGGCGGCATCGCAGCACAGCCGGTTAGCCCAGTAATTGCACATCGCCACTTTGTCAGACAACGTCTTCTCGATCTCGTCGCGTGGCATACGGTCCATCTGCCAGGCGGTCTGGCGGATCAGCAGGCGCAGCATCTCGACCTGCGTCGCCAGTTCGACCAATGGGAACTGGATGCCCTGGTTTTCGGCCAGCGCCTTGCCGAACGGCTTGCGATGCCGGGCATATTTCACGCTTTCCTCGATGCAGAATGCCGCCGCGCCGAGCGACGAGGCCGCTTGGCGGATGCGATTCTCGTGCACGAAATGCTGCGCCAGCGTCAGCCCATGATCGACCTGCCCGAACAGCGCCGATTCGGGCACCCACACATCGGTGAACGACACGCGCGGATGGTCGGTCGGCATGTTGAAGGTCCAGAGATATTCCTCGATTCTGACGCCCGGCGCATCGGCGGGGACGAAGAAGGCGGTGATGCCGGTCGCGGCGCCGTCGTCGCCTGACGTGCGCGCGAACAGGATGCAGTGCGTCGCGCTGTGCATGCCCGTGGTCCACATCTTCTCGCCGTCGATCCGCCAGCCGGCGACGCCGCCCCGCGTCTCGCGCACCGCGCGCGTCTTCATGAAGGTGGCGTCGGAGCCATGATCCGGCTCGGTCAGCCCGAACGTGCATCGGCGCGTGCCCTCCAGCGTGCCCTGGATAAATTCAGCACGCTGCTCGGGCGTGCCGTACTGCGCGAAGACATGGATTTGCGGGAAGTTGCCGACCACCGAATGTTCGGTCTGCAGATCGTTGTGCAGCCCAAGGCCCTGCGCCGCGAAATGCTCGCGGATCACCGCCATCCACAAGTTCGAGCCGCCCTGCCCGCCGAACTCGACCGGCAAGGCGAAGCGCCAATATCCCGCCGCATCGGCGCGGCGCCGCGCTTCCTCCAGCAGATCTTCCCATTCCTGGCGCGGCAGCCCGTCGCGATCCCAGTCGGTGCGCGCCCATTCGCGGCGATGGTCGAAGAAGCGCATATTGTCGTCCGCCTGCTGCAGCGGGGTGATCTCGGCGGCGATGAACGCATCCAGTTCGCCAAGATACGCCTTCAAATCGTCCGGTAGCTCGAAATCCACGCCGCCTCTCCTGCAGGTTCATGCCGACCTTAGTGGACGTTTGACATCGCGTATAGTGGTGATACAAACGGTATGGTAGCGAACCATTATTAGAGAGTGATCGATCGGGTCACCTGAACCGCCGACACGGTGACAAGGGAGAGGAATGTATGAGGAATTTTCACAAGCGCGTGATGCTGACCGGCAGCGCGAGCATCATGGCGCTGAGCCTGCCGGGTGTCGCTGCGGCGCGCGACGGCACGGCCGACGCACCCGTCCCCGCCGCGGCCCCCGCGGCATCTGCCGACCAGGCATCGCCCGACCAGACGGCGACGCCGCCTGCGGCTGAGTCGCCGAACGAGATCGGTGATATCATCGTCACCGCGCAGAAGCGCGAGGAGGCGATCAACCGCGTCGGCATGTCGATCACCGCGGCGACCGGCGATACGCTGATCGAGCGCGGCGTCACCGGTACGGCGGATCTCGCGCGGATCGTCCCCAGTTTCCAGGCCACCACCACCACCTTCGACACGCCGGTCTACACGCTGCGCGGCGTCGGCTTCTACGAATCGAGCGTCGGCGCGGCGCCGACGGTCAACGTCTATGTCGATCAGGTCCCCCTACCCTATCCTGTGATGACGACGGGTGCCGCGCTCGATCTCGCCCGTGTCGAGGTGCTGAAAGGACCGCAGGGCACGGTGTTCGGTCAGAACGCGACCGGCGGCGCGATCAACTATATCGCTGCCAAGCCCACCAATGATTTCCAGGCCGGCGGCACGGTGAGTTTCGCCCGCTTCGCGACGCTGGAGGCGCAAGGGTACGTCTCGGGGCCATTGTCGAGCACGGTGAAGGCGCGCCTGTCGTTCGCCACCACGCAGGGCGGCGATTGGCAGAAGAGCTATACGCGCGACGCCGGGCTCGGCGACCGCAACAAGGGCCAGGCGCGCTTGCTGGTCGATTGGGACCCGAGCGACCGTTTCCGCTTCGAACTCAACGTGAACGGTAATTTCGACAATTCGGATACCGTCGCCGGGCAGGTCATCGCGGTCAATCCCGGCAATCCCGCCAATGCCTATCCGGCATTGCTGAACTATCCGCTGGCGCCGCGCAACGCACGCGCGGCGGATTGGGACCCGATCGGCAATCTGCAGCGCAAGAACCGTTTCTGGCAGGCGTCGGGTCGCGCCGATTACGACCTGACCGACAGCGCGACGCTCACCTCGATCACCAGCTACGCGCACCAGAAGGTGCGATCGCTGGTCGATGCCGACGGTCTCGCGCTGGAAAGCACGCTGTGGCAGAATACCGGCGACATCAAATCGTTCTTCCAGGAACTGCGCCTCGAAAACGAGTTCGGGCCGGTCCGTGTCACGGTCGGCGGGAATTACCAGAACGACAAAATCTATGACGGCAATCTGATTTTTGTCCGTGAATCCACCACGCGCACCACTCTAGGGTTACCGACCCCCAAGGGGCTCAACTATTCGAACCAGAAAAACGAGCAATGGGCGGTGTTCGGCAACGCCGATCTGAAGCTGACCGATACGCTGACGCTGCAGGGCGGCGTGCGCTATACCGACAACAAGCGACGCTTTTCGGGCTGCAGCGCCGATGGCGGCGACGGGTCGCTCGCGGCGGTCTACAATCTGCTGATGGGCGTGTTTCGCGGCGCGGGCAATTTCAGCCCCGTCGCACCGGGCGGCTGCGGCACGCTCAACTCGGTTACGTTGCAGTCGGGCAATGTCGTGCAAAGCCTCGACGAGGACAATGTATCGTGGCGCGGCGGACTCAACTGGCAGGCAACGCGAGACACACTGCTCTACGCCAATGTCAGCAAGGGCTTCAAATCGGGTAGCTTCCCGACGCTGTCCGCCTCGGTGAACACGCAATTCTCGCCGGCGGTGCAGGAATCGGTGCTGGCGTACGAAGCGGGCTTCAAGACCGCCTTGGCCAATCGTCATATCCAGCTAAACGGCGCGGCCTTCTATTACGATTACACCAACAAGCAGATCCGCGGGAACAGCCCGGATTTCCTGTTCGGGCTGCTCGAAAAGCTCGTCAACATTCCGAAATCGGAAATCTACGGTGCCGAGGCGCAGATCATCGTCGCACCGGTGACCGGCCTGACGATGTCGGCGTCCGGCACCTATCTGCACACCGAGATCACCGACGATTTCAACAATTTCGATCCCAACGCCACGGCGCGTAACTTCAAGGGCGAGGCACTGCCGCGGTCGCCGAAATGGTCGGCCGTCGCGGATGCCCAATACAAGTTCCCGGTGGGCGATGCCCGTTCGGTATTCCTAGGCGGCAGCCTGACCTACCAGAGCACGGCGGAATCGAAACTGGGCGAACTGCCGCTGTACACGCTCAACGCTTATACCCTGCTCGATGCGCGCGTCGGCATCGAGAGCGACGACGGGCGCTGGCGCGTTGCGGCTTTCGGTCGCAACCTGACCAACAAATATTACTGGACCAACGTCTTCCGTACCTACGACACGGTAATCCGCTATGCCGGCATGCCGGTGACCTACGGCCTTCAGCTGAGTGTCAAGCTGCGCTGATCCGGTCGACCGGCACGCCTATGCGGCGTGCCGGTCGATCCCGCGCCGTCACCGGGGTGACGCGGATATTTCCTCGACGAAAGCGGCATAGCGCGGTTGATCGACCGCCATCTTTTCCAGCGTCGTTTGCCAGAGATGGGCGTGCAGCGTCTTATCCTCGCTATCTAGCCGACCATCGGCGATGGCATCGCACAATGCCGCATTGAGCGCCACCGTGTCGGCGTCTCCCCCGATCAGCGCGATAAGGCGGTCCCGCTCGTCGCTCTCCAGGCCCGGCGCCAGCGTGATCTCCCGCCGCACCAGCGCCAGCACGTTGATCGCAACGCGCAGGTGGAACGCGGTATGGCCGCTCGTTTCGGGCAGCACGCGGCTGCGCAAAAATTCCTCGACGATGTCCAGCAGCGCATCGGGCGCGGGTCGGTCCTGCATGTCAGCGGCTCCTGGGCGCGATCAGACGCAAAATGTCGAGTTCGGTTTCAGACGCGCGCCGGCCGACCGCGGCGCGCTCGACAGAGCGGTCGCCGGCGGCGAATTCTGCCGCCATCGTCGCGCAACCCAAGCCCCAGCGCAGGCTGCCGAACACTTCCCACCAACGCAGGTGGTCCAGCGTCGGCGTCCAGCCGGCGACCGTGGCATAACCCGCCAACAGATCCTCGCGCGATCCGACACCGCCGGCCGGCCGATCGATCCGGCCGAACCGCCACGAATTGACACACATCCAGCCGAGATCGGCGACCGGATCGCCGATATGCACCGCCTCCCAGTCGAGGATCGCGCGAACGCCGTCGGGGTCGGCGATGAAATTGCCCACCCGGTAGTCGCCATGCACCAGCGCGGCATGCGGCGCATCGGGCAACCGCGCCGCGAGCCACGCCAGCGCGAGATCGAACACCGGCCTGGGCGTGCCGAACGCGCGATATTGCACGCCAGCTTCGGCGAGCATCGCGGCCGGGCGCCGCGTCACCAGATCGAGGCCATCCGTCGGCACGCCGTGGATGCGTGCCGCGATCCCGCCGAGATCGGTCGCCAGATGGGTGCGAAGCGCGGCAAAGCCGTCGCCATGCACCAGCCGGTGACCGAGCGCCTCGCCATCGATGCGGCACGAGATGAACCCCGGCCCGAGCCCGTCCGACGGCGCCAGCGCGTGGACGACCGGCGCCACCGGCACGCCGTGCGCCTCGGCCACCGCGATCACCGCCGCCTCGACGTCGAGTCCCGCAGCGATGTCGCGCTTGTCGATCGCGCCGCCGGGCGAGCGGCGCAGGATCAGCGCGCTGATCCGGGCATCGTGCACGACGTCAAACGCCCACGTCTCCTGGCTTGCGCCGCCCGACAGGCGCACGGGGTCCGACACCCGCGCGCCGGGACATTTCCGGTTGACGATCTCCGCCAGCCGATCGGCGACTAGGCTGCGTTCCGCGTTTGACGGCATGATCCCTCCTTACGCCGCGATCGGGCCGAGCACAGCTTCGGCGGCGGCGGCGGCCGACGCGCCGTAGGGCGGGAAAATTATGTCGGCATGGTCGGCCGGCCCGCGCACGAACACCGCGCGGTGGTTGCTGAATTCGCGGAACCCCTCCACGCCGTGATGTCGGCCGAAGCCGCTGGCCCCCACGCCGCCGAAGCCGAGGGAGATGCACGCGGTGTTGAGCGCCGCGCCGTTGACCGTGACACCGCCCGACACCGTTCGCGCGATCAGCCCGTCGATCTCGCTTTGATCCTGCCCGAAAATGTAGATCGACAACGGCTTGTCCGCCGCCCAGAGCGCGGCCACCACGTCGTCGAGCGCGGTATAGCTGATGACCGGCAGGATCGGCCCGAATATCTCCTCCTGCGCGATGCGCATCGCCGGGGTGACGCCAGTGACCAGGGTCAGCGGCATCTGCCGCGTCGCGACGCTCGGTGCCGCGCCGTCTTCGAGCACGATCGCGCGGCCGCCCTTGGCGACCGCGTCGGCGAGCAACGCCTGCAGTCGGTCGACATGCCGGTCGCTGATGATCGCGGTGCAATCGCCCGATCGGGTGAAGCCGGGCGCCCGTTCGGTAAAATAGCCGCGCGCCAGATCGATAAACCGGTCGAGCTGGTCCGCGGGCACGAAAACGTGATCCGCCGATACGCAGACCTGTCCGCTCTTGGCGAGTTTCAGGCCGATGATCGATTCGACCGCGCGCTGATCGACGCCGCTCGGCGTCAGGATCGCCGGCGATTTCGAGCCAAGCTCTAGCGTCAGCGGCGTCAGCCGGGCAGCCGCCGCGCGCATCACCGCTTTCCCCACCGCGGTGCTGCCGGTGAACAGCAGGTGATCGAACGACGCCGCGGCGAACGCCTCACCCACCGTCTGGTCGCCCTCGATCACCGTCACCTCGTCTGGATCGAACGCCGCCGCGACCATCTTGGCGAGCAGCGCGCCGCAGGCCGGCGTCAGTTCCGACGGCTTGACGATCACGCGGTTGCCCGCCGCCAGCATCTCGGCCAGCGGTCCGATGCCGATCTCGAACGGGAAGTTCCACGGCACCATATTGCCGACCACGCCCTTGGGCTGCCATTCCATCCGCGCCGTCGCCGCGCCGAACGACGCGTCCACGTCGCGCGCCTCCGCCGCGATCCACGCGTCGAGATGGTCGATCGCATATTGCGCGCGACCGATGCCGCCGGCGATCTCGATCAAGTCGCTCATGATCGGCGGATGGACCCCGAAATCCTCGGTCAGCGCGGCGCGGATGCGTGCGCGGTTGTCGCGCAACATCGCGATCAGCGCCGACAGGCGGCGGCGGCGCGTGGCGACGCCCGGACTGGGGTCCGCCCGGTGCGCCGCCCGCTGTCGCGCGATCGCCGTCTCGATCAGGGTAGACCTGCCGTCGTCGTGCGCCACCATCAAACTCTCCCCATCGATATCGTAATATTCTGCATGATATGCTTGCATACTTATATCGCGTGCCGCTAGATCGGGTTCAAGAGGCTATATGAGATATACAGGAGAGTAAGGGTGGCGGGACTTTGGTTCAGCGAGTTCGAGGTCGGCCGCATGTTCGTGCACGAAATCCGCCGCACCGTCACCGACATGGACAACACGCTGTTTTCCGCGCTGACCTACAATCCGGCCGCGATCCATATCGATCATGCCTATGCCGCGACCACGGAATTCGGGCGACCGTTGATCAACTCGATCTTCACGCTCGGGCTCGTGATCGGCCTGTCGGTGCAGGACACGACCTTCGGCACGACCGTCGCCAATCTCGGCATGACCGATACGGTGTTCCCCACGCCGGCATTCGCGGGCGACACGATCCGCGCGCGGACCGAGGTTAAGGCATTACGCGCGTCGGCGTCGCGCCCTGGGCAGGGCATCGTCACGTTCGAACATGTCGGGTTGAACCAGCACGACGCCGTCGTCTGCCGCACGACGCGCGCCGCGCTGATGCTGGCGCGACCCGCGTGAGGATGCGGTCCTGGCTGTTCGTGCCCGGCGACAGCGCGCGCAAGCTCACCCGCGCGCGAAATGCCGGGTCCGACGTGCTGATCCTCGACCTGGAAGACGCCGTCGCGCCGGATCGCAAGACGGCAGCGCGCGCGATGGTGGCGGAGGCGATCGACGACGGCCCATCGCACGCGGCCGCGCTGTTCGTGCGCGTCAACGCGCTCGACACCGGCCTGACGCTCGACGATCTGGTCGCGACGGTCAGGCCAGGGCTGGACGGCATCATGCTGCCCAAGGCCAACGGCGTCGCGGATGCACTGCGGGTATCGCATTATCTCGATGCGCTCGAATGGGCCGCCGGGATACCGACTGGGCGGATCAAGCTGATCGTCGTGGCGACCGAGACGCCGGCGGCGATGTTCGCGCTCGGCGGCTACGGCGATCCGCCCGCGCGTCTCGTGTCGCTCACTTGGGGGGCGGAGGATCTGTCCGCGGCGATCGGTGCCAGCGCCAATCAGGAGGCGGGCGGGGCATGGACCGCACCCTATCGGCAGGCGCGCACGTCATGCCTGTTCGCCGCGGCGGCGGCGGGGGTCGCGCCGATCGACACTTTGTTCGGCGACTATCGCGATACGGCGGGGCTCGACCGATCCTGCGCGGAATCGCGCCGCGACGGGTTCGTCGGGCGCATCGCGATTCACCCTGATCAGGTGTCGACGATCAATCGCTGCTTCTCGCCATCGGACGAGGAACTGGACGTCGCCCGCCGCATCGTCGCCGCGTTCGCCGCCCGGCCGGAAGCCGGCGCGCTCGGCATCGACGGGCGGATGTACGATCTGCCCCATCTCAAAGCGGCGCGGCGGATGCTCGCCACGCAAGGAGCCTGACATGGCCGAACCGCGACCCACCCCGTCCGAAGACGATCTCGCCACGATCCGCGAGGGCGTACGCGCCGTCGTCACGTGTTTCGGGGACGACTATTGGCTGGAACGCGACGACAGCGGCGTGTTCCCGCACGATTTCCACCGCGCGATGGCCGATGCCGGCTGGCTCGGCATCACCATGCCCGAGGAATACGGCGGCGCCGAGCTGGGCGTCAGCGAAGCGGCGGTGATGATGCACGAGGTCGCCAGCCACGGCGGCGGGATGACCGCGGCATCGACCGTCCACATCAACCTGTTCGGCCCGCATCCGATCGTCGTCGAGGGCACGGCCGCGCAGAAGGCGCGCTGGGTGCCGCGGCTGATCGCCGGCGACGACCAGGTCTGCTTCGGCGTCACCGAGCCCAATACCGGCCTCAACACCACGCAGATCAAGACCTTCGCGCGGAAGGTCGATGGCGGTTACCTGGTCCACGGCCAGAAGGTGTGGACCTCCA
This sequence comes from Sphingomonas sp. Leaf357, assembly GCF_001423845.1. Lineage (NCBI taxonomy): Bacteria > Pseudomonadati > Pseudomonadota > Alphaproteobacteria > Sphingomonadales > Sphingomonadaceae > Sphingomonas > Sphingomonas sp. Leaf357. Next base: position 1,039,306 of record NZ_LMPM01000001.1, on the reverse strand, counting down.
CCGCGCAGGTCGCCAACAAGATCCTGCTGCTCACGCGGACGACGAAGTTCGAGGATTGCGCGCGTTCGACCGATGGCATCACGATCTTCTACACCGATCTCGACCGCAGCAAGATCGACGTTCACCTGATCCCCAAGATGGGTCGCAAGGCGGTCGATTCGAACGCGATCTTCATCGACAATCTGTTCATCCCCGACGAGGATCGCATCGGCGAAGAGGGCAAGGGCTTCGGCTATCTGCTCCACAGCCTCAATCCCGAACGCATCCTCATCGCCGCCGAGGCGATCGGGATCGGCCAGGACGCGCTGCGCCGCGCGACCGCGTACGCCAAGGAACGCGTCGTCTTCGACCGGCCGATCGGGCTCAACCAGGGCATCCAGCACCCGCTCGCCGAACGCTGGATGTATCTCGAATCCGCTTGGCTGATGGCGATGCGCGCCGCCGAGCTGTACGATCGCGGCCTGCCGTGCGGCGCGGAGGCGAACAGCGCGAAATTCCTTGGCGCTCGCGCCGGCCACGACGCCTGCTGGCAGGCGATCGCGACGCATGGCGGGTTCGGCTATGCCAAGGAATATCATGTCGAGCGGCTCTACCGCGAAGTCGCCGTCACGCGGCTCGCGCCGATCACCGAGCAACTGATCATGAGCTTCATCGCCGAGCGCGTGCTCGGCCTGCCCAAAAGCTATTGAAAGGCCACTGCCGATGCTGACCACCCGCTTCACCGAGATGTTCGGCGTCGATCACCCGATCGCGCAGGGCGGCATGCAATGGGTCGGCACCGCGCCCTTGGTATCGGCGGTGGCCAATGCCGGCGCGCTCGGCTTTCTCACCGCGCTGACCCAGCCCGATCCCGCCGCGCTCGCCGCCGAGATCGCCCGCTGCCGCGCGCTGACCGATCGCCCGTTCGGCGTCAATTTGACGGTGTTCCCGACGATCAACGCGCCGGATTACAACGCCTATGCGCAGACCATCATCGATGCCGGCATCACCATCGTCGAAACCGCCGGGACCCCGGCGGTCGCCGAGCAATGGGCGATGTTCAAGGCGGCGGGCGTCAGGATCATCCACAAATGCACCAGCGTGCGCCATGCGCTGTCGGCCGAACGCAAGGGCGTGGACGCGATCAGCATCGACGGCTTCGAATGCGCCGGCCACCCGGGCGAAGACGACATCCCCGGCCTGATATTGATCCCGGCGGCGGCCAGCCAGGTGAAGATCCCTATCTTGGCGAGCGGCGGCTTCGGCGATGGCCGCGGCCTGGTCGCGGCGCTCGCCCTGGGCGCGGACGGCATCAACATGGGCACGCGGTTCTGCGCGACACAGGAAGCCCCGATCCACGACAATTTCAAACAGGCGATGGTCGCCAATGACGAGCGCGCGACCGAATTGATGTTCCGCAGCTACCGCAACACCGCGCGCGTGGCGCGCAATACCGTGTCGCTGGAGGCGGTCCGCATCGAGCGCGAGGGCCAGCCGTTCGAGGCGATCGCGCATCTGGTGAAGGGCAGCCGTGGCCGCGAGGCGCTGCAATCGGGCGAGCTCGATGCCGGCATTTGGTCGGCCGGCATGGTGCAGGGGCTGATCCACGACGTGCCGACCACCCAAGCGCTGGTCGAGCGCATCGTCGCCGAGGCCGAAGACATCATTGGCGCCCGCCTAGCTGGGTTCGTCTCCTCCGTCCGCCGCGCCGCCTAGGGTCGTCTTTACACGAACGCCCTCACCCTTCCCACCCGACTACCTCGGGCGGGCCCCTTCCCTCTCCCATTGGGAGAGGGAAAAGACGCCGAAGCCGGCGAAGGATGAGGGTGCCAGTATTGGCTCCAAGCTACCCTAAAACCCCACTCGGTCAGCGCCCTTCAACGCCAGGATCGCGCGCGCCTCGTCGGGCGTCGCGACCTCCAGCCCCAGCCCCTCGACGATCCGGCGCACCTGCCGCACCTGGCTGGCGTTGCTCTCCGCCAGCCTGCCCTTGCCCAGCCACAGCGAATCCTCCAGCCCGACGCGGACGTGACCGCCCATCGCCGCGCCCATCGCCGCGATACCCATCTGGCTCGCCCCGGCGCCCAATACCGACCAGTGATAGGCGTCGCCGAACAGCCGGTCGGCGGTGCGTTTCATGTGCAGCACCTCTTCCGGGTGCGCGCCGATCCCGCCGAGCAGGCCGAACACCGTCTGGATGAACAGCGGCGCCCGCACGAGCCCCTCGCGCCAGAAATAGTGCAGATTGTGCAGGTGGCTGGTGTCGTAGCATTCGAATTCGTAGCGCGTGCCCGTTTCGTTCAACGTTTCCAGCGCGTACCGGATGTCCTTGAAACTGTTGCGGAAGACGAGATCGTGGCTCCCCTCCAGCATTGCCGGTTCCCAGTCGTGCTTGAAGTCGGTGTAGCGCTTGAGCATCGGGAACAGTCCGAAATTCATGCTGCCCATGTTGAGGCTGGCGACTTCCGGCTTCCACACCGCCGCCGGCCGCACGCGCTCCTCGACCGGCATATAGGGCGAGCCGCCGGTCGTCAGGTTGACCACCACGTCGGATGATTGCTTGATTACCTGCAGGAACGGCGCGAACGCTTCCGGGCGCTGATCGGGCCGGCCGTCGATCGGGTCACGCGCGTGCAGGTGGACGATCGCCGCGCCCGCTTCCGCCGCGCCGAGCGCGGCATCGGCGATCTCCCGCGCCGTCACCGGCAGATGCGGCGACATCGATGGCGTATGGATCGATCCGGTGACGGCGCAGGTGATGATGATCTTGGTCATGGTGTTTCCTGTCGGTTGACCGGCGCGCCCCGCGCCTCGGCCGGCCGCGCGCGCTTCGCTCGCGACGCGGGACCGCTGGCGATGCTCGGCAGCGGCGGGAGCGGACCGGCCAGCGCACGCTTGATATTGACTTTGACCAGTTCGAGCAGCTGCGCCGCCGCGACCAGTTCGGCATCGGCCGCCCCGGCGAACAGCACCTTGTCCAGTTCGGACCCGACCAGGGCGATGCGATCGAGCATCTCGAAACCGGAATCGGTGATGAACACGCGCTTGATCCGCCGATCAACCGTGTCGGCCACGCGCCGCGCCAGCCCCGCTTCCTCCAGCCGGTCGATCAAATTGCCGGCACTGACCTTGCCGGTGTCGAGCAATTGCGCCAGCTCGGTCTGGACGACACCCGATTGCGAATAGCGCGAGATGTTGCCTAGCGCCCACCATTGCGCGCGCGTGATGCCGAACGGCTTCAGCGCCTGATCGAACAGGGTGCGCCGCATGCGCGAGACATCGTGCACCAGAAAGTTGAACCGCGCGCGCGCCGAGCCCTTGGCCATGACGTATCTCTCCTCTGCTGATCGTCGATTCAATAGGCGCGGCTTACGGGTCGAGCCAGGTGTCGCGGTCGATCCCGGCATTGGCGCGCGCCTGCTGCAGTATCTCGGCGATGCCCGGGCCGATCTCGGCGGGGTCGCGCGATGCCTCGGTGCTCGGTCCGTGCTGCCAGCCTTCGGCGACACCGTAGCCGTACCCCCACGCCTCGAACACCCGCCCGCTGACCGCGGCGGATTGCGGGCTGGCGAGCCAGGTGACCAAGGCGGCGATCCATTCCGGGCTGCGCCGGATACGCTCCTCGTCGGTCCACTCGCGCAGGCCCTCCGTCATCCGCGTGTTGGCGCGCGGCGCGATCGCGTTGACCGTCACGCCGATCCGTTTAAGCTCGCGCGCCACGACGATCGTGAAGGCGGCGATGCCGCCCTTCGCCGCAGCATAGTTCGCCTGGCCGATATTGCCGAAGATCGCCGAATGCGACGTGGTGTTGATGATTCGCGCATCCACCGCCTCGCCGGCCTTGCTCTTCAGCCGCCAGTAATTCGCCGCATGGTGCGTCGGCGCGAAGGTGCCTTTCAGATGCACCTTGATCACGCTGTCCCAATCCTCTTCGGACATGTTGACCAGCATGCGATCGCGCAGGATGCCGGCATTGTTGACCAGGATATCGAGCCGGCCGAACGTGCTCACCGCGCGCTCGATCATCTCGCGCGCGCCCGTCCAGTCCGATACGTCCGCCGTATCGACGATCGCCTGCCCGCCGGCGGCGCGAATCGCCGCGACGGTTTCGTGCGCCGGCGTCTCGTCCAGCGCCGCACCGTTGGGCGCCGATCCCAGGTCGTTGACGACCACCGAGGCTCCCTGACTGGCAAGCATTTCGGCATAGGCCCGCCCCACGCCGCGCCCCGCCCCGGTGATGATCGCCACCCTGCCGTCGCAGATACCCAATAGACCTCTCCCAAAAAAAACAGTAGCGCATCGTTCGCATGCGAACTATCAATATCTATACCGTGCTTGTGGCGAATGACAACGCCAAGCATGGGCGGGAGAGAGAATGCTGCTGAACAAGGCCATCATCGTCACCGGCGCGGGGCGCGGCGTGGGACGCGAGATCGCGCTCGCCGCCGCCGCGGCGGGTGCCTGCGTGGTGGTCAACGATCTCGGCGTAGCGCCCGACGGCGCCGATGCCGGCGACTCGCCCGCCGACGATACGGTCCGCGCAATCCGTGCCGCAGGGGGTATGGCCGTCGCGAACAATGACAACGTGGCGCACTGGGCATCGGCACAACGGATCGTGGGCTGTGCGATGGATACGTTCGGGCGCATCGACGGCGTGGTCAACAATGCCGGCATCCTGCGCGATGCCTTGTTTCACAAGCTCGATCCGGCCGATTTCGATGCGGTGATCGACGTCAACCTGCGCGGCCCCTTCTATGTCAGCCGCGCGGCCGCGCCGCATTTCAAGACGCAGGGGTCGGGCGCCTATCTGCACATGACCTCAACGTCAGCGCTGATCGGCAATATGGGCCAGGCCAATTATATCGCGGCGAAGCTCGGCGTCGTCGGCCTGTCGACGGCGATTTCGCTCGATATGGCGCGCTTCGGCGTGGTCTCGAACTGCATCGCGCCATTCGCCTGGACGCGAATGGTGGCGACGATCCCGACCGATACGCCCGCACAACAGGCGCGTGTCGCGGGATTGCGGCGCATGGCCGCCGATCGCATCGCGCCGGTCGCCGTGGCGCTGCTGTCGGACGGCGCGCGCGAGATCAATGGCCAGGTGTTCGGCGTGCGCAACAACGAAATCTATCTGTTCGGCAAGAACCGGCCGGTCCGCACGATGCACGATGGCGACGGGTGGCGGGCGGAGACCGTCCTCGACCGCGCGTTTCGCGCGATGGCGCCGGATATGCCGCCTCCCGTCCGCTCGGGCGAGGTGTTTTCATGGAATCCCGTATGACCGATCGTGAACCACAACAGCAGCACTACGGTATCGTCGGTTTCGGTGCCTATATCCCGCGTCTGCGCCTCGACCGCCAGGCGATTGCCGCGGCACATCGGTGGATGAACCCCGGCCTGAGCGCCGCGGCCAAGGGCTTTCGCGCCTTTGCGAGCTGGGATGAAGATGCCGTCACGATGGCGGTCGAGGCGGGACGTGCGGCGTTGGGCGACAACGATCGCGGCGCGATCTCCTCGATCCAGCTCGCCTCGACCACCTTTCCCTATGCCGATCTGTCCAACGCGGTGATCGTCGGTGCCGCACTCGGGCTTGCCGACGATATCGTCGCGGCCAATGCTGCGGGATCGCAGCGCGCGGCGACCACCGCTCTGCGTCAGACGCTCGCCGCGGCGGACGGCGACGCGCTGGTCATCGCCGCCGAACGCCCCGTCGCCGCGCCGGCCAGCCTCGCTGAACTGAACTCGGGCGCGGGCGCCGCGGCGCTGAAACTGGGCAGCGAGGGCGTGATCGCGCACCTGCTCGGCGGCGCATCGCGATCGGCACATTTCGTCGATCGGTTTCGCGCCGCCGACCACGCGGTCGATTACGGCTGGGAAGAACGCTGGGTGCGCGACGAAGGCTATGTGAAGATCGTGCCGCCGACCGTTACCGCCGCGCTCGACGATGCCGGCGTCGGAATCGCGGCGATCGATTTCCTGGTCTTTCCCTCGGCCGTGAAAGCCGTGGTCGCGGCGGTCGCCAAACAGATCGGTTTCGCCGGGACGATCATCGACGGATTCGAGCGCGATGTCGGCTATTGCGGCGTCGCGCAAGGGTTCCTGATGCTGTGCGCGGCACTCGAACGTTGCCGCCCGGGACAACGCATCCTGATGATCGGGTTCGGCCAGGGTGCCGACGCCTTGGTATTCGAGGCGACCGAAGCGTGCGCCACCTATACGCCGGCGCGTGGCGTCACCGCCGCGATCGCCGACCGCAACGAAACGGGCGATTACCTGCGCCTCCTATCCTTCTACGACCAGATCGCGCTCGACTGGGGGATGCGCGGCGAAAAGACGATCAAGGCGATCATGACCGAGCAATATCGGAATGCCGATCAGCTCGACGCGTTTACCGGCGGGCGTTGCACGCGCTGCGACACCCCGCAATTTCCAGTGCTCGAATATTGCGTCAATCCGGCGTGCAACGCGCCCGCATCGGCGCTCGCCCCGCTGGCGCTGGCGGACGAGCCTGCGCGCATCTTCACGATCACGTCGGACTGGCTATCCTATCATCCGGCGCCGCCGCTGGCGGTCGGCTTCGTGCAGTTCGATATAGGCGCGCGGCTGATGATGGAGATCGTCGATGCCGCGGCGGAAGAGCTGGAGGTGGGCACGCCGCTCAAGATGGTGTTCCGGATCAAGGATCGTGATCGGGTGCGCGGCATCAACCGGTATTTCTGGAAGGCGACGCCGCTGCGCGCCGCGGTGGAGCAATAACGATGGCATCGGGCATCAAGGACCGCGTGGCGATCCTCGGCATGGGCTGTTCGCGCTTCGGCGAGCGCTGGGACGCGGGCACCGGCGCCCTGCTCGCCGAGGCGTTCGACGAAGCGCTCGCCGATGCGGGGATCGAGCGTGGCGCGATCGAGGCGGCGTGGTACGGCTCCGCGCTCGATGCGGTCAATGTCGGCAATTCCGCGATCCCCGCCTCCACCGCGCTCAGGCTCGACGGCATTCCTGTCACGCGGCTGGAGAACATGTGCGCGACGGGCACCGAGGCCCTGCGCGGCGCGGTCTATGCCGTGGCGTCGGGCGCGGTCGATATCGCGCTGGCGATCGGCGCGGAGAAGTTGAAGGACACCGGCTATGGCGGCCTGCCGCCGGGGTTCAAGGGCACGTTTAACGATTTGTGGATGCCGATCGGTTCCGCCCCCGCCGGCTTCGCCCAGCTCGCTTCGGGCTACCGCGCGAAACACGGCCTCTCGCGTGAGGACCTGAAACAGGCGATCGCGCACATATCATGGAAAAGTCACCAGAACGGCCAACACAGCCCCAAGGCGCATCTGCGCAAGGCGGTGAGCATGGAGACGATCCTCAACGCGCCGCTGATCGCCGAGCCGCTTGGCCTGTTCGATTGTTGCGGCGTATCGGACGGCGCGGCGGCGGCGATCGTCACCACGCCCGAGATCGCCCGTGCGCTAGGCAAGCGCGATCTGGTCACGATCAAAGCGATCCAGCTGTCGATCAGCTCGGGCATCGAGACGACGATGTCCGACTGGGACGGATCCTATGTGCGCAACACGCGCAATGCCGCAAAGAAGGCTTATGCCGAGGCGGGAATCGACAATCCGCGCGAGCAACTCTCGATGATCGAGGTGCATGACTGTTTCTCGATCACCGAATTCGTGACGATGGAGGACTTGTTCATCTCGCCCGAGGGCGGCGCGGCGAAGGACGTGCTCGACGGTTTCTACGATGCGGACGGCGGCATCCCTTGCCAGATCGATGGCGGCCTGAAATGTTTCGGCCATCCGATCGGCGCATCGGGTCTGCGTATGGCCTATGAAGGCTATAACCAACTGCTCGGCCGCGCGGGCGAGCGCCAGCTCGACAATCCCTCGCTCGCGCTGACGCACAATCTGGGCGGCGTGCCGTATCAGGGGATCGCGGCGATCTCGATCCTCGGGCGGCTCTAGGCCAAACGCATGACGGAAGACCACATGACAGACGACCTCCTAACCGACATCACCGATGGTGTGGGCACCATCACGTTCAACCGACCGGACAAGCTGAACGCGCTGAGCCCCGCGATCGTCGAGGGGCTGATCGATGTCACGCACCGGTTCGAACATGACCCGGCGGTGCGCTGCGTGCTCATCCGCGGCGCCGGTGACACCTTCATGGCCGGGGGCGACGTCGAGGGCTTCAAGCGCTCGCTGACCGAAGACCGCGACGCGCATCTCGCCGGCATGGAGCGCCGCGTCGTGACCGGGCATCTCGCGATCCACCGTCTGCGCAGGATGCCGAAGCCCGTCATTACCGCCGTTCAGGGCGGTGCAGTCGGCTTCGGGTTCAGCATGGTCGCGGCGGCGGACATGGCGATCGCCGGCGAGAATGCGTTCCTGATGCTCGCCTACCGCCATGTCGGGCTGACGGCGGACGGCGGCATCAGCTATTTCCTGCCGCGCATCGTCGGTGAACGCCGCGCGATCGAGATCTTGATGATGGGCGAGCGCATTCCCGCCGCCAAGGCGCTCGACTGGGGTCTGGTCAATTGGGTAGTGCCCGATGCCGAGCTGCAGGACCGCGCGCTGGCGATGGCGCGCAAGCTGGCCGCCGGGCCGACCCGGGCGCTGGGCGGCGCGAAGCGGCTGGTGCGCACCGCGCTGGAGAACAGCTGGGACGAGCAATCCGCCCGTGAGGCGGAATCGATCGCAGAGATGATCGCCACCGACGATCATCTCGAGGGCGTGGACGCCTTTCTAGAAAAGCGCAAACCCGTGTTCCGGGGCTCGTGATGGGCCACCCGCGATGAAACGATCCGATTATGCCTCCATCGCCGATATCGTGCGCGTCGATGCCGGGTATCGCGACAAGACCGCGCTGCATTTTGCCGGGCAGGCCTACAGCTATGCCGAGCTCGACCGGCGATCGACCGGCGTGGCGAACGCGCTGGCCGCGGCGGGCGTCAAGGCCGGCGACCGCGTCGCACTGCTGGCGCGAAACGGCGTGGCGTTCTTCGACGCGATGTTCGCGGTGGCGCGGTTGGGTGCCATGCTCGTGCCGATCAACTGGCGCCTGTCGCCGGCCGAGATCGCCTTCATCCTCGACGATAGCGATCCCGCGATGGCGATCGCCGATGACGATCTGGCGGCCAATCTGCCGATCGATGCGCGGCCCGTCTTCATGATCCGCGATGCGGGCGGCAGAATCGACGTGCCGCTCGCGGGTAGCGTGCCGGATGCGGCGGCGGACGGCACCGGCGCTGCGCTGATCGTCTATACCTCGGGCACGACCGGTCAGCCCAAGGGGGCGATGATCAGCCACGACAATCTGGCGCGGCATTGCGGGCTCGACGCAGCCGACGTGCCGCGCTGGTACGGTATGGATCGCACCGACATCTGTTTGGTCGCGTTGCCGCTATTCCATGTCGGGGCGCTGGAGCTGGCGATCCGGCCGCTGTTCACCGGCGCCACGGTGGTGCTGCACCGCGAGGTCGATCCGGCTCGGATCATCGACGATATCGCGCGTTACGGCGTGACGATGACCGGGCTGGTGCCGGCGGCGTTGCAGATGCTGCTCGATCACCCGTCGGCCGAGGGCGCGCATTTTTCGAGCCTGCGCAAGCTGTTCTACGGGGCCGCGCCGATCCCGCTCGATCTGCTGAAACGCGGGCTCGAGCGGATGGAGTGCGACTTCCTGCAATCCTACGGCATGACGGAAGCGAGCGGCAGCTGTTCGATGCTCGCGCCCCGGGATCATGACGACCGTACCGCCGAGCGGCTTCGCTCCGCCGGGCGGCCGCTGCCCGGCGTGGAAATGAGGATCAACGGTGATGACGGCAACCCGCTTCCGCCGCGCGCCGTGGGCGAAATCATGGTGCGCGGGCAAAACGTCATGATCGGATATTGGCGCCGTCCCGACGCGACCGTGGCGACGATCGTGGCAGGCGGCTGGCTGCGATCCGGCGATGCCGGATATATCGACGAGGACGGCTTCGTCTACGTCTGCGACCGGATCAAGGACATGATCTGTTCGGGTGGCGAGAACATCTATCCTGCCGAGGTCGAGGGCGCGATCCACGGCCACCCGCAGGTCGCAGAAGTGGCGGTGATCGGCGTGCCGCACCCGCGCTGGGGCGAAAGCGTCGCGGCGATCGTCGTGCCGCTGCCCGGCCATGCCCCAAGCGCCGACGACCTCATCGCCTGGGCGCGCACCCGCATCGCCGCATTCAAGGCCCCCAAGACCATCACCTTCGTCGATGCCTTGCCGCGCAACGCCGCGGGCAAGGTGCTGCGGCGCGAATTGCGCGCGCTCCACACGACGTCTCTCGAAAAGGTCCCGCATGACTAGCCTGAGCAATCGCCGAGACTTCGCGATCGACCGATGCCTGTTCCAGCCCGAACACGACCAGTACCGCGATGCGGTGCGCCGCTTCGTCGCGAGCGAGCTCACGCCGCATCATGCCGCATGGGAAGCCGCGGGCATCGTGCCGCGCGACATCTGGCTGAAGGCCGGCGAGATCGGCATGCTGTGCCCCAGCGTGCCCGAGGAATATGGCGGGTTCGGCGGCGACTGGTTGTACGACGTCGTCGCGATCGAGGAACTCGCGCGCGCCGGTATTACCGGCCCGGGCTTCATGGTCCATTCCGAGATGGTCGCGCCCTACATCCTCGCTTGGGGCAGCGAAGAATTGAAGCGCAGCTGGCTGCCGCGCATGGTGACCGGCGAGGCGATCGGCGCATTGGGCATTACCGAGCCCGGCGCGGGCAGCGACGCGAAGGAAATCCGCACGCGCGCGGTGCGCGACGGCGACGATTATGTGATCGATGGGCAGAAGACCTATATCTCGAACGGCCAGCTTGCCGATATCGTGGTGCTGGCATGCAAGACCGATCCGGCCGCCGGTGCGCGCGGCGTCAGCCTGATCGCCGTCGAAACGGACAGCAGCGGCTTCGAGCGCGGCCGGAATCTCGATAAGATCGGCCTCAAGGCACAGGACACGTCCGAACTGTTCTTCAGCGGCGTGCGCGCGCCCGTCGCCAACCGGCTTGGCGAGGAAAATCGCGGCTTCGCGATGATGATGACGAAGCTCGCGCAGGAGCGGCTGACCCAGGCGGTGCGCAGCATCTGCGTGTGCGAGGCGGCGATTGACTGGACAGTCGATTACACGCGCGAACGCAAGGCGTTCGGCGGCACGCTCGGCGACTTCCAGAACACGCAGTTCGTGCTGGCGGGGCTCGCCGCGGAGACGATGGCGGCGCGCGTGTTCACCGACTGGTGCGTCGAGCGCTTCATGGCCGGCGCGCTGACCGCGGTCGATGCGGCGAAGGTCAAGCTGGTCGTCACCGACCTGCACTGCAAGGTCGTCGACCGGTGCCTGCAATTCTTCGGCGGCTATGGTTACATGACCGATTATCCGATCGCGCGGGCCTATATCGATGCGCGCATCACGCGCATCGCCGGCGGTGCGGCCGAGGTGATGAAGCAGATCATCGGGCGGGATCTCTATTCGTGATGGATCCGCGCGAGATCGATGTCGTCGTCGTCGGCGCGGGGTTTGCCGGGCTGTACATGATCCACAAGCTGCGCACATTGGGCTTCGGCGTGCAGGGCTTCGAGGCTGGCGCGGATGTCGGCGGGACATGGTATTTCAATCGCTATCCCGGCGCGCGCTGCGATGTCGAAAGCTTCGATTATTCCTATTCGTTCGATTCCGAGATCGAGCAGGAGTGGAACTGGACCGAGCGCTTCGCGACCCAGCCGGAAATCCTCCGCTACATTCGGCATGTCGCCGATCGGCTCGACCTGCGCCGCGACATCCGTTTCTCAACGCGCGTCGCCGCAGCGACCTGGAACGAGGACCAGCGCCGCTGGCAGGTGACCACCGACGCTGGCGAGATGGTCGCCGCGCGCTACCTGATCCTGGCGACGGGCAGCCTGTCCGCCGCCAAGGCGCCTGAGATTGCGGGTCTCGACTCGTTCGGCGGCGAAACGCTGCACACTTCCTCCTGGCCGGAGGAAGGCGTGGACTTTACCGGCCAGCGCGTCGGGATCATCGGCACGGGATCGTCGGCGATCCAGGCGATCCCCTTGATCGCCCAGCAAGCCGATCATCTGACGGTGTTTCAGCGCACCCCGGCCTTTTCGCTGCCGGCGCGCAACGCGCCGCTCGACGACGCCGCGATCGCGGCGCGCAAGCACGAGTATCGCCGCCACCGCGCGCGCTGTCGCGCGACGCAGGCCGGCGTGCTGTTTCGCGGTACCGACGTGCCGGCCTTGTCTATGGGCGAGGAAGAGCGTCGAGCAGCCTATGAAACGGCCTGGGCGAATGGTGGGCAGGATTTCGTACGGACATTCAAGGACCTGATCCTGAACCGCGCGGCGAACGACACCGCGTCGTGCTTCGTCCGGGAGAAGATCGCCGAGGTCGTCGCGGACCCGGCGACGGCGGCGGCGCTCACGCCGCGCGATTTCCCGATCGGGTCCAAACGGGTCGCGGTCGATACCGATTATTACGAGACGTTCAATCGGCCCAACGTCTCGCTCGTCAACCTGCGCGACACGCCGATCGAGCGCATCGAGGCGTCGGGCGTGCGCACCCGAGCGGGCGTCGTCCCGCTCGATGCACTGATCCTCGCCACCGGCTTCGATGCGATCACCGGATCGTTCCTGCGCATCGCGATCACCAATGGCGATGGCGCGACTTTGGCCGAGAAATGGGCCGCCGGCCCGCAGACCTATCTCGGGCTGGGCATGGCGGGCTTCCCCAACCTGTTCATCGTCGCCGGCCCCGGCAGCCCCTCCGTTCTGGTCAACATGGTGCTAGCCGGCGAACAGCATGTCGAATGGATCGCCGACTGCCTGGTGTCGCTGCGCACGCGCGGACTGACGCGGATCGAGGCGCAAGCGGACGCCGAGCGCAAATGGGTCGACCGCGTCAACGCGCTTGCCAACAAGACGCTCTTCATGGCCGGCGATTCCTGGTATCTTGGTGCCAACGTGCCCGGCAAGCCACGCGTTTTCATGCCGTTTGTCGGCGGGTTCGCCAGCTATGCCGCGATCTGCGACGACGTCGCAGGCAAGGGCTATGAAGGATTTACGCTGTCGTGAGCGGAGCGGGCTTCGGATGGCGCGACATGGGCGATCGCATCGCGGCCGTGCTGCCTGATGATGACGATCCCCTGACCTATGCGGTGCTCGAACGGCGTTCGGTCCAGTTGGCTGGCCTGCTGCACGATCGTGGCCTGCGCCCAGGCGACCGGGTCGCGATCCTGATGGAGAACAGCCTCGACTGGTTTGCCGCCATGTGGGGCGTGCGGCGGGCCGGCATGCTGTTCGTTCCCGTCAATTGGCACCTGCATCCTGCGGAAGTGCGCTATGTCCTCGAAAATAGCGATGCGCGCGCGCTCCTGACCGGCGCGCAAACGCGCCAGGTTGCGGCCGATGCATCCCGCGACCTGCCGCAACTTACCTTACGCCTCGTATCTGGCTCGGCGGGCGACGGTTTCGAGTCGCTCGAACACGCCATCGCCGCGGTGCCGTCGGTGTCTCAGGCATCGGAGCCCGATGGTGGAGCGATGCCCTATTCGTCCGGCACGACCGGTCACCCCAAGGGCATCCTGCGCCCCTTGCGCGGTGCCAAATTCGGCACGCGCACCGAGCTGGAGGACATGCTGATCGACGAATATGATCTCGATTCCGAGACCGTGTATCTGTCGCCGGGACCGCTATACCATTCCGCACCCGTGGCGTGGACCAATGCGGTGCAGGCGGCCGGCGGGAAAATCGTCGTGCTCCCCCGCTTCGACGCCGAGGACGCGTTGGCCGCGATCGAACAGTACGGCGTAACGCACGCCCAGTTCGTGCCGACCCATTTTGTCCGCATGCTCGGCCTTCCAGCATCGGCACGCCAGCGGCACGATCTTTCAAGCCTGAGGAAGGTCGTCCATGCGGCGGCGCCCTGCCCACCAACGGTCAAGCAGGCCATGATCGCGTGGTTAAGCCCGATCGTATTCGAATATTATTCGGGCAGCGAACGATGCGGCTTTACGGCGATCGACAGTCATGAATGGCTCGCGCGTCCGGGATCGGTCGGCACTTGCCGCAACGGCGCCATTCATGTGCTGGACGACGCCGGCATCGAACAGCCACCCGGCACGATCGGCCAGATCTATTTCGATCGTCCGGTGCCCTTCACATATCACAAGGCGGCGGCACAGGCGCTGGATGTGCGTGGCTGGGGCACGTTCGGCGATATCGGGCACGTCGATGACGCCGGCTATCTCTTCCTGGCGGATCGGCGATCCGACCTGATCCTGTCCGGCGGGGTCAACATCTACCCCCAAGAGGTCGAAAACCGGCTGGCGGAACATCCGGCGGTCGCCGACGTCGCGGTGATCGGTGTTCCGCATGCGGAATTTGGTCAAGCGGTCAAAGCCGTGGTCCAACTGGTCGAGGACATCGCTCCGCCGAGCGCGGCGGAGCTCATCGCCTTCGTCAAGGGCGGGATCGCGAGTTTCAAGGCGCCACGCAGCGTCGATTTCATCGACGTCATCCCTCGCCAGCCGAACGGCAAATTGCTCCGTCGCACCGTGCGCGAACGGTATCTTGCCGGAACCACTCCATCCGCCGAACAGGACAGCGCCCCATGACCGACACCTACGCCGCTACCATCAACGGCACCGACGCCCTCGTCTCCGCCCATTTCGATGTCATCAACCCCGCGAACGAACAGGTGATCGGACATGCCCCCGATTGCGGCGCGACAGAGCTGGACGCTGCCGTCGCCGCCGCGCGTGCCGCGCTGCCGGGGTGGCGATCGACTCCGCTTGCCCAGCGGCAGGCCATGGTCAAGGCGCTCGCCGCGCTGCTCGCCGAGCACAAGAATTCGTTGATGCGCCTGCTGACCAGCGAACACGGCAAGCCGCATGCCGATGCGCTGGGCGACGTGCTGGGCGGCGCGCATTGGGCCAATGCCTATGCCGATATGGATATTCCGATCGAGGTGACGGAGGACAATGCCGAACGCCGCGTCGAGGTGCGCCGCGTGCCGATCGGCGTGGTCGGGGCGTTGGCACCGTGGAATTTTCCGGTGATGATGGCGATGATGAAGGCGGCGCCCGCGCTGGTGGCGGGCAATACAGTGGTGCTGAAGCCATCGCCGTTCACGCCGCTGACGACGCTCAGGATCGGCGAACTGGCGCGCGCGATCTTCCCGCCGGGCGTGCTGAACGTGCTGTCGGGTGGCGATGCGCTCGGCCCCCTGATGACCGAGCATCCCGGCATCGACAAGATCACCTTCACCGGCTCCAGCGCTACCGGGCGGCGCGTGATGGCGAGCGCCGCACTGTCGCTGAAACGCATCACGCTTGAGCTGGGCGGCAACGACGCCGCGATCGTATTGCCGGATGTCGACGTGCCCGCCGTCGCCAAGCAGATCTTCGCCGCGGCATTCGGCAATGCCGGGCAGATTTGCGTCGCGGTCAAGCGGTTGTACGTCCATGCCGACATTTACGATCAATTCGCCGCCGCCCTCGTCGCGCTGGCACGCGCCGCGACGATCGGCGACGGCGCCGAGCAGGGCACCCGCTTCGGGCCGATCCAGAACCGCCAGCAGTTCGAGCGGCTGGTGAACCTGATCGAAGACAGCAAGGCGAATGGATACGCGTTTCTCGCCGGCGGCGAGGCGATGGACCGGCCGGGCTATTTCCTGCCGCTGACGCTCGTCGATAATCCGCCCGAACATGCCCGTATCGTCCAGGAAGAACAGTTCGGGCCGATCCTGCCGCTGCTGAAATTTGACGATATCGACGATGTCGTCGCACGCGCCAACGATTCGATTTACGGACTGGGCGGATCGGTATGGTCCGCGGATGCCGATCGCGCGCTGGAGATTGGTTCGCGGCTCGAAACCGGCAACGTGTGGATCAACCAGGCGCAGGCAATGTATGCGCATTCACCGTTTGGCGGGCACAAGGCATCGGGGATCGGTGTCGAATCCTCGCTTGAGGGGCTGCTGGCCTATACCAACGCGCAGACCGTGGCGGTGCGCAAGGCGAAGCCCTCACCCGTTACGGCGTAACGATCACGCAGCGCCCGTTGTTGATCGCCACCACGTCACGCTCGGGCACGCGGCAACGGAACGAAACGATGTCGCCGTCGATCCAGACATCGGTCTCGATCCGGTCGCCGGGAAAGACCGGCGCGGTGAAGCGCACGTCGAACTGGCGCACGCGGGCGGGATCATCCTCGCACGCCGTGGCGAGCACCGCGCGGCAGGCGATCGCATAGGTGCACAGGCCGTGCAGGATCGGCACCGCAAACCCTGCCCGGCGCGCGAGCGCCGGATCGGCGTGAAGTGGATTGCGGTCGCCGGTCAGGCGATAGAGTAATGCCTGGTCGGCCCGCGTTTCGGCGACATGGACGTGGTCGGGCGCGCGATCAGGCAAGGCATGGGTGGCCGGCGCGGGGCCGCGCGGTCCGCCGAACCCGCCATCGCCACGCGCGAACAGCGTGTTGCCAATCGTGAACAACGGCTCGTCCGTATCGGCCAGCCGCGCCGTCGTTTCGGTGTAGATTAGCGCGCCCTTTCCCTCGCCCTTGTCGAGCACCTCGGTGATCCGGCTGTCGGCGATCAGGCTGGCCGCGGTCGGCATCGGTCGGTGCAGCGTCAGCCGCTGCTCGCCGTGCAGCATCAGCGCGAGATCGAACGGAATGCGGCGCGCGATATCGCTGCGCGCCGCCACCACCGCCAGCGTCGGCATCGCGCAAAAGCCGTCGCCCTCGAACACATAGCGCAGTTCGCGCGCGTCGAGCGGATCGCGGCCCATGCCGGCGGCGAGCGCGTAGAGCATCGTCTCGCGGTCCGCATAGTCGAAGCGGCGCCCCTCGTCGCGCAACGCCATCGCGGCGGCATAATCGATCGTCATCTGCTGGTTCCCCGTATCGAAAAGCTGTCAATCAACGCGGTCGGCGACGCTGCTGCGCACGGCGAGACCGAAGTGCAGCGCGGCCCAGGCGAGCATGGCGGCGGCGGCAAGCAGCGCCTGACGCAAGCCCGCCGCCGAAGCGGCGCTGCAGGCTTGGCTGGTCGCCGTCCCGGCACGGCAAAGGACGGCATAGTTAGCATTGCCGAACTGCGCGGCGGCGGCGACATCGCTGAGATAGCCGACCGTCAACGGCCCGAGCCCGAGGCCGACCAGGGTCACCCCCGACAGCAGGATGGCGCTGGCCGTCGCGCGTGATCGCGGCCCGACCAGCGCATGCAGCGTGGCGAACAATGGCCCCTGGAACGTGCCGATGCACCCGTTCATCGCCAGGAAGGCCAGCACCGCGACCCACAGATTGGTCGTGACGAACGCGATCAATCCGAGCGGAGCCGCCGCGGCAATGAAGAGCGCCGGAGTGCGGATCAGCCAACGGCGATCGTGCCGCGCCGCGCGCTGTGCGAGAAACGCGCCGCCCAGCGTGCCGAGCCCGAGCATTACCCCGCCACCCACCCCGCCGATAATGCCGGCCTGCCGCAGGTCGAGCGCATAGCTGCGCATCAGGTGGGGAACGATGAAGCTGGCGATGCCGTAAGCGGCGAACAGCGTTAGGGCCGTGCCCGCCGTCAGATGGCGGAAGCTCGGCTTGCCGAATAGCGTGCGCGCCACATCGCGCGTGGAGGCGACCGGCTCGGGGGATACGGGCGTATCGCGGCGCGGCTCGCGCAGCGTCGTGATGGCGAGCAAAGCCAGCACCACGCCAGGCGCGCCCGCCACGACGAAGGTCCAGCGCCACCCCAACGCCTGCCCCGCGAACGCCGCGAGAAGCGCGCCCAGCACCTGCCCGATCGTGTTGCCCGAGGAAAATATCGCCAGCGCGCCAGCGCGGCGATCGGGTGGGTAGTAGTCCGACACCAGCGAATGCCCGGTCGGGGTGGCCCCCGCCTCGCCGATCGCCACACCGACACGCAGCAGCAGGATCTGTACGAAACTGGTCACCGCGCCGCACAGCATGGTGAAAGCCGACCAGGCGAGAATGCAGATCGTCAGCAGATGGATACGATCGCGGCGCTCCGCCAGCCGCGCGACGTACAGACCAAGCACGGTGTAGAACAACGCGAAGCTCGTGCCGCCTAGCAGGCCCAATTGCCAATCCTGCAACTGGAGGTCGATCTTGATTGGCTGTTGCAGGATGTTAACGATCGTCCGGTCGACGAAGTTGGAAGCGTAGATCGAAACCAGCAGGGTCATCGCCCAGCCGCGCCCGGCAGCATCGGTGCCGCCTTCCGCTGCGGACGGGGTCAATTGACGTTCCGATCGCTGCCCGACCAATAGGGCTGGCGCAGCGCCACCTTATCGATCTTGCCGCTGGCGTTGCGCGGTAACGCGGCCACGATATCCACCGACCGCGGCGCCTTGTAATGCGCCAGTCGCGTGCGTGCCCAAGCAATAAATGCGTCGGGTTCGATCCCGTCATCACGCGGCACGACGACCGCCTTCACCGCCTCGCCCCAATGCGGATCGGGAACGCCGATCACCGCGACTTCGGCCACCGACGGGTGCGCGGCGATGACGTTCTCCACCTCGGCGGAATAGACGTTTTCCGCGCCGGTGATGATCATGTCCTTGAGGCGATCCTTGATGAACAGATAGCCGTCGATATCGAGATAGCCGGCGTCACCGGTGCGATACCACCCGTCGTCGGACAGCACGGCGGCGGTCAGGTCAGGGCGGTTCCAATAGCCGTTCATGATGCCGGCGGTGTGGATCGCGATCTCGCCGATCTCGCCCGGCGGCAAGGTGTTCCCATCCTGGTCTAGGATACGCAGCGTCGTGCCAGGCAGCGGCTTGCCCGCCGATCGCATACGCTCATTCCCGGCGGGATCGTGATCGTCGGGCGGCAGCACCACGCAGGTTGCGCCAGTTTCGCTCATGCCGTAGCTCTGTGCGAAATCGCAGCCGAACGTCGCGATCGCTTCACGCAGCAAGGCCGGCGTGATCGGCGCGGCACCGTATAGCATGGTGCGGATGCGGGAATAGTCCACCTGTTGAGCGCGCGGATGATCGATGACCATTTTCATCGCGGTCGGCACCAGCCCGATCTTCGTCACTCCCTGCGTGTCGATCGCGTCCAGCACCGATCCCGGATCGAACGTTGGCTGGATGATCGCCCGCCCGCCGGTAAGCAGAGATCGAGCGAGCATGCTGAACCCGCCGACATGTGCGAGCGGCAGCGGCAGTAGCGTCACGTCGCTGGCATCCCATCGATCCCATGACTGATCCGCCGCCAGGCGGAGGACATTGGTGGCAAAGAGACTGCGATGCGAGAGCATCACGCCCTTCGGTACGCCGGTCGTTCCCGAGGTATAGATCAGCAGCACGGTATCGGCTGTCGATCCGTTGACTGCGACGAAATCTGCGCCGTCATCCAGCCATACAGAATCGAACAGCGCATCGGCCGGGGTCGTAGCCATTTGAAAGAGCGCCGTGTCGAGCTGTGCGCCGTCCTCTACGAATAAGATGGCAAGCCCCGCATCGGCGACGATCAGGGCAATTTCTGCCGATGACAGGCGCCAGTTGATCGGCACGAAAATCAGGCCGGCACGCGCGGCGGCAATCGCCAGGATGGGATGTAGATCGCTGTTGCGACCCACCAGCCCGAAGCGCTGACCGCGCGTCAGGCCGTTTCGACCCAGTGTGGCAGCGATCCGGGTCGCATGAGAATCCAAAGCCGCATAGGTCCAATTGCGCCGATCGAACTGGATCGCAATTTCATCCGGCCGGATACGATTATGCTGTGATGCAACGTCACTGAGGGAGGGCATCGGCATCGAAAATTGCACCGGCTCTCCAATCCCAAACGGCTGACCTATAATTTACAAACATATCATATGCTATATTACTAATATGATGCAAGCCATTTGGGCGTAGCGCGGAGTCGGGTTGACGCTCAGGGTGTCCAGATCATGTCGGCGGCGAGCTCGACAAGGCCAGTGACGTGGATAAAGCGTTGATCGCGGCACGTGTCGAAGCGGCAGAAGTGCATGAACGGTTGAAGCATCGTTCGATGCGATTACGGCGCTTGTAGATAGATTCGTCGTGCAAAATGATGACCTGGCGGCACGAAGGTCGTGGCGCCGCAGTGGCCGTGGGCGTGCATACAGGTCGGAGACTGCGGATCGTCGATCGAGATTGTGGATCGGCGTCGAAATGGGACCCCACCTACCCGAAACACAAGTTGTTGTTTTTGAATGTGAAAAGGTCAATCTCGCGGGGGTCCCGTTCGTTGCCGATCGGGACCCTTTCAGATCCGAAGTTACCGAGCAAATTTAATAGAGTTACAAAGCGATATGGTGGGGTCCCGTTTCGACGCCGATCCACACTGATCGACTGCCTTTCCCAAAATTCGACTCCAGTCGGGAAGGGCGGCCAAGCGCGCCCCAGCCCAACGCGCGCCGTAATGGTGTCATCAGATCATGAACGAGCGGCCGAAGTTGGTGCGTAGAAAGCGCGCCCTGTATGAACGGTCATGGGTCGTCTGAAATCGCGGAGCCGGTACGCAGCTAGCATTCAAAGGCATACGTTGAGAATGCCGGCAGGATCTGATGGCGGCCGCCGGTTCGTCAAACACGACCCGGCCGGTAGCAGGCGTCACTTATGTTGTAGGATTACGAGGAGCGGCTAGCTCCTAGCCAAAGGACCATTGCGTTACCGAAGCCCGTGAAAACGTCCCTCACGTTGATCAAAATGAGCCATCGCCGGCAGTGGTATAGAAACCGTCGAAACAATGCACATCCCGCCAGCGATGGCCAAGAACCTTTTCGAGCGCGTCGCAGCCCAAAGGCCGATGAAGTGCAGACCGACGATAATGCCGACGATCTGGATGAAATATTCACGGAATCCGAACCGGGTGGATACGGCCGACGCGACGTAGATCGCGAGGACCTCCGCTACGACCGAAAATAGATACGCTTTCCTCCGAAATAGAGACGGCATCGTGACCGAAGATGTCTGATTTATTCGCCAGAGGCGAACGATCAGTAGCGTTGTCACCAACGCTGCCATCATAACCAGGGGAAGACGCCAGCCTGAAGGGAAAGCCATAGCGCCGAGAATCGCCCACAACCCACCAAACACGACACCAATGGTTGTGGGGATGGGCCTGGACTGCGGTAATGCACGCATCCGAACCGGTTATCATTGCTTTTCCGCGAGCACAATTGAGAGAGCAAGGTTCGGTCACGCGCAAACTGGGTACCGGTGGGGAAATGCAGCCCTCCGCAAATCATCGGTACGCTGCTCAAAAGCCGGAGAGCGCGGAAAGTCGTCGCTTGAGCGACGCGGACGAAGGCCGATAACTGGAATAGGCAAAACAGGAATGTAAATGTCTTCTTGCGAACCTAGCCTGCGAACGGGAGCTGTGGGCAGCATTTCCACCTCTTCACTCTGCCCCCCGTTCCGCATCTTCGATATTTCGGGCCGCAATAAGATGGCCGAAGGGATGCGGAGCGATTGGCTAGGTTTTACCCTCCGAGCGTCCGTCCTTGAATGATCTGATTGGCGATCATTGTTGTTATTTCGCCCGTCGAGAGTGCCGTCAAAGGCGGCTGTACCGCTAAGGGGCGGCCAGATGACACTCGCACGGCGAAGATCGCCGGCTTTAGTCCAAGCCTTACGCAAGCGGCCCGCTCATAGGGTTGCCCGATTTCATCTTGCAGTCAGCACGTTGTCACTTTGTATGGCCTAAGGTCGCGACGCCGTCTGGTCTTCCCAAGAGCGCGGTCTCTACATCGGTTTCAACGCTTGATTTGGGGTACGGTGATGCTGACGTTCGCTCTGGCTCTCGCCGCGGTCGTTTCTCCGGTAAGCCAGACCTTGGCCGGAACAGCGTTCGATGCATTTGCTCAAGATGCAGATTTGAAATGCCCGTCGCGACATTTGCGAGAGATCACGCCTGGCGACCTGTCCTGGGAGCAGGAATCGTTCGTCGAGCAGATTTCTGCCGCGCAGCGCCGCAAGTTGGATGGGGCTAACCTTGAGGATCGCTTGTGCGCGAACAGCAACGGCCTTGCTTGCTCAACCACTCAGACCCTCGCGGCGATTGAACGAACTGGGTTACTTCCATCGCTCGTCCAATATTCCTGTACTCACCCAGCCCCCATTGGTGTCATTCGCAAACCCATATCAACTGCCACCGATGCGCCGACCTCATCGGCGATCATGCGTCGCCTTGATCTTAATAGCTTTCCAAACTCGACCGGCCCACGGCGAAAAATCTCGCTCCACACACCTACAGACTATGGCTTCACAAATTTCAAAGTTTTCCCAGATGGCTGGGCGCAGCTGAGCGAGCCCAATGATGAGTGGCACATGTCCGCCCTGCTGCTGGACTGGAAAGACGGAGTTGCAACGATCTGTTTTGTCGATGCGGGGGGCGGTGGGGCACGATACCGGGCAACTCAAGTCATACGTACTTCGCTCGATAGTGGCGCTCGCTGGAAGGCAATGCAGGTTGGTGATCGTCCCGACTGTCGAAACGACCCTCGCTTTCCCGTGAAGGCAGGCGTTTCGGTTGGAGCATCAGGCGGCTTGATGGCCAGGGAATTTGGTTCGCTTTGTCTTGATCGCCCGTCATCCACGGCCGCGATCCGCAAGCGGGCAAGCGATCGGGGATGGCACCAAACCGATCGTCGCGGCGAATTGGGTGAAATCAATGCCGAAGGGTCGTTGACGCTGAACGTTAGCGACAGTGAAAGCGCGGGAGAGGCGCGTCAGGTCTGCACGGTTGGAACAGACCAAGCGCTTTCCGGCACGGTACAGGCGACGAAGGCTCTATTGGGCTTCGAGCCCGCGGTTGATTTAGGCACATCGGCTACGTTTTTCGCGGTACGCGACGCCGTTGGATGGCATTCCGGAGCCGCTCTTGGCACGTCGTCGTTTCAGGCGGCGAAGCGTGAGGGACGGTTTTATAGCGTGATCGCCAGCAATGGTGACAGCAGTTCGCAGATCGTCGCCATTCATATTACGCACGGCAACTGATTGGGGACGCGCTGTTTCTCATGTTCTTCCCGAGAGGTCGGCGAAGAAATGGATGTCGGTCAGGTTCTCCCCGAACCATGGAGCATGCAGAAACTATGGCCGCTGGCACTTATAAAAGTCGAATTATCGCCTGGGGTCTGCTCTTGGCCGTTCTGATGATGTTCCTGCTTATCTTTCTTGCGGGATCAGGACGTGTTCCGCCTGAGCCTACGCTTGGCATAGTCGGTTTCCTGACCGGGATTGTTATAGTCCCCGCATTGACGTGGCATTGGGCCAATCGAAAGCGAACCGGCGGCTGATGGTCTATTAGTGATCTGCCCCCCGCTGAGTGGCCCAGGGACTATGATAGTCTGGACCACGAAAGGGACGACAGATGCCATTCAAGAAGCACAAGCCGGAAGGGATTATCGGCAAGCTGCGTGAGGTTGAGATCGTATTGGCGCAAGGGGCATCGACGGCCGAAGCATGTCGGCGGATCGCGGTCAGCGAGCAAACGTACTACCGCTGGCGCAAGGAATATGGTGGGCTGAAGACCGACCAGGCGCGGCGGATGAAGGATCTGGAAAAGGAGAACCTGCGGCTCCGCCGGGCGATCTCGGACCTGACGTTGGATAAGCTGATTGACCTGCCCCCGTCGATTGGGCCGGGTTAATTGTTAGTGGATTATGCTCGCCGCCGCCATATCTGGGCGGAGGTGGAGCGAAGCGGAACCGGAGGCCAGATATGGCGGTGAGGCCGTTTCCGGGGCCGGCGGTCGGTAGCCTAGGCTGCTGTGCGGACGGACGGTGTTGTAATGCCGCCGCCACGCTTCGATCAGCACCTTCGCCTCGGCGAGCCTGTAGAAGGCCTCGCCGCCCACACAGTTCGTCGCGCAGCGACCCGTTGAAGCTCTCTTTATAGCCATTCTCCCATGGTGACCCCGGTGCGATGTAGAGCGTCTTCACGCCGATCTGGCCGAGCCATTGCTGCACCGCATTGGCGATAAACTCGGCGCCATTGTCCGAACGTATATGCGCCGGTGGCCTTCGTGCGACGAACAGGTCGGCCAGGCGACGCGCGACAGTGACGATGGCTCGGCGCATGCCCCGGCGCATCGCGCTAAAAAACCATTCGACTTGTGCTGCGACCAGAGCAAACGTGTGCCTACTGAATCACGGCCTGGGACGGGGCCGCCCGGCCCGCCGATTTGAGATCGACGGGGCTGTGGACGGTGGGAGCGGCAAGCGTGCCGCTCGCCTTGAACAAGGACCACCACCATGACCAAACTGACCGATCTCGACAGCATCCTTTTGTCCACCGCCGCGCAGCGCGGCACCGGCAGTCTGCTGCCGGCCCCGGAGACTGTAAGCGGTGCCGGTGCCCGCCTGACCAAGGCGATCACCGGGCTGGTGAAGCGCGGCCTGGCCGAAGAGCGCGAGACCAACGACAAGCTCGCCATCCACCATGTCGATGGCGATATCGCCTACGGCCTGTACATCACGAACGCCGGCAACGCCGCGATCGGTATCGCCAACGGCGACAGCGGCGGTGAGGCTGGCGAAGCCCCTGCCCTCTCCGCCGCCGAGCCCGACAGGCCCCGCGTGACCAAGACCAGCGCGGTCCTGGCGCTGCTGAGCCGCGAGGAGGGCGCGACGCTGGCTGACCTGATCGCAGCCACCGGCTGGCTGCCGCACACGACGCGAGCGGCGCTGACCGGCCTGCGCAAGAAAGGCCATGTGCTCGAGAAGTCCAGGCGCGGTGACCAGACCTGCTACCGTATCGCGGGCGTGGCGGCATGATCACGAGCGTCGAGGACAAGCTGACCGCGCTGACGACGATGTCGTCGGCGCGGCTGCGCGACGAATGGCGCGCGCTGAAGGGTACGCCGGTGCCCCTGATCAGCCCCAGCCTGCTGCGGATGGCGCTGGGCTATGAGCTGCAGGCGCGGGCACTGGGCGGTCTGTCGCGGGTGAGCCAGCAGCGGCTTGCGCAGCTCGGTACCGCGAAGACCGTCACCCAGGCGGTGCGCCCGGGCACGCGGCTGATCCGCGAGTGGAACGGAGTGGCACATATCGTAGAGGTCGGCGAGGACGGCGTGATCCGCTGGAACGGGGCGGTGTGGAACTCGCTGTCCGAGGTCGCCCGCGCGATCACCGGCACGCGCTGGTCGGGGCCAGCCTTTTTCGGACTGAAGACCAGAAAGGGATCACAGGATAGTGGCACGCTCCCGAGTGCAAGAAAGGCTGCGGCATGAACCGTGTGCGCTGTGCGATCTACACCCGCAAGTCGAGCGATGAGGGACTAGAGCAGGCGTTCAACTCGCTCGATGCGCAACGTGAGGCGTGTGCCGCCTACGTGCTGTCGCAAGCCAGCGAAGGCTGGAATGCCCTGCCCGATATCTATGACGATGGCGGACTGTCGGGCGGAACGTTGGAGCGCCCTGCCCTTCAACGCCTGCTCGGTGACATCGCGGCAGGCAAGGTCGACATTATCGTTGTCTACAAGGTCGACCGCCTGACTCGCTCGCTGCTCGACTTCTCGAAGCTGGTCGAGATCTTCGACCAGGCCGGGGTGTCGTTCGTATCGATCACCCAGTCGTTCAACACCACCACCAGCATGGGCAGGCTCACCCTCAACATGCTGCTCTCGTTCGCGCAGTTCGAGCGCGAGGTGACCGCCGAGCGGATCCGCGACAAGATCGCCGCCTCCAAGGCCAAGGGCATGTGGATGGGTGGCCTGCCGCCGCTTGGCTACAGGCCCGATGGCCGCACGCTCGAGATCGTCGAGCCGCATGCGGCACTCGTGCAGGGTATCTTCCAGCGCTATCTCGACATCGGCAATGTCCGCTTGCTGGTCGACCGGCTGAATGCCGAGCGGATTCACACCCCGGTGCGCCAGATGGCCAATGGCCGTGCCTTTGGCGGCGTGCCGTTCAGCCGGGGGCAGATCTACGCCATCCTCAAGAACCCGATCTATATCGGCGAGATCCCGCACCGCGACCAACGCCACAAGGGGCTGCACAAAGCCATCGTCGACCGACAGATCTGGGATGCCACCCAGACTTTGCTGGCCGGGCATGTGCCGGGCGTGCGGCGCAGGTCGAACACCGCTAGCGGCAGCCTGCTCGCCGGTCTGATCGTCGACGATACGGGCGAGAAGCTGATCGCGGCGCATGCCTGCAGGGCCGTCTCGAACGGCGGTGACAACGGCAAGGTGCGCTATCGCTATTATGTCAGCCAGTCAGCACACCACGGTACTAGCGAGGGCAAAGGCACCCGCATCCCGGCGCGCGAGATCGAGACCGCCACTATCGAGGCGCTAGCGGCGGCCTTCGACGATCCGATGGCGCTGATGCAGCGCACCGGTATCCCGCTTGAGCTGCCGGACATGGAACGCATCTTCAGCACCTCGCGCGCCACCGCCGCGATGATCCGAAAGCGCGATCCCCACATCCTGCGCGCGATCATCGCCGGCATCGTCGTGCATCCGACAGAGGTCAGTATCGAACTTCTCATGGCAGCGGTCGCGCAGCACCTGTCGGTGTCACCGCCTCCCGATGCCGATACGATCATCACCCTCGCCTGCCCGGTCAGGATGACGCGCACCGGGCACCGGCTGCGGCTGGTCCAGAACGATGGCCGCAGCGTTGCCGCCGCCCCGCCCGACGCATCGATGATCAAGCTGCTGGTCAAGGCGCATAAATGGTGGGGGCAGCTTCAGCGCGGTGAGGTCACCGTCCGCGAGCTGGCCGAGGCCGAGGGGGTCGTCAAATCCTACGTCACCCGCGTCGTCAGGCTTGCGTTTCTCGCGCCGGCCATTGTCGATGATGTGCTGGCCGGGCGGCAGGTCGCCACGATCGATGCCAAGCGGCTGGCATTTACGGCTGATCTGCCGGTCAGTTGGGAAGAGCAGACGAAGTACTTCGGAATGGGCGTTTGAGACGGAGCATCGAAACTGAGAGCCATCATTGAAGATTAAGGTAAGTTCCGCAGCGTCAATCTAACCGCGTCACATGAGGTGCTCGTCCGGCGGACATGGTCCAGCTCCGATCCAACGCCTGACAGAGCTTTACTTGATCACCATGAACTGGCAGCGGCAATGTGTCGCAACATAAGGATACGGCAATGGCCGACAACGAAGACAAGATCGACGTGGTGGAACTCGCCACGGGTTTAACGGTCGCCTGGCTCTCTAATAGCAATACGCGCGCTGGTGCCGACGAGGTCTTGGCGTTCATGCGCTCCATGCACGAAGCCGTGAGTTCGCTCTCGCTTGGCAACGCACCCACTGAAGAGCCGGCCGAGGAGCATTCGTATGAGCCTGCGGTCACCGCAAGGAAGTCCTTGTCCAATCCCGATTTCATCATCTCAATGATCGATGGCAAGCCGTATAAGGCGTTGCGTCGTCACCTAACGACCAACGGCCTGACACCCGAACAGTATCGTGAGCGGTACAATCTGAAAGCCGATTACCCCATGGTCGCACCGACCTATTCGGAGGCGCGTCGCGCCATGGCGCATAAGATCGGGCTGGGCTCCAAGGGGCGACAGACCAAGGTCGCACAGGCAGCGAAAGCCCCCCGTAAGGCTCGCGCCGCCAAAACGGCGCAGGGTGACACCTCAGATTGAAAAACAGGCATCGAACGAGGCTGCGCGCTCGCGGCCGGCAAATAAGCACCGGCGAGAGCCTACTACGGGAACGATGCCCGTAAACTTCTCCGCCACGGTCGCCGAGCCAGATATTTAATATCGGACTCTCGATCTGGTGAGCTATCAGCCTATACCGGACATGCGGTGCTTCACGGCTTGATCAAACCGGCAGCACGAAGGGCATCATTGATGATCTGCCCCGGATTAAGGGGCTGCGGCGCTGCCTGCATCGGCCGCGAGCCAGCCACCTTTGGCCGGTCTGGCGCGGTGGGACGTTCTCGCGGGGGCGCGGTTGCGGGGACGACGCCCCATGACGCCGCGATCCGATAGGTGGAGGAGATGCCCGCATCGAGCATGTAAGGTCCAGGAACGCCGCAAGCTTCGTCGCCCGAAGTTGCGATCGGCGTGCCGTGGCCGAGCCGAGCCACCACATAGTCCTCGACCACCAGACGCCCTGCCTCATCGTGCCATTCTCGATGAACCTGCCCATCGACTTGGCCCTCAATGGGCGGCGAAGTAACGCCATGAACTCCCTTCCACTGCTCCACGATCATCGCGGCGTTCGCCGCATTCACCGTCATGTCCGTCGGTCCATGCCAAACAGACACGGCGGGCCATCGACCCCGATGTGCCGAAGCGGCGCGGACGCGATCACTCGACGCTTCGTGATCGTGTCCATGACCGCGCATCCGCTCGAGCGCCTCCGATACGCTGGCCGCCGTGCCAAAAGGCAGGCCAGCAATGATCGCGCCGGCGCAAAACATTTCCGGATAAGTGGCGAGCATCACGGAGGTCATGGCGCCGCCCGCCGACAGGCCAGTAACGAACACGCGCGAAGCGTCCAATCGACGCCGCTCGATCGCGGTGACCACCATCTCACGGATGGACTCCGCCTCCCCTACGCCCCGGCGTGTGTCGCTTGGTGAGAACCAGTTGAAACACAGGTTGGGATTGTTGCCGCGTTGTTGTTCCGGATAAAGTATGGCAAAACCGAAGCGGTCGGCCAGCGTTGACCACCCCGATCCCCGGTCATAGGCGCCCGCGGTTTGAGTGCATCCGTGCAGTACGACGACCAGCGGCGCCCCCGCGGGCAACCCAACCGGGACATGCATCAGCGCCCGCAAATTGCCAGGGTTACGCCCGAAATTATCCATTGGCTCAAGCTGACTCACATCTGTCGAGCGCTCAGCTGAATGAAAGCCACAGCCATAATGCTGAAATCTCGCAATGGTCTCGGAGATTGAAGCCACAAGACTTCCCTTCACTTACGGCGAATTATTGTGCAGTGCAGCATAATTGGGGCGGCGGATGGTTTTCGCAAGGTCAAGCGATCTGCCAAGCTCCACGCGACTAGCTTTTTGAGGCCTCTGACGGGCGACCAATCCGGTAGGGGCCAGCGCGCGCCGGCATCCCGCGTCCTCTCCAGCTGAGCTGAATGACCCTTCGGTCAGCAGTTGATCGACGGCGGCATGCACCATCGGCATCGCGCTCCGCCAGTCTTCCGACGATCGGTGAGTTCCCGATACGAAAGGCAGCGCCCGTGCTACTTCGCTCGGGCACACCGTCGCGTCCGGTGCGCGCCGCGCGAGGAGCTCCATGACAACGCAACGTGTGTCCTCGTCCGTCATGCGCGGGGATCGGTCTGGCGCGATACCGACCCACTCTTGATATCGAAGGCCGCCTTCAAGCCTCGTCCGCCGGCGGGTGCGCGGTGAGGTAGTCGGCGATCCGCGTGATGACCGCGTCGATCGGCTCGGGCCGAGCGGCGCACTTGACCGCCCAGCCGCGCCCTTCGTGTAAGTGATCCCAGAGCGGGCGCTGTCCCTGATGCCGGCCCTTGCCGGGGTCATGATTGCCAAAGCCATCAAGCGCGATGTTCCACACCGGGCGGAAGCGTGTGATCAGCAGGCTTTCGCCAAGCGGGATCCAGATGTCGTCGACGATCAGATAGCGGACCTGAAAATCAGCGACGGCGAGACTGGCCGACCCGCGCTCGACGTCGACGATGCTGTCGCGGTGATCGGACAGACGCGCGTAGAGCGAGCGGCCTCGGCCACTGGCGGTCAAGCTCGCGCCCTTGCGCGCGCCAGAGGGCACTGCCTTGCCGATATAGATCGGCCAGTGCGGCTCCTCGGCGTTGGCCGCCGCGATCGGCGCGTAGGCCGGGTATGGTCCGTTATAATAGAGAACGTAGATCCCCGCCCCCTCGAACGGCGCGATATCGGCGAGCGCTTCCGCTGGACGCTCGAGCAGCGCGTCGGCGACCGACTTACCGAGATTGATCTTGTCGAGTGGATTGTAGACCTCGGACATCAGGCGTGGCCGACACGGGACCGGGCACTATCCAGATGCTGGCGAACCGAGCGCGCCACGACCTCGGCCAGTTCCACCGGCACGGCGTTGCCGAGCTGGCGCATGGTTTCTGACCATGAGCCGTGGAACACGAAGTCATCGGGAAAGGTCTGCAACCGAGCGCTTTCGCGGATCGTGAAATAGCGCACCGAGCCATCGGGCCGGCGCAGCATGTTTTCGCCGCCGGGCACGCCGTGCACACCGGCCTTCAGCGTCTTGGCTGGCTCGTCGAGCGGGCTGCCGGTGTGGCCGGGATAGGAGCGTGCCCCCGCCTGCAGCCGGTGGTCGGCGAAAACGGTTGTCGCGCGCGGCGACAGTTCGGGATCAGGCAGCCCGACCAGCGCGTCGCGGGTAGTGCGCCAGGATAGTTCGGTCGGCTTCGCGTCGAGCTTGCTCGCCGCGAGCATCGCGCGGGGGTCGACCGGGCGGCCGCGCTTGGCGACCTGGTGGCGATCCCAATAGTCGCCGCTGCGGTATTGGTCCCAGAGCAGAGCCTCGCGGCTGTGGGTCTCGCGCGGGAACGACCATTCGATCCCCATGTCGCAGCGAAAGCCGACGAAGAAGACGCGCTCGCGGCGTTGCGGCACGCCGTGATCGGCCGCGTTCAGCACCTTGGGCGGCAGCACGCGGTAGGAAAGGCCCGAAGCCGCACCGGAGGTGTGGTGCTGTTCCAGCCGGGCGCGGTGGTCGAGCCAGCTCTCCCCTGCCCTGGCCACGATCTCGGGATAGGAAAGCTGGAGATAGATAGACGAGAAATAGGTCGCGAAGGTCGC
Organism: Sphingomonas sp. Leaf357; assembly: GCF_001423845.1. Taxonomy (NCBI): domain Bacteria; kingdom Pseudomonadati; phylum Pseudomonadota; class Alphaproteobacteria; order Sphingomonadales; family Sphingomonadaceae; genus Sphingomonas; species Sphingomonas sp. Leaf357. Next base: position 1,008,568 of record NZ_LMPM01000001.1, on the reverse strand, counting down.
TCGGGTCAGCCCCTTCACGTTCTCGAAGATGAACGCGCTTGGCCGGGTCTCGCGCACCGCCCGCACCGCTTGCGGCCACATGTCGCGCTCGTCCAGAAACGCCTTGTGACGGCCACCCAGCGAGAATGGCTGGCACGGTGGCCCACCGGTGACCAGATCGACCTGACCCTCGAACTGCTTAAACGAGAAGCCGCGCACGTCGCCTTCGCGCGGTTCGGGCCAATGGCGCATCGCCTCGGTCCCGCGCGCGCGGTTCTCGCGCAGCGTATCGCAGCACCAGCGGTCCCACTCGACCACGTCGAGTGGGGTGAACCCGGCGCGTCCAACGCCCAGCCCCAAGCCACCGGCGCCCGCGAACAGTTCGATCGCCTTCATGAATTCCCCTCGATGAATCGGCGAAGTTTGTTTCCTAAGTGTTCCCTATCCCGCAACTCGCATTCCCAGACAAGCAGCACCGACCACCCCATCGCTTCCAACCTTACTGCGGTCGCGAGATCGCGGGCGCGGTTCGCCTCCAGCTTGGGGCCCCAAAAGTCGAGGCGGGACTTGGGCATGCGCGCCAGCGGGCATGCCGGGTCGGGGTGGCGGTGCCAGAAGCAGCCATGCACGAAGATCACCTTCCTGCGCCCTCGAAACACGATGTCGGGTTTTCCGGGCAGATCCTTGGCGTGCAGGCGGTAGCGATAGCCCATGGCGTGCAGCATGCGCCGCACCACCAGCTTGGGCTTGGTGTCGCGATTCCGGACCCGCGCCATGCGTTCGCTTCTGGCCTTCGGCGTGAGGGTATCGACCATGGCCCCGGCTTACGGCCGCTCTCGCGCCTTGGGAATGCGGCATCCCGCGACCGGTCCCACATCCTCGCGCCCGCTGCACAAACCATTCGACTTGTTGGCCCTGGGAAGCGAACACCTAGGCATCGAGTCGCCCCGCACACACGGGGCGCCGAGCCTGACCGCGCCGCTGGTCGGGCCATCGTCGGTGGGAGCGGCGACGGACGCCGCGCCCAGCGGAGACCCGATGATGACCACCCACCTTCCCGCCGAGACTTGTGAATTACGCCCGGTTAAGCCCGTTACAGCGCGGGTGAGAATGCCGGATTTTCGGCTTATCGCGCTGCTGACTAAGCCTACGCCGCTTACCGCTGAGGAATGGGCGTATGTCGAGGCGGTTGAAGTAGCCACAGGGGGGGCAGAATAGCCGTGGCTCGTCAGTTCGGCGGGGGACTAATGCCCCCATGTCGACATTCAGGTTGCCTATTGCGCTTCCCAACTTCAGTCGCTTATTCATCTCTCGTGTGCCGCTGATGAAGCGTTTCAGCGGCAGGATTACCGGAACCCTCGTCGGTGGCGGTGCATCGGATCGCACTATCATGCGGAATACGGTTGGCGCTAATATCGATCAGCGACATCGGTTCGGCCGCAGGATAACCTTTTTGAAATGGGGTTAATATCCGCAGTCAAAGACATCGGATAGTTCAAGATGCATTATCGGCAATCGATTGAGCTCGGCGCGGCAAAAGACCCAGCAATCAAGATAAACCATTGCGAGATGGCGCAGTCATATTTCGAGAAAATCGCCATTGCGGAAGCCCAAAGGATTCAACGCGATAGGCAATATTTGCATTACGCAGCTTGATGCAAATATGCAGGATCAAAGTCGGCCAGCCGTTTCAGCTTTTGCCAATCGGCGATTTTGTAGGCTCCGTTCAGCCTCTCGAATGCACCTTCAGTGGTGAGCACCCGTAGCATTCGGTTCACATGCACCGAGGTGAGGCCAGTGGCATCCCCGATCTGCTCTTGAGTGAACGGGAGGACCATCGGATCGGCGGGAGAGATACCGATCGCCTCTCGTCGTGCCACAAACTCGCAAAGCATGTGCGCCACGCGCGTTTTCGCGTCCCGCCGCCCCACATTTAAAACCCACTCGCGGAATATCGACGCATCGATCAGCGCGTCACGAGCAAAAGCCTCGGCAATTTTCGGATGGGCCAACGCAAAGCCCTTCAGCTTCTCGACATCAACCCAGCCCACCGTTGCAGCCGTCGTGGTCTGAACGTTGTGATCAGCGCGATTAAGCAGCGAATGCTGCAGATCGAGCATGTCGCCAGGCATGTGAAAGGCCACGATCTGCCGCTGTCCATTACGCACCAACTTATTCCGCGCGGCATAACCATCAATAAGGAGACAGCAGCGATTTACCCGATCGCCCTCACGCACGAGGTAATGATGGTTGGCGACCTGCTCGGATTGAAATTCCAGCTCCGATAGCGCCGCAATATCGTCTGTGCCGAGCGCGACCAGCCGAGAGAGTTTGCGGACAAGCAGAGTTGATCCAGCGCAAACGGTCGTCACTTACCCATGTCCACTTCCTGATGGCATGAAGCGACAGTTTGTCAGACCGCACCCCGGTTGCCGAGCGCCAGGCCCCAGCCGGCCAGATCCTAAAGCTGCGGCGGCGCACTCCGCCCTAACCCAAATTAAGAATTTCGAGCGGGTAACAACGCGCCACTCTAAAAGGGGCTGGCGAAGGTAATCGGGGGGAACGGATTCAGGTCCGTGGAGGTTGCAGTAGGGAGGTCAAAAGCTCTAGATTTCAGGTATTTGTTGCCATTGCACGAGGCACGGTAACGCATGGAAGTGTGGGACGCTTCCCCAGTGGCGCGAGGTGACAATGGTTGAGAATAATCATCATAACGAGCGGCCGGACGCCCTTCGATATCTGCAACTCGCACTCGAAATTTTAGATACAGACGGCGATCACTTGGCCGGCGCGCATGTCGCCCAAGCCATCAATGTTTTGGCCCGAAGGAGAAGCCCGCCGGGATTCTCCGGTGGATCCGCTTCGAACTAGTCGGTGAGCGTCACATGATCGGATAGGAGCCTCCGCCTATTTCACGGTTGGCCGTCACGTCACGCAGCGGCGGATCGCACGATGCGGCTTTTAAGATATTCCTGAGCATCGATCATGCACGCTTCGACGGCCGCAATGCCCTGCGGCGTGAGTTCGATAATGTTTTCGGGGTCATCGCAACCGCCATTTCAGCAACGGACGATACCTTCGGATGAAGCACCATGACCCAACGCTTTCCCACGGATGCAGAGCCTTCGGCCACCGCAATCGCATCCTTGACGACAACCGGCTGGCCGTCGGCGCTTGCGACAAGAAGCTCTAAAAGAATATTCCACGATGCGTCGGACATGGCTGCTTCTGGGAGGGCTGGCCCTTCGCTTACGTAATCGCATATGCTCCGAGCTAGGTCCACAGCCTCGTCACGAACGCCCATGGCGTAATGCCTCCGGTTAGCTTGATCTCGGATAGCAGCTTGATCAGATACGATGCCCGACCTGCACAGTTCCGAAAGCACCAATGCTAATGCCCGGATCCAGCGTCGAGCAGTCCACCCGAGCGCCTGTCACGCCAGCTTGAACCCTTCCTTGTTGGCCTGCGCAGTGACCCTGGCATTGCCGACCTCGCCCAGGGCAGCGTGCAGAGGGGGAAATATCGCCTCCTCCTCCTCGCGAATGTGGTCCTCGAGCTCGGCGCGAAAAGACGACACCTTCTGCATAAAGGCAGGAGACGCATTGTCCATCTCTTCGAGATCATACAGGTTCTGCTTCACGTACCCATGATCATGATTCAACTTATCCGCGTCGGCCTTGTCACCCCATGCGCGTAGCGCGGGATAAATCACGTTTTCCTCGGTGAAGGCGTGCTTGCCAAGCGCATGCTTGAGCTGGGTTAGCAATATTGTGCGCTTGCCGGTTTCATCGCTGCCGGTTGCCTGCAGCTTATCGAACAACGCCAGCGCTAGCCGGTGTTCGACCTTCAGCGCGTCGAGCCAGTCGCCCGCCAGTGCACTCGGCGCCTGCACCGCCATCTTGCGCCCGAGGTTAACGACGAGCCCGGTTACAAGACCGGCCGCCGCTGCTCCCATGATTGACGCCGTGCGACCACTCACGGCTGCCTTCACCCCGTCGGCCGCTGCCCCCGCGCGCTTTATCGTCGCCTTCGGCGCTGCGGCTACCTTCTTTCGCGCAGAGGCCGTACGGCGGCTGCCAACCCTCGCCATTTTACGCGGGGCTCCGGCGATGCTGTCGATCGCAGGCGAGACGACCTTCGCCACGGGCTCCGTAACGGCCTCGACCGCCGCCGTTACCGGGGTGGCGACGGCAGCCAAAGTCTGGCCGACCGACGATGGTGTCGCTGCCGCAGTTCGCTTCCGCGTGCCAAGCGACGCACGCGTGCGCTTAGCGGTTGCGGAGGAAGAACTTGACGCTTTGGCGGTTCGAACCCGCCTCTTCGGCTCGGTAGTCGAGGCGGTAGCAACGGCGGCCTCCAACGCTTCGCGGCTATTTCCAACGCGGTCTATCAGAGCCACCGTTTCTTCGCGAGTGAGGCCGTGCTTCTTGGCGAAATAATCCACCTCGTAAGTTTCTTTTTTCGACACCGTCGCCTGGTCACGCGCGCCGAGATTGTCCTTATGATCCGCCATGTCTGGTTTCCCTCTGATCTTCTAGCTCAAAGCGTCACCCGCAGTAGAGTTCCGAAAAGCCACCGGGCCAAACAGCGGAACAGACGTCATGCGATACTTTCGGGCGTGAGATACGCGAGAAGAATAGATCGTATTAACCGGACGCCGGTAACGTAACCCAGCATAAGAGCCATAATGATTCGCGCTGAAGCCGCTGGGTGCAAAGGATGCCGGGGGGATAAGGAGGTCTTCGACTTGTCGATGGCGTTCCAACCGATCATCGACGTGGAGACTGGGTTGCCGTACGCGTTCGAGGCATTGGTCCGGGGTGCAGCAGGGGAAGGCGCCGCGGAGGTGCTGGCTCGGGTGACAGAGGACAACCGCTATGCGTTCGACCAGCAATGCCGCGTCGCCGCGATCGAGCACGCGGTCGTCGCTGGCATTCTCGGCACCGGCGCGCGGTTGTCGATCAACTTCCTACCCAATGCGGTTTATTCGCCAGTCGCGTGCATCCAGCTGACGTTGAAGACCGCGCGCGCCACCGGGCTGCCTAGCGAACGCCTGATCTTCGAATTTACCGAGAACGAGAAGATGGCCGACACCGATCACGTCGCCAATATCGTCGAGACGTATCGGAAGATGGGTTTCGGCACCGCGATCGACGATTTCGGCGCCGGACATGCCGGCCTCGGATTGCTCGCGAAGTTTCAGCCCGAAATCATCAAGCTCGACATGGATCTGATCCGCGGCATCAATGCCAGCCTGCCGCGCCGCATGATCGTCAACGGGGTTACGCGAATGGCCGAAGCGATGGGCATCCTCGTCATCGCCGAGGGGATCGAAACAGTCGGCGAGTTCGAAGCGCTGCGCGCGATCGGTATCCGCTACATGCAGGGCTATCTTCTCGCCAGACCGGCTATCCGTTCGCTGCCGGTGGGACTATTGCCTTCGGACAATCCCGTGTCGCTGCGAGCGGTCGGCTAGACTCCCGATCGCTTGCTTCCCTTGCCGCCCGGAAAATCACGGCGCTGGACAATAGAATGCCAATCACGAGCGCTGGGATCGACCATAATCCGCGCGTACTGATATCGACATTGGCCTTCAGTTCCAACGACTGCCCGATCCGCAGCAGCAAATCCGCGCGCTCACGATTGGTGCGGACCGCTGACGGGGTGTGGGTCAAATTGGACATGCTGCACGAACGCGGCTCGGGGTATTCGGTTCAAGGACTAAATTGCACGCCGATCGGCGAGTGGTGGCTACCGACGGTGCAGCCGTTTCCGTGTTGAAGATTGCTGCGTGGCGACCTGAAAGCGTACGAGAACCCGAGGAGACAATGCGGTGGCTTATCCGTTCGCCGACCACTATCGACCAGGTGACGATCGAACCGGCGTCCAACCAAGCAAAACAATGATCGATTGGACGTAAGATGAGTACGCAGCGCAACCCGACTCACGTCTGGGCATCCGACCATCTTCGTCTCGCGGTTACCGCAGCCGGCGTCGCATTGTGGGCTTGGGACGTCGACACCGACGAGTTTACCATGGACGAACGCGGCTTCGAATTATGGGGTATCGCGTGGACGCAGAAGGTAACCTTCGAGGAGCTTTCCGCGCATATTCATCCGGCCGACCGGGACCGCGTCAGGGCAGCGTTCAACGCCACCCGCGCGATGCTGGGGCCATACGAAACCGATTTCCGCGTCCTCGTTGGCGAGGAAATTCGATGGATTGCAGCGCGCGGACAAGGCGAGGATGTCGGTATCGTCGGGCGTACGATGTTTGGCGTCTTCCTCGACGTGACCGGCCGTAAGCAAGCGGAGGAAGGCCACGAATTGCTGGCGGGTGAAATGAGCCACCGGGTCAAGAACCTGCTGGCGATCGCGGCCGGGCTGACCAACGTCTCTGCTCGATCGAACGACACGACCGAGCAGATGGCGGAAGAACTGACCGGTCGCCTGACCGCGCTGGGACGTGCGCACGATCTGGTCCGGCCGCTCCCGGGCGGTCAAGGGGGCGCGGCGTTGCTGGGCGATCTCATCGTCATCTTGCTCGCACCATATGACGACCTTGGCGCATTCAAAGGGCGGGTGCGTGTCGCGGTCGAGCGGACGGGCGTCGGGGAACGCGCCGCCACGGCACTGGCGCTCGTGCTTCACGAGCTTGCGACAAACTCGATGAAGTACGGTGCTTTATCCGAAGAAGCCAACACACTTGATGTGTCCAGCACGACCGAGAGCGACAAGATCTGCCTGACCTGGCTAGAGCGCGGGGGGCCGCCGGTTGAAGCTAAAGTCGAGACGACCGGGTTCGGCACCAAACTGGTCGATCGCAGTGTATCCGGGCAGCTCGGCGGCTCGATACATCACGACTGGTCAGAGGGCGGACTGATCGTGACGCTCCGCATTGATCGCGAGCGGCTGGCGATCTAGCCTTTTCTATCTGAACCGAAATGTAGCCGAAGGATATCAGGTGTCGGACGATTTCGACCATGGCCTCAGGGAGGGGATGCGGCTCGCACTAGCGATCCTGGCAGCCGAAGAGGCCAAGTGGGCAGCCTTGCTGGGCGAAAGTAGATCATGGCGAACCAATGCTACGCGCGAGGTCCGCCACAAGACGCTTCAGGTTGCGCAGCAAAGGGTGCAAACCGCGCTCAATCGCTTACTTCCTAAAGGCGAAGCATTACAAAACCCCGAATTGGCCTCAGCGCTGGAAAAAGCTGGACTTTAGCGGAGCTCAAGCGATCGCTATGACCATTCTATCGTCAGCGGCGTCGCCGCCGGCACCATTGCCTCGAAGTGGCCCTCCTCCGTCAGCCGATGCGGGATCTCCGCCGATCCCGCCAGGGCCAGCCGGGGCACCGCTGTTCTGCGGCGCGGGTTGGCGATCAGGCGGACGCGGCACTCCATTCCGGCGACGCCGACCGTCTCGAAGCGGACGATGCTGTCGGTTTCTGCGATCCGGGATATCGGATAGTCGCAAAATAGCGTGAACGGCGCGAACTCCAACTTGCGCCACGCCCCGGCCGCGAACGCGAAGGCAGCGCCGCAGCCGTAGATCTCCTGTCCGACCTGTCCTGGAGGATCGCCTGCACCGTACAGGTCCTCCAAGGGGAAGCTCAATTTACGGTCGATCTCGCCGTTGCGGATCTCGTCGGGAAAGATGTCCGCCGGCAAGTGCGCAGGATAATAGCCCCAGGCACGCTGCAAGCCGTATCGGCAGAATTCGGAGGCCAACAGGCGGACCGAATGCGGCAGATCGTCGCGGCCTTCGACGAGATAATGGCGGAACGACTCCCAACTCTCGAAGCATTCGTAGATCGCCATGTATGGGCCATCGTGCAGGCATGTGGCGCCCATGAATGTCGTATAGTGCTCCGCTGCGCCGAGCTGCGATTCCCAGAACAATGTGTTGTGGAGGAAGCTCGCGAGGAACACGAAGCTCTGGTCGAGAAACCAGCGGCGCTTGGTCGCGTGCCACAGCCGGAGGCAGGCATTGACTCCGAAAGCGGTCAGGTTGGTCTGGTAGTTGAGGTCGAAGCGCAGGTCGCCGGTGGCTTCGATCGCCTTGATCGCCTCGTTGAGGAAGCGTTTCTGGCCGGTCAGCTCCCACACGTCCAGCATGACGTGCGCGTAGATGCCGCCGACATCCGACTGGCCGGGATCGCCTTCCTTTCGATTCAACACCTTCACTTCCAGCGTGCGGACGTCGAACGTGATCGGCCAGCTATATTTGAACCGCCGCGCAACCCTTATCGCGAAATCCACGCTTCGCAGCAGCAGGTCCTTGGCACTGTCGTCCCCGGCCCGCGCCAGCTTCGCGAGGTTGACCAGCGGGTGATACAGATACCAGCTGTCGACCTCGTTCTCGTCCTTCTCGTTACCCAGCGCCCTAGATTCCACCAGCACGTTGGGCAAAAACCGACGCACGGCGCCGAGCCTGGGATCGTAAAAGCGATCGACTCCGGCAAGCAGGTCGTCCGCTAACGGACGGTAACTGGCATCGAGTTCCGCGAGGCGCGCGATGGGCCGCGCAACGGCAAGCTGAACCATCGAATCCGGCACTTCGGCTGCGGTATAGGGGCGAACGTAACGGTGCCCGTAATGGTGCACGCTGGCCTTGGGCGAGCGTCGCAGGTCGCGCGCGGTTGCCTTGGCCAGCGCCGGCCAGTCGTGATAGGTCGTCGCCGGACGCGCGATGTGCGGATAGATCGTACCGAGCATGTTGAGAAACGCGATCGCGGATTGCCGCGGGTCGCCGGCATCCAGTTCGTCGAATGCCAGCAACGCGTCCGATATCGTCACTGGCGTATTTGCCGGCAGTGGATTGTCATCGGCCCGTTCGAACTCGGGCCCGGACGGCGGCTGGTAACCCAGTTGCGGCCATCGTCCACCTACGACGCCATCCGGGCGCGTGCCGGTGGCGCGGTAAAAACCGTTCAGCGCGGTGAGGTTCTGGAAATAGAGCAGGCCACCCATCCCCGGCTCGTCCCGCGCCACCAATACGATCGGCGCGTTCAGCCCGCGCTGTGCCGCCTGAACGTGGCCCAGCGACGTGAGAGGATCGTCGTCCGCCGCCAATGGATACAGATCAGGCGGCCAGAACCGCATCGCCAGCGGTACCGGCGGCGTCAACGTGACGCTGCACCTTAGCAGCGGCGAGACGCGATCCACTACATCTATCCGGACCTCCTGACGACCGACCGCGCTGTCACAGGCGAACACGAGCGTATCCTGCCCGAGGTGCTTCTCGATGATCGTCAGCCCGCTAGCGGAAAAGGCGGTGCGTAGCGCATAGCCACCGATGCCGGCGCGCCGAACGAACAGCCAGAGCGAATCCCTACCGAGCCTGACTTCAAGTTCAACCCAGGGCAGGGTGACCCTGGTCAGCGTCTCCATCGTGTCCTCCGCTAGTTCGCGCTGCAGGTGCAGTGCGCCAGCCGGAATCAGGGGTACCGGGTCGTTCATTCCCGCACCAGCTTCAGCCCGGGGCGGCGGGGCGCCTCGGCCCGTGTCAAATGCTCTGCGGCCATCGCCTGATGCGCTCGCCGCGCGCAGGCGTCACGCGAGGCGATTGCCATCGCCTGCGCCGCGCCGGCCCGCTTAAGATGATAGTCACGATCGACGAGGCCTTCATCGGTATCGTTCGACATCGATCCTCCCTTCGCGTTCAAGTCCGAACAGTGGCGTCTTCCGACGCTCGCGGCCCAAAACTCGCGGGCGGTGATATGGATGCAGCGGGCACCGCGCTATCGCGCGACGGCGCTGCAATCGCGTTGCGAGCAGGTGGCCGGCGTGTCTTCGCCGAGCGGGCGATCGCGTCTCCGGACGACCGGCGCAAGGTCGAAGAGCCTCAGTCCGGGGGCGTCTTGCCCGCCCCCGGCCCGGGTGCCGCACCACCAGGCGTACCCACATCATAGTCTTCGCCGGGATCGCCACCGCCGGCACCCGCGCCGCTTCCCCTGACCGCCCCATCCGCTGGCAGGTTGCGATGTTCCTCCTTCTTGCGCCATTCGGCCTGACCTTCGCTGTCGAACTCTTGTCCGGAATAGCCCTCGCCTGTGCCGACCGTACCGCGATCTGTATCGGCAGGCAGTGTCGAAGGGTCACGTTGACCCGCATCGGGTCCAACGTCTCTATCGTGTTCGTTCATGACTCTCTCCTTTATGTCGTTTCTAGCTCCGGGACGTGGAAACCATGCTGCACCGGCTGGAGTGAGCCATCGTGCAGACGTTCGATCACGTTTAGCATCGTTTTATAACCCGCTGCCCAGCGACGTTCGATGGTCGGTCCCGAGAAGTCCATCGCCTTGCCCGCGACCTCGTCCCCCTGGTCGGCGTATGCGATGCGCACGAGCGTCAGGCTGATCTCATCGTTCCCGGCATGGGCCATCCGCCAGCGCTCCAGCGTGCGTCGTGACTGCGCCGCGAAGATGAGATCCTGCATCCGGCTTGCCGCCTCACCTACCGTAGCAGGGAGCACCTGACCAAGCGGCAGCAGATCGACCGCGAGGCAGAGTTGCGGACGCGCCCCAGGGGATGAAAGGATCGGATCGAGCGGCAGATTGGCCGATATTCCACCGTCGATCAGCCACCGGCCGTCGATCTCTAACGGCGGGAAGAGCATCGGCAGCGCCGCGCTGGCGCGTACGTGCCGGGAATCGATGGTGCCACTGCGGCTGTCGAACACCACGTCGTCGCCGGTCGCCAAATCGACCGCGGTGGAAGTGTAGCGGCATTCGCCGCGGTTCAGCAGGTCGAAATCGACCAGCCGATCCAACGTAGCCGCGAGTTGCTCCGTTTCGAACAGTGAAGGCTGGTCGTCGGTCCACGGGGTCAGCGACGAAAGCAATGGGCCGAACAAACCTGCGCGCCCCAGCATCATCGTCGACATCGCCGCAGTGCAGCGCCGCGCAACGTCCATTGCCGATGGCAGCCACGGCGTACCGGGCGCACCCAAGCCGAAACTTTCCGGCTGCCAGAAGTCCCGAAGCGTACCGAGCCGGTCAGCCATAGCGGATCCTGCGATCAGCGCTCCATTGATCGCGCCGATCGACGCGCCGACAATCCAGTCCGGGAACAGATCGTGCTCGTGCAGCGCCTGGTACGCGCCCGCTTCGAACGCGCCGAGCGCGTTGCCACCGCTCAGCGCCAGTACGACGTCGAAGTCCCGTTGCGGTCCCATCCCGTTCGTCATCGCCGGGCCCGGACGGCGAGCCCGGCGACGATCGCCGCGCCCGCACCGAGCGCCAGCGCCAGCATCGGCCGCGGCAGTTTCTGCCCCTGTAGCGCGACGCTGGAACCGCGCGCGTGGACATCCAGGCTGCCCCGCAAGTCATCGTCACGCGCCTCGTAGAGATTGTCGCGCCGCGCCGCGATGCCAGGATCGCCCGGCTTCTGCTGCAGCGTCTTACCTGTTAGTTCCATGATCTTGTCGGTCAGCCTGGGCGCGGCCTGTGCGAGCAGCGACGATAACAGCCCCCCGCCCCCGGCATACAACGTACGGCGAGGATGCGCGCAGGCAAACAGCACGGCGTCCGCCACCACCTCAGGCGTGTAGAGCGGCGGCGGCAGGCGCGGCGGCTGGTCCATGAAGTTGCGTGCATGCTCTGGGAACGGCGTGTCGATCGCACCGGGTTTGATCAGCGTGACCGAGATACCTGCGCCTTCGCGCTCGAGTTCCATACGCAACGTGTCGGTCAGCGCCTGAACGGCGTGCTTGGTGGCGCAGTACGGCCCCTGCTGCACGATCGATCGGTCGCCGAGAATCGAGCCGACGTTGACGATCGCCCCGCCCCGCCCGCGCAGGTGGCGCGCCGCGACGAGCGAGCCGTGCAGCACGCCGAAATAATTGACGTCGAAGACGCGGCGGTGGTCGTCCAGCGGAACCTGCTCGAGCGTGCCGTACGTGCCGACCCCGGCATTGTTGACCCAGCTGTCGAACCCGCCGAACGTCGCGATCGCCGCCGCCGCAACCGCTTCAACGGCTGCCGGATCGGCGACATCGGCCGCGTATGTCGCAATCCGACCGCCGCCAACGCCGAGCCGCGCGGCAAGCTCCGCAAGCGCGTCTTCGTTGCGCGCGACGGCCAGGACGGACGCTCCGCGCCGGAGGGCCTGCTCGACGGTCGCCAATCCGTTGCCGCTGGTTGCTCCGGTCACGACGAGCACCTGCTGGTCGAGCGGTTTCAATCGTATCATCAATCTGCTTCCCGACATGGCGATGGCCGCCCTTCACCCCAACGGAGCAGCTACCGGTTCGATCCGCTTGCGCCGCCGGGCGCGAGCCGCCATGGAACGTATCACGAACACCAGGCCAAACCTGCGGCGCTTCAATCTGGATATTTCGATGCCAAACCAAGACTTTTCGAACGCCGCGGAGCAAGCCTTTGGCGCCTGGCTGCTAACGCAGAAGGATCGCGGCGACTGGGTCGATGACCTTGCCGCGGCAGCGCGGGCGGATCGCACCTTCCCGAAGAATGGCGATCCGGAAGCGGTGCGCGCCCATATCCGCAAGCAACAGGCCGACGGGGATACGTTCCAGGCGATCGAGGATGCGGAAAGCGACTGGCAGAGCGGTCGGTGATGCGCCGTCCGCCGCCCCGGGCGGCGATCGCGCGCGTGCCGCCGGGTGCGACGATCGTCCGCGTCGAGCGCATGTCGCGGGCGTTCACCAAATACCATCTCGACGACGGCAGGGTGCTGCATCGCTTCACCCGTGAGGAGCCGCACGCCGCCCCGCACGACCATCCATGGTCCTTCGAGACGACGATCATCGACGGCGGCTATGTCGAAGAGGTGTTTCACGTCGACCCGGGTGGCGGCTGGCATAGCGAGTTGGTGCATCGCCATCCCGGAACGTCGTACCACGTCTTAGCCGACCATATTCACCGTATCGTGGAGCTGCCCGAACGGGAATGCTGGACGCTGGTGTCATCCGGTCCGCACGAACGGGAGACGCGCTTCTGGCGGTTCGGCGACGCCGTGTGGTCTCGGGCTTGGCACGAACGCCGGTGGCAAGTGGAGGATACGACCATAGGATCACGAGTTGATTTGCCTCAGTGAGATTGAGCGAACCGTTCTCCGGTCCCGAGCGTTCGACAGCGATGATCAATATCCGCACGTCGTCGGCATGCCGCCGCGGCGAAACGTCGTTCCAAAGGACCTTTCCATGATGAACCGCTCGATCCTGACCCTGACCCTGGCTCTGGCGCTGTCCGTTCCCACGTTCGCGGTTTCGGCGCAGACGCCGCCCCCACCGCCGCCCGCCGAAGCGAAGATGTCGGCTGCGCCGTACGTCATGGCCGCCGGGATGAGCGACCTCTACGAGATCAATTCCAGCCAGGTCGCGGTGCAGCGTTCGCAGAACCCGGCGATCCGCCGGTATGCCGCCATGCTGATCAAGCATCACCAGAAGACCACTGCCGCCACAATGGCAGCGGCGAAGAAGGCCGGCATGACCCCGCCGATGCCCATGCTTGATCCAGCCGCGACCACCTCGGTGAACGAACTGCAGACCGTCGCCGTCACGGATTTCGACCGCACCTATCTCGCGCAGCAGGTCCCGGCACACCAGGCCGCGCTCGACCTGCACACGAGCTACGGAAAGGACGGCGATCAGGCGGCGCTGCGCGCCTCGGCCAAGAAAGCGGTGCCGATCGTTAAGCAGCATCTCGCCGCGGCGCAGAAGCTGCAAACGGGTGCCATGGCCGATCACGCCATGTGATCATTTCCCGCCCATGCCGCTATCGCATATGGCGATGGCGGCTCGGCGGGAGCATTCTTCTTTGCCAGTCTCAGGTAGACTCCGATGACATCCCGTTGGCCAAGCACACTCTGGATCGTCCGCCACGGCGAAAGTGCAGGAAATGTCGCGAGGGACGCGGCGCATGCGGCCGGCTCGGATCGCATAACGCTCGATGCGCGGGACGTGGACATACCGTTGTCACCGCGCGGCGAAGATCAGGCAGCGGCGCTGGGCAGTTGGTTCGGCGCGTTGGACGACGATGCCCGCCCGGACGTACTGCTCGCTTCGCCTTTTGTCCGCGCACGGGAAACCGCCGAGATCTTCCGCGGCTGCTGGGACCCGGATGCGGCGGTGTCGATCTGCCTGGACGAGCGGTTGCGCGAGAAGGAGTTCGGCATTCTCGACGGCCTGACGACCGGCGGCGTCGCATCGATCCATCCAGATCAGGCCGAGTTCCGGCGCATTCTTGGCAAATTCTATCATCGCCCGCCGGGCGGAGAGAGTTGGTGCGACGTGATCTTCCGGCTGCGCTCGGTGATGGACATGATCGCGCTTCACTATGCTGGCCGCAGGGTCATGATCGTCGCGCATCAGGTCGTCGTGCTGTGCCTGCGCTACGTCATCGAGAACATGACTGAAGAGCAAATCCTGGCAATCGATGCCGACGGCGATGTCGCCAACTGCTCGATCACAGAATATCGCCTCGACGAAACCGCGGCATCGGGCGGCAAGCTCGTCCTGACCCAATACAATGCCGTCGAATATCTGGAAGGCGATAGCGCAGCGGACGTGACGGCCGAACCGGAACGGACTGCGGGGGTCCGGGGGTGAGCGGCGCGGTTCGGATTGATAGCGCATGGATCGCCGCCAACCCGGTACCGGTGCACGACGCTTCCGGCACGACCAAGAACAGCCGTGGCCGCGTGCTCGCCATCGGCGGCTCGCGCATGGTACCGGGCGCGCTCCGGCTGACCGGCGAAGCCGCCCTGCGTGCCGGCGCAGGCAAGCTGCAGATGGCAACGATCGCTTCGGTCGCGACGGGGCTCGGCCTTCTCGTGCCGGAAGCGGGCGTCGTCGCACTGGCGGAGGATCCGGATGGCGAGATCATTGGCGATCCGCAACCATCGCTACGGAAAGCGCTCGATGGTTGTGAAGCGCTCATCGTCGGCCCCGGTATCGGGACGACCCGAGCCGCTGCCGCATTGCTTCGGATCGTGCTCGATGATTCTCGTGACGACTTGACCCTCGTGATCGATGCGCTCGCGCTGGGGTGCGCGTCCGAACTGAAGTCCGAGTTGGAGGCATTCGCGGGGCGGCTTGTGTTCACCCCGCACCACGGCGAGATGGCAATGCTGACCGGCCTGGACGAGGACACGATCGGCAATGATACGGAACGCGTCGCCCGCGAGGTGTCCGACATCTACAATGCGGTGGTAGTGCTGAAGGGCAGTGACACGGTCATAGCCGCCCCAACTGGCGAACTCCTCCATTATGGTGGTGGCGGCACTGGGCTCGCCACCGCCGGATCCGGCGACGTGCTCGCAGGTGCAATAGGCGGGCTACTATCACGCGGTGCGACGCCCTTGGTGGCCGCCGGCTGGGGCGTCTGGCTGCACGGCCAGGGCGGCCGGCGTGTCGCCACGACGGCCGGCCCGATCGGCTTCCTCGCACGCGAACTGCCGCCCGAATTCCCCCGCCTGCTGCCCCAATGACGCTGGGGGAATAAACCGTCGAGCCGGACATACGGCTGATAACTGAGTACTAGCTGCTGGAACACTTGGCGCTAGGATCCGCCGGGCACCCGATATCTGACGTTGGTCATGCCGAAGGGCGGGTCATCCCGGTCTTCCGAGATACCGCCAGGCTAGAGCGTGCGTCCTTGTGTCTCGGATGAGTATAATGTGGGCGCTGACGCCCCGCTCCCTAGCGGCGGAAACGTACCGATA
This sequence comes from Sphingomonas sp. Leaf357, assembly GCF_001423845.1. Lineage (NCBI taxonomy): Bacteria > Pseudomonadati > Pseudomonadota > Alphaproteobacteria > Sphingomonadales > Sphingomonadaceae > Sphingomonas > Sphingomonas sp. Leaf357. Next base: position 992,907 of record NZ_LMPM01000001.1, on the reverse strand, counting down.
CAGCGGCGGGCGGCCTATGATTTGGTTTCGGCGGGCACCGATGGGGTTGCGATCAGCGACGAGAGGATCGCGGCAGCGTCCAAGCGCAGCTGATAGCAACCAGCGCCACGGACGCTGGCGGTATTCGTCAGCAGCAGCTGCAGGTACGAACGCGAGGGGCTTCTCGCTTGGCCTTTGCCGCAAGCCTGCGTCGCTCCAACCGATTGCCTAGGACCGCGATCGGCACCTGGCACACATCCCGTTCGTCCGCATCAGCCTGGAGGGCTACCACCGGGGATCGATGCGCCCTCACGGGGCCTCCGATTCGACGATCGCGGCATCGACCATGGCCGCCCAGATCCTCGGGTCGCCGGCCGCTGACATTGCCCCCGAGGGTTCGCGGATCGTACGGAGTACCGCGTCGGCCTGACCGAGATAGGCTCGCCAGGTCTCGTCCACACTAGTGGACGCCGACGTCTCGCCACCAGCGGCGTTCGCGCTATGATCGAGACCCGCCAACGCACGCGCGATGCGCTCAACCAGACTTGTCGTTGCAACATCCATGTCCATCCCCCTCTGTTCGGCCAACAACGGCGACCCTGCGTCAGTCGTTCCAACGGTTTGACGGCAAATACGGTATGACCGCGGGGACGCGCCTTAGCCGCCGAGCTTTGACAAGACAAAGGCCAGCAGGAATCCCACGACCGCTATCAATCCGGAATATTCATGCGTTGCCTCCGTTGCCTCGGGAATCATCGTATCGACCAGCATCGCGAGAATGGCACCGGCCGCCACCGCTGTTACCGCTGCCACGATCTCGGGACTGGCGCCTGCAAGCGCGACGTTGCCGACCATCGCGGCGATGCCGGAAGCCACGGCGATGCCGCCCCATACCCCGAAAACGTAACCCGGGCCCCTTCCCGCCTTCTTCATCCCCGCCGCGCTCGACAGACCTTCGGGCACGTTGGAAAGGAATACGGCCGCCACCGTGACGACACTAACGCCGCCGCCCGCAAGGAGGCTCACGCCGATGACCACCGATTCGGGAATGCCGTCGAGCAGGGCGCCGACGGCGATCGCAGTGCCAGCCCCGGCGTCAGCATGCGTCTGACTGGCGTCCGGGTTCGAGCCCGACCGCTTGCGATGGCGGGCCCCCCGGCGTGAAATGAGCACGTTGGCCGCGGTGTAGACTATGGCTCCTCCGAGGAAGCCGGCCGCCGTGGAGTCAAAGCCACCCTGGCGGAACGCCTCATCCATCAGGTCGAAGGCCACCGCCGAGATCAAAACGCCCGAGCCGATCGCCATGATGGCGGCGATCAGTCTTTGCGGGAGCGACACGAACCAGGCGATCAGCGCACCGAGGATGAGTGCGGAGCCGCCCACGAAACCCCAGAAGCCGGCTTCAAGTACGTTCGACACGATCATCGGATTGTCACCGTGCACCGCGCAGCGTTGGGATCGCCGCGATGAAATTGGTCAACTCCGTTCGCCGGCGGTCCTCCTCCGCGAACTCGCCATCGACCCCCAGCTCCCAACGGGCGGACACGTCGTGCGGATCGCGGTGGATGCGGTCCAGGAGCTCGGCCCGCCGTTCGACGGCGGTGGTGTCCCCCGCCAGTCCGGCCTCGACGATGGAGGCGGCCTGCCGCCGTATCGCCGCGGCGATCTCGCCCGGTGCAAGCTCGGGGTGATACTGCACACCCCAGAAGATGCCGGCCCCGTGGCGTATCTCCAAGGCCTGCACCTGCGTCACATCATTTCCTGCCAGCAACGTTGCGCCAATCGGAAGCGTGTCGACCTCGTCCGTATGTATCGCCGCCGCATCCCACGCGGCCGGTCGGCCCGCGAGCAGCGGGTGCGTCCGCCCCGCCTCGGTCGCGGTGATGCGGCGTGCCACGGCAGCCTCGATGCGTTCTGACATAGGGCGAACCTTTCCGCCGGCCGCGGCGACCGCCAGCTGCAGGCCGGCACAGGAACCGAACGACGGCGTTCCCGAGGCGTAGACCGCCTTCATGAAGGCGAGCTGCCGTTCGACCTCCGGCGCGGGCTCGTAAACGTGGAGCGGCGATCACGTGATGAAGACCGCGTCGAACGCAGAGATTTCGTCCACAACCATCGGCCGGGTGTCACCGTCGGCCGGGGCGGTGCGTTTAAGGTCCACGCCCGGCACGAGTTGCTCGAGAGTGGACTGATATGTCTCCCCCGAGCTCTTGCCGGCCGTGGCACGCCGCGTCTCGCGTTCCTCCTTTGTCTCGCTTTCGACTACCAAGAACCGCATTGCTCATTTTCGCCCTTAGACATGGCAGGGTCAATCCCGCCTATCTCGGATGACATCGAGACCTGGCAACCGCGGCTCGCGCCGGATCGTTCACCTCCCGTTTCGGATTCAACACACATTAGTACCGCGCCCCACCGTCGGCATCGGGGGCCAACGGCGAGGTGTCGTAATTCCGCAGCAGCGCCTCAACGTCGTCATACAGCGCGACCGCCCCGGCTCCGAGTAGCTCTTCATCGGGGAAGCCACCGGAGCGGACAGCAATCGCCGCGATGCCGCACTTTCTGGCCGCCTCGATGTCGTACGGTGTGTCGCCCACGACGACGACCTCATGCGCCTGCAGGGGCGCGACCTTCCCCAAGGCGACCGAGAAGATGTCGGGCGCAGGCTTGGTGTTCTCGACGTCATCCGAACTCGTGGTGGCGCTGACCAGGTTTCGCGCGTCCAATAGGTCGAGATAGTGCTCGAGCTCGTCCGACGACGCCGACGAAGCGAAGACGATGGCCTGTCCGTTTTGCGACGCTCGCGGAAGCAGATCGCGCGCCCCCGCGAATGGACGGACGCGCTTGAGAAAGCGGGACTTGAAGGCCTTGCCATGCTCGTCGCCAAGACGCTCCTGCTCATCCTCATAGGCGTCGGGCAGCAGCGTCGGCACAAGCATGTCGGTGCCCTTGCCTATCTGGTCGTGGATAGTCTGACCGTCGAAGGTCGCGCCAACGGTAGCGAACGCGTCCATCCAGGCGTCCACATGCATGTTGTTGCTGTCGACCAGCGTGCCATCGATGTCGAAGAATATAGCCTTGATCGTCATGTCGTGCCCGTGTGTGGAGTTGATTGGAAAGAGCGACCGCCCGCCAGGCGCGTGCGCTACTCAGACGGCCTCGGCATCCAAATTCACGCTGGTCTCGGCGAGCTTGGTCATCAACTACGGGCCACCTTGTGTTGACACCGCGGCGGGTGATCGTGAACGGGCGCGGTGGCCTCGGGCGCGATCTCGGCCCGCAAGACGCGAATCTCATCGTCTTCTGAGAGAACGCGATAACAATTCGGCGCAGCGACGACGGCATCATAGCTTGCCGGCTCGGCCTGAATGGCCAAAAGTATCGTGCCAATTATCGGATACCCCCGTTTATGAGCATGCTGTCAGCGATGGACCCGGGACGCAACGCCGCGCCCCGCGCCGGTCATCGCCTTATTGCCTCCTTCACCTTGTCGGCAGCCTTGGCGAAAACGCTCTTCTCGGCCTCCTCGGCTTCAGCCTTCGTCTTGAACGCGGCGCCTTCCGGTTCGGCTGGCGGCGCATAGACCGAGAACAATTTCAGTGCCTCCGTTCCCTTGTTGATGACGTTGTGTTCGGCACCCTTGGGCACGACCACGAGATGATTGGGACCCGCCTTCGTCGAGTGCCCGTCGATCACCATCTGCGCTTCGCCATGCACGATGAAGGTCGTCTGATCGGCCGGATGGGTCTCCAGCCCGATTTCCTCTCCAGCCGGAATACTCATCAACACAATCTGTACCTTGGCGTCGCGGTACACCTCCTTCTGCCAGAGATCGTTCTTGCCCGCGAGATCGATCATATCCTTGTTGAAGATCGCCATCTGTTCTGCTCCTGCTGTTCATCGATTGGACGAACGACGGGCGGACGTGTTCCAAGTTGACAGCAACGCTAGCCCTTCGCCGGCAGTCCAAGAAGCTGCTCAAGCGTCACTGGCGCGAAACCGTGCACGTCCACTCCGACGTCGAGCTGTCACGGCATGGGTTTCAGCCGACCATGGCTATGTCCATGGAGGTTGAGCGCGCCGCGATGCTGGCCGTTCCAGCTACGGAAGGGATAGTGGCACAGGACGAGCCTGCGATCCTTCATGTCCAGTTCGGCATAGTCGCCGACGCTGGCCCAACCGTCGGCGGTCAGCGTCGCCGCAGGGTCGTTATTGCCGCGCAGCAGGTGCTTGGTGCCGTTCAGACGGGCGAGCAGCAGCGCGACGTCCCCAGGTCGACGTGCGACGTCGCCAAGATGCCATACCGTGTCGTCGGGCCGGACGACCGCGTTCCAGCGCTCGATCAGCACTGCGTCCATCTCCGCTGTATTCGCGAACGGCCGACGCTGGATGTTGATCGTGCGATGATCGCCGAAATGCGTGTCAGCGGTGAATAGGATCATAAGGCGTCGCTACTCCGATTTTTCGGCGGTGCGGAACGCCGGGAGTTGCGATACGGGCAGCCGCCACCTCCCCTTTACGACAACGGATAAAGATGACGGGCGATGACATCCTCGACCTGATGATAGCAGCGCTAATCCGCAAGGCGGGCGGCAGCGCGCGGCACTGGCGGCTGGCGATCGGCCCCGTACGCGTGCACCATCCGGCGACCCATCTGCACTGCAACTGGTCGGTCTCGCCATCAGGTAATCCGCGCGACGTGGCGGCTATCGAGCATTTGCTCGACGAGTTCAGACTATCGCATTCGTTAGTCACTCACCGTTAAGAGTAGGACGCAGGACACAGCTGGCAGCGATCAAGCAGCCTTGGCCGGTTTAAGTCGCTAGCTCCGTCGTTTTCTTCTGCTCGTGCGTTCTCGGTATTACAAAGGAGACACCATGAATCCGACGCAATACTCCAGCAACGAACCTAGTCCCGCGACAAGTGCGCGATATTTTGGAGAAATGTGTTGAACGTCAGATCGGAAGCGGATGGCCCTCTTGGAACCAAGTCCAGCGCGTCACCCGATTTGGTCGGGGACATGAGCGCCGTTCAGCTGGGCATTCGGCGGTCGGCGGAGATGGCCGCCGTATTTATGATAGGAGATGGACTGCTCGGCGTGCTCCAGCCGAGACGTCATATCGAACTCTGGCGGTCGAACTTCGGCGCGGTCGATGTCCTCGTCAGGCCTTTCGTGGAGCGTCCGAACCGCCGCCGGGCATACGGTCTGCTTCAGGTCGGCGCCGGCATCGTTCTTGCGTCTGTATTGAAGCGTACAAAATGATGGTCCGGACCGCTGTGCATATTCGTCCTTTCGTGCGTTGAGCGCGACGTCACGAAACGGAGTTCCCGATATGCCCACTATCAATGCAACCTTCGAGACCCGGCGCGAGGCCGAGTTGGCGACTGAGCATCTCGTGCAGGAGCACGGTGTCGATCGCGAAGATATTGATGTTGGTACGGAAGGCAGCGAGAACAGTGCTGGCGTCACGGGAAACGGTTCTGAAAATCCGACCGAATTGGAAGACGGCACGGAGGACGAAGCGGCTTTGAACGGTCGGATTGCTGTTACCGTCACCGTCGATAGCGAAGAGATCGCCGAAGCTGTCCAAGAGGTTCTCGAGGAACATGGCGGTGACGACGTCACGGTCGAAGGATAAAGCTTCAAATTGTTAAGCCAGGATACGCCGTCGCCGCGCACTATGCGGTTTAAGAGACGATGATCCAGTTACTGGCACTTCTGACCGCTGCGTCCTTTATCGCGCCGCCTGAAGGCATTGTGTCCTAAGGGGAAAAGCGCGTCCTCGCCGTAAAGCGCGCCAGATGCTAACGACGCGCTGCTCGCAGCACAGCGTCAGATCCTCGCCAAGTGGAAGTTCGGTGCCAGCGAACGCGACCTATCGGTCGTTGAGTCCTCGGAAACAACTTGATCGGCGCGACGGATACAGCCGCGAGCATCCGTCGGCGCTACGACTACCGCAAACCGGTTTTGCCATCTTTCTGATCGGCGAGGACGGCGCGCTGCTGCTGTTCATCCCTGCGGGAATCGCGTTTGATCTCGCTACTTGGCACTGTTCTCATCCCGCCTATTGGTAAGGCGCAGGCGTCGTATTGCTCGTTGAGATGTTGATAGTGCCGATTGGGTTCTGCTCGCCAGTGATGGTTTGGCAACCGCCTCGCGAGCTAATTTGTTTAGGAGAAAAGACCATAAGGCGACCCTCGGGCGGGCCTCGGTGCTCCTCCAAAGCCGACGCTCGTTCATCTCGGCCTGCTGAGCTGAACCAGGCGCCGCCCGCTGCGTTATCGACCAGAAGGAGAGGAAAATGGCCAAGCTATCCGAGTCCGAGCGGGACAAACTACCGGCGAGCAAATTCGCCGAACCGCAGAAGAGAGCCTATCCGATCGAAGATGCTGCCCACGCCAAGAATGCGAAGGCTCGCGCTAGCCAAGCTGTAAAGGCCGGCCGGATGTCAAAGGCCGAAGAGAGCAAGATCGACAAGAAGGCTGACACTGTGATCGAGAAGGACTGACGGCAGTTCACGACGTGGTGGCTCAGGGCTGTGAGGATGTTTGGTGACCGAGGAGGAAAGACCCAACTACCGTGGTCACGCGCCCATTGCCGCTATCCAAACCTTCCACTCGTTCACGTTAGGGATCAACCGCTAGGGCGAGACAGATGCAATGTGATCGGCAAACTCCATCTAGACGCTAATAACTCTCAATCGGCAGGTCATATCTGGCGGACCGCGTGAAGGTAGCTACGGCCGATACGACGTGTCACCCCGTCCGGGAGAACGACGGACCAGACGCCGCTTCCTTCGTGTCGCAGGCCAGCGACCAGATCGCGCCGGACGATCGTTGAACGATGGATACGCTGAAACAGAGGCGCGGGCAGTCGCGTAGCGATGTTTTCCATCGTTTCGCGCAAGAGATGCGATCGGCCTTCGACATGCAGGCGCACATAATCCCGCTCAGCCTCGACCCGCTGCACCGCCGCGAGATCGACCCGCACCAGATCGCCCTGGTGCGATACCCACACATGGTCCTCCACCGTTACGTCGCCGGTGGAGCGTCCGGTCAGGAACGCCCGCGCGCGAGCCAGCGCCAGCGCCAGCCTTTTGGGTTCGATCGGCTTGAGCAGGTAATCGACGGCCCCCACGTCGAAGGCGGCGACGGCAGGTGCGGTGAACGCGGTGGTAAAGACGATCGCTGGCGCTTGGTGATCGCGCGGCAGCCGTCGTGCCGCTTCCATGCCACCAATTCCCGGCATGGCTATGTCGAGGAACAGGATATCAAAGGACCGCTCGCGCAGAACCTCCAATGCGGCTTCTCCGCAATCGGCCTCGCCAATGACATCAAGGCCCATATCGGCGCATAGCAGGCCGAGCAGGCGACGGGCGGGTGGCTCGTCGTCCACTATCAGCGCCGAGAGCGCGCGATCAGCCATCGGCAGGAACCATCGGGATGGACACGATGCTGTCCCAGCCGCCTTCGACCGCTCCGGCCGAAAGCGATGCGCTGGTGCCAAAACGCGTCATCAGCCGCGCCCTTGCGTTCGCCAAACCGATACCGGTTGAAGGCAAGGAAGTGACAATCTCGCGTGCAGCGGTGCCCGTTGCGCGATCGGTCACATGCAGATGGAGCATTCCGCCCTCGCACCGGCCTCGTATGCCGATCGCTACCGGGGCCGTCGTTGCGCCCAGGCCATGCTTGACCGCATTCTCGACCAGCGGCTGAAGGACAAGCGGCGGCAGCATAATGCCGTGCAGCGACGGGGGAACGTCGATCTCGACGGACAACCGGTCGCCGAACCGCGCCTGCTCGATCGCGAGGTAGAGCCGCTGGAACTCCACCTCGTCGGCGAGCGGGATATCGGCCACCGGATTGTCGACCAGTCCCGCCCGGAAGAACGCTGCCAGGTTGCGGATCATGGCACCGGCGGCCTTAGTATCGCCGCTCGCCACCATCGCCGCGAGCGCGTTCAAGGCATTGAACAGGAAGTGCGGATCGACCTGGAGCCGCAGCATAGCCAATCGGGCGTCCTGCGCAGCGGCCTCCGCTGCTGCCCGCTGGCGTTCGACCGCGCGTACCTCGCCAACGACGCCTAGCGCCAGCAGGAACGCGGCCCATGCGGCGAAGAAGAAGTACCAGGTGACGAAGCCGTCCGCGATGGCGGTCCGTAGCACCGCGCCCTCCTCCCACCGGGCAAGGTCAGGTAGTACCGAAGGCACAGGCAGCCAGCGATAGAACAGGTAACTATTGAGGCCCGCAAACAGCATCGCCGCGGGCGCGCAGGCGAGGAACGCTGCAGCGACGCGGATCGGCAGCCGCACCAGCGCCATGCGGCGCAGCCCCAGATGTATGCACCAGGAGAGTCCGACGCCGACCAGCGTCATGCAGAGCCGGCGCCCGAGCATCCCCCCCTGATCGGGCCAGCCCATGACCAGCGCTCGGCCCGTGACAAGCGCGAGCCACACCGCCCAGAATCCGACGATGCTGGCGAGGGCAAGGCGGGCGGACACCGGAACGGCAACGGCAGGACGGGCGGAATCATGCATTTCCGATATCTCTAGCACGTCCCCCGTTATTGCCATCCCATTTCGCGCGACGCCCATCGCAGCGTGACGACGCCGGTCGCGCCATGCTCGACGCCCACGGCATCACTCGCCAAATGTCGGTCAACGACCTAGAGGAAGATAGTGATGAAGACGAAGCAGGCGGTGCGAACGAGTGTGCTGGTTCTGCTGCTCGGCCCGGTAGGAGGTCAGGCGATAGCCAGTGCGTCGGCTTCGGCGCCGGCGCCATCGCTCGACTCGGCGTTCGCCCGCGCGTCTGCCGTCGTCAAGGCCGCGGGGTTGCCGGGCGAGCTGGTCGTGACCGACGCCTCTGGTGCGCAGAGGGCTGCCGCATTCGGTATGGCGGACCGCGCGGCGAAGGTGCCGAACCGTGTTGGCCAGCGTTGGCTATGGGCGTCGGTGACGAAGCAGGTCACATCGACGCTCGTCATGCAGGAGATCGCCAAAGGCCGGATGGCGCTCGACACGCCGATCGGCCGCTACCTCCCCGACTTCGGTGGCGATCGCACCATCACCGTACGCGAGCTGCTTCAGCATCGCTCCGGCCTCCCCAACCCTTCCAACACAACCGCGGTCGATGGCGTGCCCAGTTTCTACCGCGAGGCGGGATCGGGGATCGGCGATGCCGCCCGCGCCGCCGGCTTCTGTTCGGGCAAGGCCAAGCGCGCGCGGGGTGGCCAGTGGGAATACAACAATTGCGACTACCTTGTCCTCGGTGCCGCGCTTCAAGCCGTGACCGGCCGCAGGTATGCACAGTTGGTCGAGGAACGCATCGCCGCACCTTTACGGATCAAAACCGTGCTGCTCGCCCCCGACGGTGGGTCGCACGGGGGCGCCGCAGCGACCGGCTATGACGGCGCCGCGCCAACTCCGGCGATGAACATCGCCACCGGCGGGGCTGCCGCGGCGCTGACTGGCAGTGCCGGCGACCTCGCCCGCTTCGATCGCGGGTTGATGACCGGGCGTCTGCTGAATGCTTCGGCACGCACCATTGCCTGGGCAGGCGATCCCAAGCTTGGCTTCATGGCGCTCGGCGTCTGGTCGTTCCCTGCGCGTCTGAAAGGCTGCGCCGCTCCAGTCCAACTCGTGGAGCGGCGCGGCGACTTTGGCGGCACCCAGGTGCGCAACGTCATCGCACCCGCGCTGGGGCGCGCCGTGATCCTGTTCACCAACAATGCCTCGGCAGAGTTTGGCGAGGTCTGGCAGGGCAACGGCCTGACCTTCGACCTGCTGTCGGCGGCCTTCTGTTCCCCCAACGCCTGAAAGGTACTCACATGTCCCGGTCTACCTGTCGTCTTCTCCTCGCCGTCGCGCTCGGTTCGATCGCGCTTCCCGCACTCGCGCAGCAAAAGCCCGATCTCGCTGGAGAGTGGACGGTCGATCTTCGTCCGACACCGCAGGCGCCGGCTTATCTCAAGCCGATGACGCTCATCGTGGCGACGGACGGAACGCTGACCGGCGCGTTCTACGAGCATCCGATCGACCTTGGCCGGGCCGGCGCTACCAACGGGCGTCCGTGCTTCGCCTTCCGCACCCAAGACGCATCCGGTCCCTATCAGACGTCGGGCTGCCTCGTTGGTGACCATATCGAGGGGCAGACCTGGTCTGAGGGGCGGCACTTTGTACTCACATGGCGGGCGAACCATACACGTAAATAGCGGTGCGGGATCACAAGGACCCAACCCCGGCCGCTGGGTGGGCGCTCCCGACCTTCCCAGATCCGGTCGTCCGTTCACCTTGGCCCGTGCCGCTCAAAGGCATTCCGGAGTGCTGGAGAAAACGACCGGCTCTCGGGACTGACGGAACAGCGACTCGTAACGGTCAGCCGCGTTCGGGATCACCGTGCTTGGACTGCGCTGGCCACGTCGTCGATTGCCGCTACGACGTCCTTTAAGTTTGTGACGTAAAGGTCGTGATCACCGTCGAGCACGCGAAGTCGGCCGTTCTTCCCCGCTTGCGCCGCAGCCTCTGACGTTGCGACGAAGGCGTCGTAAACTCGCCCGCAGATCTCCGCAGTTCTGCATTGGAACCGCTCGGTCGATATCATGATCACGTGTGGGATGACGGGTGGTTTGGCAGTGTCGATCACCCTGCTTAGGTCTCTCGCATCGATATGCTCGTTGTTGTCGCCCGCCATCCAAGCTGCATCGGCGACGCGTTGCGACAGCGACATCAAGGGGTAGGCTAACCGCGACCACTCTCGTGACGTGCCGGGCTGGTTGCTCGTCACGAACCCCGCTACCTCACGCGAGGTCGCATACGATCGCACCATCAGTCCGCCCATGGAAGTGCCAAAAAGAATATAAGGGCCACGCTCGTTGGCTGCGGAGAGAGCGTCGAAAACATCTGCCGTCAGATCAACAGCTTTTCGGGGCAGTGGAGCAGCAGAGCTGCCTCCACGTTGCGTCGATCGTACGCACACACGCGGTAGCGACTCGATAGCGCTCCAAAGAGCGCATCCATGTGGGTGCGACGACCCCCATCTCCCGGCTCAAGGAGAACCGTAAACTTGCCGCGCCCGGCGCAGCGCATCGCAATGATCCTACCCCCCGAAAGCTTGACCGCTCGATCCGCTGCGTTCGCCAGTGCAGGATCACCGTGGCTCGGCGCAGTCGTGGCAAACACAGCAGCAACAAGAGGGAAATGCCATATCGCCATCTGTCAGACATAGCTTTCATGCTGAGCACCGCAAAGTCCGTCAGTGTTTGGCTGCGGAATGGCACCTTCGCCCCAGCGCGGCCCCCGTCAGGACCGAGCTCACGCACGGCGGCAGAGACCCACAATCGGCCGTTTACGCCCGCTGTGCGGCCATCCGGAAGCGGACGTTCGTTAAGGCAGAACGCTATGGCCGGGATTGGGCCGATTCCGGACTGGCTGCTTTTTGCCGAGTAAGGAGGCAGACCGGACGTGCGCTCACGCAGCTGACGAAGCCGCAAAGGCCACTTCCATGGGTTCAGCGCTCATGCGCCGTCCCAGAGCGGGACGTCGGTTCAGCCTCGCGCAGCAGTCGCTTGGGATGCAGGCGCAACAACGCCTCATTTGCGTCGCCATCGACCAGCCGCTACGCTGGCGGCGCCATGCCAGAAAGCGCCGAACATCAATTCATTTCTCACTCATTAGATCATTTCTCACTCATTAGATCGCGCTCTGCACTCCTATTCTGAAACGCGGCTGCTCGGGTTGCGAGAGGCGGAGCGGCGCAAGTTCGACTATGGCTGCATTCTCCTTCGAGATGCGACGCGACCTTTGGTCTCGCAGGTGCTGTGGAGCCACGAAGAGGGTGTAGAGAAGGATCTTCGGACCCTTCTGTTCGACGGCGAGTCCGCGATAAAGCTCTACTTCGTACGTGACCGGATCAAAAATCGCGCCAAGATCGACGAGGCTATCAAATCTTACCGAGCTAATCCCGCGACTGCCGCAATGCTGCGCGGGTTAAAAATAGTGTTAGTCCCGGAAGGATTCGACGCGGACTCGGTATCGGAGCGTGATTGGATGAACGATCATATTCGTCGAACGGTGTCATCGGATCTCCTTTTCGCCGTCGTCTTTGGCAAGTTGACTGCTCACGATGTGCGGGTGTTTGCGCGGCATGGTGGCCCAACAGGACTGAAAATCGCTGCGCTCCACGCGATCGATACAGTTGGTTTCGAGCATGGTCCGACATTCGAGAGTCAGCTTGGAACGCGCGGGTCTCCACTCCGAGAGGTGCTTGCGATGCTGACGGGCGTGGGCTTAATCGTAGCCCCTACTTACTCGAATCAGCGACTTCCTACGCTCAAGGTACGTTTCCTGTTGGATTTGGCGCGCCTACTTACATTCGAACGTGCCACGCTCACCGATTGGTCGGATGAGCTTACGTTCATTCTTCAGCATCTTGGCGTGGATCCAGCGGACGGTTGGCAGGAGTTGTTCGATGGAAAAGTTCATAAAGGGTTCGCCAGCGATGTGATAATCTCAGTGAAGTTTGCGGAAAATTTCGGGATGAACGTGATGGATGGCGTCAGTGCCTCCGATCCTCGATTCTACTCGATGTTCAATGCAAATCGGTTTTTGACAGGTTGCTACATGGATGCCTCCGCCGCACTTTGGCACGATCCGGAAGATATCGCTTCGTTCGCATAAGGCACTTACACGCGTGCCTCGGCGGAATACGGGACAAACGACCCACAAGTTGACGTTCGCACCACTTTTTACGCCCCACGGAGAGCCGTCGTTATTCAGGTATTACGTGGCGATTGAAACGGGGCCGGTTGCGGACTCGCAGGTTACGGTCGCGAGACACTAAAGGCAGACAAAATCATCGCTACGACCTTATTCCCGTAAATACCTGCCTCATTTAACAATAAGCGCTTGTTTCTAGCTTTTCCCTTGCTGAGTGAGCATCACCCGGCGACAGTGGCGCAGAATCTTGAAAAGGGTCACCAGCGTTGGCTGCGAAAAACGTTATGGATTTAATTGCATAATGAGAATTGATATAAATCGCGAATCTCTTCAAGCATTTATGCACATGCACCTGTGCTAGGCCCAGCAGATATTCTTGAAGGCGCGTTGCCTCATCCGGGCACCCGCTTCTACGTGATCGGCTGCTATGATAGCCGAATCACTTTCTATTCGCAGCAAGTTCGAGCGCTATTGCTCATCCACGCCCTTCATGATCAGGGCTATCTCGCCACCAATCCGCGTATTGCCGTGATCGGCGCGGGTGCTGCCGGAGTGACGGCGGCGGCCGCGGCGGCGTTGGTAACGACAGGCGAAGTCTTTCTGTTCGAGCGTGCGCCAAATATTATGCCGCTCCAGGCACTAACCCTGAGGCGCCATCTCGACCCGCATATATTCGATTGGCCTGAAAGCGACACCGATGATCCGGTCGCCGACTTGCCGATCCTCGACTGGGAGAAAGGCCCATCGCGCCAGGTCCATGACGATGTCGAAGCGGAGTTTGAGGCAGTGGCGCAGCGTCTGGGAGCACGGCTCCAGCGTCGCATGCGTCAAGAGGTGAAGAGCGTGACGCCGCAGGGCAACATGTTTTCGCTCTCGATCGAACGGGACCGCGAGCAAGGCGATCCCGCCGATCCGCCGGGCAGTCGCGTGCTCTACCCCGATGCGTTCGACATGGTCCTGCTCGCCATCGGATTCGGTCGAGAGCCTGAGCAAAGCGTGCCGGGCATTCCCAATCGCAGCTATTGGGAAGATGCCGGCGTGCCGGGCGGTGCCATAGCGGGTGCCGCCCATCCACGCTTCCTAATCAGCGGCAATGGCGACGGTGCGCTGATCGACTTGGTTGCCGCCGGTTCGGCCGACTTCTCACATGCAGAGATGATCCGCGTGATCAATAGCCATCCCGGCATCGCGCAGCTATTCTTGCCGCTGCGTTCCCTCGACGTGCAAGCTCGCGCGGCCGAAGCGGCAGGCGCGCGCTTCGACTATATTGCCGCTTATGATGCCCAGATCCTGCCCCTCGCCAATCAAATCGGGCTGATCGCCGCGGTGCGCCAACGCCTCAAGCCTGGTGTGCAGCTCGTCTTGCAGACCCTCCATGCCGAAGCATTCGCCGCGACCAGCTCGGCGCTCAACCGCCTGGCGGCGTGGCTGGTGATGCGCGCCTGCGACACGGATGCCCAGGCCAATTTCCGCCATCTCGCATGCCCGGACCTGATCCCGATCGCGCCTCCCGATCCGGCACCCTATCTTGCCCAACACTGGTTCGATTGCGGCGGCGAAGCGATCGGCGCAAACGAAGTGATCGTCCGGCGTGGCCCGGTACGCGAGGCTGTGCGTGCGCCCTTCGACAATATGCTGGCAGGCTTTGACGCAGAGCATCGTGCCTGGCTCGCCAAACATGGCGATGCGGTGCGCGTGCCCAAGCTATCGAGCGCGGCGCGCAAGCTCTTTACCGATGCGGCCATTCGCCTCGGCGTGCCGATGTCGCAGCGCGAAGCTCGGCAACTTGCCAATTTGCTGCCCGCGCGCGTCCAAGTGCGCACCAACAATGGTGCGCTGCGCTGGTCGGGCACCGCTGCGCCCGCCGAAATCACCTCCCCCTGGGCAGATGCCGGCTCGCTCGAGATCGCCTGTCCCGACGCGCCCGCCGATCTTGGTCCAACTTCAGCTGCCTTGATCCGCGCCGCTGCACATAGTCGACGGATTACACTGATCGCAGACCCTGCCAGCTGGAACCGCGAAGCGCAGCGGCTAACCGCTCTGTCGCTGCAAGCCGAAGGCATGCCAATGCCGCGCATCGAGAACCGCCAGACCGGGGGCAATACGCGAGACCCCCTGCCCCTGCCGGCAGCGCAACTGGCAAGCAGGCTCAACCAGGCGATGGATCGCTGGATGCTCGATGCCATCCACCGCCACATCGAAGCCTATTGCGCTACGGGTCAGGATTTTGGCTGGCGGATCGGCATCGAAGCGCATGATGATCTGCGCCACGCCATGGCTGCGGTGTGGCAGGGCTGGCACGCCTCCTTCATCGCCGATCCGGCCTTGCTTGCCCGCTTCCTGCAATTGATGGTCTGCGCACTCGATGCCGATGATAGTCTCGACTCTGCCAGCGTGCTGGTGGGACCGATTACCCTCGATGCCTTGATTCGCGGCACCGCGGTTGCCTGCATGATCGCAAGCGACTGGCAGGCAACGACGCCGCACGGCGTGCGCCCTGGCAATCTCAAGCGCCAGCGCGCTGCTGGCGACTGGTGCGGCCATAGCTGCGGCGCTAGCCGGATCGATGGCAAGCCGCTGGCGCTATGCGCTGCTGACTTCATGTGGCAAACCGAGTTCGTGATCCTCTCGCTACAGGGTTCGCTCAAGGTTGCCTCAGAGGCTGAAGAGGCGTTCAGCACGCTCGACCCTAGCCAGCCGCCGCTCACTGACACCGCTGGTTCCGGGCAATTGATCATGACCATCGATGATGCACTACGCGACGCGGCCAAAGCCGGCCCTGCCGCGCTTCACGCCCTGTTGGAAGCGGCGGAAACCGGCCATTTCGCTGCGCGCCGTCACGCAATCCTGCCCATCGATGCGGAGAACGCGGCATGAGCACGGAGTTCGAGCGGCCCGGTGATGTGCTTGAGGCATTTGCCAAGCGCCTGACTGACGCTGCCGATCTAGCCGGCCTGCCGCATTTATCTGCCGAAGCGATCGTCAGCGGAGACTTTCGCGGCGGCGCAGGCTCGGGTGTGGCGAGCATTACGGCAAGCGACCTGCCGGCGGCGGGTATGGGTCTCAAGATTGGCCGCTACACGTTAGTGCTGGGGCTGCTTCCCGACACGTCCAATCTCAACGCCATTCGCGAAGCCGTGCGCCGCTATCGCAACCAGTGCGTGATTGCCCGGTCGTATTTGTCGCCAAACGAGGCGCTGGACTTGCAGCTCCTGCTTGTCGGGCCGGTAGGCAGCGAGGATTCGCCGGACTGGAAGGCGGCCGCATTGATGGTCGAGCGAGATGACCGGGTTGCGCGCAAGCTGATCTGGCTTCGCCCTGGCGATCCGGTCAACGTCGCCACGAGTTTTGCGGAATTTCTCGGGCGCTCCTTCCTGGCGCGGCCCTGGGTCGTTGCCGATGCGCTCGATCCGGCGCTGCTCGATGAGCTCAACAGCAAGGATGGCGGCGGCACTGGCGTGCCACGCAACACCGCCGAGGCCTGGGAAGCAATCGCGCTGCGTGAAGAAGAAGATCCGATGCGCACCGTCAACTTGGTGATCGAGGCCTGGGCAAAGCGGGGGGCCGCATGAACCCGCTCTATCTCTCTCGCATCAAGATCCAGGATTTCCGGACCTTCGGGCAATTCGATATCGAATTGCCCGCACAACCTGGCCTGATGCTGGTCACGGGCACCAACGGTCTTGGCAAAAGCAGCTTCTTTGATGCGATCGAATGGGGGCTAACCGGCGATATCCGCCGTTTCGACAGCTATTTGGCCGAAAGCCGCAAGAAGCGGAAAAAGATCACCGAGGCCGAATATCTGACTCGCCGCGGCGCTACGGCCGATGCACACCGGGTCGAGCTTGGCTTTGGCGACGCTGGCCATCTGGCGCGCAGTGCGACGCAGGCGCCGGCGCTTGGCGAAATCATCGGACTGCTGGCGCAGGAAGGTTGGGGACCGATCCGCGATGTCGCGACCTATCTGGCCTTCACCCACTTCCTCGGGCAAGCCGCGCAGCAACGTTTCACCAGCCGCAAGCGCGACGAGCAGTGGGAAGCGCTCAAAGGTCCGAGCGGCATCGACCGGCTAGAGCGGATCCGCAACGGTCTGCGCGGCCGTCCGACCCAATTAGCCTTCACCAAGCGGATCGATGGCGAAAAGCAAGCGATCGAGGAACTCGAACGCCAGATCGCCCAGTGGTCGGGCTGGCGCGACCGCCTGGCGCGCTTGCAAGAGGCGCTGAGCAGCTCGAATTCGCTCGACGCCGACGCCTTTGCAGTGGCGCTGAATGCGCTCCGTAGCGATGTCGCTTCGCAGACCCGGATGGAGCTCGGCAACTCCGATCGCGATAACCCCGGCAAGCTGCTGAGTGACATTGAGCAGGCGATCAACGCTTATCAAGGCCAGCTCTCCACTTGGAACGCGACGCTCGACGGCCTGGCGATGCTGCCAGAAGAATGGGCGACGTTCGCGGCGACCGCCGACCCTGACAACCCGGCGCTGGAAAGTGCTCGCGTACTGCTCAGCGCCGCGCGGGCAGTGCATACTCAGGCCGTGGAGGCAGTCGAGGCGGCGGCGGCGCGGCTGCAAGCACATGCCGGCGAAATCGCCAGGCTCGAGGCGCAGATATCGGCCTATGAGAGCCAGCGCCGCGACCTTGTACGGCTCGCTGAACTCGATACCAATGTCGGTGAGGCCGGGCAGCAACTCGAGCAGCTCGATGCGCAGATCGCGATGGCGCGAGAGGCAATTGCCCGGGCCGACGAGCGGATCGCCGCACGCGGCGCGGCAGAAGCCTTTTGCGCGCAAGCCCGTAGCGCTGCTGCAGGCGCGGGCGAAACCCTTCGCCTAGCGCAATCGATCGCCGAGATCAGCGCCGCTTGCGAGCGCGCCGCAGGCGATCATAGCCTCGCGGCCCAGGCAGCGGATTTGGCCCGGCAGCAGCGCACGACTTTCTCCGACGAGCAAGTCCGGCTCGGGCGCGAGCAGGCGGCAGTGGAAGCGCGGATTGCCGCACTTCGCGCTGAAGCCGATACCATTGCCGGCGCTGTTGCTGCGATCGCTGGGCATCTGCACGAGGATGATACCAACTGTCCGGTTTGTCACTCTCACTTTGCCCCCGGTGCGTTACGGCTGCTGGCGAGCGCGGCGAGCACAAGCAGCGCGGTCGGGCTTACCGAGGCCGAGCTCGACTTGCAGAAGATCCGCGAACGGCTCGAGCAGCTCGTTGAGGAGATCGCGCGGGTCGATCGCGCCCTGGCGCACGAATCTGTTGCGCGAGTTGCGCTCGAGCAAAGCCGAGCGACCTTGTCGGACCTACGGGCCCGGGTAGCGGCGTCGCTCGGCACGTCTGTCGATGCTGATTTGTTTCTGATGGCCGAGCGCAAGGCGCAGCGCGCCAGCAGCGATCTAGCCAGCGCCGAGGCGGCCCGTACTGCGGCGAGCGAGGCGGCGGCGGGCATCGACGCGGCGCGCCTAACACTGACCGCAGAGGTCGATGTGCTGGGCCAACGGCGCGACAGCGAGCAGGCACGGCTGGGGCGGCTCGATGCCGAGCGCACGGCCTGCCGTGAACGGCTCGCAGCTGCGGCGACCCAGCTCGACCTGTTTGCCATCGATGAGCAGCTCGCCATGTTGCGCACGCAACTGACCGCGCGCATCGAGCAGCGCGCTACCCGTGAACGGGCGGCGAGCGACGCAACAAGCGCCCGTGAGGAAGCGTTCTCCCAGCTGCGGAGCGCCGAGCGCGCGCTTGCCGAAGCGCAGGCAGCGCAGCAAGCGGCGCTTTCCGCACGCACCGCACTCGAGGCACGGTGGACCGCCGCCAGCCTGCCATTGCCACCAGGCCGAGCCGCATTGGAGCGTGCTCGGTCCAGTCTCACCGATGCCAAGGTCGCGCTCGATGCGCTCGATCTACGGCGCGAGACGTTGGCGCAAGCCGGCGCTGCTGCGTTGCTGCGCGAAGAACTGGCCCGGCTCGAGGCGGCGATGCGCGCTGCCAGCGATCAGGTGGGCTTCGATGATCCCCCAGCACACGCAGCGGCATTGGCCGAGCAACTGGAAGTAGCGCGAGCCAAGCTTAAGCTGTCGAACAGTGCGCGGCTGGCGCTCAACAAGTATACCAAGAAGCTCCAGAGCGAGGCGGATGGCTTTTCAGCGCGCGTGCTAGCCCCGCTCAACGATGTTATCGATGCTTTTAATGACGCGATGCTGAGCACGCCCGATGAAACGATCAATTTCAGCGCGGGCACGCGCGTTGATACCACTAACTTCGATATGATGCTGCATTATAAGGACCGGGTCGAGGATGCGACGCGCAACACCGACCTGCCGCCGCAGATTGTGCTAAGCGAAGGTCAGCTTGCCGCCAACGGTTTCAGCATTTTGTGCGCCGCAAGCACTGCCTATCCGTGGTCGCGCTGGCGGGCGCTGCTGCTCGACGATCCGTTGCAGCATAATGACATCATCCATACGGCCGCGTTTGTCGATGTGATGCGCAATCTTGTCGAGTTCGAAGGCTATCAGTTGATCATGTCGAGCCATGACCGCGCCGAGAGCGAGTTCATTACCCGCAAGTTCGAAGCCGCAGGGCTTCCTTGCACCAAGGTCATCCTGACTGCCCCGGCTGCTGACGGTGTCCAATATGAAGGGCCGATCTTCAACCGTGCCGCCCGACGCAGCTTGCAGGGGCAAGCCAGCCAGGCGTCCTGAGCGATGGCCAGGCTCAAGCTGATCGGTTCCCCGCTTCAAAACGATCGGGATGGTCGCTTTTGTTGACCTGCTCGGCTATTCGACGCGTCCAGGCGGTCAAGACCGCAGCAGATTTGCGTGCGCTCGATGCCGACGATCGCCGCGTGCAGGCTTGGTTCGACCACCGCGCTGACGATACCGATGTGAAGGCAATCCAGAAGCTACAGAAGGGATGTCACCAAAATGCGGTCGATCCCTTACTCGTCCGGAGAAGAATGAACGAACGGCAGCTTTCGGAGTCGCGCATGATGAGCTCGAATGGCCGGCCTTGGGGCGCACAGCGGACCCGGAAGCGTAATCCCCTCCCGAAATCTCCGGCATTTCCGCTACGCTGACGGCAAGTGTCAGCCTCAAGACATCGCGGACGAGCCTGCGGCAGCATCCATTTTTCCAGGGCGCAAATGTGCCTCACTTAAGACTCGGTTTTCCTGTATCGCGCGTGGCAACGAAGGAAACCGCATGCACCGCACCTTGTTCACCATCGGCTATGAAGGCGCGGAAATCTCGCAATTCCTAGAAACGCTGCGGGAATGTGGCATCCAGCATGTGATTGATATCCGGGATGTCCCGGTGTCTCGCAAGCGCGGTTTCTCCAAGACACCTCTGGCTGCCGAGCTCGCACTGAGCGGAATCGGCTATAGTCATTTGAAGGCGCTCGGCGATCCCAAACCCGGCCGTGACGCGATGCGCCGCAGCGATTATGCAGCGTTCCTGAAAGTCTACGAGAGCCATATCGCGACAGATGCCGCGCAGGCTGCGCTGCACGAAGCGGTCAATCTTGCGAAAAAGAACGCGTCGGTCCTGCTCTGTTTCGAGCGCAGTCCCAAGGAATGTCACCGCACGATCGTCGCGGCTGAGATGAGCCAAATAGCGCTCTTCGAGATCCGCAATGTCGGCGTGAGCGCCCAAAGTCGCTCACTGAAAAATGTTCAGACCGGAGCAGCTACGTTAGCGCACTTAGCGATCTAATGATAAGCCCCTGGCCGCGATCACAATCGCTGCGCGGCAGGAGGGGACATTGGCAGGGACACGGCGCGAGCGGATTCTCATCCTTTGCAAGACCTACCCATCGCCTAGCGGAAAGCATGCCGAAACGTCCTGCGTCGCCGGCATGGCCGAGGATGGTTCGCTGATCCGATTGTTCCCGGTGCCGTTCCGTCTAATCCGCGACGAGCAGCAGTTCAAGAAATGGCAGTGGATATCGGCGCAAATCTATAAAGCGAACAGCGATCGCCGGCCTGAGAGCCACAAGATCTATGTCGATACCATAGCGCTGCAGGGCGCTCCCATCACTACGAAGAACCAATGGGCCGCCCGGCGCCAGGAACTGGATAAACTCGTCACGTTTGACGATTTTGCCGCACTTGATGCTGCGCGCGTTTCAAACGGCGTTACATTGGGGCTACTGCGCCCAGCCCGCATCCTGAGCCTTGAAATTACCCCAGTCGATAATGCCGACTGGACCAAGGATGAGCTCAAAAAGCTGGTCCAGCATCAGCAGCAGGCCGGCCTGTTCGACGACAATGACGCCAACGAAATCACCACGCTTCGAAAACTGCCGTTCGCCTTTCATTACAGCTACCGATGCGACGTCAACGGCGAAAGCCGGACTTACCGGCACAAGATCGCAGACTGGGAAGCCGGAGCGCTCTACTGGAATTGCCACCAGCGCTACGGCGACGCTTGGGAAGCGCCGTTCCGCGCCAAGCTCGAGCAGCAGCTTCCGGCTGCCGATCTCATCTTCCTCATGGGCACGATCCACCGATTTCCAGATCAATGGATGATTGTAAGCCTGATATATCCGCCCAGAACCCACGCTGTCGCGACCACCCAAACCGAATTCGCTATTTGAGACAGAAGCATATTCGGCACATCCGATTGCAGAGGAAGCCAAATACGATCTTAAGGGAAGAGGACGACGTGCCGTGCTGTAGCGATGTGCCGCCGTCTCCCAATGACGCTGCGTCACCGCTTCGTTCGCACCACCCCAATTCCAGCGCGCTGCTCATGGCTGCCCGACCATTGCTTCTCACCGGGAATCGGCTTGACCTCCCGCCAATAGGCGACCTCGGACCAATCCGCTTCTTCCGCCCTCATCACACCTTCGCGCCTAGGACGCTCGCTCCTTTTGCCAAGGCCCTGGAGGAACGCCCTCACGTCGAAAGGCACGGAGCCGTTGGCGCAAATTAATTCGAGCAGCCGCGCCAATGCCACGAGCGAGAAATAAGAATCGCCTTGGCTCGGCTTGGCGCCTTTGTGGATCAGGTCGTTTCGCGCGTTTCGGGCGCGCTGTAGATATCGGTACAGCTTGCGGTCGACGAGCCCGGCTTCTGTCAGAAACTCAACCCGCACTGCCGCTGAGCGGGCGCTTGCTTGCAATTGCCCGACTCGCTCCTGAAAACGCGCCATGCGCTGGGAAAGAAAGACATCGTCCCATATCTGGCTGACAAGCTGCTCGACGATCAGCCAGGAATAGATCAACGAATTACGATATTCGGTCGCGACGTGGTGACTGAATGCCATCACCAGTGTGGCGGGATCGATCCGATGCGCGGCGGCCAGCACCGGTCGTCCAGCATCTAAAGCCGCAACCGTATCGGCCTTGGAAATCCGCGATGGATGAAGGAGGTCGATACTAAGATAGCCGCCTGCGGCGGCCTCGCCCCAAGCCTGATGCAACGTGGGCAGGATGCCATGCGGATGTTCGTACCGGTAATATCCCGTCGCATAAAGCGAACCGAACGCTAGGTCTCCCGATACCACCTGATGGAGCCGAAGCCCGCCGATTAGGAGCGCCGCCACGACACGGTTGAACTCGTCGACGGCATCGTCGGCGCTCCGCAGATGCGGGTTGCGCGGGATGATCATTGACCCGTCGAACCCGAAGCCCATCGGATTGCCGTGCGGAAGCCCGACGTCGAGATAAAAGGATATCCGCTTCAGCTTTAGCGGATCGTAGGTCCCCGCATTTACCTGCTCGAGTGTCGGGGACCAGTCGTCGTCAGGGTCTTGGACGAACAAGTGGAAATGTCGGGGCGCAGCGAGAACGCAGGGGAATCGGTCGGCTTCTTGCTCGTGGCTCTCCCCATGCACGGCACCTTCGATTGCGTCCATGTGCTCGAATCCGTCCCTCGATCTCAGATCGCCTGCTCGGTCGCGTTTGTCCATCGGTCATGCGTTGTTACGCAGCCAGGAACTTGCGATCGCGAGGCCGCATTATTGAGCGACCGCTTTCGGTGTAGCGCGACGTGGCAGTGAACGACCGCTCTTAGGGCGCTTAGTTGCCAAGCACACGATGGTGAACGACCGTCGGCTTACCTCGACCTCTCGCTCCAAACCGGCCTTTCCGGTTTCCACCATGATCAGACGTTCAACGTGCCCGGTGGCCGTCACCAAAGCCAATCGGCTTGAAACGCACACTTGCGGACGTTCGGAGATGGCGTTTACATTTACCGCATGGTTTACATCGCAATCCTAATTGCGACTGCGGTCGTGACATCTCATCCGGCCGGCGCTGTTGCAGATCCATCACCCGAACGCCGCGCGGCTGCTCATCGACTGTTGCAGAGTTTGGGCGCGGAAGATCACCGAACAGCTTTGCTCGACGGATCAATCGACCATCTACTTCGGCTGTCGAGCCCTAGCTGTGCTGGCGTGGCGGTCATTGAAGTACGAACTTGCGCAGCTGGAACGCCTGCGGGAAAGGTCGTGATCGACTCTATGTCGTCTGGCCGCGCTGAATTGCTTAGAGCAGTCGCCGAGGCTCAGGAACTTTCATACGCAAAGCGACTGACCGTGTCCGAGATGGACGCAGCAGGCGCATTTGCAAGCACACCAGCCGGGCGTCGATTTTTCACTGAGGCACCTGATGCCGGTGCGGAAATCACGAACGCAGTAAACGCGCTTCTGCTAACTCGCTTTGAAAAGGCACTTGCGACCGCTCAGCCTAAGGCCGACACGGTGGTCGACCCAGTCCAGTGACCGTCTGCTNGCAGTAAACGCGCTTCTGCTAACTCGCTTTGAAAAGGCACTTGCGACCGCTCAGCCTAAGGCCGACACGGTGGTCGACCCAGTCCAGTGACCGTCTGCTTACCACCAGACCCGGTCATAGCGGGTCTGCTTCGGCGTTCCCGATAGCGGAGGTTCGGCTAGTGCATTACTGTGCAATCCGATGAGATACAGGATCATAGCTGCGGCGATGATGTTGTGCGTTTTCGCATTGCCGAGCAGCGCTAGCACGTCGGAGGCGGCGACCAAAAGTGCGGTCCCGCCGGGCTTCCGTTCGACGATGCGACCGGCTTTCTAAACGGTTACTCCCTTCGTTCGCCGGTTAGCGGTGACTTTTTTTGGTACGGCGCACCGGTCGATCAGATGGTTCTCAGGACCTATCTCGCGCCATGGGCGGCTTTGCCTCACAGCGCGGGCCGGCACTTCGTAGCGTTCGAGCCGGGTACCCGGCAGGCTCGCGTGGGATAGGTCCGAAGACAAGTCATCGCCTGCGGTCTGTGTAGACAGCGCCGTTGTGTGAAGGTGGCTGAATATGAAAAGGCCGGTTGTGGTCTGACGGCTTTTGCCGTCTCGTGCTTCAAAGCGGACAGACGCTTTCCGCCAGAAAGGCCGACGTTCAACCCTTTTCCGACACCGTGGACCCCAGATTGACTCGTTGCCTCGAGTGAGCCGCGCCTTAGCCTGAACGTGCGTGATTTGGGTCGGCAGCTTGACGAGCCACAATCGGAGTAAGTAATTGAGCCCGCACCGTAACTGTATGTGGGGACCGGAATGTTCGACGATCAGGATCGCGCGTATTTTGCTCGGCGGGCGCACGAATGCCGTGAGAAAGAGGCCGCCGCCACTGACGTGGCGATCAGCCGGATTCACCGCGAAATGGCTGAGGAGTACGAACGGCGGGCTCGCGGTGAAGAGCCGAAGAGTGTAGCCCGCCCCTAGTACTAACGGCGCAACTCGCCCGCCCGGAGCAATGATGGCCGACCCATACGATCTCCGCCGATTTGTCGCGGCCCAGGCGGACATCTATCCCACGGCCCTGAGCGAAATTCGCCGAGGCGCCAAGCGCTCGCACTGGATGTGGTTCATCTTTCCGCAGATCGCGGGGCTAGGACATAGCGAGATGTCGCGGCGTTACGCGCTCGCCTCGCTCGCCGAGGCGCGGGCTTATCTCGGCCATGGCCTGCTGGGGCCAAGGCTGCGCGAATGCGTGATCGCGCTTCAGGACCTGGTCGGCACTACAGCGGAGCGGGTTTTTGGAGACGTCGATGCCGCCAAGCTGCGCTCGTCCCTCACTCTGTTCGAGGCCGCCGCACAGGATCCGCTTTACTCAGCCGCGCTCGACCGCTGGTTCGCAGGTCAGCGCGATCAGCGAACTCTCGATCTGCTAGCTTCGAGCACGCCAGCGCCCTAAACAGCGAGGACAATGCTCGACCTGTTCGACACACCGATCTTGCCTGGTCTTCAATCGATGGATGCGTTTGTCTCCGAGCGGGAAGCCCCAGCGCTGATCGCCGCGATCGACGCCGCCCCGCTGTCGCCGTTCCGCTTTCAGGGCTGGCTCGGCAAGCGGCTGACCCAAAGCTTCGGCTGGCACTATGATTTCGACAACGGGAGCTTCGCGGCGGTCGAGCCGATCCCGGCCTGGCTCGAGCCGCTGCGTATCCGCGCGGAGGACTTTGCCGGGTGCTGTCAGTCTAATGCGAACTGCTCTCCACACGATGCAATTCGGTCATTGAGCGCGATCGCCTAGCTCGCGATGTTGCTCCACTCAGCCAGTGCGGCTGAGCGGCGTTCCTTGTAGGTCTGGCGGTCGACGAGATGGCGTTCGAGATTGAAGTGGTTGTGGACGTTGGCATGCACGCTGGCGAACTTTTGTAGCGTCTTCATTCGCCTAAATCGTAGCATCGCCCGCTCTCGTCGTCGGAACGGCAGATGGCTGTTCTCCACCCGGTTGTTAGCCCAACGTCCGACCTCCTGCTTGTCGGTGTTACCAAGCTCTTTCATGGCTGCGCGATAGGAGCGCAAGCCGTCGGTCGTGATTGCCTCCGGGCTGCCGTGACGCTTTAGCGCCTTCTTCATAAAGCAAAGCGCTGCATCCTTATCGCGGGTCCTGGTGATGTAACTCTCAAGAATCTCGCCCTCGTGATCGACCGCCCGCCAGAGATAGACCATCTCGCCATTCAACTTCACGTACATCTCATCGAGATGCCAGCGCCAGTGACGAAACCCCCGCATGCGCGAGACGCGCTGGCGACGAATATCGCCGGCGAACATTGGCCCGAACCGGTTCCACCACATCCGTACCGTCTCGTGGCAGATGTCGATGCCGCGCTCGAACAGCAGGTCCTCCACATTGCGCAGCGACAGTGGGAAACGGACATACATCATCACCACCAGGCGGATCACCTCGGGCGATGAGTTGAAATAACGGAACGGGCTGGCAGGCTTGCGGGGGCGGGGCATGCCAACCGCCCTACCCCGCCCCCGCCTAACGTTTGGTGCATTTGGTCTGACAGAGCCAGCGTTTGTGTTCTCGCCGACAGCGTGGATTATTCATGTCCGTATACCACTTCGCTATCGCCGATCGATTTCCGCCCCAGGCTGCGGAGGCAGTTGAACTGCCAACTTTGGGGTTGGCACGGGTACATGCCTTACGCTTCGCTGCTCAAATTTTGAGTGATCAGCTTCCAGCTTTCTGGGATGCTGATGAATGGGTTCTCACCGTTAGCAACGAAGATCATCTAGCGCTTTTCACAATCACCATCATGACTTCGAACACGTCGGCCACGATGGGATATGGTTGAAACCCTAAGGCCCGTTGCGAACTGGTCGTGATGCGGCGCTAATGCCCCGGGGGCCGAAAGGGAGTCGTTCCCCCCGGGGCATGCCGAGCTTGGAGTGACCCGACTTCCCGAAAACGCAGTTTAATCCGGCCCGTTCCATCGGTGGATTGTGCTTATCCAAGATTGTTGCGCCGCCGCCGGTCGCGCTGTGAACCTCAATGGCGGTCGGAGCGTTGGCTGTGGGAATTACAAGATTGCTCCGAGATAATCTGCATTAGCGATTGTTTTGAGGACACGTGATGGTCTGGGCCGCACAAAAGGCTGCACGGGAGAGAGCGAAGCAGCTTCTCATTCTAGCGCTTGCCTTGCTGCCTACTCAGAACGATCTGGTGGCTTCAGAAATCCGCGCGGCGATAGAAATGATCAACGACAGTATGGTGGCTCGCGATCCGCAACAGATCGATTTGAAAGCTGCGGATGACGATGGTTCCACATAAGGCCAATGGTGAACGCCTTAAAGTGGTCCGAGCCTAATGTTTACTCCGGTGATTGCCTGCTCGATATGAGCTCCGACCAGATGCTGCTCTTCTCGATCGGCCAGTTCGAGCGCACTCTCGAGCAATAGTCTGATGGCGAGCAATCCATCTCGGCGAGGATCGTCATCCTTCATAACTTTAAGCCCTAACCTGACACCTAACATAGATTAGTTATGTTAGAAATCAGGAGCCTAAACGGCTTTCCTCAGTCAGCAAGGCGCGCAGTCCGCAAGATCGGGCGACCCATCGTCGATTTCATGTCATCCACCGCATTTGCCTTTGAAGCCTCGAAAATGTGCGCACCCGCGTCGCGGGCTTTGCGATTTATAGTCGAGGAGGCTTACAAGGACCGAGCCCGGAGACGGGTGCGGGATGTCCAGCCGGGCCGTCTGGACATGATGGGTGCTGACACTCGTCGGCTCTGCCGGTTCCTACCCGGCACCACCCGTAGGCTGTCCGCCCGCGAATAGCATCGGACCCCCGACATTCGCGGGCGGACACCACATAGAAAATTGATCAAAGAATAGGGCTAGGCTGAAAATTCGCTTTCAATCGAACGAGCGCAAAAGGCCGATTGGCAGAGCGTAGTCTGAAGCCTCATCGGTTTCGTATTAATTTTAACGCCGATTTCGCGAAAACGAATTATCGACGGGCGGTTATCGACACGTGGCAACGCGGCATTCTTCGAATGTGGGGAAGCGGAGAGACGGCATGAGAACTATGAAAAGCGCCCTGCTCGCAGCGTCTGTCGCAGGTATCGGGCTGTCTGCCGCGACCGCAGCCAATGTGGCGACTTACCTCCTGACCTATAATATCGGCGCTTCTGCGTTTATCGGCACCGTCACGACGACCTATACGGCCAATGCAGATGGATTTTTCACTATCATTGGATGACGGGAACGCGCGATGGTCAGGCAGTGTCGTTGCTGCCGATTGGAAGCATCGGCGGGGTGCTGTCCGAATAATGCGAACCCCTTTTCCCAGGATGCAATTCTGTTTTTGATCGCGTCGACCTAGCTCGCGATTTTGCTCCACTCAGTCATCGCGGCTGAGCGGCATTCCTCGTAGGTTTGGCGGTCGACGAGATGGCGTTCGAGGTTAAAGTGATTGTGGACATTGGCGTGCACGCTGGCGAGCTTCCGTAACGTCTTAATCAGTCTGAACCGGAGCATCGCTCTCTCGCGTCTTCGGAATGACGGGTGGACTGTTCTCGACCCGGTTGTTGGCCCAGCGCCCGACCTCGCGCTTCTCGGTATTGCCGAGTTCGTTCGTCGCCGGAAGCGCAGCGCGGCGTCCTTATCGGGAGATTTCGTGATGTAGCTTTCTAGCGAACATAGGAATAGTCCGATGCGTCCCGGCGGCTGGGCTGCAACAGCGCAAGGTTCAGCCAGCTGCCCTCGATCGTTTCTATCTTTTCCGAATCCGCAATCACCACGCGTTTGGCGATGCGCCATTCGCCGTCGCGCCGCTCCATCCGGTCGACATAGCGGACGTTAACGATCAGGTCCGCTGCGGGCTGATCGGCACTCGCGGCGCGGCGGTGAAAAACCACGGCATAATGTTCTGCCCATGCGGTGTCGCCAGTCACCTCGACCAGCTGGTTGCCAGTGAAATGCGCGGTACTCTCGAACTTTGTCATGCCGACCGAAACCCAGTCGATAAACCCTTCTATGCCGCCGCTGTAGCTGCCATGCTCGTCGGTTGCTTCAGGGTGATAGCAGGACCGGACCAGATCCCAGTCCATGCGATCGACCCCGCGGCAATAGCGCAGGTGCACCTTGCGGATCAGCGCTTCGTCGATGAATGTCTGCACGTCCTGCATTGGCTCTCTCCTTCGGATTATATTCTGGCGGATGGTTTAGCGCAGCGCGCGCGCCACGCGGGCACCGCATCGGGATTAACCAGCGACAGCGGCGGATCACCGCGTAGGACTCGGCGGATGCTGTCAAGCGCATGAAGCGGCAGGCGCTGCATCGTATCCACGCTATGGCCAATGGCATGTGGGGTCAGGATCGCATCCGGGAGCGCGCGGATCGGTGCGTCCGGCGGCAGGGGTTCCTGTTCAAACACGTCGAGCGCGAGCCAGCCGAGCCGACCGGCCTGCGCGGCCGCTACCAGTGCATCCTCGTCGATCAGGCCACCGCGCGCGGTGTTGACGACGATCGCGCCGGGTTTGATCCGCGCGATCATGTCGGCGTTGATCAGGTGGCGGCTGTCGGGGCCGAGCGACGCGAGCAGCACGACGGCATCGCTGACGGCCAGCAGATCGGGTAGTGCCACGGCCTCCGCGCATTGCGGCAACGGCGCGCGCAATCGCGGAGCGTGGACCAGCATCCGGCAGCCGAAGGGCACAAGGCGGATCGCTACCTCCTGCGCGATGCGGCCATAGCCGACGATGCCCACGGTCATCGCCCGGAGCAACCGGCCGCGCGCGAGCGGCGTCGGCCAGGCCCCATCTGCCATTGCGGCGGTGGCGGCGGGAAGCTGATAGGCGGCGGCGAGCAGCATCAGGACGGTGCCTTCCGCCATGCTCTCGACGCTTTCTGGGATCTGACCATTGCCGATCACTATCCCCCGCGCGGTTGCGGCGGCACGATCAAATCCCTCGATGCCGATATAGGGGGAGACGATACCGCTCAGGCCCGGCAGACGTGCCAGCAGCGCATCGTCCACTACCATCGTGCCGGGCGCGAACAGCACCTGGATAGCGGCGAGCTTGGCATCGTCCTTCGCCAGCATGTCCGCCCGCCCGTCAAAAAGGCGGGCCGGAACGCCTTCTTTTTCCAGCGTATCGACGACCAGCCGGTTCAGGCGTGGATCCTGCCGCATCACGGCAACCTTCACGGGCGCCTCCCCGGTCAGAATGCGGCGATTCCGGTGATCGCGCGACCGAGGATCAGAGCGTGGACGTCGTGTGCGCCTTCGTAGGTGTTGACGGTTTCAAGATTCATCATGTGGCGCATGACCTGATATTCGCCGCTGATGCCGTTGCCGCCGTGCATGTCGCGCGCCTGACGGGCGATATCGAGCGCCTTGCCGACATTGTTGCGCTTCACGATCGAGATCATTTCCGGCGCGAAGCGGCCTTGGTTCATCAGGCGGCCGACGCGCAGCGACGCTTGCAGGCCCAAAGCGATCTCGGTCTGCATTTCGGCAAGCTTCTTCTGATAGAGCTGGTTGGCGGCAAGTGGCTTACCGAACTGGTGGCGATCAAGGCCGTATTGGCGCGCGGCGTGCATGCAAAATTCGGCCGCGCCCAGGCTGCCCCAGCTGATACCATAGCGTGCGCGGTTGAGGCAGCCGAACGGACCCTTCAGCCCCTGCACGTCGGGCAGAAGCGCGTCCTCGCCGACCTCGACTTCGTCCATCATGATCATGCCGGTGATCGAGGCGCGCAAGCTGAGCTTGCCTTCGATCTTGGGCGTGGCGAGGCCTTTCATGCCCTTTTCGAGGATGAAGCCGCGGATGCCGCCGCCATGCGCGTCGCTCTTGGCCCAGACGACGAACACGTCGGCGATCGGCGCGTTGCTGATCCAGGTCTTGGCGCCGGAGATGACGTAGCCGTCAGCGGTCTTCTTCGCCCGCGTCGTCATGCCGCCGGGGTCTGAGCCGGCGTCCGGCTCGGTCAGGCCGAAGCATCCGATATACTCGCCGCTGGCGAGCTTCGGCAGATACTTCATCTTCTGCTCTTCCGAGCCGTAAGCGTAGATCGGGTACATCACGAGGCTGGACTGGACGCTCATCATCGAGCGGTAGCCGGAATCGATCCGCTCGACCTCGCGGGCGACGAGGCCATAGGCGACATAGGACGCGCCGACGCCGCCATATCGTTCGGGCACGGTAGGGCCGAGCAGACCGAGTTCACCCATTTCGCGGAAGATCGACACGTCGGTCGTTTCGTTGGCGAAGGCATCGATGATGCGCGGCGCGAGCTTTTCCTGGGCATAAGCGCGCGCGGTATCGCGGATCATGCGCTCGTCGTCCTCGAGCTGGTCGTCAAAGAGGAAGGGGTCTGCCCAGTCGAATTGGCCCATGCCGGTCATTTGTCATACCCCGGCAACGCGCGATCGAGCTTGCGCAGGCATGCCGCCCAGGAATGCCGGCCGCCGATCAGGTTGCGCCCCGTCACCTGCCGCCGCACCTCCTCCTGCGATTCCGCAGGCGCGATCAGCACTTCAGCATGGCCTGCGGACAAGGCCTGGATCTGGACCGCGCAGGCGCGTTCGAGATAATGCATGCCGCTCCAGCAATTGGCGGCGGTGTCACCGACCGCGAGCGTGCCGTGATTGCGCAACAGCATCAGTGTCTTCCCGCCCAGATCGGCGGCGAGCCTGTCCCGTTCCGCCTCGTGCAGCGCGATCCCCTCATATCCATGATAGGCCAGATGCGGCAGGACCATCAACGCGTGTTGGGACAAGGGCATCAACCCCTGTTTCTGGCACGCGACCGCGATGCCAGTATCTGTGTGCAGGTGCATCACGAAGTGAGCGTCCTCACGTGCGGCGTGAATCGCGGAATGGATCATGAAACCGGCGCGGTTGACAGGATAATTGGTGTCCTGGAGGATGCAGCCGTCATGATCGATCCGCACCAGCGACGATGCTGTGATCTCCTCGAAGAACAGGCCGTAGGGATTGATGAGGAATTCCCCATCTGTCCCCGGGATACGTGCGGAGATGTGCGTGTAGATCATGTCGTCCCAGCCGCGCAGCGCGACGAGGCGGTACAGCGCCGCCAAATCGACCCGCGCCTGCCATTCCGCCGGCGCGACCTGATCCTCCAGCGAAGGAATGGCCTTCAGCGTCGGGGTGCGGCTTTTCATCGTATCGACCATCGGGTTCGCAACCTTTTCTTGCCCGGACGGCCCGGCGTGCCGGCCATTCGACGTGACGGCATCGATGGCCAAAGCCGGGCCGAAATGTCGCTATCTATCGTTGCACGGGGCACTTTTTTGCATGTGTAATTCCGCGCTCAAGCGGCCAGATCGAACGCTTCGGCAAAGCGCGCGCGGTGATAGGCGGCGTTGCCGTATGCGAGATCGAGCATCATCTGGCGCTTGAGGTGATGGCTTACGATCAGCTCCGCGCTGACCCCCACGCCGCCGTGCAACTGAATCGATTGCCGCGCGACGAACAATCCGCACTGCCCGACCCGCGCCTTCGCGGCGGACACAGCTTGTCGTCGCGTGGCCGGATCGGCCCGCAGCTTCGCGGTCGCATGATAGACCATAGATCGCGCTTCCTCGCATGCAGTGTCGATATCGACCATGCGGTGCTGGAGCACTTGAAACGATCCGATCGGCTTGCCGAACTGCTGCCGAGTCTTGATGTAATCAAGCGCGACGGCGCTGACCGCGTCCATCGACCCCAGGGCCTCGGCGAGATGTGCCACGATCGCGCGGTCCACCGCCGCCTCTAGCCGGGGCAACCCCTCCTCCGGGGGGGCGACCAGCGCATCTTTACCGACCTGCACACCGTCCAGTTTCAACCGCGCGTGGCGGTGCCCGTCGATGCTGCGGAAACGGTCGATCGCCAGCCCGGACGCATCGCGGTGGACGAGGAACAGCGAGATGCCCGCCGCATCGTCTGACAACCCAGCGATGCGCGCGGGCACCACGAACCATTCCGCATCCGCACCATCCTCGACGTGGCTCTTAACCCCGGATAGGCGGTATTCCTCGCCAACGGCTTCGGCGACCGTATCAACGCGGGCGAGGTTGAAACCGGCCTGCGGTTCGCCGAGTGCCAGAGCCGCCTGCACCCGCCCATCGGCAACGCCGGCCCGGATGTCGGCGGCAGAACCTGTCGCGGCATCCAGCAAGGCGGGCACGAGGATGCAGCGCGTGACATAGGGTTCCAGCATCAGGTGTCGCCCAAAGCCCTGCATCAGAGTCATCACATAGCCGTCATCCTCGGCGTTTGCGTCCCCCTGCCCCAACGCTGGCCAGCCCAGTCCGGCCATCTCCACCCAGCGATCCGCGACGACCTCCGGGCCGTCCTGCAACCGCTTCAAGCGCAGAGCGGAGGGATAATGGCGCGCACCGAACAGATCGACGCTGTCGCCGATCATCACCTGCTCTTCGCTTTGTTCAAAATCCATCATCCACTCCTGCCGATTATGTACGACTGATGATCGGCAGCAGTAGTCAAGGGAACCCGGAAGGCAGGCCGTATCGGGCGTATTGCATATGTGCTAAACGGTCGCCCGAAGCCGGTCCGCTCGACCGGGGAAATTATATATGAAATGTCAGGTGGACAGACAGGGATAGAAATTCCGTCCGCAGGCCGCTCCAGACCGGCCTTCATGAGAGAGGATGAGAGATCGCCATGCGCAGACCCGTCGTAAAATCGGCCTCCCGGGCACTCGAAGTGCTGGATCTCTTCAACGAACAGCGTCGTCCCCTGAAGCTTCAGGAGATTTACGAACTGCTCGATTATCCACAGTCGAGCGCCACGCATCTGATGAAGAGCATGGTCCATCTCGGTTATCTAAATTACAACCGGGCGTCGCGCACTTATGTGCCGACCTGCCGGGTGCGCAGCCTTGGGAACTGGCTGTCGAGTGCGATGTACAATCAGACGCGATATCATCGCCTTGTCGATACGTTGCAGCGCAGGACCGACGAGACGATCGCGATCTCCATGCAGAATGACCTGTTCATCCAGTATTTCATCATCAAGACGCCCGACCACGAATTCAAGATGCCGCCCAACGAGGGCAATATGCGCATCCTGACCACATCGACCTCCGGTATGGCCCTGCTCAGCCGGATGAGCGTGGCGCATGTCGACAAGATCTGCCGGCACATCAATTACTATGAATCCGACAATGGCGAGCGGGTCGACGTAACGGAAGTGCTTCGGGAATGGGCGTGGGTGAAGCAGGTCGGCTATTGCTACCGCGAGCATCAGCCCGAACACGGCACGTCATCGATCGCCTTTCCGCTGGAAGAATCGCTTTACGGCATCCCGCTCGCGCTCGGCGTCGGGGGCACGGCGGACCGGCTATCGCGCAATAAGAGCCGAATCACCGACATCGTCCGCGAGACGATCGCGGAATTCCGCGACAGCCTGTACGACGATGACGATCTGCCACCGCAACCGGTGGAGACGCGATCGCTGGAGCTGGTTCACTAGGATAGATCGACATTCAGGGTGCGTATTCGCGGCACCCAAACGTTCATCACCAGGGACGTGATCCGGGGTACAGCGCGCGGCGGGCTTTTCCGTTAGAATTTCTTCTACCCGGACTCCCGGCTTTCTGGACCGCGGATTTAGTCCGGGGAAACGGTGTGCGACTGGATTTCATTACACACCGCTGAATGTCGATCCACCCTAAGGCTCCGGCGACATCCACAGCCGCGGATGAGGCTATCAAGATCGTCAGATCGTCCGCACTATGGAAAACGGTTGTGGATCTGCCTGAGGCCCATCGATCAGGTCAGCACTTCAAGATCGGCGCGGTCGAAGCCTCGCAGTTCCACCTGCCGCCCGTCGCGCACCTTGGCGACCCAATCCGGGTCCGAGAGGAGCGCGCGGCCGATACCGACCAGATCGAAATCGCCGCGCCCCAACATCCGCTCCAGCACATCGAGCCGCGCCGCCGCCGAAGTGGTTTCGCCGCGATGCAGGCTGGCGATCATGTCGTCTTCGAGGCCAACCGATCCCACCGCCATCGTCGGTTTGCCGCTCAACTTGCGGGTCCACCCGGCCAGGCCGAGATCCGAGCCGGCGAATTCCGCGGTCCAGAAACGCCGGGTCGAACAATCGAAGATATCGACCCCCGCATCCGTCAGCGGCGCGAGGAATCGGTCCAGCTCCCCCGGGGTTTCGCACACCCGCGCATCGTAGGACTGTTCCTTGAACTGCGAAAAGCGCAGCATGATTGGGAAATCGGGACGCGTCTGGCGGCGGCATTCGCGCACCACTTCGCATGCGAAGCGCGTCCGGTCCGCCGCCTCCGCGCCGCCATAGCCGTCCTCGCGGTGGTTGGTCTGCGACCAGAAGAATCCGTCGATTAGATAGCCGTGACCGCCGTGGAGGTTTACGCCATCGCTGCCAATGTCCATCGCGGCCCGCGCCGCGCGGCCATAGGACGCGATGACCGCATCGATATCGTCCTGCGTCGCCGCTGCACCCTCAACCTTGCCGGGATAATAGATGCCCGAGGCCGACACGGTCGACAAATGGGGATTGGGAACCGCGGGATATTTGAACCGCGCGCCACCGATGTGCCAGAGTTGCGGCACGAACGCGGCACCCGCCGCCTGCACATCACGGGCGATGGCTGCCCACCGTGCGATCGCCACCGGATCGTAAATATTAGGGATGATGCTGTCCTGGATCGACACCGGATGGTCGATCGCCAGCCCTTCGGTGACGATCATGCCCACGCCGCCTTCGGCCCTGCGCCGGTAATAGCCGGCAACGTCGGACGTCGGAATGCCGCCGGGGGATTTGCGGCGTGTCATCGGCGCCATCACCGTGCGGTTGGGCAGGTGCATCGGGCCGATGGCAAGCGAATCGAAAAGGCTGTTCGGCATTATATCGCGACCTTGATGGATGAGGAGAGTCGGTCTTCGGCGAGCGCCGTTCCGCTGCGATAATCGCCCTTGCCACTGGCATGGCGCGGCACCGTATCGACGACCAGCAGGGTCTTGGGCAGTTTGTATCCCGCGAGCACCGCCTTCAGCCCGGCGCGCACCAACGCTTCGTCATAGCCGCCCGCTGCCTCGATTAGCGCGACGACCGCCTTGCCCCATTGCGGATCGGGGACGCCCAGCACCATCGCATCCTCTACGCCGGGTTGCAGCTTCAGCGCTTCCTCGATCTCTTCAGGGAAAATCTTCTCGCCGCCGCTGTTGATGCACATATTGCCGCGACCGATCAGGCGGAGCCGCCGGTCTGCGCCGCGCGCCGCCAGATCGCCCGGTATGGCATAGGTGACGCCGCCGATGACTCGGAAAGTGGCCGCTGTTTTGGCCGGATCGCCGTGATAACCCTGCGCAAACGGCGGCCGCCGTGCGAGCCAGCCTTCGCCGGGTTCGTCATCGGCGAGGATCCGGTCGGTGTCGGGATCGATGATGACGGTGGCCGGCGCGCATTCGAAATAGCCGGTCGGCGTCGATGTGGCGGCGTTGGTAATCGCATAGCCCATGCCCGATGCTTCCGACGCCCCTAATATGTCGATCAGCGTCACCTGCGGCAGCGCGCGGACTAATGCTGCCTTGATCTCTTCGCTCCACATCAGCCCGGCGGAGGAGATCACTCGCACCGGCGAAACATCCCACCGGCCGGGATTCGCCTCCAGACTGCGCGCCATCGGGCGCGCGAAAACGTCGCCGACGATCAGCAGGCGGGTAACCCCGTGCCGTGCCGCCTCGGACCACAATTCGTCGGCGTCGAAACGGTCGGACGGGAGCAACACGACGGTGCCGCCCGCGACCAGCTCGGCGGTCGAACTGTTGAGACCGGCGCCGTGCATCAGCGGGCACGCCGGCATCACGCGCCCCGGCGACGGATTGTCCCGCACCATGTTGACATGATCTTCCATCGTCGCGATCCGCGTCTTGATCGTGGGGGATTCGAGCTGGACCGCCCGGAGATCCCCGCCGCGCCATAACACGCCCTTGGGCCGCCCGGTCGTGCCGCCCGTGTAGAGCATGTAGCCGTCGTCCGGCGATCGCGCGATGCCGAGCGGGGTGCCATCCCCCGACACCAGCGCGTTATAGCCCTGCCCCGGCCCATCGATCTGCACCGCCATTCTCAACCGGGCGCAGACCGGCGCGGCGACATCGGCGAATTCGGCCTGGAAGAACAGCGCCCGCGCACCGGAATCGGACAGGACGTAATCGACTTCGCTGGTGGTGTAGCGATAGTTGATGTTCACATAGGTCAGCCGCGCCTTGAACGCCGCCACCGCGATTTCGATATATTCGGGGATGTTGCGCGCCAGCACGGCAATGCGATCGCCACAATCCAGGCCGTGCGACAGCATCGCTCTTGCCAAACTGTTGGTGCGGGCATCGAATGCCGCCCAGTCGATCACCCGATCGCCGTGGATCAACGCGGGGCGGTCGCCGGGCACGACCGCCGCCGTCGCGTCCAGCAGGTCGCCGAAATTCCACTCTGCGGCAATTGGCGCGCTCATCTCGCAGCACGGTGGCAGGAGCGCGGGGCGGGGCGGAGGCTAGTCATGCCGAACTGCCTATTTGAGCGAAAGTGTTAGCGCACGCCCGGTCGATGGTGACGCGCCAGAATTTCATATATGAGAATGCCTCGTTCAGCCGGGGGGACGCGGCGGGGCAGCACCGGCCCGGAGTGCGGCGGCATGGCCGTAGGCCGCCGTCTCGAAATCCTCCCGCAGCTCGGTCAACGCCCTATCGCCAAACGGCATCACCTGCGCCAGCAGCACACCGCATAGCCCGCTCGCCCGGTCGAGCCAGAAGAATGTACCGGCCACCCCGACCCAACTCGCGCTGCCCGCGCGGCGGCGGTGCGGAATGCCGTGCGGGTTGCGGACACCCAGGAGACTCCATTCGCCATGCAGCCCCGGCAACGGATCGAAGGGCAGGCACAGATCCGGCAGCGCGGTATCGACCCGGCCGGCGCCGAAGCCGCCCGCCTGATCCTGCCACATGCTCTCGACGGTCGCAGCCGACAGAACCCGCACCCTCTCCAGCGCGCCGCCGCCGAGCAGCATACGCAGGAAGCGGATATAGTCTCCGGCGGTGCCCGAAAGGCCAGCGCCACCGGAATGGAACTCCCAATCCTCCGCGGCCCCCGAAGGCGAGGGTATAGGCAGGAGGTCGCCGCCGGCTTGCCGCAGGTGCGTCCCCGCATGACGATGCGGCAGATCGGCGTGGATGCCGAAGCCCGTATCGGTCATGCCGAGCGGGCCGAAGATATGGTCGGCCAAATAGCGGTCGAGGGTGACACCCGCACGCCGCTCCACCGCCAGCCCGGCCCAATCGATACCGAAGCCATATTCCCACCCCTGCCCCGGATCGAACAGCAGAGGCACGGTAAGCGACGCGAGCGTTGTTGCGGGCGGCGGCCCCGCCGGCCCCCGCGCGCGCATCAGCCGCGGGTTCATGATCTCATAGCCCATGCCGGAACGGTGGGTGAGCAGATGGCGCAAGGTGATCGCGCCGCGCGCGGGCCGGTGGACGGGGCTGCCATCCGCATCGAAGCCGTCCAGCACCGGCGGATTTGCCAGTTCGGGCAGGATGTCCGAAATTGGCGCGTCCAGCGACAACCGACCCGCCTCAACCAGTTGCATCGCCGCGACGGTCGTCACCAGCTTGGTCATCGAGGCGAGCCAGAAGATCGTGTCGCGCGTCATGTCCGACGCTTCGCCCGCGACGCGAACGCCAAGGCTGCCCGCATAAAGTTCGCCATCGGCATCGGCGACGATGCCGACCAGCCCCGGGGCGACCTCGCGACCGATGCCGTCCGCCAGCACCGCGTCAATCGCCTGCAACCCGATCTGCCGGGCGATCTGCACGTTCGCGTTGCGATACAGCGTGGTGAGGAAATCCGCGATCGGGCCGGTCGGGCCATCGGCCGTGCCTTCGCTGCGCCAATGGATTTCGGTGTGCGTATCCGATGTCGGCGCGAGCCGCACGGCGCAGCGATAGCTGGTGACATGCGCGAACGGCATGTCGCCGCTGTCGAGGATGGCATATCCGAAGCGGTAGGCGATGGGGTCGCTCTCGATAAGCACTTCGTGGATTTCCAGTCCGCGCGACGACCGAATAACGCGCACCGCCCCGATGCCGTTGCCCGTCACCTCCGCACTATTGATGGTGGAAGCAAGGCGCTGGGGATTGCCGAAATCGGTCAGCACCTGCCAGATCGCGGCTGCGGGTGCCGCGATAACCTCCGTCACACTGGCGAGTTCGATCATGAGTTCATCCCGTTCTCAGGCACCGATGAAGATCCCGCCATCGACCGACAATGCCTGCCCCGTCACATAGGCGCTGTCATCGGAAGCGAAGAACAGGGCGACCTTCGCGATATCATCGGCCTCGCCAAGACGGCCGAGCGGCGCGCGCGCGCTCCATGCCGCCGCGCGCTCCGGGTCCATCAGCCCCCGGGTCATGCCGGTCATCACCGGACCCGGCAGGATGACGTTGGAGGTAATGCCGTCCGGCCCGAGTTCGAACGCCATGCTCCGCGCCAGCGCGATCATCCCCGCCTTGGCGGCGGCATAGGCGGATTGCTGCGGCACGGCGCGCCACGCCGCCATGCTGGACGTGGAAATGATCCGCCCGGCGCCCGACCCGCGCAATAACGGCAGGCAATCGCGCACGATGCGGAAGCCCGAGCGCAGCGACACGGAGAACATCGTATCCCAGAAATCGTCGGTCATTTCGGCGAACGGCATACGCCGGTCGATCGCGGCATTGTTGAACACGATATCGACCCCGCCAAACCGCTCCCGCAGCGCCTGCACGATGCGCGACGGAGAATCGTCCGCCGCCACGTCCGCCTCGAACGGCACGATCCGGTCGGTCGAGAAGGTGCAGGCGACACCCGGCAGATCGACCGCGAAAACGCGCGCGCCCTCCTGCGCGAACAGTTCGGCGGTCGCGTGCCCGATGCCCGAACCGGCACCGGTGATCAGCGCAACCCTGTCGTTCAATCTGCCAGTCATCTTATCTCTCCCGTTCAACGATTTTTTCGGTGTCGTCCCGTTCAGGCCATCGCGTCGACGTGCAGTCGCTTGCGCGCCGCCCAGAAACAGGCGGCGGCACCCAGCCCGGCCAGCGTCCCGCAGGCCATGCCCAAGCGCAAGCCGCCACCGGCGCCGAGGCTGGGAGCGAAGGCATCGCTGAGCAGGCCAACGCATAGCGGCCCCAGTCCGAGACCGACGATATTGAAGACGAACATCATCAACGCCGATGCCGTCGCCCGCGATCGTGCCGGGGCTAGGCCGAGCGCGGCGGCATAGGCGGCGCCGGTCCAACTCGAATTCAGCGCGGATGCGGCGGCAATGAGGACGATCGACGCCCATATGCCGGGAACGAACATCGCCGCGAACAGCAGCGGTGCGGCAAGCGACGTACACAATGCGGGCAGCAGCACATGCGCGGCGTCGTTCCGCCGGGCCCATGCATCGGCGACACGACCGCCGATGATCGCACCGCCGATCCCCGCCACACCGCCGCTCAGCCCAAGAGCGAGGCCGAGAAAGCCGATCGGTTGCAGACCCATATTCTGCGCAGCGTCATTCAGTTGCAGCGTGTGGTTGCGCAGGAAGAACGAGGCGTAGAACGAACTCAGGCCGTAGAAGACAAAGGATGCAGCGGCACCACCCGCGCAGACGAGCATGAAGCTGCGATTGGTGAGAAACAGCCGCAGAATACGCCAGAACCCTTCCGGCTCGACGCCCGCAGATGCGAGGTCGCGGACGGCGGCGCGGCGCGGCTCGGGCAAAGTGAACAGAGCCAGCAGCGCTAGCGCAAGGCCCGGAATACCCGCAACGAAGAACACCGCGCGCCAGCCCCATTGCGCCGCGACGAAGCCGCCCATCGCCATGCCGAGCAACTGCCCCATCGGTGCGCCCATCGAATAAAGCGCGAGCGCACTCGCGCGCCGGGCCACCGGCACGATGTCCGAGATCAGCGAATGGGCGGGCGGCGTGCACCCGGCCTCCCCCAGCCCGACACCGATGCGCGCCAGCAGGAATTGCGTGAAATTCTGCGCGATGCCGCACAAGGTGGTCATGATACTCCAGCTGACGACGGCGATGCTGATGATTCGCGAACGATCGCCCCGCTCCGCCCAGCGCGCGAAGGGGAAGCCGCACAGCGTGTAGAGGACCGCGAAGGACAGTCCCGTCATCGCGCCCAATTGCCAGTCGGCGAGGCCGAATTCCGTCTTTATCGGTTCGGCAACGATGTTCACCACCTGCCGGTCGACGAAGTTGAACAGATAGATCGTGGTCAGCAGGGTGAGCGAATACCGATAGCCGATCGTGGCGGCGGTGCCCGTCGGGGCCTCCGGCAATATTCGCTCGCGCTTCATACCGTCTCCTGATCTTCGCCACGGCGGGCCCTGCTCTCTGCCGGAGCATCATGCCGGACCTATGCGCCCCGCGCGGGTTGCGCACCTTCGCGCCGCGACCGACCGGCGGAATTGCATATATAAATGATTGCCGATCGACCGCCGCCCCGATGACGACGTCCGCGCGATAGTCCAGATCGGGTGCGAGACGAGGCCCCAAGGAGGAACGAACATGTCGGCTGACCAGACGATAGCGCCCAAGGTTCTGGTGGAAACCGTAGGGCCGGTGACCACCATCATCATCAACCGCCCCGAACATCGCAACGCGGTGGACGGCGAGACGGCGCTGCTGCTGCGGCAGGCTTTCGTGGATTTCGACGCGGACGACAATGCAAGCGTCGCCGTGTTATGCGGCACGGGCAGCAGTTTCTGCGCGGGCTACGACCTCAAATTTCTCTCGTTGAACGGACTGGAAGACGATCCGGGCGAAGAGGGCCCAATGGGGCCGAGCCGGATGTTGGTCGGCAAGCCAGTGATCGCGGCGGTGGAGGGCTATGCCGTGGCCGGCGGGTTGGAACTGGCGTTGCTCTGCGACATGCGCGTCGCATCGGAAACGGCGGTCTTCGGCGTGTTCTGCCGCCGCTGGGGCGTGCCGCTGATCGATGGCGGCACGGTGCGCCTCCCCCGCGTGATCGGACAGGGCCGCGCGCTGGACATGATACTCACCGGGCGTCCGGTCGACGCGCAGGAGGCGATGCTATTCGGCCTTGCCAACCGGCTGGTGGGTGCCGGCGAGGCGCGGCATGCCGCCGAGGAGCTGGCGTTGGAGATCGCGCGCTTCCCGCAGGTTTGCATGCGCAGCGACCGGATGTCGGCGCAGGAGCAATGGTCGCTGCCGCTGGGCGCGGCGTTGCAGCACGAAGCGAAACTCGGTGCGGCGGCGCGGTTGATCGCGGGCGACGGCGCGACGCGCTTCGCCTCGGGCAGGGGGCGTGGCGGCGACTTTTCGGAACTGTGAGACAACGCAGGCAAGTGCCGTGGTCCAAACGGCCCACGGTGGCTTGCGACCTTAATCGATCGCGTAGAACAGGTTCGCCGTGCCGCGAAACAGCGCCGTGCGGTCGTCCTCCCGATCGGCGGTGGTGATAGTGTCGAACGCGTCCCATACCGCGTCGTAGGTTGCGTGCAGGCCGTCGACCGGAAAGTTGCTGGCGAACATGCAGCGGGCCGGGGTGAACAGGTCGATAACATGCCGGACGAGCGGGCGAATGCTGTCGACCGTCCAGCCATGATCGACCATCCCCAGCCCCGATATCTTGACCAATGCGTGCGGCAGTGCGGCCAGTTCCGCCATGCCCTCCAGCCATGTTTCATGCTCTGCCGGGGTGCGGCGCAGCGGCAGGCCGGCATGGCCGACAACCAGGCGCGTCCCCGGTTCGGCTGCCGCCAGTCCGGCGAGTTGCGCAAGTTGCGCGGGCGCGGCCATGACCTCGACCGACAGCCCGCGCCGCCCGAGTTCGGCATAGCCCGCGCGCCAGTCCGCCCCGGCCAACACGTCAGGTCCGCCCACCGCGGACATTGCGGGATCGGCATCCCAATTGACCATCGCCCGCACACCCCGGAACAACGTCGAGCGCATATGCACATCGAGCGCCTGCTCGAGATCGGGCGAGGCCAGATCGACCCGCCCGACGATGGCATGCGGGAAGCCATGCGTATCGGCGAAGGACTGGACATGGGCGGTTTCGGCGAGCGGCGGATCGAAGTGCGATTCGACATAGACGGAGCGGGTCACGTTCTGCCCTGCCGCTAGCGGCAGGAATTGTTCCGCGTCGAAATCATGCTTCAGCCCGCCGGTATTGCCGATCATCCGCTCGACCGAGGGCGCGCGCAGCATCGGGTAATGCGGCGAATCCTTCCGCCACAGGTGATGATGGGCATCGGTCTTCTCGATCTTCATGCCACGCCCCTCCAGTGCGATTCTTTGGCACGCACGGTAATGCGACCCCGCCGTCCGCGTCCGCCTCCGCGCGAAAAAATCCGCAGGCATTACATACGCAATTGCTCCGGGCGTTCGCAGTGTCCGTTCCCGGCAGCGCGGCAAATCGCGCTAGTGTGCCCGAAGAACACAAGGACAAGACGCGGGATGAGGCCATGAACCTGGACTTCGACGACACTGAACTGGCCTTCCGCGACGAGGTGCGGGAATTCTTCGCGGAAGCCGTCACGCCCGCGCATCGCAGCCGCCTGCGCGCCGGTCTCCGGCTCGATCCGGTCGAGATCGTCGCCTGGCAGAAACGGCTAGCCGCGCGCGGCTGGGCCGCGCCGACCTGGCCGGTTGAACATGGCGGGTGCGGCTGGTCACCGACACAGGTCTATATTTTCGAACTGGAGGCCGCCCGCGCCGACGCGCCGATCCAGTTCCACCAGGGGCTGGAATTGATCGGGCCGATCATCTTCACCCTCGGCACGCCCGAACAGAAGGCGAAATACCTGCCGCGCATCTTGTCGGGCGACGATTGGTGGTGCCAGGGTTACACGGAACCGGGCGCCGGATCGGATCTCGCCGGTTTGAAGACGCGCGCCGTCCGGGACGGCGACGATTATGTCGTGACCGGCCAGAAGATGTGGACCAGCTACGCACACGTCGCCACTATGATGTTCTGTCTCGTCCGTACATCGACCGAGGCGCGCAAGCAGAGCGGCCTTTCCATGCTTCTGATCGACATGAAATCGCCCGGCCTGAAGGTCCAGCCAATCGAGACGATGGACGAGAAGCGGCATAGTAACGAGGTGTTTCTGGACGAGGTGCGCGTGCCCGCCGCCAACCTGATCGGCGAAGAGGGCAAGGGCTGGGATTATGGCAAGGTGCTGCTCGACCGCGAGCGCAGTTTCGGCGCCGCGTCCGCGCTCCGGCTGAGCCAGCATCTGCGCGGGCTCCGCGCGGCGGCGGCGGAACGAGGCGTGATGGGCGATCCGGTATTTCGCGCCGCGCTCGCCCAGATCGAGATCGAGACTCTCGCGGTCGAAATGATGGTGATGCGGCTGATGGCGGATGCGTCGGCCGGCAAGGATTCGGGGCCCCGCGCGTCGATGCTCAAGCTGCGCTGGTCGGAATTGCTGCAGGCGATCACCGAATTGTGGTTCGAGACTCTCGGTTATGATGCCGCAGCATTTCGCGCGCTCGACAATTCCACGAATACTGTCGACGCCGATCTGGGCTATGCCGTCCAGGGTGCGCTCAACTCCCGCGTGACGACCATTTATGGCGGATCGAGCGAAATCCAGCGTAACATCATCGCACGCCGTAACCTCGGCTTGTGATCAAGAGGAGACCGGAATGATCGAACAGCTGAACTGGGCCCCGTTGTTCGTGATGACGTTGCAGGTGGGCTACGACCGGGCGCAACGTTTCGGCACTACCCCGATCGGCTATCGCGCCTGCTTTCCGGTCGATGGCGGCAGGGTCGAGGGTGATCGCCTGCGCGGCGCGGTGAATGGCGGCGGTGCGGACTGGATCACCATCCGATCCGATGGCGTGATGATGATCGACGTGCGCCTGACGCTGACGACGCATGACGGCGCGCTGATCGGCATGACTTATACTGGT
This sequence comes from Sphingomonas sp. Leaf357, assembly GCF_001423845.1. NCBI lineage: Bacteria > Pseudomonadati > Pseudomonadota > Alphaproteobacteria > Sphingomonadales > Sphingomonadaceae > Sphingomonas > Sphingomonas sp. Leaf357. The sequence continues at coordinate 948,536 of NZ_LMPM01000001.1, read as the reverse complement.
CTTGCCCGCGCGAAGGACGCTGCGCACGCCGAACGCTTCCGCAACCGCGAAGTGTTGAGCTTCGAGGAAACCTTTCTCCACACCACGCCGCGTTTCGAAACCGGCGATGCGCGCTATTCGTGGCTGAACGACGTGATCACCGTCACCAACGGCATGCGATCCGCGACCGGCGGGGTTTATCACGTCTTCGAGATTCTGTGATCCCGCGCCCGGCGTCAGCGCCCGGCGTTGGCAACCAGCAGATCGATCCAGCGATCCCATAACTGCGGCGGCCCCTCATGCGCCATGTCGTCCAGTACGGCGAGGCGCGCGTTAGGGATCGCCGCAGCGGCTTCCTCAGCGAGGGCGAGCGGGATCACTTTGTCCATGCGACCGTGGATGACCTGCACCGGCAGTGTTAACGCACCGAGCCGTTCTCGCAGATCGGGCGCGGCCAGCCCCAGCATGAAATGGCGCGCGATAGACCCCTCGGGCACGCCCCGTTCGAACGCCTGCACCGCGCCAGCCCGGATCAGCGGCTCGTCAAAATATTCGGGATTGCCGAGCGCGCGTGCGGTCTCCACCTGCCGATTCGCAAAATGCTTCGCATCGGCGAAGCGTTCGGCGTCAAGCCGTTGCAGGCGTTCGAGCGGCAGCCCAGTACCGATCGCGCGGGAAAAGGCCATGACTAGCGTCATCGACGCCACCCGGCCCGGATCGTCCAGTGCCATCAACTGCGCGACATAAGACCCAAGCGAGCGGCCGAGGAGATGGGCGTGGTGGATACCCGCCGCATTGAGAACCGCGAACGCATCGGTGGCCAGTGCCTCGATGCGATAGGCAAGCGCGGGCTCCTGTCCTGCCGCGACCGCCGCCGCGACCCCGACCGCGTCCGAACCTGCCCTGGCGAAACCCGTCGATAGCCCGGTATCGCGCTGGTCGAACCGCACGACGGAAAAGTCCCGCGCGACGATCGCGGCGCAGAACGCATCGGGCGAATCCACGCTCTGCTTGCCCGCGCCGTTCAGCAGCAGCACAGCCGGTTGCGCGGGATCGCCCAGCACCTCGTAATACAGGCGGACATCGCCCTGCGTGGCGAACGGCATGGTCTCAGCGCCCCTTGAACACCGGCGCGCGCTTTTCCAGCACGGCGGTGCGCGCTTCCACGGCATCCTCGGTCTTGGACAGACGCACGGTGTTGCTCTGTTCGTAGCGATAGCCGTCGCGGATCGAAAGATTGCCGACCGTTACCAGCGCATCCTTGGCCAAGCCTATCGCGATCGGGCTTTTCGCGGCGATGTTGTGCGCCAGATCCATGCAATAGGGCATTAGGCCCTCCAGCGTAGGGCAGGCCACGGTGATGCCGAGCCGGTAGAGTTCCTCCGCCGGCACGCGGTATCCCGTCAGCACCATCAGGCTGACCAGCGAATGGGGAAACAGGCGCATGGCGTGGCGCGCACCGCCCATCAGCCCAACATCGATTTCGGGCAGGCTGAGATAGGAATTGTCCGACGCGACGAGGATGTCGCACACCGCTGCAAGGCCGAACCCGGCCCCGATCGCCGGACCGTTGATTGCCGCGATCACTGGCTTCTTGCACTCCATGATCGAATACATCGCCTCACGCGCCAGGCGCATCCGGCCCCACATCGTGCCGGGTGGCGCATCGGGGCCGGGCCGTTTCTTCAGTTCCGCCCCGGCAGAGAACATCTTGCCGGTGCCTGTTAGGATCACCGCGCGCACATCGTCGCGGTCGCTGAACGAATCGAACTTCTCCATGATCTCGGTCATGAATTCCGGCGGCTGCGCATTCACCGGCGGATTGTCGATCGTGACGACGGCGACATGGTCGGACACGTCCAGGCGGAGCATGTTCATAGCGGGCCTCCCTAATGTTTCGGTTTGGTTGTTTCCAGCCGGGACCATGCCGCCGAACCGCCGGCAATCCCAGACACCGCAGATCGATGGCCGAGACATTACAACCATAATTCGCGAGGCCGCGGCCCCGCCCCGGATCGCCCGACACTATGCGTCTGCTAGAGTATCCGGAACGAAGACGAACGGAGCGGACGGCGATGCTGATGAGCGAAATGGTGCAACGTGGCGTGCAGCAATTCGCCGACCGGACCGCGATCCGGTTCGGTGACGAGGCGCTGACCTTCGCCGAGGCGCACCGATGGTGCAACCGCATCGCCAACGCATTGATCGCGACCGGCCATGCGCCGACCGGCGCACGCATTGCGCTGTTGCTCAATAACGGCCTCTTCAGCATTCCGCTGGACTTCGCCTGCGCGGCGGCCCGCCTGACCCGCGTGCCGCTCAACGCCCGGCTTTCGGCGCGCGAACATGCGCAGATGATTACCGGCGCGGGGGCGCAAGTGCTGGTCTACGGCCCCGATCTGGGGGATCGCGCCGCCGACCTCGCTGCATTGCTGCCCGGCCTCGCCCTGCTGTGCCTCGGCGAGGACAGCCGCGCGGCGAACCTGCTCGCGCTGGCCGAATCCGCTGACGCCACCGGTGTCGACCGCATCGTCGAGGCAAAGGACGTGGTGCTGGCGCTCTACACCTCGGGCACCACCGGCTCGCTCAAGGCCGCGTGCCACACCCAACGGAGTTGGGCTGCCGTTGCGACCAACATCCTGGGCAATTTGGTCGAGGTGCGGCCCGGCGAGATGATGCTGCACGCCGCCTCGCTAATCCACGCAAGCGGCACGATGGTACTGCCTTATTGGGTGCGCGGCGGCATCGCCGGGGTGCTGCCGAATTTCGTGCCCGAAGACTATTGCGCCGCGGTCGAACGCTGGCGCCCGGCGGCGGTCAATCTGGTGCCGACGATGATCGGCATGCTGCTCGACCTGCCGGGCATCGCGGCGCGCGATTTCGGATCGATCGACACCATCGTCTATGGCGCATCGCCGATGCCCCGCGCCACGCTCCGCCGCGGGCTGGACCTATGGGGGCCGCGCTTCACGCAATATTACGGTCAGAGCGAAGCCCCGTTGTGCATCAGCGTGCTGACCAAGAGCGACCATGAGGGGCCGGATGCCGACCGCCGCCTGCTGTCGTGCGGCCGCGTCAGCCTTGATTGCGAAATCAAGCTGATCAGCGAAGACGGCGAGCGGGTCGCGCCGGGCGAGCCGGGCGAGATCCTGGTCCGTGCGCCCTTCGCCATGATTGGCTATCACGATGCCGCTGCGCTCAACGCCGAGACAATCACGCCGGATGGCTGGATCCACAGCCGTGACATCGGGCAGATCGACGCGGACGGGTATCTCTATCTCGTCGACCGCACCTCCGACATGATCGTTTCCGGCGGATACAACGTCTATCCCCGTGAAGTGGAAGATGTGCTGATGAGCCACCCATCCGTGCGCGAGGCGGTGGTCGTTGGCCTGCCGGACGACAAATGGGGCGAAGTCGTCACCGCCTTCGTCGCCGTGCGCGAGGGTATGCAGGCCGAACCGGGCGAACTGATGGATTTCGCGCGTGCGCAACTCGCCGGGTACAAGGTGCCCAAAGATGTGCGTTTCATCGCCGAGGTGCCCAAGAGCGCGGTCGGCAAGCTGCTACGCCGCGCCGTACGCGATCCGTTCTGGGCCGGTCGCGAGCGCAAGCTGTGAAGGTGGCGGGACGGCAGACCGCCATCGTCACCGGCGCGGGCCGGGGCATCGGCCGTGCCGTCGCGGAGCTGCTAGCCCGGGACGGCTATCGCACTATGCTGGTCGATGTCGATGCCGAGGTCGCCGAAGCGAGCGCCGCCGCATTGCGGTCCGCCGGGCTGGATGCGCTGGGTCACGGCCTCGACATCCGCGACCGGATGGGCGCGCGCGCGCTCGTCGCTTTGCTGGGCAGTGTGGACGTGCTGGTCAACAACGCGGCGATCGCATCCGACATGGTCGCGGTCATGAACCTGACGCAGGAAAGGCTGCGCGAGATGATGGACATCAACCTGCGCGGCACCTTCACCCTGTCGCAGGAGGTGATCGCGGCGATGCCATCGGGCGGGCGCATCGTGAACATCGCATCGCGCGGTTACCTGGGGGGCGCGGGCGCGTCCCATTACGTCGCCAGCAAGGCGGGCGTCGTCGGGCTGACCCGCGCGATGGCGGTCGAACTGCGCTGGGACGGCATCAACGTTAATTGCGTCGCGCCGGGTATGGTCGATACGCGCATGATGGCGAGTTTCACTGACGAGATGCGGCAGAAGCTGGCCCGTCGCGAACCGCGTGGCCATGCCGCCTCGCCGGGCGAACTGGCCGATGTGATCGCCTTCCTCGCCTCACCGGAGGCCGTGTTCGTCAACGGCCAGGTGCTGCTGACCGATGGCGGCAAGAATCTTGGGATACCTCCGCTATGACCGCTTCTCTCCCCTCCCGCGCCGCGCTCGTGATCGGGTCCGATCGTCCGTTCGGCGCGCAGATCGTTCAGGCGCTCGAAGCCGAAGGTCATGACGTCGCACGTTCCTTCGCAGAGGCGGCGGAGACATTGCACATGCTGGTCGTCAACACGCCCGTCACTCCGCGCCATATCCGCTTCCGCGACATGACCGATGCCGATTTCTCGCTGCCGCTCGCGGAGCAACTTTATGACTTCGTCGCCGCGGTACAGTTCGCCGCGCCGCGCATGCGCGGTGGCGGATCAATCGTGCAGGTCGCATCGAAGGCGCATCTCGGGACGTGGGCCGGCGTCGATATCGCGGCGGCGGGTGCGGCGAGCGTCGCCATGACGCGCTCGATGGCGATCGAACTCGGCGGAAGGGGCATCCGCGTTAACACGCTCGCGCCCGATTATGTGGACGAACCGTGGAACGACATTACCGCCCGAGAGGATCTTGCGGCGACCGTCGCATGGTTGGGCGGCGAGGCCAGCCGTCTCGTTTCCGGCGAGGTGATCCTGCTCAATCAGGGCCGCAATCTTCAGATGGCGCTGGCGGCGCTCCGGTAACCGCAGGCCACGGCGCCGACGACCGGCACCGTGGCCCGCGGTGGGTCAATCCTGATTGACGAGCGACCGCTGATCCTTGAACACGAAGCCCGCGTAATTGTCGGAGGCGGCAGCGTTGCACATGTCGATATAGCGGGCGAAGCCGCCCGCGAAAATCGGGAAGAAATTCGCCTTTCCGGGGATGTTCGCGCCGACATACCAGGATTTCGCCTTGGGGATCAGCGAGCGGCCCGCAATCTCAATCAGCAGGTCCATGTAACGATCCTCCGCCTCGATGGTCGGCTCGATCGTGGCTTGGCCGCTGGCGCGCATGTTCAGGATGCAGCGCGTAATCCAGTCCGCATTTTGTTCATTGAGGATGACGAAATTGGCCAGCGCCGATGGCCCGTTGGCGCCAGCGATCATGAACAGGTTTGGAAAGCCTTCCATCATCAGGCCGAGGTAAGAATGTGCGCCACCGGCCCATTTCTCGCGCAGGCTGCGCCCGCCCCTGCCCTTAATATCCACCGCCAACATCGCGCCCGTCAGCCCGTCATAACCGGTCGCGCCGATGATGATGTCCAGCGGGATATCGCGCTTGCCGGTACGGATTCCGGTTTCGATGATTTCCTCGATCGGCTCGTTAATGCAATCGACCAGCAGCACGTTGTCGCGGTTGAACGTCTCGTAATAATTGGTGTCGAGACAGGGGCGGCGCGAGAAGATTGGGTAGCCATGCGGCGTCAGCACTTCGGCGGTGTGCGGATCGTTGACCGCCTCGCGGATTTTCCCGCGCACGAATGCGGCGACCACATCGTTGGTCTGCTGATCGTACAACAAATCGGAAAACAGGCCGAAGATCGTCTGGCCGCCAGCGTTCCACCCGTCCTCCAGCAATTGCTGCGCTTCTTCGGTCGTCACGCTGAACATCGGGCGCGTTGATACCGGACGCATACCGCCGGTGTGAGTGGCCTTGGCGATGGTGCGCAGCCGCGGATAATGCTCCTTCACCTGCGCCATATATTCTGGCGTCAGCTTGCTGTTGCGCATTGGGATCGTGAAGCTGGGCGTACGCTGGAAGACGGTCAGATGTTCAGCCTGCTCGGCGACCACGGGAATGGCCTGGATGCCGGACGATCCCGTACCGATGATGCCGACGCGCTTGCCGGTAAAGTCGACCGTGCCGTGCGGCCAGCGACCCGTGAGATAAATCTCGCCGCCGAACTTCTCCTGCCCGGGAACGTCGATGCCCTTAGGGATCGACAGCGGCCCGGTCGCCATGATGCAATAGGTCGCTTCGTAAATCTGGCCCTGATCGGTTTCGACCACCCACATGTTGTGCGCATCGTCAAACACCACGGATGTCGCGCGCGTGGAGAAGCTCGTGTCGCGACGCAGATCGAGCTTTTCGGCGACGAAGCTGGCGTAAGCAAGTATTTCGGGCTGGGCGGCGAACTTTTCGCTCCAGGTCCATTCCTGCTGCAACTCGTTCAGGAACGAATAGCTGTAGTCGATGCTCATAACGTCGCAGCGCGCGCCCGGATAGCGATTCCAGTACCAGGTGCCGCCGACATCATCTCCCGCTTCGATGGCGTGGACATCAAGACCGGCTTCGCGCGCAGTATGCAGCATGCACATGCCGCCGAACCCCATGCCGACGACGAGTGCGTCAAGACGTCTCCTGGCCGGGTGCTGGCGCCCCGTCTCGATTGTCGCCGTTTGCACCATCGTCTATCTCCCGCTTCGCCCCGACAAGGGCTTGTTTTCGGGAGTTGATCTAAGCTCGGATATGACGCCGGACCATTGAAGGCCGGTCAAACGGCCAAACATTACATCCTTATATTTGCTCGTGCCCACGCGGCTATTTCAACCGATCCGAGGCTCCTCGCCTTCGAGCCCAATCACGATCCCGATTAGCAAGAGTGCAATTGCGCGGGCCTCGGCCCCCTATCGATTGCAGCCGTCCGACAGATGATGTCTGTGCGCCAACAATAAAAAAATTGGGGAGGACGATCATGACTGCACACACCGTTCACAGCGCCGCACGGAAGATCGGTTCGGGGATCAGCGCCCGACGCAACATCTTCGCATTACTGGCGGCGACTGCGCTCACCGCCCCAGTCATCGCAAATGCGGCCCCGCTTCAACCAGCGTCGGATGCCGCCGCCCCCGCTCCGCAAGCCGCACCTCAGGCAGCTCCCGAGCCGGCGAACGAAGGGTTGCAGGAAATTATCGTCACGGCGCAGCGTCGTTCGGAGAATATCCAAAAGGTGCCCGTCTCGGTCGTCGCGATCACCGCGGAGGACGCGCAGGTGCGCGGCGTGACCGGCACCCAAAGCCTCACCGCATCGGTGCCCGGTCTGGTCATCACCAGCCCGGCGAACGTCGGCAATCCCTATCTGCGCGGCGTCGGATCGGCCCTGTTCGATCCGAGCGCCGAACAGGCCGTCGCCATGTATATCGACGGCGTCTACATCTCCGCACCGCAGACCAATATCTTCAGCTTCAACAACATCCAGCAGGTCGAGGTGTTGCGCGGGCCGCAAGGCACATTGTTCGGTCGCAACGCCACCGGCGGCGTGATTCAGATCACCACCCGGCGCCCCTCGGCGGATCCGCATGCCGATCTCAGCGTCGGGTACGGCAATTACGACACCGTCACCGCCTCCGCTTATGTGACCGGTGGGCTGGCCAAGAACCTGACCGCCGATTTTGGCGCGCTTTATGAAAATCAGGGCAAGGGCTTCGGCCGCAACTTGACGCTGGGTGTCGACCAATATCATCAGGCGCGCGGCAATTATAGCCTGCGCAGCAAAATCCTGTTCGAGCCGACTGCGGAAACCAGCTTCACCCTCGCCGGCGACTATGCGCATTCTGTATCGACCAATGCCTATCAGAAGCCGCAGGGCGCAATCTCACCGATCGACGGCAGCACCTATCCGGGCAAATACAACAGCCTTAACGATTATTACAACCGCAACCGTGTGAATACGGGCGGCGTGTCGTTCCGCATCGATCAGGAACTTGGCGCGATCAAGCTGATGAACCTCGTATCGTATCGCAAGACGACCGTTCAGTACGATCTGGACAATGACGTGACGTCGCGGCGCGTGGCCAACGTGCAGCTCAACCCCACCGCTCACAATTTCTCGGAGGAAATTCAGCTTTCTGGCCCGAACACCGGCAAGATCAAGTGGATCGTCGGCGCCTATTATTTCAACTCCGTTGGCCAGTATCAGTCAGTCATAATCAACGGCAATCGTTCGAGCGAAGACCAGCAGCACGCCATCTCCTATGCCGGTTTCGGCCAGGTAACCGCTGAGTTGCTGCCCAAAACCGAGTTGACGCTCGGCCTGCGCTATACCACGGAGGATCAGACTTTCACGCAGACTTACGCCGTTTCGCAACAGCTTAAGCAAAGCTTCAGCAAGCTGACCTACCGCGCGGCGCTGAACCACCATTTCACCGACGATATTTCGGCCTACGCGTCCTACAATCGAGGCTTCAAGAGCGGCGGTTTTAATCTCCGCCTACCGGGCAACAGCTTCCAGCCCGAAACGCTGGACGCCTACGAAATCGGCCTCAAGACGGAATTGTTCAACCGGCGCCTTCGCTTCAACATCGACGGTTTCTATTATGATGACAAAAACGTTCAGGTGCTCAGTTCGTTTCTCGGCGGCACGATTACCTCGAACGCCGCCGCCGCGCACATCAAGGGCATCGAAGCGGATTTCGAGGCGGCACTGACCCGCTCGTTTCGCCTGTCCGGCGGGTTTTCAATACAGGACGGCAAATATGCCAGCTATCCCAACGGCATCGCGCTGACCCAAAACGGGGTGCGCCTGCCGCCGCAAGACCAGCGCGGCAATAAGACGATTGTCACCCCGCCCTTCTCGGGCACTGTGACCGCTGCCTACAATGTGGACCTTCATGACGGCGGACGGCTGCAGCCATCCATAACGGTCGTCTACAATGACGGGTTTTTCTGGCAATCGGACAACCGTCTGGTGCAACCGGCTTACACGATGGTCAACGCGTCGCTGTTGTGGACGTCGGCGGACAAGAAGTTCGATGCGCGTATCTGGGGCAAGAACCTCAACAATGCCGAATATTACATTGCCCGCCTCGGTGTAACCGGACTGGGCGATGTGCAGGAACGGGGCGCCCCGCGGACTTTCGGTATCACACTGGGCCTGCATATATAGGCATTTAATCCCGGCATCTGGTGGATCGGATCGACGAAGATTCGGTCTGGCTTTGAGGTCCAGATCTTGGCGATGTATTCGTCGGGTGTGAGGCCGCTGAGCGTCTTAAGCCGTTGGACAATGTTATGGGCGGCCATAAAGTCGGCGAGGCGCGTCCGCAGCTTGTCGTGACCTTCGTAATGGAAGCGTTTGACGGTGGCTTAATTGATCGTGCAGTTCATCCGCTCGACCCCGGCCTTCACCAGGGCAGGCTCTAACCGTTCGTTCAAGGATGGTTCGCCTTGGTGAGCCGGTGTTCGATGTCGTGTGTATCGCAGATAATATCGAAGCGCATCTGGCGCGACCACGCGGTGTTTCGGTTGTGGGATCGACCGCTGCAGGGCGTAGAGGCAGTCATCGAGCGGCAGCAGCATGTGCCGCCGGAACGCGACGACCATCGCCTTCTCGGCTTCTGTCTTGGTCGATGAATGAGGGGCCTTCGGCCCAGTCTTCAGATCCAAGACCGTCGCCCTCTTGCGCCACTTCGCCACCGTTTTGGAGTTGATCCCCAGCTCCCGGCTCGGCGCCGTGAGCGACGCGTGCGATCGCTGTATTGCTGCTCTAACGGCGTGCGTGGTCGTGTCGCACTCGTGACGAACCTGTCCCACAAGGCCTCCTTCCAATCCAACGGAAAGATCGCACCATCAAACCGTGAGATCGAACTCCTGGTGCGCGCTCTCCACAAACCATTCGACTTCTGCTGCAACCAGAGCAAACGTGTGCCTACTGAATCGCGGCCGGGAATGAGGCCGCCCGCCCCGCCGATGCGAGATCGACGGGGCTGTGGATGGTGGGAGCGGCAAGCGTGCCGCTCGCCTTAACCAAGGACCACCACCATGACCAAACTGACCGATCTCGAGAGCATTCTCTTGTCCACCGCCGCGCAGCGCAGCGCCGGCAGCCTGCTGCCGGCCCCGGAGACTGTAAGCGGTGCCGGTGCCCGCCTGACCAAAGCGATCGCCGGGCTGGTGAAGCGGGGGTTGGCGGAAGAACGCGAGACTAGCGACAAGCTCGCCACGCACCGTGTCGATGGCGATGTCGCCTACGGCCTGTACATCACCGACGCCGGTAACGCCGCGATCGGTATCGCCACCGGAGATGGCGGCGGTGAGGCTGGCGAGGCCCCTGCCCACTCACCCGCCGCGCCAGACGCGCCCCGCGTGACCAAGGCCAGCGCCGTCTTGGCGCTGCTCGGTCGCGAGGAGGGAGCGACTCTGGCCGACCTGATCGCGGCGACCGGCTGGCTGCCGCACACGACGCGGGCGGCGCTGACGGGCCTTCGCAAGAAAGGCCATGTGCTCGAGAAGTCCAAGCGGGGTGACCAGACCTGCTACCGTATCGCAGGCGTGACAGCGTGACCACGAGCGTCGAAGACCAGCTGGCCGCGCTGACGACGATGTCGTCGGCGCGGCTGCGCGATGAATGGCGCGCGCTGAAGGACGCGCCGGTGCCACTGATCAGCCCCAGCCTGTTGCGGATGGCGCTTGGCTATGAGCTGCAGGCGCGGGCACTGGGCGGTCTGTCACGGATCAGCCAGCAACGGCTTGCACAGCTCGGGGCCGCCAAGACCGTGACCCAAACGGTGCGGCCTGGCACGCGGCTGATCCGCGAGTGGAACGGCACCGCCCACATCGTCGAGGTCGGCGAGGACGGCATGATCCGCTGGAACGGGGCGGTGTGGAACTCGCTGTCCGAGGTCGCCCGCGCAATCACCGGCACGCGCTGGTCGGGGCCGGTTTTCTTCGGACTGAAGAGCAAAAAGGCTGCGGCATGAACCGGGTTCGCTGTGCGATCTACACGCGCAAGTCGAGCGACGAGGGGCTGGAGCAGGCGTTCAACTCGCTCGATGCGCAACGCGAGGCGTGTGCCGCCTATGTGCTTTCACAGGCCAGCGAAGGCTGGAATGCGCTCCCCGATATCTATGACGATGGCGGCCTGTCGGGTGGAACGCTGGAGCGCCCTGCCCTCCAGCGCCTGCTCGGCGACATCGCCGCAGGCAAGGTCGATATCATCGTCGTCTACAAGGTTGACCGGCTGACCCGCTCGCTGCTCGATTTCTCGAAGCTGGTCGAGATCTTCGACAGGGCCGGCGTGTCGTTCGTGTCGATCACCCAGTCGTTCAACACCACCACCAGCATGGGACGCCTTACGCTCAACATGCTGCTGTCGTTCGCGCAGTTCGAGCGTGAGGTGACCGCCGAGCGGATCCGCGACAAGATCGCCGCGTCCAAGGCCAAGGGCATGTGGATGGGTGGTCTCCCGCCGCTTGGCTATAAGCCCGACGGCCGCACGCTCGAGATCGTCGAGCAGCATGCGGTAATCGTGCGTGATATCTTCCAGCGCTATCTCGACATCGGCAATGTCCGCTCGCTGGTCGATCGGCTGAGTGCCGAGCGGATCCTCACACCGGTGCGCCAGATGGCCAATGGCCGGGCCTTCGGCGGGGTCCCGTTCAGCCGGGGGCAGATTTACGCCATCCTCAAGAGCCCGATCTATATCGGCGAGATCCCGCATCGTGACCAGCGCCACAAGGGACTGCACCAGCCCATCGTCGATCGCCAGATCTGGGACGCTACCCAGACGCTCCTAGCCGGGCATGTGCCGGGTCTGCGGCGCAGGTCGAACACCGCAAGCGGCAGCCTGCTCGCCGGACTGATCGTCGACGATACCGGCGAGAAGCTGATCGCGGCGCATGCCTGCAAGGCGGTGCCGAACGGTGGTGACAACGGCAAGGTACGCTATCGCTATTATGTCAGTCAGTCAGCGCATCACGGTACCGGCAACGGAAAGGGCACGCGCATCCCGGCGCGCGAGATCGAGACCGCCACCATCGAAGCGCTGGCGGCGGCCTTCGACGATCCGATGGCGCTAATGGCGCGCGCTGGCATCCCGCTCGCGCTACTAGACATGAACCGCATCTTCAGCACAGCGTGTGCCACTGCCGCAACGATCCGCCAGCGCGATCCCAACATCCTGCGCGCGACCATCGCCAGCATCATAGTGCATCCGACAGAGGTCAGGATCGAACTCCTCACGGCAGCGGTCGCGCAGCATCTCTCGGTGTCACCGCCCTCCAACGCCGACACGATCATCACCCTTACCTGCCCCGTCCGGATGACGCGGACCGGCCATCGCCTCAGGCTCGTGCAAAACGATGGTCGCAGCATGGCCGCCGCTCCGCCAGATGCTTCGATGATCAAGCTGCTGGTCAAGGCGCACAGATGGTGGGCGCAGCTCCAGCGCGGCGAGGTCACCGTCCGCGAGCTGGCCGAGGCCGAGGGGGTGGTGAAATCCTACATCACTCGTGTCGTCCGGCTCGCGTTCCTCGCGCCGGCCATCGTCGATGACGTCGTCGCTGGTCGCCAAGTCGCGACGATCGACGCCAAACGGCTGGCGTTTACCGCTGATCTGCCGGCTAACTGGGAGAAGCAAATAGAGCATTTTCGTTGCGACGTTCGGCCGTAAAGTGTCGGTGGTTTTGATGATGATGATGGATGCGATCATCCCGGCGGCGCCCCGGTGCCAACTCTCAGACCCTCGACGCGGTGCCAAGCACCGCGTCGAATGTGGTGGGGAGTGGCACGTCCGCTTTTGGGAGGCGTGGTCGCGGCATCAACCGTTCGTTCATCTGGAACGACGGCAGCTACGCACCCCAACACTGGCCATTGAATAGTGACCGCAGCTTTCCCGAAAGCAGCCGTTCGTACCGGCGGATCGAGACATCGTTTCAATCAACCACGCACAAAGCCGTTCGCCACAAGTCATCGCGCTCAACGCGCTTCGGCAGATAGCCCGACCAGCGCATATCGTAACTGTGCCTGCGCGACAACCTTGAGCCTATCCAGGAAATCGTCATTCGCAGTCCAGTTCAGCATGTCCATCACGCGGCTCTGATTGAAGTGAAAGAACATCGATACGCCCATTAGCGCCATCGCGTGCATATCGACATCGACTGGCTTTAATTCGCCTTTCGTGACCCGATCGATTGCTATGCGGAACGTCTCGATCAACGGCATCGCTATCCGGTCGCGCATCATCTGATCGGAAATGCTCGCTTCGTTTTCTGCATCCTCCCATGCCAGCAAGCGTCGGATTGCATTGCCGTCGTCGCCGACGAAAAAAGTATCGAGCAGGCTGTTCTGTACGTCGCCGATACACGTGATGATGTCTTCGAGTGGTGGGTTGCCCGCAACGACCGCCCCGCATCGTGTCACCGCTGGTTCTAGCGCCTGCCAGACCCGTGCGGAAAGCTGGTCCATACAACCCTTGTATAACCCCAGCTTGCTATCGAAATAATATTGGATGGCCGGAGTATTGACGCCCGCGGCGGCGGCAATGTCGCGTGTCGATGTGCCGACGAAGCCCTGACGACCGAAAATATCGATCGCCGTCGCAATGATACGCTGCTTCGTTTCCTCCCCGCGCGGATACCGCCCGCTCGTCGTTCTCGGCTTCTTCACGATCGTCTCCCGTCCGCTGCCTGCATAATCTAAAATATACCGATTGACACAATTATATCGCTTGGCATATTTATATCATTCGATATATTTCTGTCCTGTTTGACGGACGCCCGCCCTACCGGAGCCGACCATGCCACGACACACGTTGCGCACATTCGCCATGGCCTCCACTCTCGCGCTCGCCGGGTGCGGCAAGACACCGCCGCCGGCGCCGCCGCCACCTTCGGTCGGGTTCGTGGTAATGAAAACCGAGCCCGTCACGCTAACGACCGAGTTGCCTGGCCGCATTGCTGCTGCAGAGACGTCGGACGTGCGCCCACAGGTATCGGGCGTCATCCGCCAACGCCTGTTTCAGGAGGGGTCAATCGTTCGCGCCGGCCAGGTGCTGTATGTGATCGAGGATGCGGCCTATCGCGCATCGGTGCTCAACGCGCAGGGCCAGCTCGCCAATGCGCAGGCGACGATCCGTTCCACCGGGCTGCAGGCCGACCGCTATCGACAGCTCGTCCAGGCCAATGCGATCAGCAAGCAGGACTCCGATAATGCCGATGCCGCCGCCGGTCAGGCGCGGGCACAGGTCGTCGCGGCGCAAGGATCGCTGCGGTCGGCGCAGGTCAATCTCGGCTTCACGCGCATACGCGCGCCGATCAGCGGGCGGATCGGGCGCTCCGCAGTTACTCCGGGCGCGCTGGTGTCGAACGGCCAGGCCGATGTGCTGGCCACCATCCAGCGGCTCGACACGGTGTACGTCGACGTGTCGCAATCCGCGGCGCAATTGCTCGACCTAAAGGCGGCGATGAGCGGCGGGGGCGTCACCAACGGCAGCGCACGCGTGCAATTAATCCTGCCGAACGGGCAGACCTATCCGATCGAAGGTACGCTGCAATTTGCCGAAGTATCGGTCGATCAGAACACCGGATCGGTGACGCTGCGCGCGACCTTTTCCAACCCGCAGGGATTGCTGATGCCTGGCCTGTTCGTCCGCGCGCGGATCGTCGAGGGCGTTCGAGCCCAAGGTATCCTTGCGCCACAGCCCGGCATCTCGCGCAACGAGCGCGGCCAGGCGACCGCGCTGGTGCTCGGCCCCGACAACAAGATCCAGCCGCGCATCGTCACGACGGGGCAGACCGTCGGCGACAAGTTCGTCATTACCGGTGGCCTCAAGCCCGGCGACAGACTGATCGTCGACGGGCTGGTCGGGGTGATGCCCGGTATGAAGGTGACGCCGCGCCCGGCGGGCTCGGTTCCGCCTAAACCGACCGGACCGCAGCCTGGTCAGGGGCGCCCGTAATGTTATCCCGTTATTTCATCGACCGGCCGATCTTCGCCTGGGTCGTCGCGATCGCGCTGATGCTGGCGGGCGCGCTGGCGATCCGGTCGATGGCGATCGCGCAATTCCCCAATATCGCGCCGCCGGCGATTTCGGTGACGGCGACGTATCCCGGAGCCGACGCACAAACGCTGGAAAATACCACCACGCAGGTGATCGAGCAGCAGCTCAAGGGGCTCGATCATCTCAACTACTTCTCCTCGACCAGTGATGCGTCTGGAACGGCGACGATCACCCTAACGTTCGGGCAAGGCACCGATCCCGATACCGCGCAGGTCCAGGTCCAGAACAAGATTCAGGCGGCGACCGCGCTGCTGCCTCAACCGGTGCAGCTTCAGGGCGTGCGCGTCGCGAAATCGGTCAAGAACTTCGCGCTGGTGATCGCGGTCTATTCGCAGGATGGAAGCCACGATCAGGACGATGTCGCCGATCTGGTCGCCGCCAAGATCCAAGACCCGCTGAGCCGCATCACCGGGGTCGGCGATACGCAATTGTTCGGCTCGCAATATGCGATGCGCGTGTGGATCGACCCGTACAAGATGCAGGGGCTGAAGGTCACCACGAGCGACATCCGCAACGCCATCACCGCGCAGAACGCGCAGGTGTCAGCGGGGCAGATCGGCGGGCTGCCGACGGTCAAGGGCCAGGCGATTAACGCGGTAGTGACCGCGCAATCGCGGCTCCAGACGGCCGACCAGTTCCGCGCCGTCGTGCTGCGCACCAATCCCGACGGGTCGAGCGTAACGCTGGGCGACGTCGCGCGGGTTGAGATCGGCGCCGAGATTGCGAGCTCGATCTCCAAATATAACGGCCATCCCGCCGCCGGCGTCGCGGTCAAGCTGGCACCGGGAGCCAATGCGCTCAAGACGATCGCCGCGGTCAAAGACGAGATCGCGACCATCTCCAAGTCATTGCCGCCCGACATCAAGGTCGCTTATCCGCTCGATTCGACACCCTTCGTCAGCTTGTCGATCGAGGAAGTGGTGAAGACGCTGGTCGAAGCGGTCGTGCTCGTCTTCCTCGTCATGCTGGTATTCCTGCAGAGCTGGCGCGCGACGTTGATCCCGACAATCGCGGTTCCCGTGGTGCTGCTCGGCACCTTCGCGATCCTGTTCGCGCTGGGCTTCACGATCAACACGCTCACCTTGTTCGGCACGGTGTTGGCGATCGGATTGCTGGTTGATGATGCGATCGTCGTGGTCGAGAATGTCGAGCGCTTGATCGAGGAAGAGGGGCTGTCCCCGCGAGAAGCCGCGTATACGTCGATGAAGGAGGTCAGCGGCGCGCTGATCGGGATCGGCGTCGTGCTGTCGGCGGTATTCTTGCCGATGGCGTTTTTCGGCGGGTCGGCCGGCGTGATCTATCGCCAGTTCTCGATCACGATTGTATCGTCGATGGCGCTGTCCGTGATCGTAGCGCTGACGCTGACCCCCGCGCTCTGCGCCACCCTGTTAAAACCTCGCGATGAGCACAAGAAGCGCGACACCGGCTTCTTTGGCTGGTTCAACCGTACGTTCGACCGAACACGCGACCGCTATTCGACTGGGGTGCAGACGGTCAACCGCCGCTGGGGCCGCTCGCTGATCGTCTATGGCGCGATTTTCGTCGGTATGGCGTTGCTGTTCGTCCGCCTGCCCGGCGGGTTCCTGCCGGATGAGGACCAGGGAACCCTGTTTACGCAGGTCGTGATGCCCGCGGGCACGACGGCGGCCGATACCGAAAAGGTGATGGAAACGGTCCGTCACCATTTCCTCGACGGCGAAAAAGATACTATCGAGGGCTTCTTCAGCATTTCGGGATTTAGCTTGGGTGGAGTCGGGCAGAACGTCGGGACGGCGTTTATCCGCTTGAAAAGCTGGGACGATCGCCCCGGATCGCAGAACGAGGCGCAGGCGATCGCCAATCGCGCAATCAGGGAGCTGGCGCAGGCGGTGCCGCAAGCGAAGGTCATCACCTTCGCGCCGCCGGCGGTGCTCGAACTCGGCAACGCGACCGGGTTTGATTTCGAACTCAAGGATGAGGGCGACAAAGGTCATGCCGCGCTGACGGCCGCGCGCAACCAGCTGTTCGGTATGGCGACACAGAACAAGATGCTGGCGCAGGTACGCCCCAACGGACTGGAGGACGCGCCGCAGCTCAAGGTCAACCTCGACTTGACGCGCGCCACCGCGCTCGGCGTTGCCCCTGCCGACATCAACGACACGCTCAGCACCGCGCTCGGCGGCACCTACATCAACGACTTCATCGACCGCGGTCGCGTGAAGAAGGTGTTCGTCCAGGCTGACGCCCCATTCCGCACCCGAGCCGAGGACGTGGGCGCATTGTTCGTGCGCAGCCCGACCAACGTGATGACGCCAGTTTCCTCCTTTGCCGATACCGGCTGGACCAAGGGTCCCATGCGGCTCGAGCGGTATAACGGCTCGCCGGCTATGGAGCTGCAAGGCATGGCCGCGCCGGGCTATAGCAGCGGCGACGCGATGACCGCGATGGCCGATCTTGCCAAGAAACTGCCTCCAGGATTCAGCTACGAATGGACCGGACTGTCGTATGAACAGACCGCGTCGGCGGGTCAGGCCCTGCCGCTCTACGGCCTGTCGCTACTGATCGTGTTCCTATGCCTCGCCGCGCTCTACGAGAGCTGGTCGGTGCCGATCGCGGTGCTCCTAGTCGTACCGCTCGGCGTGGTCGGCGCGGTACTCGCGGCGATGCTGTGGGGGCTCGACAACGATATCTATTTCCAGGTCGGGCTGATCACCACGGTCGGTCTGGCGTCGAAGAACGCGATCCTGATCGTCGAATTCGCCGAGGAGCGCGTGGCGGCCGGGATGGACGCGACGAAGGCGGCATTCGAAGCGGCCAAGCTGCGCCTCCGCCCGATCCTGATGACCAGCCTGGCGTTCGTGTTCGGAGTGCTGCCGCTCGCTATTTCGAGCGGCGCAGGGTCGGGCGGGCGACACGCCATCGGCCGCAGCGTGATCGGCGGGATGCTGTCGGGCACCTTGCTCGCGATCTTCTTCGTGCCGCTGTTTTTCGTACTCGTGAAAACGTTGTTCGGGCAGCACACGTCGCGTCCACAAGAGAATGGCGACACCCCGCCGTCGGCCCAGCTTCAGCAGGCATAACATGCGCCACACACCCCTGACCCTCACTTTGTCCGTCGCGCTGATCCTCGGCGGATGCGATCTCGCGCCAAAATATGTGCGGCCCGCTTTGCCGGTGCCGCCGACGCTGCCGGCCAGCACATCCGACGCGAGCACGGTCATACCGGCCGACATTGCGTGGCGCGACTTCTTCACCGACCCGAAGCTGCAAAAGCTGATCGACCTGTCGCTTGCCAATAATCGCGACTTGCGCATCGCGGTCGCGAACGTGGCGCAGGCTCGCGCCCTGTTCGGCGCGCGCAAGGCCGATCTGTTCCCGACCATCGCTGGCAGCGCCGGCGCAAGCTTCCAGAAGCAATCGGAGGCGCAAATCGCCAATCAGGGCGGCGGTTCAGCGAGCGGTGCGATCCCGCGTCGGATCGATACCTATTCGGCCGATATCGGCGTCTCGGCGTGGGAAATCGATCTGTTCGCGCGGCTGCGCAACCAGAGCAAGGAAGCGTTCGAGACCTATCTGGCCAGCGAAGAAGCGCGCAACGCCGCCCAAGTGCTGCTGATCAGCGAGGTCGCCACCGCCTATCTCACGCTCAGTGCCGACCAGAACGCGGTGGCGATCGCCATGGCGACCGCCAGGAGCATTCAGGCCACCGTCGACCTGACCACCACCCGCTTCACGGTCGGCACCGTCAGCGAACTCGACGTGCGCCAGGCGCGGACCAATTACGACAACGCCCGCGCCGATGTCGCGCGGCGCACGACGATCGTCGCGCAGGACCGGAATGCGCTCCAGCTGCTGCTCGGTGCTCCCCTCCCCACTGACCTGCTCCCCGCCGGGCTATCCGCGGCGGGGGCGACGATTCCCAACCTGCCGGTCGGCTTGTCGTCGGAGGTACTGTTGCGCCGCCCCGACATCGCCGAGGCCGAGCACAAATTGCGCGGCGCCAACGCCAATATCGGTGCGGCCCGCGCAGCGTTTTTCCCGAAGATCAGCCTGACTGCGATGCTCGGCACGCTCGGCACCGCGCTGTCGGGACTGTTCGGTGGCGGCAACGGCACCTGGTCGGTCCAGCCGCAGGCGAGCGTGCCGATCTTCGATTTCGGCAAGAATAAGGCGAACCTGCGCTACTCCAAGGCGTCGCGCGACGTGGCGTTGGCGCAGTATGAAAAAGCGATCCAGACCGCGTTCCGCGAAGTCGCCGACGCGCTCGCCCAACGCGCCAACATCGGCGCTCAACTTGCTGCTCAAACGTCGTCGCAAGATAATGCCGCCGCGGCCTCGCGCTTGTCCGATGTCCGGTACCGTACCGGGATTGATCCGTTTCTTACGGTGCTTGACGCACAGCGCACGCTGTATGCCGCGCAACAGTCGGTGGTGACGACGCGGCTGACCGAACAATCGAACATGGTCGAACTCTACCGCTCACTCGGCGGTGGGCTGCACTGACAAATTGGCAAGGTAAAAGCGCATGAACGATCAAAAAGACGCGTTGAGATATCACAGCCGCCGATCGATCGACGAACTGGTCAGCGCGTCCACGAGCAGAGATCTCGCTGCAGCCAAGGCCCACAAAGAACTAGCATTGCTACATCTCGAACGCTTCGTTGGAATTATGACATCGGCAAGTAGGGCGATTGAGCTGCAATAGTCCGTTCGTTGATATGCGCGACTTTCAACCGCGACGATGACCGCTTTGCACCCCATGCCGGCCGTTCAGCGCCGCGCCGCAGAAGCTAGAAGCGGCCGTTTGTTCCAAAGGCCACAGTGAGCGTCGGTCATGGCCGAGCCCCTATAGGTGCGGCGCATGCTGCTCGATCAGCAGCCGCGTCAGCTGCTCGCCGCGGCCCGCCAGCAGCTCTATGTTGGCCGCAGACATCGGGTTGAAGTCTGTCGGGTAGTCCACGACCGCGTCGCGGGGCACGAGGTCCGGCGGCCGCAGCGGCAGCCGTCCGTCGATCTGGCCGAGGTAGGGCAGCAGGAAGCCCTCGATCTCGCCGTTCGCGACCATTCTGTGCAGCAGATCGTACATCTGGGTCTGCAGCCGGCGGTGCATCGTCTCCACTGACGACAGCATGCGCGTCGCCCAGCCGAACGGGCGGGCCGCGCCGGCCGGCATGCCGGGACCCGCGTCGCAGGCGATGATAAATTCGACCGGGTGCGCGTTGGTGCTGAACTGACCCGACTTGTTCGGCAGCATGCACGAGATGCCGAGGTTGTCGTACACTCCGCCGTCGGTGAGGATGACGCGGTGGCTGGCGGCCTGGCCGCGCAGTTCGAAGTCCAGCTGCAGGTCGAGCGCGGGCAGCAGTGCGGGGAACGCGGCCGACGCCGCGACGGCCCGCGCGACGGTCGCCGGCTCGCGAAGGACGCCGAGCCGCCATGTGCCCGACGCCTCCGACCCGAACCGGAAGGCGGTGCCGGTCCTCAGCTCCGTCGCGTTGATCACGACCTTCAGGCCTTCGCGCGCGACGTGGTCGAGCGTGCGGTCCGCGAACAGCTTGCTGGCGAGCATGCGCTGGAACGCCGTCGTCCGGCTCGCGAACCGGCGGACGGGCGCGGAGGAGGCGTCGGACAGCGCGGTCAGGCGCGGCGTCCGCAGCCTGACCAGTCCGAGTATCCGCACCGCGAGCCTTACGAGGCCGCCGGCGGCTGCGGCGCCGCCGGCCGTCAGCACGGCGAGCGCGATCCTGGGCGTCTCCGGCGATGCGAACGTCTGGCGTGCGATGCCCCAGACGAGCCCGCCGCGGAGGAGTCGCAGGACGCGTTGCTCGAACTCGGGGAAGGTCGTGTCCTGGTAGGCCCACATCGCGGCGATCACGCTGCCGCCTGACACCGCGGACACGACGGAGATCCGGTCGAGCAGGTTCTGGTCGTGGAGCGCGCGCATGCAGCCGAGGTGGAACGCGATCGCGCGCGCCCCCCCGCCCGAGAGCGCGAGGCCGATCCGCATCTCCTCAGCCATCGCCGATGTCGTAGGGCAGTTCGTCGATCCGCGTGAAGCGGAAGTCGTCGCGGTGGAACAGGTACAGGTTCGGGTCGGGACGCCGTTCGGCGAAGCCGATGATCAGCATCGCGACCTGCCTCGGCGGATGGGGCTGGAGGTGCAGGAGCTGCACCATGGCGGCCATGTCCTCGTCGCTCGGCCGGCCGCGGGACACTGGGTGGGTGTGCCAGAGGCCGATGAAGCGGCTGGAGCCGCCCGACCCCTCGAGCCGGCGCCTGGCCAGCGCCCTCGTGCCGGCGGTGCCGCACAGGAAGCGCTCGGGGCTTAGCTCGCTGTCGGGCGGCGGGCCGCTCACGGAGTCGATCCAGATGTGTTCGTGGCTGTCGTCGATCTCGCCGAACAGCAGCCCGCCCGTCTCGCACTTGCTCGACTTCACCCGGCCGACCCGGCGGATCTCCGTGGCCATCCCGGTCCGGGCGGCCTTGGTCGTGAACGTACGGTACCTGCGGACGCGCTCGACCGTCGTCTCAATGCCGTCCAGCCGATAGCTCAGCAGGCGCGCCCCTCCGGCGGGCATCGCCGACCACGGCGGCGCCGCGAGGTCCATGCTGGCCGCGTCGGGCGCGAGTTCGGCGGCGCGGCGCAGGCCGACGTTGAGCAGTCCGCCGGCGTGGTGGTCGATGTCGGCGGCCGACCCCGTGAAGGTTGGGCTGGAGCAGCCGGGCTCGGGCAGGAACAGCTCCTTCCGGGGCTCGTCCGGCCAGAAGGCCTGCACGAGCGGCTGTGTGCGGTCTCGGGCCAGCGCCGCCAGCTTGGCCTGCCGCTCAACCGCGAGCGGGCCGCCCGGGCAGTCCGGCATCCTGACCGCGACCGAGCCGTGCTCTGCGGACGCGCTCACCGAAATGGTGATCAGCGGGCATCCGAGTCGTCCATCGTCGAGCTCGGTCTCCAGGCGGTGCGCGACCGCGCGCGACGCGGTCGCGTCGATCACCAGTTCCGGCTCCAGTTCGGCCACCTTTGCGAGCACGCCTGTGCTGAGGTTCTCCTGCCGGACGTCGATCTCGCAGCCGAGGCCCAGTCCGTCCAGGCGGGCCTTGAGCCGCGCGGCCTTGCCCGCGCCGACGTCGTCGTCGGTGAACCGCTGCCTGACGAGTATGCCGGGCCGGACGATGCCGCTGTCCAGCAGCCGCAGCCGTGAGACGCCGGCGCGCACGAGCGTCTCCGCCACCGCCGAGCCGAGCGCGCCGCATCCGAGCAGCGCGACCCGTCGGCCCGCCACCGCCTCGACGAGCGCTCCGCGGTCGCGCCGGTTCACGATCTCCGGACGGTCCTCCAGCACCGTGCACCAGCCGACCTTCGAGTGGACCATCCACTTCGCGACCTGGCCCCTGAGTTCCGCGTCGTCGTCGTTCAGCACGTACGCGCGGACCGTCGCCAGGGCGTCGGCGTCGAGTTGCCAGACGGTCAGGTGCTGGCGCAGCGGCTCGCCCGCCGCGCGGCGCCGCATCGGCGCGCCGAGAACGACGTGGCCTGGCTCGCCGCCCGGCACCAGGACGGACGACAAGCGGAGCGCCGACCAGACCGTGCGGAACGAGACACCCGCCTCCTCTATCGAAGTGAAGAGGTCGTTGACGTTGGTTGGGTATTCGGAAGGCAGCGGCCGGTCGAGGAGGATGGCGACCGCCGGCGTGCCGTCTACGGGCGTCGCGTCCCAGTCTGCCATCGACGCCCAGCCCACGAGGTCGCGGCGCGTCGCGCCGATCGTCCTCAGGTCCGCGCGGCCCACCCACAAAGCGCCGTCCGTGGCCGGGGCGTCTGCGCGGATCACGACCGTCGTCGACGCCTCTGTGTAGGCCACGGGCGGATGCAGGGGCGCGTCGTCCGGATCGAGCGTGCCGGCGCCGGCCGCCGCAAGCCATTCGTCGATCCTCTCTATGAGGCCGTACATCCCGTCCGCCGGCCGCCATTCGGCCTCGACAGACTGGTAGAGGCACACATGGTGGCCCCACTGGACGTGCGGCGTGCCCGCGAAGCGGCGGTGCGAGAACCAGAGCGTCGGCGGCTTGAACGGGAAGTCGGTGCCGACTAGCAGCAGCATCCGCTCGCGGTCGCGCAACACGAGCCCGCCGGGGCGGCGGTAGCCGCGCGTGGCGACCGCGAAGTAGATGCGCAGCAGCCCGCTCTCGCTGAGCGTGGGTTCGCGGAGGAGCTCGAGCGCACCCGCCGACCGGTCCGCGATCTCGGCCAGCTGGTCGCGCGCGAGCTCCTGCCCGCGGCTTAGTGTCACGCCCCGAAGCCCACCTTGTCCGCCGGCGTCGCCTCGCTCCCGCGCGCCTCAGCCACCGCCGCGGCGAGCGCGCTAATCCCGGCCTCCTCGGCCAAGGCGCCGTCGAAGGTCAGGCCCGCGTCGGACAGCTCGAAGCGCAGCGGCTCGGCGTGGCCGCCGTCGTCGTGCGTGCACAGGAAGCCGCCCTTGGCGATCTCCTCGTAGCGGGACTTCGCCGACGCGTGGGGCGGGTTGTCGCCTGCGGCGTTCGACGCGGGCACGCTGGCGCTGGACGCGACGATAATGCCGTCGCCGACCTGCAGGGCCTCGAGGTCGTCCAGCATGTCCTGTTTGAGAACGGTCTTCCCGCCCTCCTCCTGGTACATCACCGACTTGCTGCAGTGGTGCGGCGCCAGCAGCACCTGCCACCGAAGGAAGTCCTCGTTGTCGTGCGCCCGCGTCACGTCGATGATCTTGCGGATGGTCGGATACTTGTGGTCGCCGAACAGCAGGACGCCCCCGGCGGCCGGGTCGCCGCCCAGCACCACCTGCATGACCAGGCTGGTGTTGTTGCGGTCGCCGACCATGTCTTCAGGCTTGAACGGGCCGTGGATGAACACCTTGAAATCATCTGGGTAGTCCACACCGTCCAGCATGGTGACCGAGTTGCCTGGAATAGTCAGAAATTGGCGCGGGAAGCCCTGGTAATGCTCCTCCTCGAGCAGCGGGTCGTGGCCGATCAGCCGCACGCGGTCGCCCGCGCCGGGGTCGCCGCCCGCCGCGATGGTGGCGTCGACGCGGCGGTGGGCCTCAGTGCGGAATACGATCGCGTCCTCGCACAGCCCGTCGCCGTCGTTCTCGCGGAAGATCCACGGGCTGAACCACAGTTCGCCGATGTCGGCGCTGTCCAGCAGCTGTTGGAAGCCCAGGACGTGGTCCTTGTCCGGATGGGTGAGTGCGAAGGCGGACAGGTAGGGCCGGTCGCCGTCCTTCGGCAGGTGCTCGAGCAGCTTGTCGACGATGGGCGCGCAGTCCGTGTCCTCGTCCTCCGACTTAACCGTTTGGCGCAAATCCACCTGAAATATGAGCCTGTCCGGCTCAACCACGAAGGTTGTGCTGTCACCGGTGCCGACGGGCCAGAACAGGACCCCTTTCTTGTCCAACATGCGCTACATCCCCAAGTTGCTACGTGGTATGTAGGAAGCTTTGGACACGGATACAAACCCAGAACAGCAGGAAACGAATGGCGGACTTGTCAACCATTTGAACGAAGGGCCGCTTTTGCGCACAGCTGCCCAGAACTTGCCAGTCTGCGACCGGCCCAGTTCCGGCCATCGGGCTCACCTGAATCAACGAC
This sequence comes from Sphingomonas sp. Leaf357, assembly GCF_001423845.1. Lineage (NCBI taxonomy): Bacteria > Pseudomonadati > Pseudomonadota > Alphaproteobacteria > Sphingomonadales > Sphingomonadaceae > Sphingomonas > Sphingomonas sp. Leaf357. The sequence continues at coordinate 923,934 of NZ_LMPM01000001.1, read as the reverse complement.
CGCTTTCGGGAAGCGCGCTAAAGCTCGTGAGCGTCCACAACTGGGTCACGCCGGCCGTAAAGCCGAAAGTCGGATCACGACGCGATCCAGGCCTAGCCTCATCCGCTGGTCGCCCGCCCCCGCCGTTATCGGCTAGCCAACTTGACAGGATTAGCCCCCGCAATCCACGTTTCATGCGATGGAATGCTACCTACCACGCCTCTTGGAACTTCAGTGTCGCTGAGGCTTTGGAAAATCAAATATTTAGGGAGGACAGCGACATGGCGGACGACAAGGATAATCGCGGCGCGCGCGACCAGGCGACAGTGTCGAAAAGCGAAACTTACGAGGTCGATTACTTCGCAACGAAGCATGGGCTCACTCGTCAGAATGCGCAGGCGCTGATCGACCGTGTCGGGAGCAGCCGGGAGGCTTTGGAAGCTGCGGTCGGCGACGGCGCTAAGGTCGCTCCGAACCGCAAGCGTGCGACTGCCAAATCCGCTGCCGGCGCATCGACCCCCTCGTCCCCGAAGCGCAAAACTGCCGCGGCCTCGTCGAACAGATCAACCTCGAAGGGCGCTTCGAAATCGGTTCTGGAGGCGGCGGGCGACGCCGCAGCCCCTATCTTAGCAGCTCTAGACAGCGCATCACAGCCGGTGGTTAAGTCGGTCGCGCCCGTGGTGAAAACCGTGGCTGCTACACCGCGCAAGGTGGCCAAAGTCGTCAACCGCCGAGCGTCGTCGGCTCGAAAGACAGCTGCCGCCGCCCCCAAGGCGGCCGCAAAGCGCGCCGGTGCCGCAGTTGAGGGGGCTAAGTCAGCAGTGACCGGCCGGATCGCTTCGATCGTCGGTGCGGCGGCCGCCGGTGTCGTTACAGGACTTGCCGTAAACCTAGGGCGTAAGATTGTCGTGCAGTCGCCCAGCGCGCTTGCCGGCGATTGGCTGGACGCCGTCAAAGTCGAACACAAGCTTGCGTTGGGCCTGTTTGACAAGCTGCAGGCGACAGGCAGTGAAGACACTGGCAAGCGCACCGTCCTTCTGACCCAGCTAAAGCACGCACTCGGCAAACACGCTTTCACGGAGGAAAATGTGATCTACCCAGCGCTTCGTGCGTGGGGCGACAAGGCCGATGCCGACAAGCTCAATCACGACCACGGCTATGTGAAGCAAAATCTCTACGACCTTGAGGAAATGGATAATGCTTCGCCCAACTTCCTCGAAATGGTCGCCTCTTTCCGCGCCGAGCTAGAGGCACACATCCGTGAGGAGGAGGACATGATCTTTCCGCCCCTCCATGCGGCGCTTGGCAAAGAACGTAACGCCCACATCACGGTGCTTGCGAACAAGGAGGGCTTCAAGCTAGCCTGAGCCTTAAAAACCCCGCTTGGCCGGCAGCCGCGGGAAATCCATCAACGGAATCTGTCCGATCCGGCACTTACGGGGGACATTCTATTCCTCTAGCGCGTCACGGACTTCTGGCGACGCAACGCTGCCGACCACGTTGGCGACCACAGCTCCGCGCTTACCAGGCGGCGTCGTGAGACTGGTAGTCGTGTCTCTGGCAGTCCTGCGCTCCAGCTGCGAGTTCAGTTAAGCGCCTAGCAGAAAGATGTAGGCCGCAATGCCGACGAGATCGCCCTGATTCTCGGTCATCTCTCGTCCTGTGGTCAGCCCGTCCGATGGTTATTAGCCCGCTCCTGTCCTCGTAATGACGTTTCCCTGAATAACATAGCCGATGCCCCCGCGCGGGGTTTCCGCTTAAGGTGTAGAGATGCCTGCTTTGAAGCTTAGACCGGGCTGCCAAGTAGCTGAACGAATCGCCGCTTCCAAACTGCGCCGAAAACGCATCGAATGTCCGCCCCTTTGTTTCTGCCGCCGCGCGTCAGCTCGGTCCTGACCGGGGCCGCGCTGAGACGAAGCTGCTATTCCGCGGCCGCTTAGTAACGGACGTTGCGATGCTTAGCAGGAAAGCTATGTCTGACAGATGGCGTTATGGCATTTCCCTCTCATCACTGCTGTGCTTGCCGCGACTCCGCCAAGCCCCGGTGAACCCACACTGTCGAACGCAGAAGATCGAGTGGTCGAGCTTTCGGGGGGTAGGACCATCGCTTTGCGCTGCGCCGGGCGCGGGAAGTTTACGGTTCTGCTTGAGCCGGGAGATGGGGGGCGTCGCACTCACATGACCGCGCTGTTCGCGGCGCTATCCGGCCGCTACCACGTGTGCGCGTACGACCGACGCAACGTTGGAGGCAGCTCCGCTGCTCCACTCCCCCGGAAAGCAGTTGATCTGACCGAAGACGCTTTCGACGCTCTTTCCGCAGCCCACGAGCATGGCCCTTATATTCTTTTTGGCACCTCCATGGGCGGACTGCTGGTGCGATCGTATGCGACCTCCCATGAGGTCGCGGGGTTCGTGACAAGCAACCAGCCCGGCACGTCGCGAGAGTGGTCGCGGTTCGCCTACCCATTGATGTCGCCGTCGCAACGCGCCGCCGATGCAGCTTGGATGGCGGGCGACAACAACGAGCATATCGACGCGAGTGACCTAAGCAGGGTCATCGACACTGCCAACCCGCCCGATATTCCCTACGTGATCATGATCTCGACTGAGCGTTTTCAATGCAGAACTGCGGAGATCTGCGGGCGAATTTACGACGCCTTCGTCGCAGCGTCAGAGGCCGCCGCGCAAGCAGGCAAGAGGGGCCGTATGCGCGTGGTCGACGGTGACCACGACCTCTACGTCACGAACTTGCAGGACGTCGTAGCGGCAATCGACGAGGTGGCTAGCGCAACGCAAGCGCGGTGACATCGATAGCGGGCTATTGCTACGAGCCGCTGTTCATTAGCCACCAGAACCGACCGTATAACCCAGCACTCTGGAGTGCCGTTAAGCGTCATGGGTCAACATCTATCCGAAGCGAGGAGCGCTCGTAAGACAATTTTTCGCAAATTTCTGCGCAATCTGCCAGCGAGCCTTCGCCAATCACCTTACCAGACCCCTCCGAGGCTTCGTCGCCTTTCGCGGTTCGACGAATGATGCCGGCTCGCTCAATTGGTACGTCGTCATCAATTGATGATCCGTGAGTAACTCACCGCCGCATGCGTAACCATGCGGCGGTGGTATAACAACCCGCCGACCATCGGATCCGCGCGTGTCAGATCAGGCGCCTTCTGCCTGCAAGTTGACGCTCGTTTCGGCGAGCTTGGTCATATATTCGTCGCCACCATAAATCTGTTTGGTGGCATTCTTGAGCGTCTTTGTATCGTCCTTGAGACCAAGCGCCTTTGCATAGGCGGCAGCAGTCCCGAAGCCTGCGATGCCGTAATGGCTCATTCGCTGATATTGAGCAATTATCATGACGTCGAGCAGAGGGCCTTTGTCCGGTCCCTCCTCGAGAACGTGTTTGGTGGCTTCAGCAACCAGACCTTCCATCCCCTTGCAATGCTCCTTCGAGACTTTTTCATCGTTCGCCGCAATTAGCGCCTTCAGCACGTCCGTGTGCTTCTGGATGCTGTCTTGAGAGTTGGACAACATCTCCTTCAGCGCCGCGTCGCTCGCTTTCGAGGTGATTTTCTTCAGCAACTTTTCATTTGGTCGTTTGCGGACCAGAGATCCTTCAGCTCGTCGGTATAGATTTCCTTGAGATCTTCCGGGGCAGCCATGGGAGCGGTCCTTTTTCGTACCTTGGACGAAATTGCCTTTTGGTGATCCCCCAACCGCTCAACTCCCAGCAGCGTTCCGGCCTTGAATAAAATGAGCGGACCTCGATAGGATGCGACCATCAAGCGAACACATCCCGAAGAGTGGCGCACCAGGTTCGCCAGCCGTGAGATCGCGCTGCGCGACTTTGGCCAACAGGAGGGTGGCGCTAACGCGGTGACGTTCCTCGCTTCGCCTCGCGCCAGCTACGTAACGGGCATCGTCCTACTCGTCGACGACGGGATGCGCCGGTACAGCTTCTAACCGAACGTATTCTTCGCGCATTTCGTCATCGTGGAGAGCACAGACCGCCAAACCCGATCATCGTCGTTGAGCGTTGTCGCCCTTGGTGAAAACCTCTGTCCGGGTCACGATTAACGAATGGCGGAAGTTGGGGAACACGAAAAGCGCTGTGACGGTTCAGATGTGGGCAAAAGCAACAGTGACCGCTAAGCTCGGGTAGCGAGGAGGTTTATAACCAGCTGCCGTCGCGATCGTATAAAGCGTCCTAGTCTTTCGAACTCTTCAAACGTCGGTTTGTCAGCCTAAGACCGAAAACAGGTGCTGTGCTCGGCGCGGAACCTGCTTAATGCTTAAAACTCAGGCGCTGGTGGAGTTGGATAATTGCATTTTGACGTGTTGGCAGGGGGCGGGGCGATGGGCGCAGTTATGCGAGCACACGACTGGTCGAACTCGCCTCTAGGACTCCCGGAAAGTTGGCCGCAACCGCTGAAAACGCTGGTCGGCGTTCTCCTCGCGGCCGACCAGCCGATGTTTGTCGGCTGGGGCGAAGATCACGTGCTGCTCTACAACGATGGTTACGCGCCGATGCTAGCCGACCGTCATCCCGCCGCGTTCAGCCGGCCGTTCTTTGAAGTCTGGCCTGAAGTACGCAGTGAACTGATACCGTTGTTCGATGCCGTCGCACGGGGAGAGCCGATCCATATGGCCGATCTCGTTCTGGAGCTGGATCGTCCGGGCCGGGATTCCGAAGCGCATTTCGCATTCAGCTACACGCCGGTCCGGAGCGAAACGGGCGCCGTCGCTGGGCTCTTTTGCGCGTGCATCGAGACAACGGACAGCATCGTTGCCGAGCGAGCGTCGTCGGCAGCGCGCAATCGGCTGTTCGAGATGACGCGCGATCTTTTCGGCGTTGCGACGTTTGATGGTTATTTGAAGACAATCAATCCTGCCTGGTCCGCCATTTTGGGGCGACCTCATAACGAACTGATCGCGCATCCGTTTAGCGACATTATCCACCCGGACGATCTGGCAACGACGGGGGACGTTGTGGCGACGCTGATGGGTGGCGAACCGGTCCACCAGTTTCACGTGCGCCTTCTGAAAGGGGATGGCACGCCAGTCGCTTTTGCCTGGTCGGCGGTGCCGGACACGAAGCCAGGCAGCGGGCTCTTCTACACGGTCGGAAGAGACATCACCGAGCAGCGCCGTATCGAAGAGGCTTTGCGCCAAAGCCAGAAGATGGAGGCGGTCGGCCAGCTGACCGGAGGCATTGCGCACGACTTCAACAATTTGCTCACGGCCGTCACAGGTGGGCTCGAAATGCTCGGCCTCAGGCTTCAGGCTGGCCAGTATGACAAACTCGATCGCTACATTACCATGGCGCAAACAGGCGCAAGCCGGGCTGCCGCACTGACGCAGCGGCTTCTTGCCTTCTCGCGCCGGCAGACGCTGGCGCCTACCCCGACTGATGCCAATCGGCTGATCGCGGGTATGGAGGAGATCATCGATCGAACGCTAGGGCCGGAAATCGAGCTGAAGATCGAAGCGACTGAAGGATTGTGGCACGTACTCGTCGATGCGCCGCAGTTGGAAAACGCCCTGCTGAACCTGTGCATTAACGCACGAGACGCGATGCCCGAAGGTGGCAGGCTGACCATCGAAACGAACAACAAGCACTTAGATGCGCGCGCTGCTACAAGTCAGGACTTGCCCGAAGGCGAATACGTCTCGCTATGCGTAACCGATACGGGAACCGGCATGTCGCCGGAGATCATCGATCGCGTCTTCGATCCGTTCTTCACGACTAAGCCGATCGGACAGGGGACGGGTCTCGGCCTATCGATGATCTACGGCTTTGTCCGGCAGTCGGGCGGACAGGTGCGCATCTACTCCGAGGTAGGCCACGGTACGACGATGTGCCTCTATCTTCCTCGCTATTTAGGCGCCGTTGCCACGGCCAGTTCAGCTGAGGGCGAGCGCGAACCACTTCACGCGACGCCGGGCGAGACTATTTTGATTGTCGAGGACGAGATCGCTATCCGGCAACTCGTCAGCGAAATCCTGACGGAGGCCGGCTACCGAGTATTCGAGGCGTCAACGGGACCCGCCGGGGTTAAGGTGATGCGGTCGGACGAACGGATCGACCTGCTGATTACCGATGTCGGTTTACCCGGCGGGCTTAACGGGCGGCAGGTCGCCGATGCTGGCCGCGCCGTCCGGCCCATGCTGAAGGTGCTGTTCGTCACCGGTTATGCCGCGAATGCCGCCGTTGGTGCCGGCAATCTGGATAAAGGCATGGAGATACTGACAAAGCCGTTCAACATTGGCGAACTAGAACGCCGTGTGCACAAGATGATCAGAGAATGACCACAGCCTGAAGGCCTTTAAACGGCTGGGTGACGTTAAATTGTCCGCGAGATCTCAGTCAGTGTGAACTGCGCGAGAGGCGACCCAGGAGATACCGATGGATGAGTTTGCGCGCATGATGGGTATGGAGGGTGTTCGCCCTCTTAATCAATATAAGCAAAAAGCTGATAATGACAAACGGCCGCGTGCGATGCCCGATCCCAGCGTCATGGCACCTCCGGCTATGGAACCCGATGGTTACGCGTGGGTCACTGGTACTCGTGCGCGCACGGCGCTCGAGACGGCACTTGAGCGCCTCGCCGGCGAGATCCGTATCGGACGGCGCGGTTGGGCAACCGGCATTTGTCAGGATGGCAGGACAGTGACCTTGCCCGCTTCGTCAGGAGCGGCATCGCTGCTCGGCGCCGCAGATCGCCAATCGCTGCGCCTCATGATTGTCGGCGGAGTTGGCTGGACCTTCGTCATGCATCCGCTGATGGGAGTTGCGACGCTCGACGAAGATCCTGCCGACTCAAAATGAACGAGCTTCCGATGTCGGTAAAAGGCGGAGCCGACCTGAATGTCGCTTTGTGGGTCCCTACGGCCGCGATTAGGCTCGCTTGGGTCAGCTTACAGTCAGGCTGCGGTGGTTTCGTTCCCGACAGCGGGCGTACGCCGTGACAGTTTCCACTTCGGCCGGACGAAGTGACACGTGTACCGTTGGGTCTGCGTTCGAGATAATCCTGGTGTTCCGGTTCGGCCTCCCAGAAGTCGCCTGCCGGGGACAGTTCGGTCACAACCTTGCCCGGCCAGAGCCCCGATGCATCGACGTCCGAGATAGTCTCCTCGGCGACGGCCTTTTGCACGTCGTCGGTGTAGAAGATCGCCGAGCGGTAGCTCGAGCCGCGGTCGTTGCCCTGCCGGTTCACCGTCGTCGGGTCGTGGATCTGAAAGAAGAATTCGAGCAACGCGCGGAAGTCCGTGCGGGCGGGGTCAAAGACGGTCTCGATCGCCTCGGCATGATTGCCGTGGTTGCGGTACGTCGCGTTCGGCAGCTCGCCGCCCGAATAGCCAACGCGCGTCGAGACGACGCCCGGGAGTTTGCGGATCAGGTCCTGCATGCCCCAGAAGCAGCCGCCGGCCAGTACTGCACGCTGCGTGGTCGCGGGCGGCTCCTCAATCTGTTCGAGATAGCCGCCATAGCCCTGCGCAGCCATCTCGGCCCGTGCCACGAAGCGAAGAGCGGCCGAGTTGATGCAGTAGCGCAAGCCACCGCGGTCTCGCGGTCCATCCTTGAAGACGTGGCCGAGGTGGCTGTCGCCCTGCGTGGAGCGCACTTCCGTGCGCGGGATGAGCATCGACCAGTCGCGTGTTGCCTTAACGTTGGCGGCATCGATGGGTTTGGTAAAGCTCGGCCATCCGCAGCCGGACTCATACTTGTCGGCGCTGGCGAACAGCGGCCCGCCCGAGACGATGTCGACATAGATGCCCGCCTGCTTGTTCTTCAGCAGCGGGCCGGTGCCGGGACGCTCGGTTCCGTTCTGTTGGGTCACACGGAACTGCTCGGGTGTGAGGGCGGCAACGGCCTCGTCGGTCTTGGTATAGCTGGTCATGATCGACTGGATGTGGTGCGCCGTCCCAATGATGTCGAGGTGCCGGACGGCGCAGCCGCGCGTTGACGCTAAGCGAGAACCTGCAGCACCTCGCGCTCAGACATAATGCTGATCGCGCGGCCTGACCGTTGCAGTTCTAAGGCCTTCCGGAATTGCGCGTCGTACCGCAGATAGCCGAACGGTTCCTCGCCGATGACCGCCAAGATCGTCGTCGTGCTGCCGACGCCGGCGACGATCCGCGCACCACCGCCCGCTAGCCGGTGAGCAAGCGGGCCGTTGCGGGGCTGGCCGAGGATCGCCACTCGGTGATTTCTGAACGGACCGTCCGCCGCAGGGAGTGGTGCCGGAGCGGCCCGCTGCCCCACCGAGGGCGCCAGCCACCCTGCAAGCGGTATGCCGGTATGGTCGATGGCTTTGACGAGGATCATACCCGCCGCGCGAGCGTCACTCAGGGCGTCGTGGTGCCGGAGTGGGATGCCGAGGTGTTTCGACACCGCGTTGAGCTTGTGGTTGGGAAGTTCGGGCCAAGCACGCTTCGCTACGCGCGCACTGTCGAGCCAAGTTGTCTCGACCATTGTCCGATCGTGCACGCGGCAGGCCGCCGCCAGCGCGCCTTTGTCGAAATAAGAATGTGCAACAGTGGTTCGCCCGGCCAGGTGTCCGTCAATGATGTCGTGCACGTCGGCAAAGCACGGCTTGCCTGCGACATGGTCGGCAGCGATGCCGTGAATGCGGGTATTGAAGCTGCTGAAGTGATCACGCGGATCGAGCAGAGTTTCGTATTCGAACGCGACCGTGCCGCCGCGAAAGCCGACGATACCAATCTGGCAAATGCTGCTGACGCGGGAGCAGGCGGTCTCAACGTCGATTGCGACGAAGTCGAGTTTGCCAGCTGGAGCAGGGCCGGACCCCGACAGGGCGGCCTGGGCGGGAACATGGGCAGTGGCGTCGCGGAACATAGGAGGGTCATACACTATGGCAGGCGAGGGCCAACGCTATGATTGTCACCTTCCAAGATGGCAGGCGATTGCCCATTCTCGGGAACATGCTCGTGCTTCGGGATGCTCGGCCAATACTTTCTGGTCCCGAAACAACTGACCGGTTTCGGCGAGCTGATAGGATGGCCTGAGCGTCGCCTTCTGAGTGTATGGCCCGGCCAAGACGCTTTACAACCGGTGGACGCGGAGGGGAGAGAGGGGCGTGTTCCTGCGCATGAAGGAAGGACTGGCCGCTGCGGGCACCACGCCAAAGACAATCATGATAGACGCGACCTATCTCAAGGCGCACCGCACAGCATCCAGCCTGCAGGTAAAAAAGGGGGCCTGGAGCGGCTCATCGGCCACACCAAAGGAGGCATGAACACCAAGCTGCACGCCGTCACTCATGCAGGCGGTCGCCCGCTCAACCTCTTCCTGACGGCGGGCCAGGTCGGCGATTATACGGGCGCTGCAGCGCTACTCGACGATCTGCCCAAAGCGCAGCGGATGCTCGCAGATCGCGGCGATGACGCAGACTGGTATAGAGACGCCTTCCGGGAAAAGGGCATAACGCCCTCCATTCTGGGACGAAAACCCGCATCATGCCCGTCAAATACGATAAGCGACATCAAAGCAGGCGCCGACTTGGTCTGAGTAGCCGTTATCAATCAGGTCAGTTGGTTTGGGCTGCCGATTTCGCGAGCAGCGCGTCGTCTTTGGCCACGCCGCGGAGATACGCTTCGCGCGCCGTCAGCGGCATAATATAGGTCAGGAATGCTTCGCGAGGTGGCACCGTCTGCAAGCCAAGACCCCAGCCGATATGTGATCCGAGATAGATGTCGGCGGCGGTGAAGCGGTCACCCGCAACGTAGCGGCGTCCTTTCACCGCACGTTCGAGCTGATCCATCGTTCGGCCGTAGCTACCGTAACCAAAGAAGAATTCCTGCTCCGGCGCGGGCACGAAGCCAGCGCGGTGGTTTGTCACCGCCTGCTCGACCGGTCCTGCCGCGAAGAACATCCAGCGTAGATAGTCGGCGCGCTCCGCGGCGGTCGGTGCCAGCCCTGCGGCTGGGAAAGCTTCCGCCAAATAGGCGATGATCGCCGCCGCCTCCGTTACAATATGTCCGTCATGGACAATCGCGGGCACCTTGCCGATCGGGTTCACGTCGGTGAAGAAGCCGGCGCGCAGGTCGGATGCGTCGTCCGGCCGATCGAGCGCCGCCCCTCCCCATTCATCACCCTCGCTCGACTCCTGATAGTCCAGCACCACGGTCTCATAGTCGCAGCCCACCTCTTCGAGCATCCAGCGCACGATCCTGCCGCGCGAGTTCGGGTTCGTGTAGAATGTCAGGCTCACTTCGTCAGTCCTTTGAAATTGTGGTCGTCTTGAGGGGTTAATCAGGCGTCTTGCGTAATCGGTGCGACGCCGAGCGCGGCGGGTGCAGACCGCTCGTTCAATCGCTTTTGGATGGTTCGCAGCATCGCGGCGGCGGCCTCGACAGTATCGGGAGTCAGGCCGGCCGCAAGTTCGTCTGCCCAGCGTTCCTGCCGGGCACTCGCCTTCGTGTAGGCGGCTTCTCCCTGCTCGGTCATGGTCACCAGCATCGCACGGCGATGGTGGGGGTTTGGTTCGAGCCGGATTAGGCTATCTCGGCGCATGTCGTCCGTGACGCGCTGTACTGCCTGACGGGTCAAACCCATGTTCCGGGCGATGTGGGCGACCGGCAACCGTACTGGGGAAAGCGCGATGGCTCCTAGCACCTGCCATCGTGCGCTGGTCAGCCCGAGATCGCCCACCAAGGCGTCGCCCGCAGCGATCAGGTTCCCGTTTAGACGAAAAACCTCAAGCACGAGCCCTGTTAGGGCTCGTCGAAGCTGCGTCGGATCATCGGAAACGGGGGTCGTTTGCTTTTCCATTCCAACAAAATAGAGGTAAGCAATTACTTGTCAATACGACAATGTATTGTCATAAGACTGTCCGCCATCATTAAGCGGTCACAAATCTCACACGTTCTCCCCCGGAGCGTTGCGATCGATCCCTATCTACGTCTCCCCATGTCCACCCCCCGGGCATTTCAAGCTGGTCGGGGCAGAGCCTCTTACGACGATCATTTTCGGGAAAGTCGGCGTGCCGTCGGGCAGGGGGATTGCCTGCGGCATCACCTCCGCCTTGGACATTGCCGAAATTGAGTAGCCCAAAAAAGCCCGTGAATGTCGCATTTTGGGTCTTACCGACGACGTCGTCGCTCCTCCCCATTCAATGGAACCTGTCGCAACACGACTGCGGTTTGCCTGGCTCAAGTCGAAATGTTCCTGAGCGTTAACGATTGAACGGTCCCGAGGAACGCGAAGCAAGATCAGATCGAACTCGACTGAGTCCATGGTCGGCGACACCGACTTGGCGCGCGCCTGCTGGACCGCCCCTTTAATCTGCCGACCGAACGAAAGCAGCGCTTACGCGCAACTGGGTGGTGTCTCCAATCAATGGGATATAGGCCTTCACGCCAAAGTCGGACCGCCGGATGGTCGTCGTCGCGCTGAATCCGACGGTGTAGTTCTTGTCGAGCGGATTGACGCCGGCACCGTTGAAGTGTGCCTGCAAGGTAACGGGCCGGGTCACGCCGTGGAAAGTCAAATTGCCAGTGATGGCAGCGTCCCTGGCTCCCGTGCGAACAACCCTTGTCGACACGAAGCTGATGTCCGGGAACTGCTTGGCGTCGAACCATTGCGCGCCGCGTAGCTCGTCGTCCAGCTTGACGTTTGTCGTCGATACCGAAGCGATCGGCACGCTGATGTCGAGCGTGCTGCCAGCGATGTTCCGGGGGTCGAGTTTCAGCGTCCCGCGTGCGCCCGTCAGGTCACCGTACCAGTCGGTGAACCCCATGTGGGAAACGCTAAATTGGACGCGTGTATGGCTGGATTCGACCGTGTAGCGACCAGCAGTGACGGCCGCTGCACTCGCATTGCCCGGCTCCGGCGTCGCGGCCGAGAGGAGGCCGCTATATGCCGCGAGAGCAAGCGCTGCGGTTGCGAGAATCTTGTTACGCATGTTCTTATCCTTGAGTTGACGTTGTCGATGGGAGTTAGAACCGGCCCGACCGATAGTCGGCGAAGGCCTGCTTGATTTCGGAAGGCGTGTTCATGACGAATGGGCCGCCGAATGCGATTGGCTCCCGCAGCGGCGCGCCGGCGAACAGCAGGACTCGTGTCTCCGCCGCCGACGCAGCGATCCTGACCTTGGACGCCGAGCTTCCGTCGCCATGCGTCAGCCAAGCTAGCGCGCCTGCACGCACCGTCGTTTCATCGGGTCCGACCAGCGCTTCGCCATTCAGGACCAAGACGAACGCGTTGTAGTCGGGCGCCAGCGCTTGGTCGAACGAACCGCCCGCATCCAGCGTCGCATCGATCGCAGTCACCGGCACGTAGTTCAGCGTATCGGAGGAGACGTCGCCTGACGTCCCTGACAGCAGCCGGATCACCGCTCCTGGCTCATGCCGGACAGGCACTCTCGCCCGGCGCAGAGTTTGGTAGCGGGGTGCGGTCATCTTGTCCCGAGCAGCCAGGTTAACCCACAGCTGCACGGTATGGGCGATCGTACCCGGCAGCGCGTTCTCAACGTGCGTTACACCGCGACCGGCGGTCATCCATTGCGCGTCGCCTTCGCGAAGCAGGCCCTCGTTGCCGCCGCTGTCGGCATGCTCCACCGCTCCGTCTAGCACCAGCGTCACGGTTTCAATCCCGCGGTGCGGATGCTTTGCGAACGCGTCGCGCGGCATCCAGTCTTCGGCCATCAGGATGAATGGGTCTGAAAATGCTGTTTCGGTGCCGTCGATCAGGCGGCGGGCGCGGTGGCCGGCCACATTGCCGGCCACCGCGATCGGGTCGTCGATCCGCGCCACGGCGCGATCGACGAGTAGACGTTCACTGTTCATCGCCCTCGTCCTACTTGAAAGGGTATTCGACGAGGTTGTGGAGAACGAGTGGCGCTCCCATCGCGAGCAGCCGACCACCCTCGTCGATCCGCCCGACGTCGATCGTGGCGAAGCCGAGCTGCGCGGCAAGCGACTTGACAGTCGAGTTGGCGGCGGCGTCGTTGCCAGAGACGAAGATCACGCGGCGGCCGTTCTCCTGTTGCGGATCACGTGCGAGGACGGAAGCCGGAAGCTGGTTGAAGGCCTTGACGACCGTGGCGCCCGGGAGGGTTGCGGCGACGATATCCGACGACAGTCGTCCGGCCATTTGTTCGGCCGAAACCCCGTAGGGATTGGTCGCGTCGATTACCGTCTTGCCACTCCAGTCGGAGCGAACCGCCGCCAGGGCCTCGACATGAATAAAGTACAAAGCGAGGAAGATCACGTCAGCTTCGAGCGCTTCTTCAATGGTCGATGGCTGGATGGCCTCGCCGAGTTCGCGTGCAAGCGGCGCGATCGAGTCCGGACCACGGGTGTTGGCAATGCGGACGGGGATGTTCGCATGGGCGAAGCGGCGAGCGACAGCGGTGCCGACGTTGCCAGTGCCGATGATTGCATAGGTCATAATATTGGTTCCTTGTGCGTAAGTTGACTTGGGTGATTGGTGACGGTTGGTGGTCGGGTTGTTCAGGCGGCAGCGGCCCGAACCGGTGCGCCGAACGCCTCGGCCGCGGTCTCTCCATTCGCGCCAGCCGTGGCACGGTCGGCGAGAATTATCTCGACGTCGGTGATGCCAATCCAGCCGAACAATTGCCGGAGGTAGCCGCTGGCAAGGTTGTAGCCTTCGATCGGTGATCCGGGTGCAAAGTTGCCCCCGGTCGCGAGAATGATCGTCGCCTTCTTGTCGGTGAGCAGGCCGACGTTGTCGGCCGACACCGTCACGCCGACGCGGACGATCTGGTCGATCCAGGCCTTCAGCACTGCCGGAATGCCGAAGTTGAACATTGGCGTTCCGAGGACGATGTGGTCGGCTGCCTGGAGCTCGGCGACAAGGTCGTTGGAGACCTTGATCGTAGCGGCGACTTCCGGCGAATGCGTCTCTGCCGGACTGTAGGCACCGATCATCCAGGACACGTCGACGAATGGCGGAGGCGCTGCGCCCAGGTCGCGAACGACCACGGCCCCGCCGGCGTGGGTGGCTTGCCACTGGTCCACAAACAACGAGGTCAGCGTGCGGGAGATCGACCCTTCGGGGCGGGGGCTAACTTGAATGGCAAGCAGGGTTGGCATGGCGTTTCCTTCCTTTTCCTTGATAAGGAACTGCCGCTCGGCAGCGCCTCGATGTCTGGAAAATAGGCCGACGCCGATTTAAAGAAATTGGTGAAGTTTCGAAGATCATGATCTACTAATCCGAACATGGACTCACTGACGCTCGACCAAATCCAAATCTTCCTGGCCATTGTGGATGAGGGCAGCTTCTCCAGAGCGGCAAAACGACTGAACCGGGCGCAGTCCGCAGTTACCTATGGCATCCAGAAATTGGAGGCGCAGTTCGACCTGCCGCTGTTCGATCGTGCGGCCTATCGACCGCAATTGACTGAAGCCGGTCGGACATTGCTGGTGCGGGCGCGACGTATCGCAGAGGAAGCCGGCGCCTTTCGCGACACCGCGCGCAGTCTCGCTAGCGGGCTGGAAGCGGAGCTGACGATCGTGCTCGACGCGATGTTTCCGGTGCCACTTGTAGTTCCGGCGTTGCAAGCATTCACCGCGCGGTTTCCGACGGTACCCCCGCGCATCTACGTCGATTCGCTCGGCGCTGCGACCGAACTTGTGCTTAACGGCACCGGCATGATCGGATTGCTACCGATGATGTTTACCGACATGGCGCTTCTGCGGCGCTTCCCGCTGACAACCATAGAATTGGTGCCGGTGGTCGCTGCCGGTCATCCCTTGGCGGCGATCGCCGGCATGATTGCGACGACGGATTTGCACGCGCATGTCCAGCTTGTGCTGACCGATCGGTCCACCGCGACGGCCGGCCGCGACTTCGGCGTCCTTTCCGGTCGGACATGGCGGATTGCCGACCTTGGTGCCAAGCAGGCCATGCTGCTGGCAGGCCTCGGCTGGGGCAACATGCCCGCCCATATGATCGCCGAGGATGTGAAGCGCGGCCGCTTAATTGTGATCAAGCCTGCTGAATGGCATCCCGAGAACGCCCGGGTGGTGATGAGCGGAGCCTATTTGGCAGATCGTACGCTTGGGCCGGCGGGCACGTGGATGGTTCAGCACCTCGCGGCGGGGTCTACCGGTGCTAGTTAGCATAACCGCTGCCTTAATTGGCTGGTCGGTACATCTGCCCCCTAACTAGCCGCTCGCGTTCGCGAACGCATCCCGATGATGCGCCAGATAGCGCGGGTGAGGCCACTTCGCTCTGTCGCGAGGAAGGTGAAGGCCTTGGCTCCGCGACCGAAAAAGACCGAGCAACTGGCTGGGCACGCGGTTGTGCGCGACCAGGAGGCTGTAATCCTCGCTGACCGAGATGAGATAGCGGTCGAACAGCCAATGCACGGTCGCCGACAGCGCCATCCCATTACGCACCGTGTCCGGCCCCCCCTTCCCGACCGGACGAATATGCGCGGCCTGGACTTCGGAGCGGCCCCCGCCATTGATGATGCGCAAGCCGGTCACGGCGCAGCGATCGTCATATGCCCGGCAGACCTCGAGCCGGAAGTTCGCGTCGCGAACCTTACGGTTGACCAGCATCTGCTTGATGACCCGGTCGACCGTCTCGGGTGGATCATCGGCTTGCGGCAATGGCGGCGGCGCCTCCAGACCGACGCGCCGAGCATTGTTCGTGGCCAACGTCTCGCTCAGGCCCGCCAAGACGATCGCCGCGAAATCCTCCGAGGTGATCGACCGCACGGATTTGCCCTGGACGGCGCGCCCGGCGAGCGAAGGATTGGCGACCGCTCGGAACAGCGCCTCTTGGTAGCGACCGTTGGTCGCCAGCGGCACGATGTCCGGAAATTCGAGATAGTCGGCAAGCGTGGCGACGTGATGATTGGGTTGAATGGGATCGGGCGTGACGCTCTCGATCCGGGCGACGGCGACATAAGCGCGGCGTCCGCCGTTGCGCTGGGATTCCCGAAACAGCACCCAGTCGCCCACGGCGGCGAACGCGGCGTCGAGGTAATCGCGGCGGTCCGGAAACTGATACCGATCCGGCAGGGCATCGTTATAGCCCGACCCGCTCTTTATATCGAAGACTGCTTTCAAGGCTCGTCCACCGGCGGGTGCGCGGTGAGATAGTCGGCGATCCGCGTGGTGACCGCGTCGATCGGTTCGGGCCGCGCGGCGCACTTGACCGCCCAGCCGCGTCCTTCGTGCAAGTGATCCCAGAGCGGCCGCAGCCCCTGATGTCGGCCCTTGCCGGGATCATGATTGCCAAAGCCATCGAGCGCAATGTTCCAGACCGGCCGGAAGCGCGTGATCAGCAGGCTCTCGCCGAGCGGGATCCAGATGTCATCGACGATCAGATAGCGGACCTGGAAATCGGCGACGGCGAGACTGCCCGAGCCGCGCTCGACATCGATGATACTCTCGCGGTGATCGGACAGACGCGCGTAGAGCGAGCGCCCCCGGCCGCTGGCGGTCAGGCTCGCGCCCTTGCGCGCGCCCGAGGGTACCGCCTTGCCGATATAGATCGGCCAGCGCGGCTCCTCGGCGTTGGCCGTCGCGATCGGCGTGTAGGCCGGGTATGGGCCGCTATAATAGAGGACGTAGATCCCCGCCCCCTCGAACGGCGCGATATCGGCGAGCGCCTCAGCTGGACGCTCGAGCAGCGCGTCGGCGACGGACTTACCGAGATTGATCTTGTCGAGTGGATTGTAGACCTCGGACATCAAGCGTGGCCGACACGGGACCGGGCACTATCCAGATGCTGGCGAACCGAGCGCGCCACGACCTCGGCCAGCTCCACCGGCACGGCGTTGCCGAGTTGGCGCATGGTCTCCGACCAGGAGCCGTGGAACACGAAGTCATCGGGGAAAGTCTGAAGTCTCGCGCTTTCGCGGATCGTGAAATAGCGCACCGACCCATCGGGCCGGCGCAGCATATTCTCGCCGCCCGGCACGCCGTGCACACCGGCCTTCAGCGTCTTCGCCGGCTCGTCGAGCGGGCTACCGGTATGGCCAGGATAAGAGCGTGCGCCCGCCTGCAACCGGTGATCGGCGAACGCGGTCGTCGCGCGTGGCGAAAGTTCAGGATCGGGCAACCCGACCAGTGCGTCGCGGGTCGTGCGCCATGGCAGCTCGGCCGGCTTCGCGTCGAGCTTGCTCGCCGCGAGCATCGCGCGGGGGTCGACCGGGCGGCCGCGCTTGGCGACCTGGTGGCGATCCCAGTACTCTCCGCTACGGTATTGATCCCAGAGCAGGGCCTCGCGGCTGTGGGTCTCGCGCGGAAACGACCATTCGATCCCCATGTCGCAGCGAAAACCGACGAAGAAGACGCGCTCACGGCGTTGCGGCACGCCGTGATCGGCCGCGTTCAACACCTTGGGCGGCAGCACGCGGTACGAAAGGCCCGAAGCCGCGCCGGAGGTGTGGTGCTGTTCCAGCCGTGCGCGGTGGTCGAGCCAGCTCTCCCCTACCCTGGCCACGATCTCGGGATAGGAAAGCTGGAGATAAATATACGAGAAATAAGTCGCGAAGGTCGCTCGGGTCAGCCCCTTCACGTTCTCGAAGATGAAGGCGCTCGGCCGGGTCTCGCGCACCGCGCGCACCGCTTGCGGCCACATGTCGCGCTCGTCCAGAAACGCCTTGTGACGGCCACCGAGCGAGAAGGGCTGGCACGGAGGTCCGCCGGTCACCAGATCGACCTGATTCTCGAACTGCTTGAACGAGAAGCCGCGCACATCGCCCTCGCGCGGTTTGGGCCAATGGCGCATCGCCTCGGTCCCGCGCGCGCGGTTTTCGCGCAGCGTGTCGCAGCACCAGCGGTCCCACTCGACCACGTCGAGCGGAGTGAAACCGGCGCGTCCCACGCCCAGCCCCAACCCACCGGCGCCCGCGAACAGTTCGATCGCCTTCATGAATCCCCCTCGATGAATCGGCGAAGTTTGTTTCCTAAGTGTTCCCTATCCCGCAACTCGCATTCCCAGACAAGCAGCACCGACCACCCCATCGCTTCCAATCGTAACGTGGTCGCGACATCGCGGGCGCGGTTCGCCTCCAGCTTGGGCATCCAGAAGTCGAGGCGGGACTTGGGCATGCGCGCCAGCGGGCATGCCGGGTCGAGATGGCGATGCCAGAAGCAGCCATGGACGAAGATCACTTTCTTCCGCCCACGAAACACGATGTCGGGTTTGCCGGGCAGATCCTTGACGTGCAGGCGGTAGCGATAGCCCATGGCATGCAGCATGCGCCTCACCACCAGCTCGGGCTCGGTATCGCGGTTCCTAATCCGCGCCATGCGTTCGCTTCTGGCCTTGGGCGAGAGGGTGTCGACCATGACCCTGGCTTACGGCCGGTCTCGCGCCTTGGGAATGCGGGATCCCGCCCCCGTTCCCACAATCCCTAATCTCGCCGCACAAACCATTCGACTTGCTCGTGCTGTGGAGCGAACACCAAGGCATCGATTCGCCCCGAACGCACCGGGCGCCGAGCCTGACCACGCCGCTGGTCGGGCCATCGTCGGTGGGAGCGGCGGTTGTCGCCGCGCCTAGCGGAGACCCGATATGATCACCCACCATCCCGCCGAGACTTGCGAACTATCGCCGATCGAGCTGATAACCGCGCGGGTGCGGATGCCGGATTTTCGGCTCATCGCGCTGCTGACTAAGCCTACGCCGCTCACGGTCGAGGAGTGGGCGTATGTCGAGGCGGTTGAGGAATCAATCGGCGCGGCGGCGTAACGCGCTGGTAGTTTAGTCGGCTGTTGCTGGTCGAGCAATTGCCAGCTTTCGACACTGGCCACTCGTCGAACGAGATTTTGAGACCGCCACTATTACAGCCGAGGTTCAACCACGCACAATCGATTAGTAAGCGAAATAGCCGCTTTCAACCCTATCAAAATAGCGGACGCCATTTCTTACCTTCGCAGGCGAAGCGATGCATGGCAATGCCACGTAGGCACAAGAGGACCGGGGAAAGTTATGGCGTTGATCAAATGCGAAGAATGCTCGCGCGATGTTTCCGACAAAGCGTTCGCTTGCCCCGGCTGCGGGGCACCGGTGAACATCTCGGAGACGACGACCACCGCGCCGGAATCAATTTCGTTCGAAGACGGACATTATCGAGGGACCCGCGCCATGATGCTCGATCTCGCTGTGAAAGCAATCCAAGCCGCGCGATACAAGGTGGATCAGGTCAACGAAAGCGCTGGGGTTGTGGGCTTCACGACGGGAATTACAATGGGCTCATGGAGTGGAGTTTCCGGCTCAATTGTTTTTTCAGAAACGGCACCCTTTACGTTTCACGTCACCGCTGCGGGGAAGCAAAATCTGCGTGGCGGACAAATTATCGCACTAGATCTCTTTGACGAGTCCAAAGCTAAGGCTGACAAAGTTCTTCATCAAATGCAGCACCTTGCGGGTTAAGCACTATTTCGAGGCGCACATCATGATGCGGACCCCGATATCCAAGCAGACTTAAGAATGGTTGGGCTTAGTCGGAACTAACCAGCCTTTCCGTCGCAATACCCGTCATCCAACGTGGACGTGATCGGCCTGCAGGGTTAGAGGGGAAATTAGCGATAGCCCCACTTCATTTATTTTTGGGGGGATTGCTAGATTTGCTCGGTTTTAGGGACGATTTATTCCCTGGCGTCGTTTTGTTATCACGGCGGCGCTGATCCAGCTTCCCTGTTGATTTTGCTATCGGCTTTGGCCCCGGTTTAAGTGCCATGGATGCTCTCCTTTTTCAGTCGAAATTAATGTTACGCAACTTCTGCCTGGGCTTTAGGACACAGCGGTATTGCGTAACAGTCCGCACGAGTTCTGACTGAAGTCAAGGCGGCATGATATTCGTGCGGTATTAATGCCCCAATAAAATCGACAGGTGGGGCTGAAAGCATGCTTTACGATGCCTATAGACTGCGGTGCGCGCGATCGGGTTGCTACGCCTGGGCGAAGTTCTGAGCGCATGCTGTCGGCCTGGATTGGCCTCTGCTTCGGGCGCCTGGTGGTCATTCCACCCGCCCGCACGGCGAGGCCCTTCTGCGGCTGACCAGACCCCGCCGTTCAAACCCATAAAATTTACGTCCGGTTCTAACGAGAGCGGACGGCCGAATTGATCGAGTACACTATCGGCTCCGCGCCCAATCGCGATCATTTGACCCAATTGTGGACGCTTGCCTCCCTCTCCCCGCCCCTTATATTCGGACATTCGTTCAGCTGAGCGTGCGAAAGCTACCCGCGTTTCAGCCGCGCGAGACATTGATCTCTTGCAACTTTCAGCGTTGGGTCCGCGACGTTTCGCACCGCTGCCGTCGCTTCGCTGATGTGCGCGCTTGAGGCGGCCTTGGTCGGCTCGATCGAGCGATCCTGGCACAGCCACATTATGCCGGGCAATGCCGGACGATCGACGATCAATCGCAGAACCTCTGAGGGATTGGTCGAAAGTGCGTCGCTCATCGCCTTGTCGAGGGATTCGCTTCGCGAAGCGTCGGTCGTTTGCCGCAACGACGCGATCGCGTTGATCCAATCGGCTCGACCCGCCGTTGCCGCGTCCAAAGCAACATCCCAGCCGGAGGGTGACAGCGAAGCGGCAACGGCCGCTGCTCCTTTCACGTTTATCTCTCTTTGAAGCCCAGCCGCGGACGGGACTGGACCGGGGGATGCCAGGAAGCGCCGCATCAGTCCAACGCTGTGTAAGGCCGGCATGTATGCAGCGGCCTCACAAGACGCCCGGCTGCCCCGAGTGTCGTCGCATTGCGCTACTCCACCGTCTGCAGAACGGTGAAGCGCCTGGTCGAGGCGATACCGATCGTTCGAAGACAGGCCGTCGCGAAAATTGTCTAAATGTTGAAGTATAGCCGCCGGAGCGGGCTCAGCTGTATCCGAGGCGCTTGGCCGACCCGAGGGCACATTTTTGCAATCTGGCCGATCGGTTACCGGGACGCCTGCCCAGCGTGCGTGCCTATCGAATCTTACTTCTAGGACTTGGGTGGATCGGTACGTTCCACTGGCTCCCGCACTATCGGTAAAGCACAGAATTGCTTGCGCTTTACTCTTCTCCAGCAACAGGGCGCCGATGTGCCAGCTATCATCAGGCTGGCTCAGCTGCACCCAGCCGTCGGGGAAACTCTCGATCTTGGTGAAGCCATAATCGGATGGAGTGCGGTCAGAAGGCCGACGACGGGGGCCGGTGGAGTTTGGAAAACTGGCGAGATCGAGATGGGAAACGATCGTCATCGTCAGCTTGGCATCACGCGAGGCAGCGCTCTGTTTTTGCGCAAATGATGGAGGGCTCGCCACAATTGCTACCGACAATATGATAGATCGTATCTGCCACATGGCTCAGTCCTCATCAAAACACTGTTAGGTTCACAGTTGCGTTAGAGCCATCACGCTTAACAGGGCCGAACCCCGCAAAACCATGACGCAACGATGAATTCGTCCGCCACAATCCGCAGACGGTTCGGCCGTCAGGCAGCATACCGTCTGTAGCTGATAGAACTTTTCGTCGCCGGCTGGTGATGCAGGTGAGTATGGGTGGCCGCGCACCATGGGGCCGAGCGGGAACCCGGCATCCCTCGCTCGGTCCCTCAATCCCGCTATCGCCGCATAAACCATTCGACTTGCTGGCGCTGGGAAGCGAACACGAAGGCATCGAGTCGCCCCGAAGGCACGGAGCGCCGAGCCTGATCACGCCGCTGGTCGGGCCATCGTCGGTGGGAGCGGCGCCGGACGCCGCGCCCAGCGGAGCCCGATGATGATCACCAACCTTCCCGCCGAGACTTGCGAGCTACGCCCGGTTGAGCTGATTACCGCGCGGGTGCGGATGCCGGACTGCGGGCTCATCGCACTGCTGACCAAACCGACACCGCTCACCGCCGAGGAATGGGCATATATCGAGACAGTCGAAGCGGCCATCGGCGCGGCAGATTAGCGCGGGATCGCTAATCAGATGACAAATGTCACGGCTCAAATGCGTTCATTCCGAACAAATCTTGCGATTCCCAAGAGCGGATATCTATTCATGCTCTGAGGTACGCTTTGGCACGCCGATCTTGAGGAGAGCGACGCCACGTCCTTTGAGCATTGGCTAGCGTTTCATGTTGACAACAGTCTCTGTTTTAATGCGCTTCTTATGCTCGCTTGCGACCAAAAACAGGCCGAGTGACCATCTGGCCTGATCGGTGCGCCGTTGTCATCGCAGCACGTTCCGTCAAGTACCTGTCCATTACCTCGTCAGCGTCGAAGACCGGAGACGTTGCGGCGATATCCAAGGGCGATACGTCATCGGAGGCGGCAACAGACACGGTCGAACGTCTTTGACCCTGGAGATACAGAAGGCGCGACATCAGGGCGGCGAGTTCACGCTCCCCGAGTCCGAGCAAGTCGACAGGAATGTGCAGCGCACAAGAACCGCCCAGTCGGTTGCGATATCCCTCGACGACGAGGTTGCGGGTCGCCCCGCTGCTAAACAACACCTTGAAGTTGAAAACCGAGGATTTGCAAACCTCGATGTCCGCGACATCGTCCCAAAGAATGGTGTTCTGCCGGAGCAGCCCGCTTACCGTGATGCTTTCCCGATCGTACTTTAAGATTGTGCGGTCGCCGACAAGGCGGGCAACTATGAGCATTGCAAGCGAGAGGTACAGGATGCCGCCGATCGCGAACGGAAGCATGTATCCGATGGCACTGGTTGGGAAAAGCAGGATCGCAGGCACCGCCGCCTTCGCAGCGGCTCGCCCTGCCGCCGCCGGAGCCAGGTCGTAGCTTCCCGCCGAAACGCTGGCGATGTCGATACGAGAAGGAGTGGCCACGACATCCCGCCAGGCGCGATCACGCTTCTCCCGCCTGCTACGCCGCAAGACGAAGAAGGCAAAGATCCCGGCAAAGGCGAACAAGAGGCCCGCCGGCCCGGCGTGGCCGATCACGGACATGACGAAGCCAAAGCCGAACATCACCATGACGGCACGTCCGAAGAACTGCGCCGTGCCGCGCCCCACGCCGCGAGCACCCTCTATCGCGACAGCATGAACGTCACGAATGGTCGTGACGGTGCCGCTCTCGCGGAAATCGTGCGCGTCGGGCTTCCGGATCATCCTAGGCGGCCTTTGGCGCCTGCTTCAGAGCCGCAAGCCGCTGCGCGACTGTTGCGCTCTTCTGCATCGCGTCGATCTCCGCGACGCTGTTCAATGCCCCGACGTCGCCGCGCGCAAACCCGACCCCACCTGCACCGGTCATGGCCCGATCGAACGCTGCTTCGGCCTGCTCGACCTTATGCTCGACATGCCGGGCCTGGCTAAATCCCCCATCGCCCCCCATCGATGCGTCCGCCCTCGCGATCTCGAAGGCGGCAAGGGCCTCCTGCATCTGTGCTTTGCGTCCGCGCAAAGCTGCGAGACTCTCGTCGAGCTTCGCTTCCTCCTCGCGCGCTAGATCTTGAACTTGGCCGAGATTGCCCGTTTGCTGTTCCAGGTCGATTTGGCGCTTCAGCGCGCCCTCGGCAAGATCGTCGCGCCCGCCATCTACGGCAAAGCGCGCCTTGGCGGTCAGCTCCTCTACCTTGCGGGCGATCATCTCGGTCTGGCGGGCAGCCTGAAGCCGGCGTGTCATTGCGCGTTCCTGATCACCGCGCACAGCATCGATCGTGCGATCCACCTCGCGGATCGCTTCGCGCATCACGCCGTCATTGTTCGCCCGTTCCATTGCATCAACGCTATCCTCGATACGCGCAGACAGCAGTCGCCGCACTCGAACCAATATCGATTCCGCCACACGTACCTCCATCACTGTTGCGATCAGCATCCGCCCCGCCCGTTAAAAAGAGGTGAAGCCGGACCGCGATAACGGCTTGTGAACCAACGGCCGTTACCCTCGCGGCGATACCAGGCGGGAGCGTTACGTGATGATACTCATATGGATCGTGCTGGGTCTTCTTGGATTGATTGCTGTCGCGCTCTCGTGGCTCGTGCTGACCTACGCACGGACGAACAATACCCTGATCGCCCTCGATCAGAGGTGCGATACGGCATTTGCCGATATCGACGTTCATCTGAAGCACCGCCACAACATTATACCTGGTTTGGTAGAGGTCGTCCGCGGTGTCGCTGGGCACGAGCGCACCTTAATCCTCGGTGTAGCCGAGGCGCGGACCGCTGCCCTCGCCGCTGTGGCGCCTGGGGCAAGACTGAAGGCCGAACGCGACCTCAGCTTGAAAGTCAGCACGCTACTGGCAGGCGCGGAGGGCTATCCCGAGCTGCGTGCCGTGCCCGAGTTTGGACAGCTGCGGCAGCAACTGGTCGATTGTGAAAACCGGATTACTGCATCGCGCCGGTTCTTCAACTTGGCAGTCGAGGAATATAACGTCATGATGCGGCAGTTCCCTGGCAGCTACATCGCTTCCAAACGTCGCATGAACAGTCGCCAGCCCTACGATCTGGGCATCGAGCGTGTGCTGGTGGACGAGCCAGTCTCCTTCGCGTTCTAACGGCGATGGGAGCGATAGGCCTTTATGGCTGGATCCAAAGCAACGACGGAAGATCCACCGGGCTCTTTCTCCTTTTTCTACTGGCGATACAGGTCATTGCGCCATTCGCGCTTATCCTTCCCCTCGTCATGCTCGACATCGATCATGCGCCGCTTTTCAGCTGGTCTGGGTACGCCTTGCGGTATGCACCCTTGGTGCTCGCAGCCTCCATTGTGTGGTTCGCAGCCCAATTGTGGTGGCACGTCGAGACCGTCAAACGCGCGGTAGGGTTTGAGTTCGTCGATGACGCCGATGAACCGCGTCTGTGCCGCACAATCGAACCGCTCATCATTCTAGCCGGTTTGCCAACGCCATTTGTGGGCGTCATCGAAAGTGACGCGCGAAATGCTTTTGCCTGTGGTGTCGGACACAAAAGGGCTGTCGTGGTGGTGACACGCGGCCTGGTCGACGCGTTGTCCGACGCCGAGCTGGGCGGCGTCCTGGCGCATGAGCTCAGCCACGTGAAGAACGGCGACATCAGATTGATGGCGGCGGCGAACATCTTCATGTCGGCGCTTACCCGGTTGCACGCTCGCAATGCTCTGCGCTTTTCTCCGATACATGGGCTGGTCGCCCTGGCGATACCAGCCATCCTACCGCTGTCGCTAGCAGCAACCCTGATCGGGCGAATCGCGCTGCGCGCTGGCCAAGTCTCGCGCCTCTTGATCGCATCGTCGCGTGAGTTCGTTGCCGATGCACAGGCCGCGGGGTGGACAAAGGATCCAGCCGCTCTCGCGTCGGCGCTGCTCAAGGTTGATGAGCGCTACCGCATCGACAACTCCCAAGCCGAGAATGATGCGATGATGATCGCGGGGGAAAGCAGTGGAACCGGCGCGACCCACCCTACGGTGTCTCAGCGTGTGGCGGCCTTGGCGCGTGTCACCGGGTCGATGGTCTGGAACGCCCCTGCGAGCCCGACCGATCAGGATTGGACTGCCACGACGACGCGCAACACGGTTGCACAAGCGCGGTTCGGCCCGCGGGGACGTGCGGTTCAGGCGATCAGGCGGGTACGACAAGGCGACCGTGAGAACTTCCTGGGCCTGACGTACTGGAATACCTTCGCGCTCGTGTTGACCGTGGGAGCACTGATCGGAATACACTGGCCTCAGATCGGCGACGCGCACGCCATGGCGGCGAAGTTTGACCCTCGCCCGATTGGCACGATGATCGGCGCGCCGATGTCGTGCGAACTCAGTCCATTTTCGTCCACCTTCAAACGGCGGTGTGACGCTGGAATGACCGCGGGCGCGTATAGGGAATACGAAGGGCAGCAAGGGACTTTGGCCGGGTACATTGCTGACTGGAGCAAGGCGAGACGCGACCGCGGCCTGATCAATGCCGATCTTTCGGTGGCAAGTTTTGGGCATGATCGCGTGGAGGGCGTCTACCGCGGGCAAAGTGGGCGAATGGATCAAGCCACAGTGCTACGGACCGGGGACGGCATGTATATCGACGCCAACGGTCATGAGACCTATGCACCGCCCGTCGGCCTGATAATCGCTGAAACGACGAAGCTAGGCTGCTTTGTGCGCGACCCGAGGCCGATCGAAAGTGGTCTAGCAAAACCGCTCGACCAGAACGACATCGCAAGTATTGCTTCCGACCTCAACCGTGCCGCTTCCGATACCGCGTCCGGCACACCGAATTTTGCGTCGATCTCCTATTATCTCGATCGCCGAGAGACCTTGGTAGACCGCGCTTGGGTCCTCTACCGGCAGCCCGGGCTAAATGCTCTGCGCGCTGCGCTTGACGACCAGCAGCAGAGACGTGCTGTCGAGCGGTTCCGCGCTACGGTAGCCCAGCTCGGCTTTCCTGCGGTTATGAAGCCTGTGGACCGTGCCAAGCTTAGCGCATTACTTAGAAACCCGGTCGCGTTCATACCCTGTCGGAGCTTGCGAGCTACGTGACTTGGACTGGACATTTCTTGGAGGCTAGCCACCATCTTCTGTCGATGTAGCGTCTGCTCCGACCCCTCGACGCCTACCTTGCTGCGGAAGCAATCTCTGACGCCGGCTGCACATAGCCGACGAATATATCGCCGGCTTTAAAGTGCGCATTTCCGCCCTTCATTAATAAGCCAAGCACTCCGAACCCAAGGACCCCCAGCACGACGCCCGCTGTGTTGCCGCGCCCCTCCGAGCCTTGTGTGCCCGAGATGCCGATCTTGCCGTCAGGCGCCTCAATGTAGAGCAGTCTCGCAGTCAGCCTCCCCTTACCGCCTGCGGCGCCAGTTCCACTGACGAAAAGAACTTCACCCCATGCGGTCGCGCCGACCGGAACAGTAATGACGCCGCCGGTCATTACATCCTCGTTCACCCGAAGCCTGAAGCGGTCGCCTGTTTTTGCAGTCCGGCTATCGACCTCTTTTAAAACCATCAGCTGAACGGGCGTGCCGGCTGCGGGACGCAGCATGAGCGCGGGCACAGTCTGTCCCGCGCTCACTCCGCTGATCTGACCAGCAAAGAGAACCATTACGCTAACAAAAACCTTCAAAGGCGCTGAAACGGACAGAGCTTATTTAACCCCGGTTGGCGTGGATGACGTTGCCTCCCCCGGCACTAAGAACTTGATAGCGACGCCTGTCGCATTGGCCTTGCCCCAGCTGAGTGCGGTGACGTGAGAATCGCCGTAGCTTGCCTTGATCACGGCGTCGGCGCCCAGTTTGCGAGCTCGTTCCCAGAGCTCTTCGTAGATCTTCTTTTGCGACGGAGATTTGCTGAACACCGTGGCTTTGCGCACTCCCGCCTTCACTTCGCCCAGCACTTTATACGGCCGATCGGTGATATCGTAGGGAAAGACTGGTACGCCTACGTCTTCATTGGTCACTGGTGCCGGCGCCCTGGCGGTCGTTTGGGCTTGCGCCGCACCGATCGCAGTGAATGCGCTAGCGATGATGATGGCGTTTCGGATAATCATAGTTTCTTCCCTTGTTGCTGGAGATGATTCTCCTGTTTGGGCGGCAAATCAAGAGCGCTTGGATACGCGTGTACCGTAATCGTTCACGCCTACGAAGACCCAATCATTGACGCTCAACGCGCTTCGCGCGCTTCCCAACTCCGGACGCTCGTTCATCCTACGAATTGACTCATTCACCGACCGGAGCCCGATCCGGCGCTGCGAGCAACCGTCGGACCATTGCGCATACCTCCCTCGTCGCCCAGAATAGCAGCATTTCCAACTGAGATGAGCGAATATGGCATTCGATGCGGACGTGAGGCGAGCTGTGGACGAATACACCCGAGGCCACCTACCGCCCGAGGCTTGGCATCTATCCTACTTCGACTTCATCGACGACGTACACTTGGCCCGACGACTGGGTGAGGAGTTCATGTCTGCTCGCGTGATATACAAGATGCTGGAAGGTTTAGGGGCGGACGACTGGCTGCAGCGCGCCCAAGTCCGCTCTCAGATCCTATCGTATGCGTCGATATACGAGGCTTCTATACATCATATTTTATTTGTTAATCTTGCCAGAGAAGCTGATGTATTAAAACTTACGGAATTTCCGACGAAGAAGCAGATATCTATACCTACGGCAACCATGCAATTACTAGAAAGACACCTTGAACACGACGGAAAAAAGATAATTCCAACTTACGAGGGAGTAGGGCAAACCGAGGAAAGCAAAGTCAGGTTCGATCGTAAAGCTGAATGCGCCTGTGCACTTGGCCTAATTGAACCATGGCTGAAGGAAGAGCTTGTCGAGTTTTACGAGGCCCGCAACTCTATCCACATTCATGCAGAGATTAAAAAGAGCCTGAATTACGAACTAGATCTATCAAAGCGTGCCTATATGCGATTGCAACCATTTAAAGATCAAATTTGCAGGTGGCAGATGGAGAGAACTGACTGACCGCACGCGCGCTGCACATGGAAGCTGTAAAATTGCTCCCGTGATCCAGTTATTTGACGTTCAGACCCATAGTCGGCCGTTCAGCAACGCTTGTGATCCGTCCCAATAGTCGCGGTTCATTCAGCCGCAGTCTTCCCGTTTGGAGGAGGAGCCTGGGTCTTTGAAAATTGAGGGATAGCTAGCAAGCTCTTGCCAGCGCGCCAGCGCGGCTGAACATCCTTCAGTAGGCCTATTACTATGGAGGCCGCATGTCTTGAGAACGCGGCGGGCGCAGACCCCCACCACTGCACGCACGGTCGGCAAATACGAGCAGCCGGGCGGAAATGACAGACCTGATCGCGGCACTAATCCGGTCGATGGTCGCCGTAGCGGCGTCGAGCAATGCGGGCGCGGTGGACATTGCGGCTGGCACCGCATAGTCTTTGCTGGGGTAAGGGAGCATCAGTCAGGGTGACGGCAAAGCGGGAGACCGAGCGCGTCCAGCCGACCGAGGTGCGGGCGCAGGGCGACATTATCAGGATCGAGCACGCTGGCCCGAGCACCGACCCCACGCTCGGGGTCGTCATCAACGCGGACTGCGACCTCGCCAACCGGAAGCTCGACGGCGTTATCGCATATCTGCCCATGTATCCATTCAAAGACTACCTCGCGCGCTTCTGGGCCCCGGGTTATATCGCCGAGGTGCGAGATCAGGCGACTAGCAAGGTCATTAAGGCGCTGGGTGACGAGGGACATGCCGCCGAGAATTTACACGCTTGGATCGCTACCGCAGGCGCCGATGAGGTCGGTTCGGCGCTCGCGAAGTCGCCTAAGCTAAAGAGATCGCAGATAACGGGCTTGGTCCATGACATCAGGCGGCTTGCGATCGCGCTCGAGGACGAAGTCGACCCGTTCTCCCGCTTCCTCGCGCTCTGTCGAGTCGAACCGGACGGTCCCGCCTACACGCGCACGCATCTTTCTAGTGCCAGGAAAGCTATGGGCGAGGGTCACTTCCAGATCAGCGACCTAGTCGAGCACCCGGACATCGGCTTCGTGATCCGCATGAGACGCATCTACACTATCGCCGAAGGCCTCTGCTTCCGGTCGCAGGCCGAGCAGCTTGCCTGCAGCGGCGGCGCGGAGACCACCGCTGTTAGGATAGGCCGCCTGACGGAGCTCTACCGCTTCAAGGTCGCGCAGCTGTTCGCCCAACAGTTCTCTCGCATTGGGCTCCCCGACGAAATCACCGCCTTGGGCACCCTCGCCATCGAGGATATCGCCTCCGAAGTTGCCAAGGATACCGCATGAAGGCCCTCGTCCTTACCCCCCGCGCTCTCTTCAAGCTCTCGCAATTCTCTATTGGGCCCGAGTGGTTCGACGAGTTCGGCTTGCCGACCGAGGATTGCGGACTCAGGCGCGCGGTGATCGACGGCATCGTGTATCTGCTTGAGGCGGACCTCGACACGGACGAGACGCCAGTGGTTGTTGTGAACGCCGCCGGCATTGACGGGGTGCTGGCTGATCCGACAACGCGTTCTGCGATCCTTGAGCGGATCATAACGGTCGGGCGCTCGGTCTACACGGACAGCGTGAGCATTCCCACAGGATGGCGCAAGCACCAGGAGGACTGCGTCTTCTCAATCCAAGCCTCCAGCCGCGAATGGCGCTCTCGCGTGCATTTCGACATGCGCCCACAGGATCGCAACGACCTCTACGTGTTTGCCCGGCTTCCAGAGCAGCGAACGTTCGACCGGGTGGAGCGGCATGTTGCGATCTACGAGGAGGCCAGGGCCGGACTGATCGAGGCGGTTTTGACCCAGTCGGAAGAGCCCACGGCCGCGTCCCGTGCCGGCATTACGCTCAGCCAGCGACTGCCGCAGGGCTTCGTCCAGGGGGCCACGCTCGAGCAATGGTACCGCTCCAAGCTGACGACGGAGCAACGGGAATTTGTTGACAAGCCGCATGACGGGCCGGTGAGACTGAGGGGTGCCGCCGGGACGGGCAAGACCTTGTCGCTCGTGGTGAAATTCTTGCGCGACGCACTGGCCGCTGAGGGATCCTCGAAGCCAATCAAGCTTGGCTTCTTAACTCACAGCTTCGCATCGGTCGACCTCGTCAACGCGATCGGCGAGAGCCTCGATCCGAAGGGACTGCTGTTCGGCGCCGGTCACAACGTAAAGCTGCATGTCCGCACGCTCTACGATCTAGCGCACAAGAACCTCAACTTCGAACTCGATCAGCTCGAGCCGCTGTCGCTGGACGGCCGGGAAGGCCGCCGGTTGCAGGCGGAGCTGATCGCGTCGACGCTAAAGGACCTCGCCGCGTCAGGGATCGTCGCCGCGCAGTTCGCTGAAATCAGCCCGGACCTGCGAGCGCGCTGGGACACGGCAGCGGCCGGGACTGACCGGCGACTGATCGGCGAGATCATGAACGAGTTTGCCAGCGTGCTCGATGCGGAGGGCGTCCGACAGGGCGACGAGCGGGGCGAGCGCTACGCCAAGGGCAGCTTTCCCCGACCGGCGTGGCTGATGGCGCTTCCTTCAGAGCTGGATCGTCGCTTCGTCCTCGAGTTGCACCGCCGCTACCGGCGCCAGCTGGGCGAGATGAACACGCTAAGCGTCGACCAGATGATCGGCGATTTCAACTCCTTCTTAGACTCCAACCGGTGGGACCGCATCCGCGAGCGCGACGGCTACGATGCCCTCTTCGTCGACGAGCTACACCTGTTCACCTCGATTGAGCGGCAGACCCTGCACAAACTTATCCGGCGGAACGCGGACGAGGACGGCAAGCCGAAGCGTCCGCCGGTGTTCATGGCCTACGACCTAAAGCAGAGCCCTCGCGACACCTTCGCGCAGTATGGCGAGGGCGACACCAGCCTGTTCGGCGCGTCCACCGGGCTGCAAAACTCCGAGCTGGTGAAGCTGGAACGGGTGTTCCGGTACACGCCTCAGATCGCGGAGTTCCTCGCAGACCTCGACGCTACCTTCCCCGCGATCGACTTGCCCGGAGAATGGGACGCTTACTCAGGCAAGGCCGAGCTGGAAGACGGCGCCAAACCGGAACTGACGGTCTACCAAGACGAAATCGGGCTGTTCGCCGATGTGTTCGAGCGGGCCCAGCGCATAGCGCGCGCCGAGGCCGGAGGCGGCCGGCGCGTCGCAGTGCTGTGCGCCAGCGACGAGCAGTTCGACAAGTACTTGCCCGTCGCCGCCGGACGCTACCGGGACCGGCACCTGCCTATCATCAGCCGCGAGCCATCCTCGGACCTGCGCCACGCCGGCAAGCGCTTTATCTTCAGCATGCCAGAATATGTCGCCGGCCTGCAGTTCGAGACCGTGTTCCTCATCCACGTTGACGCGACCGAGGCGCCCACCGACGCCAGCGACGGGGTGCGGCGCCGCTTCATCTCCAACATCTATCTCGGCTCCAGCCGCGCCGAAAAGGCTCTCAGCGTGGCAGCATGCCTCACGCGCGGCGGTCAGTCAGACATCCTCGACATGGCTCTGCAACGGAAGAGCTTGATCGAGATGGCCGCTCCCGTCCGACCTGCCAAGCGTAAGTAACGGCTAGCATCGGTAGCAACAATGCCGGTTACGCGACCGCTCTTCAGCCTCTTGCGAGCGGACGTTTTTCTTCTAGATCACCCGCCGATCCAAACACCGGCGGTTGGTGCTTTACGCCCCTGATCGCGTTGAATCGGTATCTGCCACCCCGGCTAGGGCGCCTGGAGCGCGGAGAGCGGCGAACGCGCGTTACGCCCAGCTAAAGGCCCGACCGTTAGATAAAGGGATCAGCGTGGTCCGTTCGGCTCATATTTACGAGAACGCTTGCTCGTCGGCCGACGCTTGTGCTTATTCTAAACCTGCGGCGGGATCGGGGGAATATGCGCGAAATGTACGAGAAATTTAAGTTCGATCGGGTTGGGCTCTCGCTCATCGACCTCGATGATAAAAACCCCCGGATCGTAACGCCACAGCGTCTAACCTCCCCAAAGGAGATACTAAGCTATTTCTTCGAGCATGAGGACCTTAGTACGTTCGTCAAAATGATCGCCGTGGAGGGAAGAAATCCGGGTGCTGAACGCCCGTACGTGATCCGATCAGGCAAGCGTTATGTAGTCGTTGAAGGCAACACGCGCATCGCTACATACAAACTCCTTACCGGGCAGCTCGTTGCGCCCGAAGAGTATGTGTCCGCCTTACCTCACATAACGGATGATCGGAAAGAAGAACTTCTCAGCGTCGACGTCGCAATAGCGCCTTCGCGCGACGCCCTCATGGGCATCATGGCTAGGGCGCATTTCGGGCGAGGCGACAAGTCGCGCTGGGGCTATCTGGGCAGCCGGAAAGCGGTTTATGACGATTGGAAGGCAAAGAAAAGCATCGCTCAGTTGGCGTCAGTTTTCGACCGAACCCAAGCGCAAATTCGCGACTTACTCATCGAATACGAACTCTATCTCGAGGCATTGAAGCTCACTTGGACACCGGCAGAGAAAGAGTTGCTTCTCCGACCGTCAATCGAGTTCAACCCGCCAGTCCGCTTTTTGCAGACCGCCGGCCACAAGCAGCTTATGGGCATCGATTTTGATCGCGCGAACGTCCAAGTGCAATTCTTGGCGCGAGACGCAAAACAGAAGTTTCATCATCTCATAAAAAAGATGGCTATCAATGACAAGGGGCCCGGAGCGACCGCGTCGTACGCTGAGGTCTTCGCAGATTACACGCCGCCCACAACGTCGCCTGCAAGTGCAGGAGGGACAGTACAAGCCGGCTCGAGTGGAGCGAGCACGAGCTCCGCAGCTGGATCCTCCACGTCAGGTTCTTCTTCGAGCACCTCGCAAACATCAACAACGGCGACAGGATCGCTGAAGACCGGAGCCCTGTTCGACTACGCCGTTACGAAGAATAATGCTCCGCTAAGACAGTTGATGAAAGAGGCAAAGGGACTAAATAGTAAAACCTTTCCTGCGGCTGGCGCTGGTCTTTTAAGGAGTGTCGTCGAAGTTACTTTAAAGGTCATCATAGACGATCAAAATGCAAATACGACCAACAGCTTACTTTCGCTTGAAACTGCTTTATCCATAGCGCAAGGTAAAAATGTAAAATTAGGCGCTGATGATAAGCGTATTTTGAAGGAGTTTAACAAGAATCACTTGGAATATATCAATTTAGGCGCTCACGCGACGGTCGTACCGAATTATGATCGGCTGGTTATGGCTCGGGATTGCATCGCACCTTTTATAATGCGGAACGTTTAATGCTTGTATCGCCTCTTCGTTACCCCGGCGGGAAAGCGAAACTGTTTGATTTTTTTTCGCAGCTCATCGTTCAAAACGAGCTTCTCGGATGCAAATACTGTGAGCCGTATGCGGGGGGGGCAGGGCTGGCGTTGAAGTTGCTGTCGGGAGGCTTCGTCAGCGAAATATTTCTTAACGACATCGATGAGGCGATCTGGGCGTTTTGGACTTCAGCCCTCACGCAAAATCAGAAATTTTGCGAATTGATCGAGTCTACAGAAGTGACGATCAGCGAGTGGTATCGTCAGAGAGACATTTGGCGGGCGAAAGATGCTTCTAACGTGCTTGAGTTAGGGTTCGCCACCTTCTTTTTAAACCGCACTAATCGGTCCGGGATTATCGAGGGCGCGGGGCCGGTTGGAGGATACGCCCAGTCAGGTGAGTGGAAGCTGGACGCTCGATTCGACCGGACGAAGCAGGCTGCCGCTATCCGCGCCCTCGCTCCTTACAGAACAAAAATTAGGGTCACAAATCTAGATGCTCTCGATTTCATCAAGACCACGCTTTCTGACAAAAACTCGCTTACTTACCTAGATCCCCCATACTACGTCAAAGGAAGCAAGCTTTATAGAAACTCGTATAGACATGAGGATCATCTGGCAGTTAGAGACGCGGTGGGCAAAAAACGCAACGGACGATGGGTTGTATCGTATGACGCCGTCAGTCAAATAAGGGAAATTTATAGCGATTTCGACCCCATCTACTATGCTCTAAGCTACAGCGCGGGGCAAGTCGCATCGGGTAAGGAGGTGATCTTCGTCAGTGACTCTCTCATGTCGCCGTCGCTGGCTGGCTTTGTTCGCATAGCGGCTTGATGCGGCCTGCCCGTTGTAATTCATATCAGCCGGCGCTCTGCCGCGAATAGTCCCGGCGCTGAGATGCTTCCGCCTCGGTGCACCTACGCGTCTCGCTATCGACTGCTTCCGTATTTTCGGCCCGAGCGCGATGCCTGCCAGGTACCGAGGCGGTTGCCTTCCAGCCTGCGGCAAAAATGTCCGCGTGGTCCACGCCCCCATAAAGCTGAACGAAGGGCGGCCTACCTCGACTGGTTGCCTTAAAGCGGACAGGCCGTAATCCACCATGATCAGACGTTCAGCGTGCCCGGTGGCCATCCTCAAAGCGGACCGGCTGGAAACGCACACTTGCGGACGTTCGGAGATGGCGTTTACATTTACCCGCATGGTTTACATCGCAATCCTACTTGCAACTGCAGTCGTGACATCTCATCCGGCCGGCGCTGTTGCAGATCCATCGCCCGAACGCCGCGCGGCTGCTCATCGACTGTTGCAGAGTTTGGGCGCGGAAGATCACCGAACTGCTTTGCTCGACGGTTCAATCGACCATCTACTTCGGCTGTCGAGCCCTAGCTGTGCGGGCGTGACGGTCATTGAAGTACGAAGTTGCGCAGCTGGAACGCCTGCGGGCAAGGTAGTAATCGACTCTGTGTCGTATGGCCGCGCTGAATTGCTTAGAGCAGTCGCCGAGGCTCAGGAACTTGCATACGCTAAGCGACTGACCGTGTCCGAGATGGACGCAGCAGGCGCATTTGCAAGCACAGCAGCCGGGCGTCGATTTTTCACCGAGGCACCTGATGCCGGTGCGGAAATCACGAACGCAGTAAACGCGCTTCTGCTAACTCGCTTTGAAAAGGCACTTGCGACCGCTCAGCCTAAGGCCGANGCACGGGACTGCGTCTGGCACGGGGTGCGGGGGCGGGGTCGGTCACGATCGGGCCGAGGCACCTGATGCCGGTGCGGAAATCACGAACGCAGTAAACGCGCTTCTGCTAACTCGCTTTGAAAAGGCACTTGCGACCGCTCAGCCTAAGGCCGACACGGTGGTCGACCCAGTCCAGTGACCGTCTGCTGATCACCAAAACCGGTCATAGCGGGTCTGCTTCGGCGTTCCCGATAGCGGAGGTTCGGCTAGTGCATTACGGCGCAATCCGATGAGATACAGGATCATAGCTGCGGCGATGATGTTTTGCGTTTTCGCATTGCCGAGCAGCGTTAGCACGTCGGAGGCGGCGACCGAAAGAGCGGTCCCGCCGGGCTTCCGTTCGACGGTGCGACCGGCTTTCTAAACGGTTACTCCCTTCGTTCGCCGGTTAGCGGTGACTTTTTTTGGAACGGCGCTCTGGTCGATCAGGGGGTTCTCAAGACCTATCTCGCGCAATGGGCGGCTTTGCCTCACAGCGCGGGCCGCCTCTTCGTAGCGTTCGAGCCGGGTACCCGGCAGGCCCGCGTGGGATGGGTCCGAAGACAAGTCATCGCCAGCGGTCTGTGTATCCAGCGCCGCTTTGGGGAGATTGGCTGGAATGTGAAAAGGCCGGTTGTGAACTGACGGCCTTTGCCGTCTCGAGCTTCAAAGCGGACCGACTGCTTTCACCAAAGGCCGACGTGAAATACTTTTCCGACCCTGCGGACTCCAGATTGGATCGCTGCCTCGAGTGAGCCGCTCCTTGGCGTGAACGTGCGTGATTTGGGTGCGGCAGCTTGACGAGCCACAAACCGGACTTAGTAGTTGAACCGGCACCGTAACAATATGTGGGGACTAGAATGTTCGACGATCAGGATCGCGCGTATTTTGCTCGGCGGGCGCACGAATGCCGTGAGAAAGAGGCCGCCGCCACTGACGCTGCGATCAGCCGGATTCACCGCCAAATGGCTGAGGAGTACGAACGGCGGGCTCGCGGCGAAGAGCCGAAGAGTGTAGCCCGCCTCTAGTATTAACGGCGCAACTCGCCCGCCCGGAGCAACGATGGCCGACCCATACGATCTCCACCGACTTGTCGCGGCCCAGGCGGACATCTATCCCACGGCCCTGAGCGAGATTCGCCGAGGCGCCAAGCGCTCGCACTCGATGTGGTTCATCTTCCCGCAGATCGCGGGGCTAGGTCACAGCGAGATGTCGCGCCGCTACGCGATCGCCTCGCTCGACGAGGCGCGAGCCTATCTCGACCATAGCCTAATGGGGCCAAGGCTGCGCGAATGCGTCATCGCGCTTCAGGATCTGGTCGGCACTACTGCGGAGCGGGTTTTCGGAGAGGTGGATGCCGCCAAGCTGCGTTCGTCCCTCACGCTGTTCGAGGCCGCCGGAAACGATCCGGTGTTTTCAGCTGCGCTCAACCGCTGGTTCGCAGGCGAACGCGATCAGAGGACGCTAGAGCTGCTGGCTTCGAGGACGATAGGCCCCTAAACAGCGACGCACGATGCTCGACCTGTTCGACACACCGATCTTGCCGGGTCTTCGCTTGATGGACGCGTTTGTGTCCGAGAAGGAGGTGCCGGCGCTGACCGCCGCGATCGACGCCGCCCCGCTGTCGCCGTTCCGTTTTCAGGGCTGGCTTGGCAAGCGGCTGACCCACAGCTTCGGCTGGCACTATGATTTCGATAACGGGAGCTTCGCGGCGGTCGAGCCGATCCCGGACTGGCTTGAGCCCCTACGTATCCGCGCGGAGGACGTTGCCGGGCTGACGCGCGGATCGCTCGTCCAGGCGCTGGTGATCCGCTACGACGTCGGTGCCGGTATTGGCTGGCACCGCGATCGCCCGCATTTCGAGCATGTCGTTGGGATATCGCTTGGGAGCACCGCCATCATGCGGTTCCGCCGGCGGATCGGCACGCGCTTCGAACGGGCAAATGTTCCGCTCACCCCGTGCGGCGCATATCACCTCAGCGGCGAAGCGCGTCACGACTGGGAACATAGCATTGCCGAGATGAACGCGCCGCGCTGGTCGATCACCTTTCGCAGCCTGTCCGACAAGGGTCGGGCGCTACTCGATTAATGCCCCGGGAGGTGGAACTCCACAATAGAATACCCATATCCATCAGGCACTTGAGCAAAACGAAGAGACCAAAGATGGCAGGCGGTTGGACGCGCGATGGCGCGGTGCAGGATCAGATCGACGACACGGTGATGGACGCGGTCCTCGCCGCTCGCGCGACGATGCCGAGTGGCGACAGCGAACCGTGGTGCGTGGTGTGCGGCGACGACATCCCTGAGGGTCGCCGGGAGGCGATCCCGGGCGTCAAAACCTGCGTGACCTGCCAGAGCGGACGCGACCGGCCCGCGGCAGGTCTGTTCAACCGACGTGGCAGCAAGGACAGCCAGCTGCGGTAACGTTGTCGGCGGCTGAAAGCGCAGCACCCCAATGCTCCCGGCAATGGCATTTGCGCGTTAGTGGTCGATCATGGCATGCCAGCAGAACCTCAAGATCTTCCGAACCCCAACAAGGTTCCACGATGCCTGTGTCGCCGCGCCGAGCCGCGAGGCGGCGCTTGAAGCCTGGGGATCGGGCCATGATCTTTTCGCGCGCGGTGTCGCCGAGCAGGTGGCCGACGAAGCTCTGATGTGCGAACCGCAGGCGCATCACGGCAAGGCCATCAAGCTGTTGCGCAGCACCGTAGCCGAACGGTTGGCCGCGCTTCCCGATGGCCCACCGCCGCCGACCGCGAAACACACCTCCAGCCCGGCCCCGGTCGATCCAGCTAAGCCGAAGAGAAATCTGCCCAAGCCGAAGCCAAGATCAAATCGCGAACTACAAGATCGCGCCCGACAGGCGCTCGACAAGGCAAAACCCAGATACGAGGCAAAACGAGCCGATATGAAGCCCCGCGCCGATGAACTCGCGCGCGAGCCGGCGCTGGAAAAACGCGAAAAGACTGAACTCGACAAGCTCAGCCGCGCGCACGACAAGGCCGATGCCGAATATCAGCGGCGCATGCGCGCATGGCGAGGCTGAACGCATGAAGATCGCAACCTATAACGTCAACGGCATCAACGGCCGTTTGCCGGTCCTTCTTCGTTGGCTTGAAGAGCGGCGGCCGGATGTCGTCTGCCTCCAAGAACTCAAGGCGCCGCAGGAGAAGTTTCCGGAAAGCGCGATCGAGGCGGCCGGGTATGAAGCGATCTGGCTCGGCCAAAAGAGCTGGAACGGCGTCGCGATCCTGAGCCGGGTCGGCACGCCGGTCGAGACGCGCCGCGGGCTGCCGGGCGATCCCGATGAAGCCCAGAGCCGCTACATCGAGGCGGCGGTCAATGGCGTGCTGATCGGCGGGCTCTATCTGCCCAACGGCAATCCGCGCCCGGGCCCTAAGTTCGAGTACAAGCTGCGGTGGTTCGAGCAGCTCATCCTGCACGCGGCCGAGCTGCTCGCGACGGCTATGCCAGTCGTCCTTGCCGGCGACTTCAACGTCATGCCGACCGAACTCGATGTCTATAAGCCCGAGCGCTGGCACGACGACGCGCTGTTCACGCCCGAGGTTCGGGCGGCATTTGCCCGGCTCGTGGCGCAAGGCTGGACCGATGCGCTGCGGACAATCCATTTAGACGAAACGATCTACACCTTCTGGGACTATTTCCGGAATGCTTACGGCCGCAATGCAGGGCTCCGGATCGACCACCTCCTGCTCAGTCCAACTCTCGCGCCGCGGCTGAAAGACGCGCAGGTCGACGCGCATGTTCGCGGCTGGGAGAAGACGAGTGACCACGCCCCAGTCTGGATCGAGCTCAAATCACCGCGGTCCGCCGCCGCTGATCAGCCAACGTTGGCGTCAGCGAACCACGCCGCATAGGGGGTGGTGCGGGCCATGTGCCGGTTGAGATCCGGCGTTCCATCCGTCCACCACACGGGCCCGCGTTCGCCAAGCTCCACTTTAGCTGAGTTTACCTCGGCATGCGCGCGGTCTTCCGCCGCCGGATCGTTTGTGCGGCGCGCGGCGGCGACAGCGCGCCTGGCGTTCATCAACCGCGCCACCAGTTCCTCTCGCTCGGTTGCCGACAGTGACGGATTTGACGCACGCCAGAGCCGCCCCCGCACGACGATGTACCGCCCATCTGGCGTGGTCAGTGGCGGCGTGTGATCAGGCCTTTTTGAGATGGCGCTCGACCGCGTCAGCACTGTTGCCAACCGCCGCTACCGCTGCGTGTAACTCATCGGCGCTGATGCCGAACTTGTCGGTCCAATATTGGACTTCATAGTCTTCACCGAGCGAGATCCGCGAGGCGTCTTGTGGCCCGCGCAGTGTCTTGTCGTCAGCCATGTTCGTTCTCCATCAGAAGTACCCCGAACGATCGTGACTCTATTTGGATGCTGGTGCCCGCCCGCCCAGGTTCAACTTATGGAACGACACTGTCATCATATCGGCCAGCCCGGCGAAGCTGGCGCACGATGCCGTTGAACGCCGCGGTCACGCCCTGCGCTCGGCCGATCTCATTTTCTTGTCTGGCGGCATCCCAATACAGCTCGAGCGGCCATCGTTCCGGACAATGCTGTAGCAGACAGCGCAGCGCCAGACGCACCTCGACACCGTCCACCCGGCCATCAGCAGAGCGCGACACGCCCGAGCGCAAGATGTGAACCGAGAGCGCGATGACAACGCGCTGATGTCGTGGCATCTTCGCCAAGGTTCACCGGAAGTCGTGAGATTTGAACCGCACGACCTCCTCCGGATCCATGCCCTCGGCATGCGGAGGCCAGTATGAGTTGCGAGGACGCGGATCCCAGCCAGCGTCGCCGCGATCGGGTGAGCCTGCATGGCGAGCGCCATCGCCGCGCCCGGTGCGGTGTGGGAACGACATCTCGCCGACCCGGTGAAGCAGATCGCCATGATCGATGATGCGGTCGCAAATGATATGGATCACCTCGCCCTCGCGCTGCACGCGGCCCTTCATGCCGATCATCGAGGCCGACATGACGGTGCGGCGCTGGCGCTCGAACCGGTCCGGCCACAGGATGCCGTTGGCGATGCCGGTCTCGTCTTCGATCGTGAGAAACAACACGCCCTTGGCGGAGCCGGGCTTCTGCCGGACGAGGATGATCCCGGCGACCTCGACATACCGGCCGTCACGAATGGTCGCGAGGTCAGCGCATCTCGTGACGCCGCGCCGGGCCAGCTCGTCGCGCACGAAGGTCAGGGGGTGAGCTCGAAGCGAGAGCTGCAGCGCGCGGTAATCCTCGATCACCTCACGTCCGTCCGTCAGCGGGCGGAGCGTAACATCGGGCTCCACGCCTTCCGCGCTGAACGCCTCCGCCGCGCGGTCGGCGGCCGCGAACAATGGCAACGGCGCTTCGCCCAGACCGCGCACCTTCCACAACCCCTGACGACGATCCGCGCCGAAGCTATGAAACACGTCACCATCGGCGAGCTTCTCGATCGCGGCGCGCTGCACGCCCGAGCGCTTCCACACGTCCTCGACGGACTCGAAGCTTGTCGTGGCGCGCGCGCCAACGATCGCGGCGCCATCCGCGTTCGACAGACCCCGCACGATGCGCAGACCCAGTCGCACGGCGAGATAGCGGCCGCCCGTTGGCTCAAGCGTGCAGTCCCAGCGACTGGCGTTGATACAGGGCGGCCGGACCTCGACGCCGTGATCGCGCGCGTCGCGGACGATCTGGGCCGGAGCGTAAAACCCCATCGGCTGCGCGTTCATCAGTGCCGCACAGAAGGCATCGGGATGATGATGCTTCATCCAGCTCGAGGCGTAGGAGATCTTGGCGAAGCTGGCCGCATGGCTTTCGGGAAAGCCGTATGAACCAAAACCTTCAAGCTGACGGAACGTGCGTTCGGCGAACTCGCGCGGATACCCACGCGATACCATGCCCTCGACAAGCTTCTCCGCGAAATGCGACACGCCGCCGGTGAACTTGAACGTCGCCATCGCGCGCCTGAGCTGGTCCGCCTCTGCCGCCGTGAACCCCGCGCCAACGATCGCCACCTTCATCGCCTGTTCCTGGAACAGCGGGACGCCCAGCGTTTTCTCGAGCACGGCGCGAAGTTCCGGCCGGGGATATTCCGGCTTCTCCAATCCCTCGCGCCGGCGCAGATAGGGATGCACCATGTCGCCCTGGATGGGCCCGGGCCGCACGATCGCGACCTGGATGACGAGATCATAGAAGCGTCTGGGCTTCATGCGCGGCAGCATCGACATCTGCGCGCGGCTTTCGATCTGGAACGTGCCGAGCGTGTCGGCTTTCTGGATCATCGCGTAGACGTCCGGATCATCGTCCTGCAGATCGGCAAGCTCGACCTTCAATCCCTTGTCGGCCTCGAGCATGTTGAACGCCCGGTTCATGCAGCCGAGCATGCCCAGCCCCAGCACGTCGACCTTCATGAACCTCAGGGCATCGATATCGTCCTTGTCCCATTCGATGATCTGGCGATCGTCCATCGCCGCCGGTTCGATCGGCACGAGATCGTCGAGCCGGTCATGGGTGAGGACGAACCCGCCGGGATGCTGGCTCATATGGCGCGGCACGCCGATAAGCTTGCGCGCCAGATCAAGCGTCAGCCGCAGCCGGCGATCGGCAATGTCGAGGTTGAGTTCATTTACCTGCTTCTCCCCCACGCCTTCGGCCGACCAGCCCCAGATCAGCCCAGCGAGCGAGGATGTCAGATCCTCAGGGAGCCCCATCGCCTTGCCGACATCGCGCACGGCGCCGCGCGCGCGGTAGCGCTGCACGACGGCGGTCAGAGCGGAGCGGTCCCGGCCGTAGGTCTCATAGATCCACTGAATGATCTCTTCGCGCCGCTCATGCTCGAAGTCGACATCGATATCGGGTGGTTCGCGGCGCTCACCCGACACGAACCGCTCGAACAACAGCTCGTGCTTGATCGGATCGATCGACGTCACGCCGAGCACGAAGCAGACGCACGAGTTGGCGGCGGACCCCCGCCCCTGGCATAATATGCCGCGCCGGCGCGCTTCGCGCACGATCGCGTAGACGGTCAGGAAATACGGCGCGTAGCCAAGCTCGCCAATCAGCCGCAGCTCGTGCGCGATCTGGTCGGTATATGCGGCCGGTACATTGCCATCGAACATCCGGTCGACCGCATCGGCCGCCAATTGCTGCAGCGCTTCCTGCGCGCTCAATCCATCGATCAGCCGTTCGTGCGGATATTGATAGGCCAGCTCTCCCAGATCGAACGTGCAGGCACGCGCGATATCGACGCTGGCACGCAGCGCATCGGGATA
This sequence comes from Sphingomonas sp. Leaf357, assembly GCF_001423845.1. Lineage (NCBI taxonomy): Bacteria > Pseudomonadati > Pseudomonadota > Alphaproteobacteria > Sphingomonadales > Sphingomonadaceae > Sphingomonas > Sphingomonas sp. Leaf357. The sequence goes on along the minus strand of NZ_LMPM01000001.1, from coordinate 881,360 downwards.
GGCGGCGAAGCGCCGTACCATCTCGGTTGGAGACTTGAGCGCTCGGTCCGCATTGACCTCGCGCCGGTAGCCAAGCTCATCGACGGTGCACTTCTCGCGCACCGCGGTCACCACGTCCTGCAACAGCCGGGCTTCAGGCGCATGGTAAAGCACGTCCCCCGTGACGACGGCTCGGACGCCCGCACCCTCGGCCTGACGCGCTAGCGCATCGATCCGCACCGCGTCCCCCGGCCTGCGCCGCTGAAACAGCGCCATAAAGCCGCGCTTGCCGTATACCGCCCTCAGATCAGCAAGTGCCTCAAGGTTCTCGTCGTCCGCCTCATGCGGCAACAGGATGGCGATGATGCCTTCGGACCAGTGTTGCAGATCGTGCCAGTGGAGCAGGCAGCCGCCTTTGCCGGCGCGCTTCTTGCCCAGGGTCAGAAGCCGCGTGATCCGCGACCAGGCCGGGCGATCCGTCGGGAACAGGATCAGGCGGCGGCCGCACGACAGGTCGACGCGCGTGCCGGCGATCGAGCGGACGCCGGTCGCCTTCTGCGCTTCCCAGGCACGCACGACACCGGCGACGGTGCCGATGTCGCCAACGGCAAGCGCCGGGTACCCGAGCAAAGCGGCGGCGGCGAACAGCTCCTCTGGGCTGGACGCACCGCGTAGCAACGAGAAATGCGTGAGCACCTGCAGCTCGACATAGTCGGTCATGCGAAAACGCCGTGGATCCACCAGCTCAGATCGCCAGTGTCATCCATCATCCCGTCGCCGCGCCGAAACACCCAGAAGCGCCCGCCGGTCTCATCCTCGACCCGGTAATAGTCGCGCACTGCCCAGACCTCGGCGTCGCGGCGCCACCACTCGCCGTGGATCCGCTCGGGGCCATCGCCGGCCACAACCTTGTAACGCGTGCCGCGCCACTCGAACCGCCGAGGCGGCTGATCGGGCAGCAGCGCGATCACGCCCCAGAGCGGTTCTGGTCGCGCGAACAGCCGCACCGGGCGTTGCCAGTTCGGCCAGGTGCCCGGCGCCACGATGGGGTCCGCACGCGTGACCGCGCGTTCCGGCACATGGCTGGGCATCGGTGCCACCCGGAACACCGCGGCAGGTCCGATGCGTCCAGCCACGACGTCGACGAGCCGCGCGGGATCCCGCACCACGACGTCGCCCGCGAGCACGGCGCCGAGATCGACGGCGTCCAGTGGTTCGGTATGCGGGGCGGCAAGCCAAAACTGTTCCATCCCCATGCCCGGATCGATCTTTTCGATCCTAAGCTTGAGCAGCCGTAGCAGATGCGCGGTCTCGCGGGTCGGGCGCGATGTACCGACGCCGACGATCTGCTCGGTCCCATCGACCCGTGAGCCGACGAAGCGCAGCGAGCGGACACCCAGTCCGCGCGCCTGCAGCACGGTTGCGAGATCGCCGAGCAGATCTTCCATCACCCGCGCGATCGCTTCGGCGGTGCCGATCGGCTCCATCAGCCGTCGTTCAACGACCGGGGTGGTAACGTCCATACGCGGCGTGATCGGCTCGGCGACGCCGCCCATCGCCTGATCCAGCCGGGTGATCGCGGCGAGCCCCAACCGGCGCGCCAGCGGTCCGCGCGCGACGGGCAGCAGGTCGCCGATGGTCTCGAACCCGAAGCGTCGTGCCGCCCCAAGAGCGGTACCGCTCAATCGCAACGCCGCGACCGGTAGCGGGGAGACCGCGCGTACCGTCTCGCGCGCCGGCACGATGGTCAGGTCGCTCGGCGCGAACCGGGCCAGTGCATGCGCCGCGCCGGCGGTATCCGCCACCGCCGCCCGCGCGGTGAACCCGGCGCGCTTGCAGAAGGCGAGCAGCCGCTGGCAAAATCTTGTCTCACCACCATGAAGGTGATCGCAGCCCGCCAGATCCAGCCAGAGGCCGTCGGGCGGGGTCGCGGCCGCGATCGGCGACCAGCGCCGCACCGCGAACAACGCGAGCCGGTCGAGCAACGCGGCGTCCGCGTCCGGGTCGGCGGGACGAAAGTCGAGATCCGAGACGAGCGCTCGCGCATGCGTGGCCGCCATCCCGACCTGGATGCCGAGCATGGCGGCCGACGGACACGCCGATACGATCTCCTCGCGGCGACCGACCTTGCCGACCAGTGCCAGTGGCGCCCGGTGGAAATCGTACGCGCTGAACCCGCCGGTTATGCCTGCCGTCCCGAGCTCGGTCCTGAACGGATGGCTCGCCGCCTCGGACCTCCGGCCAAGCTCGCGCATGGGTGGCCGGGCATGCGGGGGCAGCGTCGCGATCTGCTGGTCGACGCTTGCCTTGGACGGTGCCTGTGCCCGTGCCCAACGCGCGCCGGGCCGCCAGCCTCCGCCACGCGGGACCGAGCAGGCACCCGGATCATCGTCGTGGGCAAGCTGAAGTGCGCCGCGCTCAGGCAGCGGCATGGCGCGCCGTTCCAGCCGTCTCAGCCGTTCGATGGCCAAGTGCGGCAGGAACAGCGAGACGACCCGTCTCATCGCAGCCCTCCAGCAGTATCGAGAACGCCTCCCCGCCGCGCTGACGCGCGAGCTCGACCAGCCAGCGTGGCCGGCCGACGCCCGCCACGCCCAGACGCGCCGACGGCGCGCTGGCGATGCGCCAACGGGTGCAGGCCGCCGACGGCTCGGCCAGCGGATCCTGCTCACGAGCACGCCGTCTGCGCAGCAGCAGGACCGGGATCTCCGCATCGGCGGCGACGAGTTGCAAACGGCGGGTGGCTACCATCGATACGCGGCTCGCCTCGGCCACGATCGCGGACGGCGTGCCGTCGCGGATGGCGTCTTCAACGACCGCCAGCAGCGCGTCGTCGTCACGAGGCTGGGCATGGATCAGATCGGCGGAACGCAGGCCGGCTTGTTCGAGTCCCGGCGCATAGAGGTCGCAGCGGCAGCTCACCCAGAGCACGAGGCCACCGGTAGAGTGCGCTTCTCGCGCGGCGATGCCGGCAAGAAAGAGGGTCGCCGCCGCGTCGTCGACCAACGATGACGACGCGGCCGCCGCTTCATGTAAAGCGCCGGCCCGCAGGCCGCCGGCCAGGCGGCAATCCAGCTCTTGAACGCCAAACGGCATGATCCGGTGGTCGACATTCGGTGTCGCGACAGCTCGTAAGTGGGCTAGGCTCGGCAGAGAATCGGTAACGGCGGGCATGACGGTGAGACTCGGATCGTTCCCTTTATGTTCCGCCAATCTCCGGTATTGGTCAAGCGGGGTTGGTCTCGTCCCGTAGAATCACTGTTCTGCGACCTGGGGCCTGACCGACCGTCCGACGATCAGCCGTTGGCCCGGTCTTGCGATACGCCATGCTTAGCTCGGTCCATGGCCCCTTCGACAGTGGACGTCCGCCCCGGTGATATAGTCCAACGCTCGAGACACCCGCTGCTGCGATCGATCCGGGACGTCATGTGGCCGCCGATCAGCGATTAGCGCATCTAACTTCACTGAAGTCGAGATTTGTAAAAACCGGACGCAAGATTGTCTTGATATAATGTCCGGAAAGAGTTTTCACGCTTGGACGACAACCAGGGGAAAAACACTCATGATGCAAAAGTTCGCATGTCTCGCCGCGATCGCGATTACATTCGTGGCAACCGATAGTGAAGCGACGACATTGGTCGTTAATCTCACCAACCCCACGGAGACCACGTACAAATCAGGTAATGAATGGTTTTTGAAGACGCAGGGCATCACTTTCAGCGGCGCGGGGCCAGTCTCGATCGGCGGCGGAAGCGTGTTCGTCTACGACAGCGCGATTTACGATGAAGGCACCGGCACGTTTACGCTGGAGGACCTGCCGTTCGCCGCCAAGTCGGTCACGTTCGATCTGACCCGCATCCACACGAGCACGTTCTGCAACATCTTCGTGCCGCAAACCTGCATCGACGCGAACAAGATCTCGGCTACGGCCTATGACGCCCTGGGCAATCTGCTGGGCAGTTATACGACGACCGATACATTCACGAGCATCCGGTTCGCGTCCGAACTTGGCATCGGCCGCGTCGTTTGGACCGGAGCACGGCGAACGATGGGCGCGTCTATCCACCCTTCTTCGGCAACGGCTCTCGCCTGAGCAATCTCGTTCTTTCGGACGCCGTCCCCGAACCCGCGACGTGGAGCATGATGATCACCGGCTTTGGACTGATCGGAGGCTTGACGCGCTACCGGCGGCGAAACGTGAAGGTCGCGTACGCCTAAATAAACTCACTCGTTTAACACTCAACAGTCGGCCGAAAGGCCGGCTTTTCTTTGTTTTGCTGGCAGCGCTGCGCCGACACCCTTGGTCCGGTTTCGTCGCTGCGAGACGGTCGTTGAACCTCGATGCGAACGCTTGCCCAACAGACGCGCCCCCACCCAACGGTTGGCGAGCCCAACGGCACGCCGCGCACAAATATTGCGGGGGCCGCGACATTCGACTTGCCTGCGCGCGCGAAGCGAGCAATCTGAACCCGCTTCCCGTGAAAGCCGGGAAGCGGGGCTTCGAAACCTCAGACAGTGAACTCGGTCACCGCGAAAGCGAAGGCCGGGTGGCATGCGCGTATGTCCAGCCGGCAACGGTAAAGGCGCATGCGCCTGATCACTGACCAGGTTTCGAACATCCGGCTTCGGCCGTCGCCCCGAGAGGACATAGGTGCGACGAAGAGGCCAAGCGGCAGATCCTAGGCGCACCTGAACAGGAGGTGCGACCATGACGCTGGTTCTGCTCGATAACGACAATACACAGGTGGTGCGCCGCGTGCCGCAAGGCGAAGCGCGGAGGGAGGCCACGCTGCGCGACATGATCGCGGATCATCCATCGATGCTGCCGGTGCACGACCTCGACCCGAGCTATGGCAGGCTCATCACCGTGACGAAGGAGCTGTCGATCCCGGGGGTCGGGTTTGTCGACATCCTGTTGATGGACGAACACGGCCGCCTGGTGGTGGTCGAGTGCAAGCTCTGGCGTAACCCGCAGGCACGCCGCGAGGTGGTCGGCCAGATCCTCGACTATGCGCGCGAGATCAGCCGGTTCGGCTATGAGGATCTCCAGCGGCAGGTGTCGATCGCGACCAGGCGGCCGGGCAACGTGCTGCATACGCTGGCGCGGGAAGCGGGCGGCACGCTGAGCGAAGCGGACTTCGTCGATCGTGTGACCCGCGACCTGACCGCCGGACGCTTTCTGCTGCTGGTGGTCGGTGACGGGATCGCCGAGGGGACCCGCCGCATCGGGGAGTATCTCCGCGATCAGCCCGGCCTCGCCTTCAACTTCGGGTTGATTGAGATGGCCGAGTATCGCTTGCCCGGCACGAACGGCGCGCACCAGATCATCATGCAGCCACGCGTGCTGGCGCAAACGGCGGTGATCGAGCGCCACGTCATTCGCAGTGAAGTACCGGGGATCGCGATTGACCCAGTCGTGACGTTGCCGAACGCGCCAAGCACTGCCACCAGCGCGACATCACAGCCGACCGACGCCGGAATTCGCTGGCGCGCCTTTGTCGACCGCTTCCTTGCCGAGACGACGTTCGATGATCCCGGCCAGCCGCCCGCGCGGAGCGGCGGTACGGGCTGGATGCGCGTGCCGCTGCCTGATGGCTTCTACGTCAACGTGTACCGAAGCAGCGGGCAAAACCGCATCGGTGCCGAGGTACGGTTCCCGGGGACCGAAGGCGCGGTTGCCTTCAGCGCCCTCGGGGAAGAGCGGCGGGCGATCGACGCGGAGTTCAGCGCCCAGAATATCGGGGGGCTCGAATGGATCGCGGGCGACGTGCCAGCGCTCAGGGTTACCGCGCCCTACGGGCCACCAGGAGACGAGGCTAGCGAGGTCGCGCAACGCCAGTGGATGGGACGGGCCGCCAACCAGTTCGTCAACTCGCTCCGCCCCCGCCTGCAGCGGCTCGGTCAGGACCTCGCGGCGTGAGGGCGCCGATGGTTCTGCGAATCGTGCTGGCCGCCGGCCTCACTGGGAACGGCGCGGCGCCAGCGGCCGCCGAGCAGGCGCCGCGATATCATGCCTACGGACCCGCCCCGAGCTGGGAGAGATACCGCGCCATCGCCGAAGCTGGCATCCGGGACCGGATGATCGATCCGGAGTCCGCGCGGATCACCTGGATGGGCGGGTATTTCAAGGGCGATCACAAGCCGCCCTTGTCACCACGTTATTCTGGATATGTCGCCTGTGGCTCGGTCAACGCCAAGAACAGGATGGGTGGCTATACCGGCGCATCGTCCTTTATCGTCGTGATCGATTATGATCGCGTTCTGCTGCTCGATATCGAGCGCACGGGTAGAGGCTTCGCGGGCGCGGCCTGCGAACAATACGCGCTGCAACAGAAGCTTCCGCCGCTTACGGACGCCGAGCGCGACCCGGCATCCGAAGCCACCGCAGGTAGCGGGGCGCCTGCCGCCGCGTCGGCGCGACTCACCAGCACCACCTCGGGTCTCACGCTCCGCGCGATGCCGGACGGCGCCTATGTCAGCGGCGTGGCGGCGGGCTCGCCCGCCGCGATCGCCGGTCTCACGCCCGGCATGGTCATCGGCTCGGTCAACGCCATCCCGCTCGGGGGCATGGGCGACGCCATGCTGAAAGTGGTCGACGCGGCGGGCGGCACCGCGACCCTCTCGATCGTCGGCGGCAAAACGCTAAAGCTTGGAGGTTTAAAATGAACGCCCTCACCCGCCTCGTGGTAGCCGCAGCCTTGACCGTCATCGCCGCGCCGTCGATCGCGAAGGAAGAATATGTCTACGGTCCCGAGCCTGACTGGGCACACTATAACAGTTTGGGCGAGGCAGCACTTCGCGCGCAATTGCCCGATTCCGACAATTGGTCGGTGAGCTGGCCCTACGGCTACATGCAGGCCCGGTGGTGGCACAAGGGCAAGACACCGGGTTGGCTGACCTGCGGGATCATGACCGCCAAGGTCCCCGCTCCGGGTCAACGCTCCCCGGTCAAGTTCGTCGCGGTAATCGACTATGACCGAGTGCGAATGATCGACATCAGCCAGAAGGACAGCAACAGTCTCGTCAACGTCGCATGCGCCGACTTCGCGCAACAGGGCAAGTTGCCGCCCGCGCGCCTGAGACCGCCAGTTCTCGATCTGTCGGTCGCGCGGATCGGCCTGACGATCCGGCCAATGCCCGAGGGTGCCTATGTCGTCGCCACCGCCGCCGGGTCGGCGTCGAACCGCGCTGGCTTGGTGCCCGGCACGGTAATAACCCGAGCGAATGGTATCGCGCTCGCCGGGCTTGCGGACGCGATGATCAAGATCCTGAGCAGCGGGGCCACCGCGCTCACGCTCGAGACGGCGACGGGCGGACGCGTCGAGGTCATCGCCGCGCCATGAGCCGACCCAAGACGCGCTGGCGGATGGATTGGTATAACGGCTGGAGTCCTGAGGACCGATGCGCGACGCTCCCTGACCAGCGCCAGGCTATTCGGGACGGACGGATCGCGAAACCAACGCGCTGTTCGATCTGCGGCTTTGCCCCCGCCGATCATCTCGGCACCACCAACACCGTCTGGCTGCACGACGAGAATTATGCCGACCCGCTCGCCGCCTATCACGTCTGCCGGTCGTGCCACCGGACGCTGCACGATCGCTTCGATCATCCCCAGCCATGGCGTGAGCTGGTCGCGCGATACGGCACTGGCGGACGCTGGTTCGAACTCCTGACGATGGACCAGGCGTCCCTGCGGCGGCCGTTCGGACTGACATATCCGAACGGCCTACCACCAAATTGATTTTCAGAAGCGCGGCCGCCGTGACGGTCTCGGCACGTAAAGCATCCGACCCGTTTCATCACGCTCCGCCAGGATTAGCCGGGCATTTTTGAGATAATATTCCAGGAACTGTGTCAGCGTATCGACCTGATCGTCTTGACGCCCGAACGGGAATGCCCGCAGCTCGCGTTGAAACTCGTGCAGCCACGGCGCCTCGCGCGGGAGAACGCACAGACCAGCTTCGAGCTGGCCCGTGACGCCGATCAAGCGCGTTTCCTTATCCTCGGTGACTTTCCACATCAGCGGACGAAAATCACCGCTCGACCGAAACTCCTGCCACAGTGCCTTGCCGGTACCCGCGTCCTCAATGATGACTCTGTCGGGTTTCCATTCGCGACGCTGGCGAACCACCGCGCGTTTCAGATCGGGAAAAGCCAAACGCTCGCGCAGGACATGGGCCAGATACCATTTGCCCTCCAGGAATCCCCAGGTCGTGCAGACCGAAAAATCGGCCGTCGGCTCATCGCTGAGGCCCGTGTCCCAGCTCTGCACGACCTTGTAAAAGCGGTCTCGCTCGATCGGCTCGTCATATGTGCCGAACCACTCCAATCGAATGAGGTTGCCCTCGGGCGCGACCGGGTTTTGTTGGAATTGCGATGAGAACACTTGGGGTCCGAGATTCCGGCGTTCGATCTCGAGCTTCTCGCGCGTTTGTCCGGGCCGATCGAGCAGATCGCCAACCCGGCGACGATGCATTATGCCACGACCTATCGGTATATCTTCGTCACGCTCGGCGATCGCGGGAAGACACAACTCCCGGTAGCCCTTGTTCATCAGATGCGCCGGCAGATCATCTTCGTGCAATCGCTGCGAGATGGAAATGATCGCGCCTCCACCAGGAGAGTTCAGGCGAGTGGCGAGCGTGCCATCGAACCAGGCCTTGGCCTCCTCCCGCTTCGCCTCGCTGCGCGCATCGTCCGCCTTGAGGCAATCGTCGACCAGGATGATGTCGGCGCCGTAGCCCGTCACCGTCCCACCGACGGAGACGGCCTTTCGGCCGCCCCCCTTGGTGGTGACAAGTTCGAGTACGCGGTTGCCGTCGTCCGCGATGCGTGTGTTTGGAAACAGGCGCTTGTACCAGTCCGTCTGCATGATCGCGCGACACTGGCTGGCATGGAGGCGGGCGAGATCCTGACTGTACGTGGCCACCATGATCCGCAGGGTCGGATCGCGCCCCAGCAAAAAGGCCGGCAACGCGACCGAGGCCGCGATCGACTTCAGGTGCCTGGGCGGCACGGTGATGATCAGGCGCGAGCCCGATGTATCGCTTGCCTCGATCAGCGCGTGAGAAATGGCCTTGAGATACCAGGCCATCTCCAACGGTTTCGCGGTCGCGTGCAGATCACCGTAAACGCGCATTAGGAACAGCTCGAAATTCTGGCGCATGCCAGCGGCGAGGGCCTCATTCATCGCCCGCTCCTTCGATCAAGCTCTTGCGAAGTTGGGCGAGGATCGCGCGGTCATGCTCGTCCATGTCCATCGGTGACAATGGTACGCCACCCTTGACGATCGCGAGGTCGGGCACACTCTCCTGATAGAGATGGAAAAGCAGCGTGATAGCCCGGAGATTACCCGCGAATGCCTGTTCAGCGAGCTTGTGAAGCATCGCTTCCACCTTGTTCATGCGCTTAAGACCGCCGCCAGTGCGCACCGCGACCTTTTCCGTTAGCAGCTTGCGCGCGAGGGCCTTCAGGCCCTTGGCGCCCTTCGGTCGTCCCTTGGGATTTCCGGATTGCCCCTTTTTAAAGCGGTGCGCCTTGGGTGGTTTGCCATAGCCGACGCGATCACCCTTTGACGGCATTTCGGATTGATCATCACGAGCGAGTGGGGTTTTAGCGAACGGATCGTCGTCGTCATTTTCAGGAGCAGGCGTTGGGATCGGACGCCGGGTGCGAGCGCGCACCACCAGATGCGCATATGGATCGATATCCGGCTCGGGGCTCGAGCGGGTGGGCAGCTTTTTTGGAACGATGGTCATGAGAATTCTCCAGCAAAATGTGTGCTGGCGGGCGACATCACCCGCCAGCATGAGGGATCAGTCGACGCTTTCGTGGTCGCGCGAATGCTCGGCGGTCTCCGCCTCGGCTCGGCGCTCCGCGACTTGAGCGAACGTCTCACCGGTGGCCTCCAGCACGGCTTCGAGCCCGGTCATCGCCTCCCAACGTCGGAGCGCGACATCAATATATTTCGGCTCGATCTCTATCGCGTGGCAGACGCGTTTCGTGCGCTCGCAGGCCAAGATTGTCGACCCGGAGCCGGCGAAGGCATCCAGGACGATTTCTCCGGGCTTGCTGACATCCCGAATGGCTTCCGCCAGTAAAGTCGTCGGCTTTACGGTCGGATGATCGGCAAGGTCTTGATCTCGCGAAGATCCGAAGCTATTAGCGCCTGGTGCATTCCAGACATTAGTCCGGTACCTGCCGTGTTTTCCGAGTTCCACGTTGTTGGTGTGCGGCGCGTTCCCATGCTTCAATACTAGAACCAGCTCGTGTTGACTGCGCCAAAGGCTACCCATCCCGCCATTGGACTTAACCCAAACGCACAGGTTCATGTGCTTGAGGCCGGCCTCCTTGCCGGCGGCCATGAGCTCCGCAAGGTGCGCGTGATCCATGAACGCCATGACAATCGCGCCATTCGTTAAATGCAGCTTCATGTTGGTGAGGTATTGGGTGTTGAACGCGACGAACTCGGATGAGGACATCTCCCCCGAAGCCATGGCAAACTCGTCGTGACGCGAGCTGCCAGAGACGTGGCCGTTTATTTTCACGTTGAACGGCGAATCCGTCAGCCCCATCGCGCCCGATCGCCCGTTCATCAGCGGCACCCAGTTCAGCGGCTCGAGCGATGAACCGCAGAACAGCCGGTGCTTTCCGAGCAACCACGTATCTCCCAGACGCGCGGCCGGTGTCGCCGGGGGTGTAAGCAAATCGTCGCTATCTTCGTCCGCAACTGTCGGATTACCCTCAAGCACGACATCGATCTCGCCGGTACTCCATCCGAGCAGCTCGATCGGCACCTCGCCTATCTCGATGATGGCGTTCAGCTCGATGCGGAGCAGATCCGCATCCCAGGTCGCCGCCTCGGCCAAGCGATTGTCGGCCAGGCGATAGGCTTTTACCTGCGCCCGGCTCCAATTGTCGGCGACGATAACGGGAATCGATGTGATCCCCAGCCGCCGGGCCGCATCGATCCGAGCATGACCGGTAATCAGCACGCCGTCGGGATCGACGAGCACCGGCAGGGCGAAACCAAAATGCCCGATCGACGCCATCAACTGGGTGATCTGTTTCTCGGAATGTTTTCGTGGGTTGTTATCGTACGCTTTCAGGGCGTCAGTAGGCCGGTACTCGATCGGGCCAAGGCGTTGGTCCATCATAGCCTGCGCGTTATGTAGAATCTTCGCTGGGCTTGCGGGTGGAAGTACTTTTGTAGGTGAACGTTTCATCGCATTGTCTTTCGTCTTCGGAAAGGACAAGCGGGTGAACAGCATACGCGCGTGGTCACACGCCCGCCTATCCAGTGGATATTCAGGCTAACACGACCGCGTGGAACAAAATTGCGGTCGTTGTGATCCAGATGCTGCGCTAGCTAAAAGAGCTTCTGCTGCTTCAGGGTGCAAAGTTTCCCTCACACAAATGCTTTTTACGAACACGAGAACTTTGCGTCAACAGTAAAAATAATAACCCATAAGTTTTGCGCAAACAACAAGTACGAGATTTTATGTCAATCGGACTTTCGAGCTCAACCTATTGTTCGTGTTTGCTTTAGCGCGGATGTTCACTGAACCGCGTTGAAATCGCCCTGATGTCGGTTGAAAATTCCCTGTTATCTCGTTTAGGGAATTGGCGTTCCAAGCTCTTGGAAAATCGGCTTTTAATTCGAACAAAGACCTCGTCCGATGGCGCATTTCATTCGATTTCGCTGTAAAAGCGGCGTTATCAGGGATTCTGGCCCTGTAAAAAACAGGCCGTTCTGCTGTGCTTGGTCGACGGCGAAACAGAGCTTGAGCTCACTTGGGGGACTAGAATCTTGACCTCTTTCAGCTCGGTTCGAGATCCTTCAAATGAAAAATGGCGCGGGAATCACGCCATTTTTTTAGGTCTGAACGTCAGCTCACCCTCGGAATTATTGGCTTGTTCACGGCGGCAAGGGGGCGGTTAATTCGCGCCAGTGCATTCGGTACCGAACGCCTTCGCTGCGGAGAAAAATTTGGAGAATTGAGTACTTTTGGTTTTTTTCTGACTCTCCGCAGTACCAAGCCAAAATCGAAACGCGCGAATTCGCGCCATTCTCGTCGCCTTTTCGCGAGAAAATCTTTGCAGTTCAATATGTTAGGACTTGCTGGCGGAGACGGAGAGATTCGAACTCTCGGTACCCTTTAAGAGGTACGACGCTTTAGCAAAGCGTTGGTTTCAGCCACTCACCCACGTCTCCGGACCTGGCGGCAAGCGGCGTCTATAGCGGTGCCGTGGCGAAGGATCAACGGGGTTTGGCAGGGGATTTGCGCGCCGCCGCGCAGGGGATTTACGCGCCCCCCCCCGCGCAAGGGCTCTACGCGCCATCACGCATCGGCTGCGCACGCCACCTCCGATGTCATCCGGCGCAAAAGCGACTCGCCCTGCCGCGCGGTTCATTGCCGGGCAAGCTAAGCGGGCGCTACGTTGGCGGAGCGAGGGCATGCTCTTGGGGGGAATGAAGATGCGCAAGGTTGTTTCGACGCTGCTGCTGGCTGCGCTCATGCTCGGCACTGGGCCGGCCATCGCGCAGGATAGCGTCCGCACGATCGATCCCAACCAGGCGATCGACGGGGATCTGGGTCGGCCGCAGGGTCGCACGCCCGCCCCGACATATCCGGCCCCGGCCCAGACCCAGTTGCCGATCCCGAACCCGCCGCCCGCCTATCCGGCCTATAGCCAGTCCACCACGCCCGCCCAGGTGCCCGCGCAACAGCAGGACGCCGCGCGCGACGGTGCCAACGCCGTCGCCGCGAGCAGCCAGACGTTCGATCGCCCGGAACTGCTCGCCGCCGCCGAGGGCGTGTTCGGCAAGGGCACCGCCGGTCTCGCCGGGATGCTGGAAAAGATCCTGAAGGATCAGGGCCAGCCCAACGCCTATGTCGCGGGGCGCGAGGCGGGCGGGGCGTTCGTCGTCGGCCTGCGCTACGGCAGCGGGCAGATGTTCCACAAGATCGAGGGCGAACAGCCGGTCTATTGGACCGGTCCGTCGGTCGGCTTCGACGTCGGCGGCGATGCCAGCAAGGTGTTCGTGCTGGTCTACAACCTCTACGATACCGAAGAGCTCTACAAGGGCCGCTTCGCCGCAGGCGAGGGCCGCTTGTTCTTCATCGGCGGGTTCGCCGCGACCTATCTGCGCAAGGGCGACAAGGTCGTCATCCCGATCCGGCTCGGCGTCGGCTGGCGGCAGGGCGTCAATCTCGGCTATATGAAGTTCAGCCACAAATCGAACTGGTTTCCGCTATAGCGCAGCGCTGCGCGGCTACGCCCGCGCGAAAAGCGCAAGCTCGGCCGGCGGGCAAGGCCCGGCCGACGACGTGGGCTTTGCCCACGTCCGGATAAGCGCCTACGCTCGCGCCCGATGACCCTCACCCCCCGCAAAGAACGCCTCCGCACCACGCTCCGCTGGCTGCTCGCCGCGATCTACCTGATCGCCGGCATCGCGCACCTGTCGATCCCGCACCCGTTCCTGCGCATCACCCCCGCCTGGGTGCCGTTCCCCAAAACCGTCATCGCCCTTACCGGCATCTGCGAGGTCGCCGGTGCGATCGCGCTGTTGACGACTCGGCTGCGCTGGTGGGCGGGCGTGCTGCTCGCCGCCTATGCGGTGTGCGTCTACCCGGCCAATGTGAAGCATGCGATCGATCAGGTGCTGGTCGCGCGCGAATTGCACAGCCTGTGGTATCACGTGCCGCGCCTGCTGTTTCAGCCGGTGGTCGTGTGGTGGGCGCTGTTCGCCGGTCGCGTGACCGACTGGCCGTTCGGCAGACGCGCTTGAGAAACCTTCACGAACCCCGGCGGAAGCGGTCCGGCAGTGGTAAGTGCCAAAGCAGCAGCACCGGCACGAGCAGCGCCATCCCGATCAGAATGCTGGTCAGCCGGTCCAGCGCCGGCCGGAGCGCGGCGTTCGCATAATCGTCCGGCACCAAGGTGACCAGGATCGCCAGCGTGAATTGCAGCCCGACATAGGGCGGCGACATCCGCCCGTTCTCCAGATGCCGCCCGATCAGCACGCCGAGGCAGGTGCCCGCGATCAGCACCGGCGCGCTGCCATGCGCGACGAACAGGATCGCCGCCGCCAGCGCACCGCCGCCCAGGCACCCGATCGTGCGATGCAGCAGCCGGCGGCCGACCGGCACCAGCCCGCTTCGGCCCAAGCCGGCGACCGGCACGATCATCACCGCCAGGATCGTCACGCCGGCCTGCTCCAGTTCTGGGATCCCCACCAGCGCATGCAGCGCCGGCAGCAGCGCCAGCGCCCCCCCGGCCTGCGCGACGTGGCGGGCGGCATGCGGATGCCAGCCGATCCGTTGCGCCACGGCGGCGCTCGATCCCGGCCAGCGCCGCCGCGCGGTCAGGGTCGACAACAGGCTGACCGCCACGCAGGCCACCGTCCCCGCGCAGACCTCGAGCAAGCGCGTCTCAGCGAAGGCGATCGTGTCGAGCGCGGGATGCTCCAGCTTGTCGAGCAGGATCATGACGAAGGTCAGCCCGAACAACAGCCAGGCATAGGCCCGCCGCGCCGTCAGCATCCCGTACAGTCCGATCGCCCCCACGATCGCCACGGCGAGCGAAAGCAGCGGCAGGGATCGGAGCACATAGGGCATGACGAGCAGCGCCAGCCCCGCCCCCGCCGCCGTGCCGGCGATCCGCATCAGCCCGCGCAGCATCGTCTGCGACACATGGCCGCGCATCAGCACGAAGCCGGTGAAGGCCGCCCAGGCGACGCTCTTCGCGCCGATCAGATGGGCGAGCGCGATGGCGAGCAGGACGGAGGCGACGCACTCGATCTCGTCGATCATGCGCGGGCCCGGCGTGACAAACGTCACCAGTGCGTCGCGCATCCGGTTGGCGGCGCGCAGCAGCGGCGCGCGAAGACCCTCCATCACGTCGCGGCCAACCGTCCGATCAGCCGAACTCCACGCCCTCGAAGCGGATCGGTTCGCCGATCGCCGCGTCGGCCAAGGTTCCGTCCCACATCACACGGTGCCCGCGCACGATCGTCCCGATCGGGCGGCCGGTGATCTCCATGCCCGTGAACGGCGACCAGCCGCTACGCGACGCCAGCCAATCGTCCTCGATCGTCCAGCGCGCCTTCAGGTCGACGATCGAGAAATCGGCATCATAGCCGACCGCGATCCGCCCCTTGCCGGCGATGTTGAACACGCGCTGCGGCCCCGCGCTCGTCAGGTCGATCACCCGCGCCAGCGTCGTGCGCCCCGCCGCCACATGGTTCAGCATCAGCGGCAGCATCGTCTGCACGCCGGGCATCCCGCTTGGCGAATCGGGATAGGTCTTGCCCTTTTCCTCCAGCGTGTGCGGCGCGTGATCGGATCCCAGGATATCCGGCACGCCCTGGCGCAGCCAATACCACAGCCCGTCGCGATGCGCGCCGGAACGGATCGGCGGGTTCATCTGCGCCAGCGTGCCGAGCCTCGGATAGGCTTCCTCGCCCGCCAGTGTCAGATGCTGCGGAGTCACCTCGCACGTCGCGATATCCTTGTTCGCGCCGAGCAGTTCCAGCTCCGCGGGCGTCGTCACGTGCAACACGTGGATCCGCCGCCGCGCCGCCCACGCCAGCGCCAGGATGCGCCGCGTCGCCAGCAACGCGCTCTCGTCGTCGCGCCACACCGGGTGCGAACTGGCATCGCCCGTCACGCGTTCGCCGGCGCGCGCATTCATCCGCGCCTCGTCCTCGGCATGGATCGCCACGCGGCGCGAGCCCGACGCCAGCACCTCGGCGAGCGACGAATCCTCCGACACCAGCAGGTCGCCGGTCGAAGCGCCCATGAAGATCTTCACGCCCGCCGTCCCGGGCAGGCGTTCCAGCTCGGCCAGGTCGGCGGCATTGTGATTGGTCGCGCCGACATAGAAGGCATGGTCGCACCACATCCGATGATGCGCGCGCAGCAATTTGTCCTGGATCGCATCGGCCGAATCGGTGTTGGGCTTGGTGTTCGGCATTTCGAACACCGCCGTCACGCCGCCCAGCACCGCGGCCCGCGCGCCGCTCTCCAGATCCTCCTTGTGAACGAGGCCGGGCTCGCGAAAATGCACCTGCGTGTCGATCACGCCGGGCAGGATATCGAGGCCGGTGCAATCGATCGTCTCGCCCGCATCGCCGCTTGCGCCGATCTCGGCGATCTTCCCGCCGCGTATGCCGACGGTCGTTTGCGCCGGGCCGCTCGGCAGATGGACGGTCCCGCCCGTCAGGATCAGATCGAAGGTCGCCACTACACACTCCGTTCGGGCTGAGTTCGTCGGAGCCCCGTCCGTCTTCCGCGCCCGCCGCGGGAGAAGAACGACCCCAGTGCGACGCACGAACAGGCGGCGACACGCTTGGGGCGAACGGGTGACAAAGGTTCGTGCCGTTCCTACCTGTTGATCATGCCCGAAACCACCCCAGCAACGACCTTGGCCGACCGCGCGCTGTTACGCATCTCCGGCGAGGACGTGCGCGGCTTCCTGCAGGGCCTCGTCACCGCGGATACGAACGGACCGCTCCCCGCTTGGTCCGCCTTACTGTCTCCGCAGGGCAAGGTACTGTTCGATTTCCTGCTCTGGTCAGATGGCGACGACATCCTGGTCGATTGCGAAGCGGACCAGGCCGAGGCGCTTGCCCGCCGCCTCTCGATCTACAAACTTCGCCGCCCGATCATGATCACGCGCGATGAGAGCCTCGCGGTCCATTGGTCGAAAGATGCTGGCCAAGGCACGCCCGACCCCCGCTTGCCCGAGCTCGGTAGCCGCTGGATCGCCCCGGCCTCAGGCCCGGCAACCGGCTGGCCGGCCTATCGCCTGGCGCTCGGCGTCACCGAAGGCACGGCGGAACTCGGCAGCGACAAGACGCTCTGGCTCGAATGCAACGCGCGCGAACTGCACGGCGTCAGCTTCACCAAGGGCTGCTATGTCGGCCAGGAAAATACCGCTCGGATGAACTATCGCAGCACCGTCAACCGCCGCCTCGTCGTCGCTCCCCTCACCGAACCGAGCGACCGCACCCGCATCACCTATCCCGATCTCGGCCTGATGGTCGATCACCGCCGCGTCGATGCGCTGGGCGATGCGATCATTCCGGACTGGATGACGCCGGCGCTGTAGCGACACCCAAACTGCATCTTTCGCGCTGAGCCTGTCCAAGCACGTGGCCCAACACATGCCCATAACGAACTCGGATCCGACCAACCACACTGCCGTCATGCTGAACTTGTTTCAGCATCCATCGGGCCACGGGCAAAGCCATCACAGCAGGCGAGATGGAACCTGAAACAAGTTCTGAGTGATCCTCAGCGCCCGATCGAACTGTAAGCAAACCCGGCCTTCTCCGCATCCGCCGGCGGATAGATGTTGCGCAGGTCGATCATCACCGGCGCGTTCATCGCCGCCGCCACCCGGCGCAGGTCGAGCGCCCGATATACGTCCCATTCGGTCACGATCACCACCGCATCGGCACCTTGCACCGCCTCATAGGCGTCGCGGCAGTACGCGATCTCGGGCATCATCGCCTTTGCCGCGTCCATGCCTTCCGGGTCATGCCCGCGCACGGAAACGCCGGCGTCGATCAGGCTCTGCACGATCGACAGGCTCGGTGCGTCGCGCATGTCGTCGGTATTGGGTTTGAAGGTCAGGCCGAGCACCGCGACGGTCTTGCCCTTGGCCGGAGTCGGCCCGTCGCCACCCAGCGCCTTCAGCACCTTGCGGCCCATCGCGCGTTTGCGGTTGTCGTTCACCGACACCACCGCCTCGACGATCCGCACCGGCGTCTCGTAATCCTCCGCGGTCTTGAGCAGCGCCAGCGTATCCTTGGGGAAGCACGACCCGCCATAGCCGGGCCCGGCGTGCAGGAACTTCCTGCCGATCCGGTTGTCCAGCCCGATGCCACGGCTCACATCCTGCACGTTGGCGCCCACCGCCTCGCACAGGTCGGCGATCTCGTTGATGAAGGTGATCTTGGTCGCGAGAAACGCATTGGCCGCGTATTTGATCAGCTCGGACGTGCGCCGTCCGGTGAACATGATCGGGCTTTCGTTGAGGTAGAGCGGGCGATAGACTTCGCGCATCACACCCTTGGCGCGCTCGTCCTCGGTGCCGATCACGATCCGGTCGGGCCGCTTGAAATCGCCGATCGCCGCACCCTCGCGCAGGAATTCCGGGTTGGAGACGACCGCGACCGGATGATCCTTGACCAATTCGGTCATGATCTCTTCCACCTTGTCGCCCGTCCCCACCGGGACGGTCGACTTGGTCACGATCACGATCGGCCCGGTCACCGCCTCGGCGATCTCGCGGCTCGCGGCGAACACGTAGCTGAGGTCGGCATGCCCATCGCCACGGCGCGACGGGGTGCCGACCGCGATGAACACCGCATCCGCGCCGGCGACGGCGGACTTCAGGTCGGTCGTGAAGGTAAGCCGTCCGGCCGAGACGTTCGCCGCGACCAGTTGCTCCAGACCCGGCTCGAAGATCGGCATCTTGCCCGCCTCCAGCGCCGCGATCTTGCTCGCATCCTTGTCGACGCAGATCACGTCATGCCCGAAATCCGAAAAGCAGGCGCCCGATACCAGGCCGACATAACCAGAACCGATCATCGTAATGCGCATCGTCAAAAGCTCTCTTGTCATGGGCGGCGCTGCCCGGTTGCGTCGCTCTAGCTCAAGATGCGGCAAATGCCAGCCCACGGACCGAAACGGGTCTCGTTCGCAGGCGCGGCGACGACGGCTCGACGCACGACGGATATGATATGGCGCGCACGTGCGCCCGGCGATCGGACGCCCCGGTCGATCGTCGCTATCTCCGTTCGGTGTCCGACGAGATCGAGCGGTATCGAGGCGCCTCGGGCCGCGGCACCAACCGAGGCCACCGATCAATCGGTTGGCGCTTATCGCTATCCAGGCTCACGCAAAGGCGCGAAGAAGGCGGCTATAGGTAGCGCGTAGACGCAGGATATACGGAGCTGCTCCGCGCGCGCAGCGCGCTACATATTCGGCGCTCGATGACGACGGGCCACTGTCGGAAATCTTCGCGCCCTGCGCCCCCGCGCGACCTCTCATCTTCCTTCTTCGCGCCTTCGCGTGAACCCAACCCGCCGATTGCTGAATGGTGATCCGGCCTGACAGCTTGTGTCCGGGATCAGCCTCGAGAGTATCGCATACGCATCACGGATGCAGGCCGACGACCTGCCGTCAGCGCCTCGCCCACCACCGCCGGACAAACAAAAAGGGAGGCCGGCTTGCGCCGACCTCCCTCATGTTCGTGCCTTGCGGCGTCGAGCTTACTGGCCCGAGCCAGGCCCGTACTGGATTTCCACACGACGGTTTTCCAGCTCGCGAACGCCATCGGCGGTCTCGACGCGGGGACGGCTCTCGCCGAACGCCTGGGTGGTAATCACGCCGTCCGGGATCGCATGGGCGGTGAGATATGCCTTCACCGAGTCCGCGCGACGCTGCGACAGCGCGACGTTGTAGGCAGGAGCGCCCGATTTGTCGGCGTGGCCGGCCAGCATGACCTGCGTGTTGCCGCAATTCTGGTACTGCGAAATCGCACCGTCGAGCAGCGAGGCTGCCTGCGGGGTGATGTCCGACTTGTCCCACTCGAAGAACACGATGTACGGTCCAGGAGCGCACACCACTTCCGGCGGCGGAGGCGGCGGAGGCGGGGGCGGAGGAGGCGGAGGGGGCGGAGGCGGAGGCGGCGGCGGAGCAGCCGGTTCGCCGAAGTTGTAGGTCAGACCACCCAGGATGCTGTGCGTGATCATACGACCATTGACCAGACGACCCGAGACGTCGACCAGATTCGCCGTCATCGTACGGAAGTAGCGATACTTCAGCGAGACATCGACATGGTCGCTGAGCGGCGCGCGGACACCGGCAAGACCCTGATAGGCGAAGACCGTATCGGAATCGTCGAGGAACGAACCGTTGGTGTTCAGGGCATACTTGCTCGCCTTGACACGCGCAACGCCGACACCGCCGCCGACAAAGCCCTGAACGCTGTTGTCGTCGCCGAAGTCCAGCAGGCCGTTCAGCATGAAGCTGAGGGCCGAAGTGCGACCGCCGGCATAGTTGTAGCTGCCAGCAGGCGTGTTCACCAGCGTGGTGCGGTTCGCTGCATACGACGGCGTCGTTGCCGTCGAGGAGTAACCATCGACCGTCGCGGTGCGATAGCCGACTTCGGTCTCGATGCGGACCGGGCCGAAATCGTACCCG
This sequence comes from Sphingomonas sp. Leaf357, assembly GCF_001423845.1. Taxonomy (NCBI): domain Bacteria; kingdom Pseudomonadati; phylum Pseudomonadota; class Alphaproteobacteria; order Sphingomonadales; family Sphingomonadaceae; genus Sphingomonas; species Sphingomonas sp. Leaf357. The sequence continues at coordinate 861,162 of NZ_LMPM01000001.1, read as the reverse complement.
ATGACGCCGTCGACGTCATACCCGTAATTGTGGTCAACCGATGCAGTGCCATTGCTGGAGGCAGCAATGCCATGAAGGTCGAACTTGATGTCCTCTACGATCATCGCGCCACCTTCGACGCCCACGTACCACGTTTTATCGCGGGCGAGGGCTGGTGTGGCGAGAGCAGTGGAGGCAAGCGCCATGGTGATGGCAAGCTTCCGCATAAAAATCCCCTTTCGTCGTTGTCACTCGGACAGCGCAAACTCCCTACTCAAAGGTTGGTTTCCACGCAAGCGCGCAAATTTTGAACGCTGTTGCCGATCCGCAACATAAAGAACGGGATTTCGTCAGGTTTCGATCAGGCCATGGCCCCGCAATGCCGCCAGGATCGCGGCGATCGCGGCACGCGCTTCGGCGTCGATCGTGCCGCCGCCCGCCGGTCCGGCGATCGCCGCCCGCCGCCCGCCGAGCACCTGAACCCCACCGATCGTCACGCGCGCGCCGCGCAGCTCGCCGAGTACCCAGCCCCCGCCCGAATATCGCGCGATCTCAGCCGCTTCCTCGATCCACACCGCCAGCCCCTCGAACGGCACGACGAACCGCCAGCCGCCGTCGGTCCATCCCGCCAGTTGCCCGGCCCGGCCCGCCCACGCACCGGCCGCCGCCGGGCCGATCACCCACGCCTGGCCGGTCACCGGCGCGGCCGGCGGCGCGTTCGTCCCGAACGCCACCGCGCCGGCCTGCGCCACCAGGTCGATCAGCGTCAGGGCTTCGTTATGGGACGATTCTTTTTGCGCCTGGCCCGGGCGAATCGTCGGCAGGCCCAGCCTGGCGGTCGCATCGTCGTTCATCGCGTCCTCCTCTCAAACAGCCGGCAGAAGTATTTCTACCGGCGGCGATTCGCCGTACGCGCCCACCTGCCGCACGGTCGCGGTGGCGCCGCCGCCGAGATCGGCCGCCGCAACGACGATCTCCGCCACCGCCGTCTCGGTCGTCCGCGCGCCACCCGGCGCCGTTATCGTCACGCGATACGCCTCGCGTTCCTCGGCCAGCGGCGCATCCACGCCGTCGATCCAGCGCCACCCCGATCGGCTGCGCCGAACCCAGCGCAGCACGGCGTCACCTCCGGGCAACACCTCGGCGCGCAGATGCACGGGCGAGGGCGGCAGCACCGAAATACCCCGCAGCGCGGCATCGGTCTCGACCGGCCCGGAAACGTCGCCGATTCCGCTCGCCAGCACGCGCACCGTTCCGCCGATCGCCGACAACGGCAGATCGATCGTCGCGACCGTATCGGCCGCGAGCAGCACGAAGCGGTCGCCGGTCGCCTGCGTGCCGATCGCGGCCTCCGTCCCGCGCCGCCCGCGCCACAGTTCCGAAAGCCGCCAGCGCCGCGCCCCGATCTGCGTCGCCACGCCGAACTGCAGCAGTTCGTCGCCCGCCAGAGCGACGTTCGCGCCGGCCTCCAGCGCGCGCGCATCCGCGCCGACCAGCGCCATCTCGGCATGTGCAAGCTCGATCTCGAAACTGGCGACCCGATCGACGATGCTCGACGGCCCCGCCCCCGGCACGCTCGCCAGCGTGCCCAGCGTCGCCACGCCCCTGCTCGCCCCCGCCGCCTGCCACACCGCGCCGTCATCGAGACTGTAGAGCAGCGCCGCCCGCCGCCAGCCGCTCGCCGTCCCCGCCGCCGCAATCGTCAGCCGAGGCGCGCTCAGCACCGCATCGTCGAGCGGCGGGATCTCGAACGCGTGGAGGATCGTCGTGCCGGCCAGCATATCGGGTGACGACAGCACCCGTCCCGGGCTGGCGCTGGCCGGCGCGCTCGCCGCCGCCAGCCGCACGCAGCCGAGCTTCACCACTTTGTTCTCGAATGCCCAGCTCGTCACGCGGTACACGCCGGGCGTGCCACGGATCGTCACGCACGCCCCCGGCGGCACCGCCAGATCGCCCCAGCCCAGCGCCAGCGTGCGCCGCTCGCGCCCCGCCTCGCCGCGCGCGATCAGCGCCTCGGCCAGCGTCTTGGCCAGATCGGCCGATACCGCCGCCGGCAGCTCGATCCGCTCCTCGCGCCGCCCCGGCCCCGGCCGCCGCGCGCGCTGCACGCCGGTCTGGTAATCGCGCGCCGGATCGTAATGCGCCACCGTCACGCCGACCGGCACGGTCTCGATCGCCGCCACCGACCGGTCGCCGATCTGCCCCTTCGCGCCCGATCCGAACCCGTCGTCGCGCAATTCGGCCACCGGCGTCGGGGCGCTGCGCATCCGCAGGGTCGCCCCCTCCGGCGCGAACCACGCCCCGCCCGCCGCCGCCAGCATCTCCAGCACCGACCGCGTATCGCCATACGCCGCGAAGCCCGCCAGCAGGTCCGCGCCGTCGTCCGCCACCACCAGACCGTCCGATACCTCGCGCACGATCGCCCCGATCCTCACCGCGCCGTCGTCGCCGATCACCTCGAACGTCAGCGACGGGATGCGATTGCCGTAATCCGCCAGCTGCAGATCCTCGAACACCGCATAGGCGATGCCGCGATGCGCCGGTGCCAGCCCGCCTTCCGCCGCCGCGATCAACGGATCGACCGCCTGATCCTCGCCGCCGGTGTGCAACCGGAACCCGGTCGCGCTCTTGAAGTCCCCCGCCGCGCCGCGCAGCAGGTTGCCGTCCGCCCAGATCCGCCCGACATCCCGGATCGGCCGCCCCGACAGCGCCACCGCGAACGACGCCGAATAGCTGTAGCTCGCGACATCCGGCTGCCCCTTGCCGGCGCTGGTCGTCGACCTGCTCTCGCGCAGATCGGTCGCCCAGATCACGCAGCCGCCGATCCGCATCGTGCCGAACACGTGGCCGATCGGCGTGCCGTAGGACGACGTCTGCACCGCCAGTTCCTGCAATCGCGGCCCCTCGCGATCGCCGGGCTTGAACAGCACGTCGCGGTCGATCTTCTGCCCGATCAGGCTGCCGATCGCCGCCCCCACCGGCCCGCCGATCACCCCGCCGACCGCCGTCAGCACCAACGTCGCCATGCTGCTCCCCCTCTATATTGCCTGATTATTTTCGGTCCGACCGTCCGGCAATTATCTCCCGCGACACGTCCACCCAGCGCATCCCCGGCGAAGGCCGGGGCCCAGTTGGAACACAGGAGTGACCGGGCGCTGCGCGACGTAACATCGACCTCCGCGACTGGGCCCCGGCCTATGCCGGGGAAGCACGATCGTTACATTGGGATAGAGGACAGCTGGTTCGGCCAACGGGCGAGCCATCCCGGTCGCAGTATCATTCCTCGGCCACCCCCCACGCCGCCACCAACGGCCACGGCGCCGGATCGGGCCGCTCGACCACGCGTCTCAGCATCGCATCGGCATGCACGAACCCGCCCGCGCTCTTGATCGCGAGATGGAATTGCGCCGGCCCCGCCGCGAACAGCATCAGGTCGCCCGGCAGCGGCACATCCACGCGCACCAGCGCGCGCGCATCGATCAGCGTGACGACATCCACCGCCGATCCACCGCGCAAGGCATAGCCGCCGGGTATCTCGCCCGCGCACCCCGCCGCCCGCATCGCGAGGCCCGCCAGCCCGACACAATCCAGCCCGAACGCCGGATCGCGCCCGTGCAGACGGAACTTCGCCCCCACCGCGCCCTGCGCCGCGGCCACGGATTTCTCGCGCCCGCTCATGCCCCCGGATACCGCGTCAGCAGGTCGATCCCCGGCAGATACGGTTCGCCGCGAAAGTTGGCGACGTTGCCGAACCGCGCCGCACACGTCGCCAGGCTCTTGTCGCAGCCGTGCGACAGCTCGACCAGATCGCCCGCCGCGACGCTCAGCGCCGGTTCCGCCCGCACCGTCACCGTCGCGCCGGCGGATGCCGAGATCGCCGCGCTCAGGCCCGAATTCGCTCCCGAGAACCACCGCGCCAGCCCCCCGGCATACGCGCCCGCCTCCGGCTCGTCCGCATCCAGCGTCACCACCCGCTCGGTCACCGACAGCACCCGCGCGAACCGCCGTCGCCCCGCCATCGCCACCCGACAGCGCCGGTCGCCCAGCTCGGCGCGACATTCGGCCGACGTCTCCTCCCCTACCGGCCGGTCCAGCGCCGCACTCACCCCGCGCAGTTCGGCGGAGAAGCCCCCGTTTTTGGTCTCGACCGCCCCGATTACCCCCTCGCCAAGATCGACACGACCCTCGCGACCGGTCCAGTCCACCGCGAAGATCCGCACCCGCGCCCCGTCCCAGCGCCCGGCGAGCAGATCCGCCTCCGTAATCGCCGCCGAGGTCAGCGCTCCCGAAACGTCCATCGTGTCCGCCTCGAGCCCGTCGCTGCGCTCGATCGCCGACGGCGTCATCCCCGGCGCGGCGCGGTGCACCAGCCCACCGATCGCGAGATCGCGGTCATGATCGGTCAGCCCGATCACCACCCCATCCCGCCGCTCGATCCGCCAGCACAAGGCGATCGTCGTCAGCGCACCGTCCAGAAAGGTCATGACAATTATTCCTGAAGCCCTCTCCCGTTCTTCACGGGAGAGGGTTGGGAGAGGGCCTTCTTCTACTTCAAGAAAGGTAGTTCACGCGAAGGCGCGAAGGCGCGAAGAGGTCGCACAAAGCCTGCGCGTCAGCGCAGCAAAAACCGCGAGATGAAAAGCTGCCGCACCCAAAGCCGCAACACCTTCGCGCCTCCGCGCCTTCCTTCGCGCCTTCGCGTGAAAACCCTATTCTTCCCGAACCTCGACCAAAGGCACGCTGGCCGCCGCCCCCGCCAGGAACGTCGCCCGGTTCACCGCCAGCCCGTCCTCCGCGAACCGCACCGGCACATCGAACGCGAAGCCCGCCGTCACGACCACGCCCGCCTCCGGCGCGACATCCAGCGCGACGAACCCGCCCGCCAAAACGGTAAAGCCGGCAACCGCCACACCCCCCACCGCCACCTTCACGCTCCCCGCGACCGGCCGTGTGATCCGCCGCGTGCTGTCCCCGTAATGCTTGACCAGGGCGAAGCGCACGGTCGTTCCGTCCCCCACGCCAAGACGCTGATCCAGCGCACTCCCCGCGCCCGAGGACGCATCGAACGGATCGCGCAGGCGGAACCCGCGCGCCGGCCCCATCCGCGCGCGAAAGAAGTCCAGCAACGCCGCGATATCCGCCTCGGATCTGATCCCCGGCCCGACATCGTAGCGCGTCCGCGCCGCCGCCCAGCCCGCATTGCGCACCTCGTGCCCGCCCGCGCTGGTCAGGATCGCGGTCGAGAATTCCGGCATCACCTCCGCCTCGCGCCCCAGCGCCAGCGGAAACAGCACATCGTCGAACGCCTCCACCGCATCCTCCCCTCCAAGTTCGAAATGCACGAAGCCGTCGCGCACCACCTGCGGCAGCGCCCAGACGAAACTCCGCTTCACGCCGCGCGCCCGCGCCGCCTCCGCCGCCGCCGCGATCTCGCGCCACTGCGCGGACTGGTCCGGCCGCAACACGAAGCCCGAGAAATAATGCTGCTCGTTCGCCGGATAGCCCAGCTTCGCCTCGGCCAGCCTGACCCCCTTCGCGGTCGACGCGCTGTCGCCCGCCACCACCCAGTCGTAATCCTCCAGCTGCAGCACATCGAAGGCGGGCTTCGCCCAGCCGACCGGCAGATTGGCGCGCTTCAGCTCCGGCGCCGCCGCATCCAGCACGGTCGGCAGATAGGCGAGCAGATGCGTCTCGCACCCCGGAGCCGCCGCCTTGGCCGCCGCCGCCAGCGCCGCCGTCGAATCCGACAGCAGAGCCCCCGCCGCATCCAGCACCGCGATCTGCGCCACGGACAAAGCCTCCCGCACGTTCGGGATCGCCACCGGATCGCCCCCCAGCGCCGCCTTCGCCGCATCGTCGTACAGGCACGGCCGCCCGTCCGGCATCACCCACCACCACGGCTCGCCGATCTGGAATTTGGGGGCCAGCCCCGCCGCCACCGCGATCCCCATCACCGCCACGGCCACCGCGCGCAGATACGCCATCGCCCCGGCGTGTGCCGGCGACAGCAGGGCGGACGGCGGCACCCATCCGGTCAGCCCCGGCGAACCATCCGCCGCCCGCTGCTTCCAGTCGCCCCAGCAATGCGCGTCGAACAGTTCGTACGACAGCGACCAGATGATCTCGTAGCCCAGCGCCTGCGCCCGCGCCGCGAAGTCGCGCTGCCACGCCGCCGCCGCGACGTTCAGCGCGCCGCCTGCCAGGCTCACGAAGAACCCGCCGGACGCCGCCTCGAGCCGGAAATAATGGCTCATCCCCAGGTAATGCACGATGCTCCCGCGATACCCCAGGTGCAGCGCGTTGCGCAGCAGTCGCGCCGGCGTCAGGTGATAGCTGTCGTCATAGCCGCTGGCGATGCACAGCCCGTGTTCCGGCACCACCACATCGCCCACCGCCAGCACCGCCCCCGGCCCGGTGCAGAGGATGTCGGACAGGTCCACTTGCGCCTCGACCGGCGCGGCCAGCGCCGCATCGCTCCCGCTGAACCCCTCGGGCACCAGCGACACGAACATCCGGTCGACATCCCCCGCCCATACAGGGTCGGCCTCGCCCGGCAGCAGGAACCCGCCATCGAGCCGCGCGAAATCGATCCGCACCGTCGCGTCGGTGGGCGTGCCCACCGCGTAGTTCCACAACCGCACGTACCAGGCCCGAGCCACGCCCGCTTCGTCGCGCCCCTCGATCGTCAGCACCGGCCCGTTGATCGCATCCAGCGCCAGCACCCCCGAAGACCGCCAGCGGAAACTCAGGCGGCACCCGCGAAAGTCCCGCGCCGTCTCGTAGCGCAGCAGCGGATGATCGTGCCGGTCCTCCGCCTCCCAGATCAGCCCGGCCAGATCGTCCTGTTTGTAGAACACCGCATCCACGCGCAGCGCATCCGCCGCGGTGGTCGTGACGGCCGCCATCATCGGCCGCGGAAAATTCACCGTCCAGAACCGCGCATCGAACCGCGAGACGAAGCCCTCCGCCTGCACCGTCCGCTCCCGAGCCAGCCAGAATGCCATATCTAAAAGCCCTTTCCCCTCGGGGGAGAGGGTGGGGAGAGGGGCAGTGTGATCCACCCCTCGCGCAACCCTCCCAACCTCCGCGTCCCAGCCTATTCACTCCGCCAACGCCGCCCGGACCGCCCGCGCCACCTGCCGACCGGACCGCGCCAGCGCCTCCGGCGCCTCGCCCCCGCGCGCATTCACCGAGATCGACACCCGAACGTCCCGCGCGGCGCCACCACCCGAAGCCTCGACCCGCCCCGCCCCGGTCGGCACGAACAGTTCCGGCCCCCGCTCGCCGACCATATAGGCCCGTCCCGGCGACACCGGCCCGCCCGTCGCCCGCCCCGGCGCGCCGGAGATCAGCCCCGTCACCAGCGACAGCAAGCCGTCGCTGCTCCCGCCCGACCCGCCCGATCCCCGCCCGAAAATCGCGTCGAGCCCGTTATGCACCGCCGCCGCGGCGATATCGGCCATCACCGACAGGATCACCGTCCGCAGGTCCTCGAACCCGATCTTGCCCGTCCGCACCGCCCGTTGCAGCACCGCCTCGATCGCCCGTCCGGCGCGGTCCACGCCCATCTCCAGCGGCCCCTCCAGGCTGCTGCGCATCTCGCCCACGTCGCGCGCGAACGCCGCCGTATCGGCGCGCACGCTCACCACCAGCCGCTCGATTTCCTCATCCATCCGGATATGCCTCCCGCATCCACGCGATCGTCGCCGCATCCGGCGGCGGTGGTTCGCCCTCGCCCCGCAACGCCACGACCACCGCCCCCAATTCCGCCGGCGTCGCCTGCCAGAAAGCCTCCGGCGACCACCCGAGAAACGCCCCCGCAAACCCGGCGAGGCGCGCCGCACTGGCCCCAAACCCCGCCTGTCCTGAGCCTGTCGAAGGACTGCCCTTCTGCTCCACCCCTGAAGAGAAAGGCAGTGCTTCGACAGGCTCAGCACGGACGGTCTTCGCGAAACCCCGCCCCCGCAGGCCCATCACCGCCCCGCCAGGATCTGACCGAGCAGAACGCGCAGCACAGGCGTAGCCCCGGCCAGCCCGCCGGCCGCGACGCCCTCGCCGAATCCGTCGCGCGTCAACCCCTCCGGCACGTCGCGCAGACAATGCCAGAACAACGCGACCATCTCGCCCAGCCCCAGCCGCCCGGCCGCCGCCCGCTCGACCAGAGCGAACAGCGGCCCGACCTCCTGCTCCGCCGCCACCAGCGCCGCGAAGCTGGGACGCAACACCAGCATCTCGCCATGGATCCGGATCGCCGCCTCGCCCCGCACGGGATTGGCCATCTGCTCCCTCGCCCCGCTTGCGGGGAGAGGGCCGGGGAGAGGGGCCGAAGTCTCACCGAGCTCGATACCCGCCGTCACGCCGACACCACCGGCCCGGAACTCTCCAGGCTCACCGTGTACGATCGCTCGCCATTGTAATCCCCGGCATAGTCCAGCCGCGTGACCAGGAACTTGCCCGTCATCGTCTCGCCGCTCTCGAAGCTCAGCCGATAATCGTCGATCGCGCCCGACAGCGCATTGCCCTTGATCCGCAACTCCGCGGCAGACCCGGTGAACACCCCCGCGCCGCTCACCGACACCGATCGCACCCCCGCCCCCGACAGCAATTCGCGCCAGCCGAGCGAATCCTTCGACGTGATCGCCACCATCTCGCCATTGACGCTGAGCTGCGTCGTCCTCAGCCCCGCGACCGTCGCATACACCACCGGGTTCGCCCCGTTACCCACCTTCAACAAAAAGGCACTGCCCCGCTCCGCACTCATGAAATATCTCCTTTCTGAAACTCCTCTCCCATCGGGAGAGGAAGGGGCCCGGTGCCGAAGGCAACGGGAAGGTGAGGGTGACGCCAGTCATCGAAAGCGCTCCCTCCCTCTCCCGCCGGGAGAGAAATTACGCCGCCATCATCCGCACCCGATATTCCACCACCGCGCTCCACTGCCCCGGCGGCCCGCGCAGCACCCGCATCCGCACCAGCGCCACGCTCGCCACGCGCCACCCGTCGAGATCGCGAGGGCACCGCTCGATCGCCGCGCCCGCCACCTCGGCCAGCCAGCGCACGCGCACCGCCGTCGCGGCGGCGTCGCGCAGCGTCACCCCGACGCGCACCTCCCGCCCGGCATGGGTCTTCGTGCCCCAGTCGACGCTCAGCAGGTCGCCGAGTTCGGCATAGGGCGTGCTCGCCTTCACCGCCGGCCCCTCGAACACGCCGTTCAGCCCGGCCGCCAGCACCGCATCGCCGCGCAAGGCGGCCAGCACCGCCGCCTGCAACACCCCTTCCGCGCTCATCTAAGCAAACTCCCGATCCAGCGCAGCACGAGGCGCAGCCCGCGCGCCCACACCGTCACCTCGAACCCCTCGATCTCGAACCGCGCCCCCGGCACCTCCTGCCCGATCACCTCGACCACCCGCGCGCGCACCGCATCCGCCCGCGCCGCGCCGATCGCCCGCCCCCGCGCCAGGAGCCGATCGCCGAAACGGTCCGACGTCATCGCACCCGCTCCATCAGCGCGAGCCTGCGGAACGGCCGCCACAGCGCCGTCACCGCCGCCGGAACCGGCGTCGCGGACCCATCCCGCTCCGTCTGCAGATGCCCGATCAGCCGCACGATGCCCTGCGCGACCGGCGCGGGGATCCCCGCCCAGTCCGCCGCGAGTCCCGCCGTGAACGCCACCGAGACCCGCCCCGCCGCGCCCGGCTGCATCACTCGCACCCAGCCATCGCCGGACGCATCCACGTCCACCGCATAGCCGTCCACCGGCAGGTCGAACGCCGATCCTTCCGCCGGCACCCCCCGCACCGCGCCGATCGCCGACACCGGCGCCGCCGGCAGCAACGCCCAGGCCGCCGATACCGGCAGCAAGGCGACGTGCGGACGCGCGATCAGCGCGGTGCGCAGGAACGCCTCCGCCATCGCCAGCGCCGCCGCGGCCAGCGCATCGATCACCGCATCCTCGTCCGATACCGAAAGCCGCGCATACGCCTTCGCCGCCGCACGCGCGTCGACGATCACCTGCGCCGGAAAGCCAGGAGCCATATCGATTTCCTATTTCTGGAAGATCCCAGTCCGTTCGTTTCGAGCGGAGGTTGCGAGTTTCCCTAAGTCTAATACAGCGCGATCAGATCCGCCGCGCTCGTCCCCGTCGCCCGCACGAACGCCGCGCGAACCGGCAGCACGCTCCCGCCCGCCACGTTGCGAAACACCACATCCGCCCCGCCGCCCACGCCGCGCAGCGTAATGTTGCCGCCCGTCCCGACATACAAAGCCTTGGGCACATCGCTCAGCCCGTTCGTGTCATGCGGCACCACCGCCACCGCCCGCGTCGCCGGCGCCGACACCTGATCGGCGCTATTCGAAAACTGATCCGCCATTTCCATCTCCTTGCTCCCTCTCCCATCGGGAGCGGGAAGGGGCCCGCGAGGCGAAGCCGAGTGGGAAGGGTGAGGGTGATCGAGGCACCAGCGCCGCTTTCACCCTCATCCGGCGCTGCGCGCCACCTTCTCCCGGCGGGAGAAGGAAGAAACACTACGAAGCCGCGAACTTCATCACCTTGATCGCCTCGCTGTTCGAAACGCACCCGCCGATCCGCTTCGTCGCGTAGAAATTGACGAACGGCTTGTTCGAATACGGATCGCGCAGGATCACCGTCTCGCTGCGCTCCGCGATCAGATAGCCCGCCTTGAAATTGCCGAACGCGATCGACAGCGCGTTCGCCGCCACGTCCGGCATGTCCTCCGCCTCGATCACCGGATAGCCGAGCAACGTCGCCGCCTGCCCCGCGCTGAGCGACGGCGTCCACAGGAACTGCCCGTCCGCCGTCTTGAACTTGCGGATGCGCGACACGGTCGCCGCGTTCATCACGAACACCGCCCCCTGCCGGTACGGCGCGCGCAGCGCCTGGACGAGATCGATCAGCCGGTCCTGCGGATTGCTGCCGAAATCACCCGCCGCGCCCGACGGCAGATATTGCAGCGTCCCGAAGGTCCGCGTCGCATCCGTCGCCGCCGACGTCGCCGCCTGCAGGAACCCCTTGGGCTGGTTGGTCCCGCTGCCGTTCACGAAGGCCGAGCCCTCCGCCTTGGCGAACTCCATCGCGATCTCGCTCGCCAGCCACGCCTCGACGTCGAACGCCGCATCGTCGAGCATCGCCTGGCTCGCCGACGGATTGGCGAACAATTCGCCCATCGGCGGCACGATCTCGGTGAACACCGGCGTCGCGGTCTCCGCCCGCGGCCCGGTCTCCGCCGCCCAGCCCGACGGCGTACCCCCGGTCGTCACCAGCTTGCGATAGCCGGCACTGCCGACCTGCACGACATTGGCGACCGAGCGGATCGGCGAGATCGACTTCAACGTCGCCTGGATTTCCGCATCGATCTCGCGCGGCACGGCAAAGCCGCCCGCATCGCCGGTCAGGCCGGTGAACGACTTCATCTCGACGCTGGCACCGTTGCGCAGGAACCCGCCGAATGCCGCCCCGCCCGGTGCCCGAGCCCCCTCCAGCAACGGCCGCGCGCCTGCGCCGCCCAGGTTCACGCCCTTGAAACTCGCTTCCAAACTCTCGGTCATGGTCTTCTCCTTGCGCAAAAACGAAAAAAGCGCGCCGTTGCGGGCGCGCCTTGCTGAAAGTTGTTCCGGCATGCGGGTGGTGCCCGAACACCGCCTCCCCGGCGAAGGCCGGGACCCAGTCGGGAAACGGAAGTGATCGAGCGCGGCACGAAGTACCTTCGACCTGCGCGACTGGACCCCGGCCTTCGCCAAGGCCGCGCCATATCAGCGCCGCGGAGCGGTGTGGGAGCTACCCCTCCACCGCATGCACCCGCGCCAGCGCCTGCATCGGTTGCGCGACCAGGCTGATCTCCACCAGATCCACGCCCGTCAGTTCCCGCACCCACGCGCCCTGTCGCCCCTCCCGCGCCGCCACCACGCGGTAGCCGAACGACAGCCCCCGCACCGCGCCCGACGCCACCAGCCCCGCCAGCCCGAGATCCTCGATCCGCCCGATCACGCGCAGCCCGCGCTCGTCCTCGGCCAGCGTCTCGACCACCCCCACCGGGCTGCCGCGATGCTGCCACAGCAACGGCACCGGGCGCACCGCGCCACCGCCCGAGAACGCCCCCGGCCGCACCACGTCGCCGCCCCGGTCGACGCGATCGAACACCGCCGCATAGCCGGCGAAGCGCACGCTCACCGCGACACCCCGGACAGGCCCAGCTTCACCGCCAGCCCGGCCAGTGCCAGCACCAGCAGCATCTGCACCGCCCAGCCGAACAGCGCCTGCCACAGCGACTTCTTCGCCTCGCGCCACGCCGTCAGCAGGTCGCGCAGGTCGGCCATGTCCTTCGCCGCCTGCGCATCCTCCAGCCCGAGCCGGGACAGCGCCCGGCTCGCGCCCAGTTCGCCCGCTTCCTCGGCGATCGCGCGCAGCGCCACCAGATCCGCGCCGCCTTCCGCCGCCTGCGCCATCAGTTGCGCCAATACCGCCCCGCTCATGTCCCAGGCTCCTCCGCCCCGCCCCCCACCAGGCCGGCGCCGATGCCGACCATCGCCCGCTTCTCCTCCCGGCTCAGGAAATCCGCCGCGTTCACCTGCGCCCACAGCCGCTCGCGATCCTCGGCCAGCGCCGTCAGGCGATCGAGATCCACGCTCGCCTCGGCTTGCGGGAACCACCCCTTCAGGCCCTGGGTCACGCCGGCCAGGATCGATCCCGCCAGCGGCAGGATCGCCAGCCGCCACAAGGCCCGGTTCGCCTCGCGGTAATTGGCATAGGTCGCATCGCCCGGCAGGCCGAGCAGCATCGGCGGCACGCCGAACGCCATCGCGATCTCCCGCGCCGCCGTCGCGCGCATGCCGGCGAAATCCATGTCCGCCGGCGTCAGCGACAGCGCTTGCCATCTCAGCCCGCCTTCCAGCAGCATCGGTCGCCCGGCATTGGCCGCGCCGGAAAAGCCCGCCTCCATCTCCGCCTTCAGCCGCGCGAACTGCTCCGCCGACAGGCCCGCGCCGTCGCCGGCATCGTACACCAGGGCGCCCGACGGCCGCGCCGCATTGCCCAGCAATGCCGCGTTCCACTTTGCCGCCGCATTGTGCACCGCGATCGCCCCCGCCGCCGCGCCCAGGCACCCCAGCCCGGCATGATCGTCGAGCGGATGGAACGCCTTGATATGGACGATCTCGACCCGCCCGTCCGGATCCTCCGCCGCCAGCCGCACCGTCCGGTCGCCGACCTTGTAATCGTACGCGACCGGCCACCCGCCCGCGTCCGCCACCACCGACACGCGTTCGGGCCGCAACGCGAACAGGTCGACCGCCTCGCCCGCGCCGTCGCTCGACACTTGGACATATCCGTTTCCGTGCAGCAGAAGGTGCGCCGCCAGCGTCGCCAGCAATCCCTGCCCGCCCGATCGCGTCCGCAACAGCCGCTCGATCTCCGGCGAGGACACGCGCAACGGCGCCTCCCCCAACCCGTCGGCGATCAGCCGCACGGACCGCTGCGCGATGGCATTGCCCAGATACGCCGCCCGCACCTGCGCCTCGTACGACGCGGGCCATTCCCCCACCGACCGCGTCCCCCACACCCGCGACAACACCGGACGCGACTCTCCGCGGCCGGCCGATTTCCAGCCGAACAATTTCATGTCGATGCTCCTAAATAATCTTCTCCCCTCCCGCCTGCGGGAGGGGTCGGAGGGAGGACTCGCACACCCACCCGTTCGTGCTGAGCTTGTCGAAGCACATGTGCAAAACATGCCCTTCGCTCACCGAAACTCGGGATCAGTTTCTGAAAAGACCTTTCGGTAACCCGCTCTGACGGATCATCGAACTGAGCGTGCCGCGCTTGATGTCATCGGACATGCGATGCGCAGCCACGGTCACGAACTTCACGTCGCCACCCACCACGCCCACGATATTGGCGATGGCTCGTGCCGTCATGACGATGGAGTTGAAATCCGTTGGCTTCGAGGATCGCGATGAATCGTTCGAAGGTGCAGACTAAGCGGGGCATGCCACAGGAAAGCTAGCCTGTGCCTCTCTCGTCCGTCCACGGAAAACGTTGAAGGCGATCAGTCGCATCGTCATCCCAGCGCTAACCCACCAAGGTGCCCGGCGACTGAGCAGTTTCGCCCGCACATCGGGTGCTTCATCCTGCGCCGCATCGATGTAACTGCCGACCGCTTTGCTGAGCAGCGCCCTCACGTCGTCGAACGTGTCGCCCTGAACGGATATGTCCAGGTCGATGCACAGTGCTTCCCACCCCAACGGATTTCCGTGCGCGAAACACAACAGGGATGGCGGCTGGCGATCCATGGCTTTTCCTATCTCGACACCGTTAACGGGCACTTGCCGTACCGAACGAATTGCCGGTCATCGCCCGTCGATAATATCACCCAAGTCGAAACGACTTCAAGTCCGCGTCGCGAACCAGATCACGTGCCGCGGCCCCTTGCCGTTCGACCGCGCCTTCACCGCCACTTCGTCCACCGCGAAGCCGGCATCGCGCAGCCGCCGGGTGAATTTCTCGTCCGATCCCGCCGACCATACCGCCAGCACCCCGCCCGGCCGCAGCGCGTCGCGCGCCGCCGCCAGTCCGCGCGCCGAATAGAGCCGTCCGTTGCGCTCGCGCACCAGCCCGTCCGGCCCGTTGTCGACGTCGAGCAGGATCGCGTCATATGCCCCCGCCCCATTCAGGATCGGCACCGCGACGTCCTCGAACACGATCTCGACGCGGGCGTCCTCCAGGCAGTCGCCGGTCAGGTCGGCCATCGGCCCGCGCGCCCAGTCCAGGATCTTCGGCACCAGTTCCGCCACCTCGATCCGCGCGTCCGCCTCCAGCGTGGCCAGCGCCGCGCGCAGCGTGAACCCCATGCCATACCCGCCGATCAGCATGCGCAAGGCCCTACGCTTGCCGAGCCGCGCGCACGTCATCACCGCCAGCGCTTCCTCCGAACCGCTCATCCGGCTGTTCATCAGTTCGTTGCGTTCCAGCAGGATCATGTGATCCCTGCCGCGCCGGAACAGCCGCAGCGGCGGCCCGCCCGGCACTTCGGCGACATCGATCAATTCCATGGGCGTCACGTCATTCTCCCGGCGCGGTGGACGCCCCCCTTAACGCGCGGACGGCAAAAAGCCGCCAGCCTTTCGGCCAGCGGCTTCGGCGGTGTCGGGCCCTGGGCAGCCGCTCAGGCGAAGCTCACCCGGGCGGGGGTCCGGCGCGCGCGCAGCGAGCCGCCGATCAGCCCGAACCCGGCGACCATCATCGCCCAGGTCGCCGCCTCGGGCACGGGCGCGGCGGTGATCGTGCCGCTGACCAGGCTGACCACCGCCGCATTGGTGTAGAGATAGGTCGCGCCGTTCAGCACGCTGTTGGTGATCGCGGTCAGGACGAGGTCGGTATGGGTCGCCGAGAAGTTCAGCCCGAGGAACGATCCCGGCAGCAGGGTCGACCAGGTCGTCAGGCCGTAATCCCCGCTGCCCGTCGATACGCCGGTATAATAGAGGCCGCTGACCGAGGTGAAGGTGCCGACCCCGCTGACCGACAGGTTGATGTCCGAAAACTGGCTGAAGGCCGATCCGTCGGGATCGTACGAAAACGATCCGCTCAACACGGATCCGTCGCTGAACGTGCCGTTCACGACATAGGTCACGAGCGCCGCCTCGGCATCGCCGGCGGCCGTGAGCCCGCCGACCGCCACCGCCGCCGCAATCAGGTTCTTCATCGTCTTCATGCTGATGCTCCAGGATTTCTAGCGTTGCATTCCCCATCGGATGCGGCGCCGATCGCCCCGATCCCGGAAGAATGAACCCCGCTTTAACCCGCCGCGCCCACGCCCGAATTTCCATATGAATCCCATATGCAACACGCCGCAACACTTCGCGGGTCGTGCCGGAATGGCACGGTCACAGCGGTCGCACCGCCGCCTTCGCCCGGCGGCCCAGCATCAGTTCCGTCAGCGCCCAGATCAGCGCATCCGCCCGGTCCGGCGATTGCCCGCCGGCACCGACGCCCGCCCCGACATACGCGCCGCCGACCACCAGGCCGCAGAGTTCATCCTCCAGTGCGCCCAGCCCGGCGCCGACATGCCGCACCCGCCCGGTCTCGTACAACGCGGCCACCGGCTCGGCCCGCGCCACCTTGCCCCGGCTCGCATGCACCAGCGTGATCGGCAGCGCGGCATCCGCCGCCTTCAGCACGCTGCGCACCATCTCGCCGCCCTGGTTGCGCTCCGCCACCACCCGGTCGGCGTGCCACCGCTGGGCGCACGCCGCCACCGCGCGCGCCCAGCCTTCGGGCGACCCGCCCGCCACCGTCGCATCCTCCAGCACATAGCCCAGCCCGTCGCCGCCCAGCGCGACGCACACGATGCCGCACGCATCGCCGCCGACGCCCGACACCGTCCCCGCCGGCGGATCCACCGCGACCACCACCCGCACCAGAGCGTCGCGCGGCGGGGCCGCCTCGCTCCGCACGCGGCACGCCTCGATCATCGCCCGCGTCCACAACGCCCCCTCGACATCGTCGATCAGCTCGCCGTCCAGTTCCTGCCGCCCGAGCCGCGATCCGGCATAGAGATCCTCGACCGAGCTGACGAACGCGTCGGGCAGATGCGGATTGTCATAGGTCCGCCCGGTCGTCTCGGTCACGTCCTTGCCGCTCAGCACGCGGCGCATCAGCGTGACCGGCCTGGGCGTGGTCGTCACCAGCACGCGCGGGGCGTCGCCCTTGCGCAGGCCCAGCACCAGATTGTCCCACGCCGCGTCGCCGTAGCGCCACTTGGCCAGTTCGTCGCACCATGCCGCGTCATGCGCCGGCCCGCGCAATTTCTCCGGCGCGCTCGCCGCGAAGACGTAGCCGCACGCACCGGAGGGAAACCTCACCTCCCCCGCCGTCGCGGAATATTCCAGCCGCTCGTCGCTGCGCGCCACCGCCAGCAGGCCGGCCTCGCCTTCGATCATCACGCGGCGCACGTCCTCGCGCGTCGCGCCGACCAGCGCGATCCGCGCCTTCGGGCTGGCCCGCGCGATCCCGCTGACCCACTCCGCCCCCGCCCGCGTCTTGCCGAACCCGCGTCCGGCCCGGATCACCCACACCCGCCAGTCGCCGGCCGGCGCCGTCTGCCCGGCATGCGCCCAGAACAGCCAGTCGCCGTCCAGCGTGTGCTTGATCGCCCCGCTCGTGCGCCGCCACAGCACCTGCAATTCCACCCCGCTCAGCCCCATCAGTTCGGCCAGGATCCGCGCCCGCGCCGCGGCATCGGCCGCCGCCTGCGCGGCGACCGCCCGCGCGATCGCCGCCCGTTCGGCCGCCGCCTGTTCGGCCGCAGTCTGGTCCAGCACCACCTGGTCCGCCACCACCTGATCCAGCACCATCTGGTCCAGCCCCGTCTGGTCCAGCCCCACCTGGTCCAGCCCCATCTGATTCAGAACCGCCCGTTCCACCGCCCCCGTTCCGTCCATGCGCCCTCACCCTTTCTTCGCGCCCGCCGCCCGCTTCGTGCCCCGCGCCTTCACGATCGCGGCGATCTTCCGCGTCAGCGACGCCTCCACCTCGGCGATCGGCACCGGGCGATAATGCGCCGGCGCGCCGGCGCGCGGTGGTTTCCCGTCCATTGTCGCGCGGAAGCGCAGGAAGGCGAGTGCCAAGTCCGGATCGAACGGACGCCCGCGCTCCGCCCCGCACGTGGCGCATACCCCCGCCGCCTCGGCCCCCGGAGCATCCTCGTCGCGATCGCCGATCGCCCGTGCCACCAGCGACGCCTGCAGCTTCAGGCACGCCGCCTCGATCGCCGCGACCCAATCCGCCGCGAACGCCGCATCGCTCCGGCGTTGATGGTGCGCCGACTGCCCGGTCCGCCCCACCGCCTGCGCCGAGCGGGTGATGTTGCCCGTCGCCGACAGCACGTCCAGGAACACCGCTTTCTCGGTCGCGCTCCAGCGCGAGACCTTGCCCTCGCCGCCTCGCGTCACCCGCACGTGCACGCGCGCCTTGCCCGGCCGGTCGCCCGTTGCCGACCCCGCCTCGGGACCAATGCCCGCTCCGGAATCCTTGCCCTTGCCCTTGTCCTCCGCCGCCATCGCACCCCCCCAATCGCATCGCCGCATCGTCGTCGGTCGACCGCAGCCACGCCGCGATCCGGCCGCATACGAAAAGGGCCGGCGACGCCCTCCTGCGCAACCACCGTTTCGCAAGAGCCGCCCCGGCCCGACTCGCAAGTCTTCAATGTTCCTGTTTTGTACCCAATGAGCGTGACGATGTCAATCACAATAACCTATTTGGTTTTTTCTGGACCGTCCACATCGGCGCACAGCAAAAAGCCGCCGCCCTTTCGGGCGGCGGCTCGTCATGCTCGACAGAACGTTTCAGGCGAAGCGGACGGTCGTCCTGATCTTCCGACTGCGGGCCACGGCACCGATCATCCCGAAGCCCAGGATCATCATGCCCCAGGTGGCGGTTTCCGGGACCGCCGATGCGTTGAGGGTATAGTTCAGTTGGTCGATCCCGAAGAACGTGGGCGAACCGTTGAACACATTGTTCAACAGGTCGAGCCGCGCCACGTTGTTGACGCTGAGGGACCGTATCTCCCAGCCATTGCCGGCGTTCGTCGTGAACGACTGCAACAGCAGGCCGTTCGCGTCGTAGGCGTTGAACGTCGTCCGCCCCACCAGCGAGAAGTTGTTCAGGCTCAGCGACACGTTGTTCGCACCGCCGGCGAAGGTCAGGCGAAGAATGTCGTAGCGCGGCGTGACCTGAAACACCGGAACGGTGGTGAAGGGCGCGCCGTTCGGTGCATTGCCGAGGAAATTGCCGGAATAGTTCGGGCCAGCGGGGCCGGCGGCATAGCTCGTCGCGACGGGCAGCACGCTAGTGTCGTTGCCGAGGACCGCCGAAAACACAACGCCGAGCGATGCGTACTGAGTGCTGATCGGCGTCATGTCGGCCACCGGCGCACCGCCCGGCAGGACGTCGAAATTTATGGTCGTCGCACTGGCTGGCGCTGCCGCCGAGCCAAGCACCAGAACGCATGCAGTAAGACCTGGAAACGTGCGCATCATGTCTACCCTCTTGATCATCACTGCGCAGAGACTGGATTCGACGTCGTCGGCGCGGCTGGAAGTGACGTCTGAAAGGCGCGCGATGCTTCCACATCACGCGCCTTCCGGTCCACGAGTTAGGCGAACTTGACGGTCGTCTTGACCTTGCGGCTGCGCGAGGCGGCACCGATCATGCCGAAGCCGAGGATCATCATGCCCCAGGTTGCCGGTTCGGGAATGGCTGCGGTAACCTGCGTCAGGGTGAACGTCACGCCCGAGGTGTTTTGAACATCGCCACCAGCGGCGTTGCGGACATATTCCTGATACACACCGCCGAAATAATATGGGTTGAACAGGTTCGTCGTGCCGGCAACGCTGAACCCGAAACCGGCATCGGTCAGGTAGGGGGTTGCGGCATAAATATAGTTGTCGATCGCCACGCCACCGAAATCGGTGCCTGCCGGAACCAGGCCGGTGATGGCGGAGCCGTTACGCGTGCCGGTGATGCCGGTGATCGTGTAGGCTGCGCGCCCATTGACGAGCGTCGTGGTATTCGTCGTCGTGATGGTGCCGGTCGCGGTGAATGCGCCGTTGGTCGCGTTCGTGCCGGAATAGGTGAAGATAAAAGTGGCGGCTGACGCAGGAGCGGCTGCAATGAGGGCAGCAGCAAGAGCCAATGTGGAAACAGCGATACGCATAATAATGACCCCTAACTTCAAAGTAACGAATGTGAGGGAGCATGAATCGTGCCAGCGGCTTATTTCCACCGCTTTTCCTGAAAAGGCACAACAATTTGTAAGCCGTGGCGACAGGGCATCATCTACCGCGAAATTGCCGCAACGTTATAATATGTGGCTGAAGCGACCTTGGGAAACCCCCGCGCCCTCTATTCCCGCAATCCCGCGATCGCGTCCGCCAGGTCGGTCGCGCGGAACGGCTTGGCCAGTCGTGGCAGGTCGGTCGCCACGCTCTCCACCTCGGCATAGCCCGAGATGATCAGCACGCGCAGCGCCGGGAAGCGCGTCAGCGCCGCGCGGGCCACGTCGGTGCCGGCCATGCCCGGCATCATATGGTCGCTGATCAGCAGGTCGAAGCCGCGCCGCCCCAGCCAGTCGAGCGCGTCCGGCCCGGACTCCGCCTCGGTCACGTCATAGCCCAGTTCGGTCAGCATGTCGGCGGTCGCCGCGCGCACCGCCTCCTCGTCGTCGACCAGCAGCACCCGGCCCGACGCCCGGCTTCGCGGGGCTTCGGCCGCGCTGTCCACCGACGTCGCCGCGCCCGCCTCGGCGACCGGCAACAGCATCTCCACCGTCGTGCCTAGCCCGACCCGGCTGTCGATCCGCAGCCCCCCGCCCAGTTGCGAGGTCAGCCCGTGCACCATCGACAGGCCCAGGCCCGTGCCCTTGCCGATCCCCTTGGTCGAGAAGAACGGCTCGATCGCGCGCGCCAGCGTCGCCGCGTCCATGCCGCTACCGGTATCGCTCACCGCGATCCGCACATAGGCGCCGGGCGGCACGCGATCGTCGCCGGCTGCGACCCGCACCGTGTCGGCGCGCATCGTCAGCGTGCCGCCATCCGGCATCGCATCGCGCGCGTTCACCGCCAGGTTGAGCAGCGCCATCTCCAGCTGGTTCACCTCGGCGGTCGCGGCGGGCAGCGCGTCGGCCACCGCGATCTCCAGCCGGACGCGCGGGCCCGAACTGCTCGCCACCAGGTCGCGCATCGCGCCGATCACCTGCCCGACATCCACCGGCTGCGGCTGCAACGGCTGGCGCCGCGCGAACGCCAGCAGCCGCTGCACCAGCGTCTTGGCGCGTTCGGCCGATTGCAGCCCGCCCGCGACGAGGCGCTGCTCGCGCTCGCCGCCGATCCCGCGCCGCTGCAACAGGTCGAGGCTGCCGATGATCGGAGTCAGCAGATTGTTGAAATCGTGCGCCACCCCGCCGGTCAGCTGGCCCATCGCCTCCAGTTTCTGCGATTGCCTCAGCGCCTCCTCGGCCATGCGCCGCTCGGTCGTCTCGCTCGCCTCGGGCGCGATGCCGATCACCTCGCCGGCCGAATCGCGGATCGCGCGCATCACCAGGTCGAACCAGCGCCATCCGCCGACCGGCAGCTTCAGCAGCACCTCCTGCCGGAACACGTCGCCGGTCGCCGCCTGCGCCACGCCCTCGCGGATCGTGTCCGCCATGCCCGGTGTGGCGGCAAACCACGGCGTTTCCCAATAGGGTCGCCCGGCGACGTCGCGTATCGTCACGCCGGCCGCCACCAGCGAGGTCGCATTGGCATCCACCAGCCGTCCGTCGGGCGTCAGCAGCCCCTGGAAGCCGAAGCTCGTCTCGAAGATCGCGCGCAACCGCGCCTCCTTCTCGGCCAGCTCGGCAGTGCGCAGCGCCACCTGCTGTTCCAGCGTCTCGTTCGCGGCGCGCAAGGCCAGTTCGGCGCGCGCGCGTTCGGTCGCCACGCGCACGCGCTCGGCGAATTCGCGCATCAGCGACAGGTCGTCCTCGCTCCACTCGCGCGGGCGCTCGTGATTGACGAACACCAGCGCGACGAACCGGCCCTTCTCCAGCAGCGGCATGTTGACGAACGACCAGGCCTGGATGCGCTTCAGCGCGTCCGCCGTTCCGGCGGTGCGCGGATCGGTCTCGACATCGGTGATCGCCACCGTCTCGCCCGCCTTCAGCTGGTCGATATAGCTGCCATAGTCGCGGAAGTGCAGCACGCCGGCGATGCTGACGGCACCGGGCGCGGTCCAGTCGTGCGCGATCCCGATCGTCTCGGCCGCGGCGTCGATCGTGCCGTAGCCGGCGCGCGACACGCCCATCGTCCGCGCCAGGATGCGCGACGCGGCGAACGCGATCTCGCCCGGGTCGGCGATGTCGCGCAACGTGTCGCTCAGCTCGATCAACGCCGCCTGCCGCCCCTCCTCCCCCTTCCGTCGCGTGATGTCGAACGTCACGCCGGGCAGGCGCAGCGGCGTCCCGTCCTCGGCGAAGGTCGCGCGTCCCTGCGCCCCGACCCAGCGGATGCCGCCGTCCGTCTGCAACAGTCGATATTCTGACGAGAAATGGCCTTCGCCGGAGAGCGCCCGCGCGATCGTCGCCTGTACCCGCGCCTTGTCCTCGGGATGGATGCCGCCGAAGAAGTCATCGATCGGCGCGCCTGCCCGTGCCCGTTCGGGATCCACGCCGTACATCTGCGCGAAGCGCGCGTCGGCGCGCACCTCGTCCAGCACCACGTCCCAGTCCCACGATCCGATGCCCTCGCCCGCCGACAGCGCCTGCTGCAACGCCACCTCACTCCGCCGCAGCGCCTGCTCGCCGGCTACGCGCTCGCTGACGTCCGACCCTTGCAGAAAGATGCCCGTCACCTGGCCGTGCAAGTCGCGGATCGGCTGGTAGACGAAATCGACGTAGCGATCCTCGATCCGCCCCGTCGTTCGGTCGTCCACCCGGAACAGCACGCCGCTGCCGGCGAAGGGCACGCCGCTGGCATAGACTTCGTCGAGGATCGCAACGAAACCCTGCTCGGCTGCCTCGGGCAACGCCTCGGCGACGGTCATCCCCGCCACGTCGTCGCGCCCGATCAGCCGATCATAGGCCGGGTTGGTGATCGTCAGGCGATGGTTGGGTCCCTCGATCATCGCCATGAAGCCGGGCGCCTGCTCGAACATCTGCGCGATCAGATCATGCTCGGCGATCAAGTGGCGCTCGGCCAGCACGCGGCCGGTCGTCTCGATGACGATCGCGACGACCCCGACGACGCGGCCGCCCTCGTCGCGCACCGGCGAGTAATCGAGATCCAGCCAAACCTGCTCGGCCGCGCCGTTGCGGTATAATGTCAGTTCCTGGTCGGCATAGCGCAGCGTGCCGCCGCCGCCTACGACGCGCAGCACGTTGCGGTTGAAATCCGCCGCCTCGGGCCAACTTTCCACCACGCCGCGCCCCAGCATCGCCGGATGCCGTGCGCCGCCGATTTCGGCATAGGCCTGATTGTAGATCAACAGACCGTCCGTGCCCCACAACAACGTCATCGGCACCGGCGAATTGACCACCATCCCGACGGCGGTCTTCAGGACCGGCGACCAGCTCGCGATCGGGCCGATGCCCGTGGCCGACCAGTCGAAATCGCGGATCAGGTCCGCCATTTCGCCGCCGCCGGTCAGGAAGCCGGTGTCGGAAGGTCGCGCGTGGTCCAGTGGTCTGCCCCTCAAGCCTGTAGCGCGGGGTTCCATCCGGCTGCCAGGCAAAAACCGCGTGTCAGGCGCTTGGTTCCGCCTGTATCCAGGCCGCCGTTTCGATCACCGCGGCCCAGGCGGCAATCTCGTCGTTATAGTGCCGCGTGACGATCAGGTCGCCGGCGATACCTCGCGCCGCATCCACCTCGGCCGATCCGGCCCACTCCCAGGTCGCATTGCCCGACAGGCGCACCATGCCGTCGCTTTCCGCCTGCCCCAGCACGAGCCCACCGCGATTGAACACGCGCATCTCCACGCCGAATTCGCGCCGCCCGGTCAGGCATGCGGCGAACACCGAAGCCGCCATCGCGCTGCCGCAACTGTCCGTCAGCCCCACCCCGCGCTCGAACGTCCGCACGAATATTCCGTCCCCCCGCATTGTAACGAACGACACGTTGGCACGATTGGGCAGCCAGTCCGGCGCCGCCTCGCAGACCGTGCCGACCGCCACCAGTTCGTCCTCGTCGACCACCTCGTCAAAGCTCACCAGATGCGGGTTCGGCATCGCAACGGCCGTGAAGCGTCGCGCCGTCGGCAGCATCGGGATCACCTGCTCGACGATCTCGTGGGCGTCGAGGCCGGTCAGCGGCGCCGATAACGGCCAATGCGTCACATCGAGATCCGCCGGCCCCGCCGTCTCGCGCACCGTATGGACGCCTGCCGCCAGCGGCCGGTCCAGTTCGGCATGCGCGACCGAGGTCTTCAGATGCACCTCGGCCCGCTCCAGCCCAAGCGCCTCGAACCCGGCGCGCGCCACGCAGCGCAATCCGTTCAGGCACGTCTCCGCCTCGGACCCGTCCGAATTGAACATCCGCATCCCGAACGCCTGCGTCTTGTCGCCGTCCGTCAGCAGCAACAGTCCGTCGCCGCCAACCGGCCCGCGCCGATCCGCCAGCGCCCGCGCCACCCCCGCCCAGATCGCATCGTCGAGCACGATCCCGCGCGCATCGATGAGCGGAAAGTCGTTACCCGAGCCATGGCATTTAATGAAATCGAACCGCATGCCCGAGACCTAAGCCCGTCACCCGCCCACCGCAACAATGCTTCTTACGCTCCTCGACTCACCACCGCATCACATACCCCACATCCGGCTTGGCGCGTCCCGCCACCTGATCGCGCCACACCTGCTGCAACGCGTCGCTTCCGCGCCGCGCGTCGACCGTCACCCAGCCGTCCGCATCGGCCAAGAAACCAGACCAGCGCCCCGCTACGCCCGCCTGGAACGCCTCCGGCCCCTGCTCCGCGATCAACGCCGCCGCGGCATCCGGCGCGAAGAACCATACCGGCTTCGGTCCCGAGGTCGGCACCGCCTCACCCTCGTCGTGATGCGTCACGCCGACCTTCAGCACATAAGCGAGTTGCTCCCCCAGCCGCGCCGCGAGATCGGCCAGCAATTGGGCGTTGCCGGCGAAATCCACCACCACCGCCTTGCCGCCGATTTCCAGCTCGTCGAGCGCATCGTACGTGACCACCCGGTCGTACAATCCCGTCTCCTCGACGAACGCCGCATTGCCGCCGCTGGTGAGGCAGATACGCGTGATGCCGGGGCTGGCGGCGCGCGCGACATGCGCCAGGCCCATCGCCGTCTTGCTGGAGGCACTGGTCAGGATCACGTTGCCAGCCCCCTGCCAGTCGGCGCGGCGCAACTGGTCCTCGATCAGGAAGCTGGTCAGGAACAGGGGCTCAAACAGCATGCGCACATCCTCACGCGCCGGATCGTGCGACGGGTCGGCTGCGAGCCGCTTATACTGGTTATACACCGTCGCCATCGGCCGGCGATGCTCCGCCATGTCGCGGAACAGCCCGGCCGAAACCTTGCCCGGCTGCACGATCAGATGCGTCGCCATCGGCAGATAGCCATAGACGCGCTCGCCCACCGCGATCTCCGGATGCCGCGACGCCGTCACCCGCGCATGGCCCCATACCGGCACGATCCCCCAGCCTTCGGCCGCGGGAAAGAAGTTCCAGTATTTCACCGTCTCGCCCACCACCGCATAGGTCACGTTGTTCGCGGTCAGCGCGAACGCCTCGATCTCCAGCAGCACCTCGCCGTCCTTCGGCCCGGGCGCGATCGTCTCGTTGATCGCTATCTGCTCCAGCGCATCGCGCCGTATCATCATCTCGCGCTTGATCGGCATGAACGGGCCTTTCGACAGATTGGGGTTCGCTTCGGCATTCTAGCATATTCGGCCCCGCCCCACCCGTCATCCCGAACGTGTTTCGGGATCCAGGCGTGGTCATCTGCCAGATCGACGGGGTCCGCGCGGCACGCGACCGCGCCTCGACGCCGAAACGAGTTCGGCATGACGGTGCGCCAAACACTCAAACCACCCCCAGTGATCGCGCAGGCCCAGCGGGCAATTCCACCCGCACCGTATCCCCCGCCCGTACCACGCCGCCGGCGACGACCACCGCCATCACCCCGGCCTTGCGCACCAGCGATCCATCCGGCGTGCGGTCCAAGGTCGCCGCCAACAACCCCTTCTGGAAGCGGTCGATCTGCACGCAGGGATTGCGCAGGCCCGTCACCCGCACGATCGCCTCTTCGCCCAGCTTCAGCAGCGTGTCCTCCGGCAGATCGAGCAACCCGATCCCTCGCGTCGTCACGTTCTCGCCCAGCTCGCCCGGCGCCACCGCGAAGCCACGCGCCGCCAGTTCGTCAAACAATTCGCCGTGGATCAGATGCACCTGGCGCAGGTTCGGCACGCTCGGATCCTTCGCCTTGCGCGACAGATGCTGCACCGTGACGCCCCGATGCGCGTCGCCCTCCACGCCCAGACCGGCGATCAGTCGGATCTCGTCACGGCGCGGCTTGGCGAAGCGGTGTTCCTCATCCGCCGCCACCGCGACCACACGCGCCTGCTCTTGTTCGTCGTCGCTCATCGCAAACCATAATGGTCCGCCAGCCGGTCGAGCGCCAGCGTCAGTACGATCCGTCCGGCGCGCACCGGCCAGCCCAGCGCCTTTTCCGCCGCCGGCAGCCCCTCGCACGCGCACACCACGCGCCACAGCACGTCGTTCAGCCCCGGCCCGACCGCCTCGATCGCGGCATCGAAGCGCCGTTTCGCCGCGATCTGCGCGGTACTGGGGTCGAGGCCCGCCGCCCCGCCATCCACGCGCGCCTCCCACCGCATCGTTACGCGCGGCCCCATCGCCGCCATTTCGTAATCGCAGCGCAACCGCTCGCCCGCCTCGAACTGCCGCGCATCGATCAGTCCGCGCGCGCGCAACCATCCGAGCGGCGATTCCGCCAGATTGACCGTCACGCTGCGCCGCCCCGCGCCCTCCATCCCCCGTTCCGCCAATTGCCGCATCGTCTCGCTCCCATATCGCCCGAGTCGGGGGGGGCTTGCCACAATGTCAGCTTTGTAGGACAGAGAGAAAACCGATCTGGTTAGGAATCCGTGATATGATCACCGCCATCCGCGAAGTCCGCCGCGCCAAGGGCATGACGCTCGACGACGTCGCCCGCGCCTGCGTGCCGCCCACCACCGCGCAGACGATCGGCCGTCTCGAAACCGGCACCCGCACCGTCTCGGTCGGCTGGCTCAACCGCATCGCCGACGCGCTGGGCGTAACCGCCGCCGATCTCGTCACCCTGCCCGAACGCAGCGGCATCCCCGTCGCCGCGATCCTCGACGGCGCCGGCGTCACCTCGCCGAGGCAGCCGATCACGCTCACCGCACCCGTCCCCACGCCCGGCCTGGTCGCGATCACCGTGGCGGCCGGCGTCGGTGACTATCGCCGCGGCGACGAGATCTGGTGCGAGACGATCGCCCCCGAAGCCTTTGGCAATGCGCTCAACCGCGACGTGCTCGTCCCCCGCCCCGCCGGGCGCTTCCTGTTCGCCCGCCTGATCGGCCGCGACGGCGGCAAACTCCACCTCCTGCCGCTCGACTCCGGCAGCCGACAGCAGATCGTCACCGCCCCCCCCTGGATCGCCCCCGCCATTCGACTGGTACGTACGCTTTAGAACGGGCGCGGACAATGCTCCCCAAAACACATTGACAGGGCCACCCTTTTCACTCCCTACGTCCAATTACGCTGGCCTAAACGAAGAAAATACTTGGCGTCGCCATACGCGCTATCAATGCGCCTGAAAAATGCGGCGACGCTGTATTTGAATGACATTAAAAGCGTTCATTTCGACAATTGACATCGGTCTACGCGATAGGCATTGCCTTCAAAACCGGGGGGAATGTGATGATAACATTGACTAAAACGCGTGCAAGATTTCTCTGCTCTGCGGGAATTGCTGCGCTCGAGGTGTTTTTTGCTTCGACCGCCCAGGCACGATGCGTCACGACCGGGATTACAGTTGTTTGCGATACCGCAGCGCCAAATCCTGAAACAAACGGTGCAAGCGGCACTGAAATCGTTGTGCGCTCTGGCGCTGTCGTCAGGCTGGACGATCCGTCCGCCGGAGCGTCGTTGCGGACGACGACTGTTTCGGTAAATGCCACCGGTCGGCTGACCACCGAAATCGGAAGCCAGATATTCGACGTCGCGAATGGCGGCACCGCGGTAACTACCGGAAATGGCGTCACTATCAGTCATTCCGGCGCCATCACGGCACTTCGTCCGGGCGCACGCGGCGTGCTGCTGGGATCGAACAGCTCCATCGTGGTCAACAGCGGTGCTGTGGTAGAGACCGTGGGTAACGGCAGCGTCTTAACATTTCAAAATCAAAGCGCGGCGATCGCAACATCTGGCAACGACGCCGCGATTACGGTCAACGGCGTCGTCCGTTCCAGCGGGTCTAACGCGCCGGCAATCAGCACAACGACGACTGATCTCTTCGGCCCCGTTTCGTTCAGGGCGGCGGTAACGGTCGGCGCGACGGGAAGCGTGACGACCTCGGGTTCTGGATCGACGGCGATCGGCTTGGCGGGCGGCTCGAGCCTAAGCGTCGCCGGATCGGTGTCGGCAAGCGGGCTGAATAGCAGTGCTGTTGTCTATGGGCCAGGCCCGGGCACCGACGTGGCGATCTCCGTAGGCGCGGGCGGAACGATAAGTTCTGCGCACGCAGCGGCGATCTCGGGGACGGGTGCGAATGCCATCGTTTCAATCGCGGGCACGGTGAATGGAGCCGTTTCGCTTGGTTCGGGAAATGATCGCATCGGCTTGATCACTGGCGGCAAGGTCACCGGCCTCGTCGATGGCGGCACCGGTATCGACACCCTGAATCTCTCGGGCACCGGTGCCGGTACCCTCGGTGGGACCGCGAACATCGAAACGCTGGCAATCGCTAGCGGCAGCTGGACGCTGGGCGGGATCCAAAGCTATGCCAGTGGCGTCACTTTGGCGGCCGGCGCCGGCCTCACGGTCGATAGCGACGGCCAGCTCGCTATTCCCGGCAATGGCCAAGCCGGGTTTGGCGCGGTGACCATACTGGGCTCCGGTACGAAAATCGTCGTCAAAGGCATGCTGCGCGGTGGAAACGCCGGTCCTGGCAACAGCGTCGCCGCTATCTCGGCGCAAACCGCCGACGGCACGCGCGCTTTGGCCGCCGATATCACGGTGGGGGCGAACGGCTTCCTATACGGTAACACCTTCAACGCGCCGACGCTTCTGCTATCCGGCGGCGGTACGGTAGTGACCACAAATGGCACGATCGCCGGAACCGGGGCAGGCTCGAACGGGCTCACCTACACCGATTTGCTGGCCGGCCCGCTCACCATCAACATCGGTCAGACCGGAAGGATCGCTTCAAACATTAGCGGTGCCGCCATCTCGGGGGTTGGCACCAACACGGTGAACGTAGATCTCACGATCGCTGGAACCATCTTCGTTCAGTCCACGTCATCGCCTTCGGTGGCGCTCGGCAATGCCAATGATCGAGTTACGGTAACGAACACCGCTTCGATCACCGGAACCATCGACGCAGGCGGCGGCACCGACACGCTGCGGCTGGTGAATGCCGGCAGTGGCGGCGTGGCGCTGCCTCTCAACAGCTCGTTCGAAAACCTCGAAGTTGTCAGCGGCCTGTGGACGACAGCGAATGCGCTCAGCTACCCATCGGTCATCGTCGCCAGCGGGGCAGAGCTCCGGGGTTTGGCTGACGTCATTTCCATCAACTATCGTACCAGTCCCGTTAGTGTCAGCGGAAGCGCGACCAATATCACCAATGCGGGCACAATCCGCGCGGGAAGCGGCTATGCGATTTCGCTGGCCGGCATGTTCAACGACACGATCATCAATTCCGGAACAATTATTGGCGGCACTGCCGGCGCAATCGACCTGGGTGATGGGGACGACACGCTGGCCTTGATAACCGGCTCAGTCATCACCGGCAGCGTCAATGGTGGCGGCGGCAATGATCGCGTTACGCTCAATGGGGCAGGATCGGGCAGTTTTGCTGGCGCATCCGGCTTCGAGACCTTGACCGCAAATAGCGGCAGTTGGACACTTTCGGGCAATCAGCGTTACATCAGCGGCATTACCATTGCCGCCCCAGCAACGCTGATCGGCGATAGCTCCACGCTGACCGGATTGATCTCCAACGCGGGAACCTTGGTATTCAACCAGCCTGTCGATGGCTCGTTCGTCGGCACGCTGGCCGGCACCGGGCAGCTGGTCAAATCCGGTACGGCGGCGCTGACGATCGGCACCCAGACCGGGTTTTTCGGCGCAACCAGCATTACTGGCGGACGCCTCGTGCTGGCCGGCACGCTCCCCTCGGCGGTCTCGGTAGCGAGCGGCGGCGCGCTGGCCGGAAATGGCACCGTTGCGAACCTGGCAATCGCCTCGGGCGGCACGGTATCGCCAGGGAACAGCCCAGGCACCATCGCCGTGACCGGCAATTTCAGCCAAGCGGCAGGATCCAACTATATCGCCGAAACGACGGCTGC
This sequence comes from Sphingomonas sp. Leaf357, assembly GCF_001423845.1. NCBI lineage: Bacteria > Pseudomonadati > Pseudomonadota > Alphaproteobacteria > Sphingomonadales > Sphingomonadaceae > Sphingomonas > Sphingomonas sp. Leaf357. The sequence continues at coordinate 831,072 of NZ_LMPM01000001.1, read as the reverse complement.
GGGAGTGTCCGATCGGATTGCGATCGGCGGCACGGCAACGATTGGCAACGGCGCATTGCTGACCGTGACCCGCGATGGCGGCACCTACGTGATCGGTCAGCGATACACGCTGCTGACCGCGACCGGCGGGGTCATCGGCACCTACACGCTGGTCCAGACCGCGACGGGCGGCACCGAATTACGGTTGGCACAGAGTGCGACTGGCATATTCATCGATGTCGCCCGCAGTGCACCCTCGCTGCCCGAGCTGGCGCAGACCCTGAACCAGCGATCGGTGGCGCCTGCCTTTGCCGCGCTCGGTGGCGGCAATGCCGCCTATGCTGCCCTGACGCTCGAACCTAACGACACAATCGTGCGTACAGCATTCGATGCCCTTTCAGGGGAGGTCCACGCGTCGCTCCGCACTGCCATGATCAAGGGTGCGCAAGCGGGCGAGGATGCAGTGCGCACGCGGATCCTGTCGCGGTCGGCCGGCAATGGCATCTGGGGTCAGATCACCGGATTGGACGGCAATGACGATCGTGGCCCTAGTGTGGCCAGTGTCGGTCGGCGCGGCTGGGGTGCCTTCGGTGGCGTCGATATCGCGGTTGGGGAACACCTCCGCGCTGGTATCGCTGGCGGCTATACCCGAACGCGGCTGAACGTAGATGAGCGGGCCAGTAGTGCGACGGTCAAGGGGAAGCATCTGCTGGGCTATGCCGGCGGCGCGTTGGGTCCGATCTCGTTGCGCGGCAGTGTTGGGTATTCGTGGGTCGATAATAAGGTGCGGCGCTCCATTGTCTTTACTGGATACAGCGCGATCCACAACTCTGACTATGACGGCAATGTACTCCACGGACTGCTAGAGGCGGGCGTAAAGCGACCACTGCTTGGCGGCACGGTCCAACCGTTTGCCGGGATCGAAGCGTACCGTGTCCATAACGACGCGTTCACGGAATCTGCCGGTGCAACCGCGCTCGTCGGGGTGGCCAGGAATCAGACGTTCACGATGTCGAATCTTGGCGTGCGCGCCGACACGCCGTTGGTCGGCGGGCTGAGCGCTCGAACGCAACTCGGCTGGCAACATGTTCTAGGCATCGCGCAGCCGCGGTCGACCCTGCAATTTGTTGGTGGTCAGCTGCCCTTCACCGTTGTCGGGGCAACGCTGTCGCGGGACAGCGCGGCGGTGTCGCTCGATCTCGAATGGCGGCCGGTCGAAACGTTTTCCATCATCGCCGGCTATTCGGGCGCGATCGGCAGCAACGGCCACGACAGCCGTTTCCGCCTAACGGCTGCGATCGGCTTCTGATCGGCGGCAAGCTCGAATTCCCACGACCCTGAGCATCGGATGGCATCATCGCAATGATGCTCAGGGCCAGCTCCACCAAAAAGCTGAATGTCATGGAAATGCTCGAGAAGGTGTGGTGGGCGATGACGGGCTCGAACCGCCGACATTCTCGGTGTAAACGAGACGCTCTACCAACTGAGCTAATCGCCCCCATGGGGAGCCGCGTCATAGCGCGATTTTCGCGCTGGGCAAGGCCGGTCGCATAGCGCCGCTATGGACGAAGCCTCGGTCGATACTATGTTCCCCATCGTGAACGATCTGCTCGCCAACCTGGTCGACGGTCTCTTCGGGGGCAACGTGCCGTTCTATGTCGTCATCGCCGCCGGCGTGATGGTGCTGATCGCGGCGCGGCGCTTCCGGCTGTTCGGCAATCTGCTGACGCTCGCACTGGCCGGGGTCGCGCTCGCCATCCTGGTCCCGGTGGTGAAGGAGCGCGCGCGTTTCGAT